>CBDESO010000008.1:0-815985 GCA_965242555.1 Dehalococcoidia bacterium
GTTGAGGGCGTCCGCGTTCTGTCCCAATATCCGGTCATAGTCAGGAAATCTGTTTATGGGGGAGATTTACAGGTCTGACGCCGTGCCGTGGAACTACATTCCGGTGTGGTTTGCGATAACCGCGCCGCCGCTGACGCTGGCGCTGGCGCTTTGGGCGCGGCGGCGGTCTGCTGGCAGACAATCGCGCGCCCTCTTCGCGCCCTCAGCGACCGTGAAACCCTCTTTCGGATATTGTTGCTCGTCTGCATAGCGCTGCCTGTCGCGGTTGCCATCATCCTGCAAGCCAACCTGTACAACGATTGGCGGCATATGTACTTTTTGTGGGGGCCGTTTTGCTTGCTTGCGGCGGTCGGGTTGCATCACATTGCGAACATTAGTATGGGGGGGGTATTTGGAAGATTGGAGCGCGGCTGCCCGAATGGATTCACGGCGGAGGCCGCTTGCATATGGCGCGGCGAGGGCTGGCATATGGCGTCGTGGGCGCGGGTCTGGTAACCACGCTGACCGCTATGGCGGCATTGCATCCCCATGAGCATGTCTATTTCAATGCGCTAGTAGATACCGAGACGCCCGACGCGCTTGCCATTCGGTACGATATGGACTACCTTCGGCTGGCGCATCGGCAATCGCTGGAGTATCTGCTCGCGCGATACCCTGACGACGAGTTGCGCGTCTGGCCTAAGTATCAAGGTAGGCTCATCGTAATGCTTCCTCAAGAAGATAGGGACCGCATTATATCTTCGGACAGCCGGCACGCGGCGGATTTTCATCTGGCGGATTTATTTCTAATGCGGGAATATCTACTGGATCTGCCGTTAACAAAAAACACTCGAGAGAAGAAAATCTACGTTCACCCGCGCATAGATGCGCTGAGAGTACCGGAGCAGCGTCTGATTCACACCGTCCGGGCATATGGCAGCGCTATCGCGGGCGTTTTTGCCAAGGACGCCGCCGCGTACCGCGCCGCCTACCACGACGCATACGCCGACATCGCCGCAAACGGCGACTTGCTCGCCAGCGCCGCCTTTGACATCTACGCCCTACGACGACGCGCTCTACTACATCAGCGCGGATTGCCCGCCGCCCGCGCCAAGCCGCGCCGACTCGCGGATATTCCTGCACATCGTCCCAGTAGATCCCGCCGATCTGCCCGCCGCCAGCCGCGAGTTTGGCTTTGAGAACCGCGACTTTTGGCTCGACAACCATGCCGCCGCATTCATTGACGGCAAGTGTATGCACAGACAGCCCTTGCCCGCCTACCCTATCGCGCGCATCCGCACGGGGCAGTTCGTCAGCGGCGAGGGTAGGGTATGGAGCGTGGAGTTCGACATGGGGCGGTAATCCGCTTGCCTAACGCCTGACACCCCCGCGCTCGCCTTGCTATAATTGCCGCCGTGATGTCAAAAGTATCCCAACTATCCCCGTTGCGCCGCCGCCTAGCCCTGTTGCGCCGCATCCCATTTTGGGCGCAGGCGCTTGCGGCGTGCGCGCTGTTCGCGGTGGTGGGCGTAGTCGTACTGGACGACTATGGGGTGTCCTTGGATGAGAGTACCCAGCGCCACATCGCGCGCCTCAACGCCGACTACATCGCCACCGGCGACATCAGCGAATTAGCGTCCGATGAGAACATTGCCCATAGATTCTACGGCGTCGCCCTTGAAATGCCCTTGTTGCTGGCGGAGAGCGCGCCCGGCCTGCAAGACACCCGCCACATCTACTTGATGCGCCATTTGCTGACGCACTTGTTATTTATAGCGGGCGGTTTTGTGTTAGGGATGCTCGCCTATTTGATGACGGGTAGCAGATGGGTTGCGCTGCTGGCTATGTTGATGTTCCTGCTGCATCCTCGCCTTTACGTTCACTCTTTCATCAACACCAGGGACATCCCTTTCGCGGCGCTGCTGGCCATCGCGTTATATCTCACGCATCGCGCCTTTCGCAAGGATACGCTTGGCGCGTTTCTGCTGTGCGGCATAGGGCGTGGGCTGGGCGGATAAACCTGCGCGTGTTCGGGCTGATGCTGCCGCCGATGATACTCGCTATGCGCGCGCCGGACTTATGGCAGGCGGGCAGGGCGGAGCGCATGCGTATCCTGCTTACAAGCGCGGCGTTCTTGGCGGCGGCGCTGGCGACGGCGTACATCATCCACCCATACTACTGGGAGAACCCGCTGCGGCTCATTGAGGGCGTCCGCGCGCTGTCTCAAAATCCCAACAATCCTGTGAACCTGTTTATGGGCGAGCTTTACAGGTCTGACGCCGTGCCGTGGAATTACATCCCGGTATGGTTTGCGATAACCTCGCCGCCGGCGACGTTGCTGCTGGGCGCTTTGGGATCCGCGGCAGTCTGCCGGCAGGCAATCATGCGCCCTCTCGCCGCGCTGCGCGACCGCGAAATCCGCTTTCGCATACTGCTGCTGGGTTGCATTGCGCTGCCTGTGGCGGTGGTTATCGCGCTGGAATCCAATCTCTACAACGGCTGGCGGCATATGCACTTTCTTTGGGCGCCGTTCTGCTTGCTTGCGGCGATCGGATTGAGATCGCTTGCTGGCGGCGGCGCGGCGAAAGAGATGGCGGGGGGAGTTGCGGCGCGATTGCCCGGCTTGGTTCGCGGCTGTGTCCGCTTGCATATGGCGCGGCAGACGCTGGCGTATGGGATAGCCGGCGTTGGGCTGATAACCACGCTGACCGCTATGGCGGCGCTGCATCCCCATCAGCAGGTCCTATTTCAACGCGCTAGTGGACACCAAGACGCCCGGCGCGCTCGCCAAGCTGTACGATATGGACTATTGGCATGTGGCGCAACGGCAATCGCTGGAGTATCTACTCGATATCTACCCCGAATGACACGCTGCGCGTCTGGCCAAGAAACCACAAACGGCGCGGCGATACTGCCTTCAAGCGATAGGGAGCGCATCGATTTCTCTAACAAGGGCGAGGTTGACTTTTACTTTTACCAGCCCGTCGATTATATGCCTAACGAGCCGCGCCCGCCGATGTTTCATACCATTCAGGCATATGGCAACCCCATCGCGTTCACCGTCGCGCCGAACTCCGACGCCTACCTAGATCACTACCGCGCGGCATACGCCGCCGCCGCCGCAAACGGAACTCCTGCTCGCGCGCTCGGATTTTGAGATCTATATCAATAACGGCGAGTTGCACTATCTCAATGGGGATTGCTCGCCGCCGGAATCAAACGCCAATTTCATGAAGATATTCTTGCACTTCTTTCCCGCGAACCCCGCCGACCTGCCCGCCCGCAGTCGCGAGTTTGGCTTTGAGAACCGCGACTCAGGCCATCTCGTCTTCTTTGACGGCAAGTGCCTCAACCGGCAGTTCTTGCCCGACTACCCGATCGCCCGCATAAGAACCGGCCAGAGCGTGAAAGGCGAAGTGATATGGCGCGCGGACATTGACTTGGCTGCCCACGCCGCCGCGCAAGCGCTGTATGAGAGCGTCATCGCCGGCGACTACGGGCTGCCCGTAGCCCAATCGGACTTTGATGTATATCTGCGTGGCAAGACCCTGGCTTACCTCAAAGAACTTTGCGAGGCGGGCGATACGGACGCGCGGTTCTTCCTGCACATCATTCCCGCCGACCCGGTCGACCTGCCGGCGGGGCTGGCGCGAGCATGGTTTTGAAAACTTGGACTTCCGGTTCGCCGACCATGGCTCATACGCCGGCGATAAGTGCGTGGTAGAGCGCGAATTATCCGCCTATCCAATAGAGCGCATCCGCACGGGACAGTTCGTTAGCGGCGAAGGGCGGGTGTGGGGCGTGGAATTTACCGTGGGACGATAGCCATCCGGCTAACGTCTGACGTCCAAAACGCCTGCTTTGCTATAATTGCCGCCGTGATGCCAACGCTATCCCAACTATCCCCGCCGCTCCGCCGCCTAGCCTTGTTGAGCCGTATGCCGTTCTGGGCGCAGGCGGCGGCCGCGTGCGCGCTGTTCGCAATCGTCGGCGTCGCCCTCGTGGACGATTACGGGGTAGGGCTGGATGAGATTCACCAGCGCCGAGTCGCCATTGTCAACGCCGACTACATCGCCGCGCGCAATATAGACCTCCTGTATCTCAGGGACGATCGTTACTACGGTATCACCACTGAGATGCCTTTGTTGCTGGCTGAGCGCGCGCTCCGGCTGCGGGACTCCCGCCATATCAACTTAACGCGCCACTTTTTGGCGCACCTATTCTTCATCGCAGGCGGCTTTGCGTGCGGGATGCTCGCTTATCGGATGATGGGCAGCCGTTGGATAGCGCTGTTGGCTATGATGATGTTCCTGCTGCATCCGCGCTTGTATAGCCAATCGCTCTTTAACACCAAAGACGTTCCTTTCGCGGCGCTGCTGGTCCTCGCGCTCTATCTCGCTCACCGCGCCTTTCGCAGGGACACGCTAGGCGCATTCCTGCTGTGCGGCATAGTCGTGGGCTTGGCGATAAATCTGCGCCCTTTCGCGCTAATGCTGTTGCCGATGATACTCGCTATGCGCGCGCTAGACTTTTGGCGAGCGGGCGGGGGGAGAGCGCAAACATATCCTAGCGACTGCCGGGATATTCGCGGGGGCGGCGCTGGCAATGATGTACATCACTTACCCGTACTACTGGGAGAACCCGTTGCGGTTCATTGAGAGCGTCCGCGTGTTGTCCCAGCATCCCACCATTGTAAATAACCTGTTTATGGGCGAGATTTACCCGTCTGACGCCGTGCCTTGGAACTACATCCCGGTTTGGTTTGCGATAACCGCGCCGCCGGTGGCGCTGGCGCTGGGCACTATCGGATGCGCCGGCGATATGTTGGCAAGCAATCACGCCCCCCCTTGCCGCCATCCGCGACCGCGAAACCCGCTTTCTCGTCTTGCTGCTGTGTTGCTTTGCGTTGCCTATCGTAGTGGTTATCGCGCTGCAATCCAACATCTATAACGGCTGGCGGCATATGTACTTCTTATGGGCGCCGTTCTGCCTGCTGGCGGCGGTCGGGCTGCGCCGACTCGCGGGCGGCGGGAGCGTCCAAGCCGGGTGGGGAATCGCCGCGCGGTTGCCCGGTTGGGTTCGCGGCGGCGGTATGCGTCGAACTCTTGCGTATGGCATAGCGGGCGTTGGGCTGATAACCACTCTGACCGCTATGGCGGCGCTGCATCCCTATGAATATCTGTATTTTAACGCCTTGACCGACACCAAGACGCCCGACGCGCTTGCCAATCGGTACGATATGGACTACTGGGAGATGGCGCAACGTCAATCGCTGGAGCATCTGATCGCGCAATATCCTGACAGTGCGCTGCGCGTCTGGCCCGAAAAGCAAAGCGCGCGCATCCTGCCCCAAAACGATAGTGAACGCATCGCAAGCTTGCACAACCCGCACGCGGCGGATTTTTATCTATTGTCCAATGCGCGAGGGAGGCGGATGCTTTGGAAACTCGCGAGAGACCCACGGGAACTGAGCTTTTATATCCACCCGCGCGTCAACCTCACGGATATACCGGAGCGGCCGGCGATTCACGCCATCCGGGCATACGGCAGCGTCGTGGCATCCATCGTCGCTAGAGACGAAGACGCCGTGGACGCCTACCGCGCCGCCTACCACGACGTCGCCGCAAACGGCGATCTGCTCGCTCGCGCGGACTTTGACATATACGCCTACGACGGCGCGCTCTACTACCTCAGCGCTAACTGCGAGTTGCCGCAGGCAAACGTCAACTCCAAGACATTCCTGCACATCTTCCCAGCCGACGCCGCCGACCTGCCCGCAGGCAGCCGCGAGCATGGCTTTGAGAACCGCGACTTCTTGTTCAGAGACTATGGAGCCTTCTTTGACGGCAAGTGCATCCACAGACAAGCCTTGCCCGATTACCCAATCGCGCGCATCAGAACGGGGCAGAACGCGGCGGCCGGCGGCGATATGTGGCGCACAGACATTGACTTGGTAGCCCGCGCCACCGCGCAAGTCGTGTACGACGGCATAGTTGCCGGCGATTACGGGCTACCCGTAGCGCAGTCGGACGTTGATGTGTATATGCGCGGCAACCGCTTGGCGTATCTCAAAGAAAACTGCGCTGCCGGCGATACGGACGCGCGGTTCTTCCTGCACATCTTTCCCTCCGACCCCGCCAACCTGCCGGCGGACAGGCGAGAGTCCGGCTTTGCCAATTTGGACTTCCAATTCGCCGACCACGGCGCGCGCATAGGCGATAAATGCGTGGCTACGCGCGAACTGCCCGGCTACGCGATAGAGCGCATCCGCACAGGCCAATTCGTCAGCGGCGAGGGCAACCTATGGCGCGTAGAGTTCCCCGCCGCGCAATAACCCTTTGCCCGCCCAACGCCTGACATCCCGCGCCCGCCTTGCTATAATTCCCACCACAATGCCTACGCTATTCCAATTCCCGCTATCCCGCCTAGCCCCATTGCGCCGCCTCCCATTCTGGGCGCAAGCGCTTGCCCTTTGCGCGCTGTTCGCAATCGCGGGCATGGCAGTGGTCGGCGACTACGGCGTTTCCATAGACGAAGAAGTTGGATGGCGCAACACGCAAGTCACCATAGACTATGCCCTGGGCGTCTCCGAAGATCCGCCCCACGGGGTCGACCGCTATTTCGGCGTGGCGTTCAGACTGCCCGCGCTGCTGGCGGAGTGCGCGCTCGGACTGCAAGACAGCCGCGACATCTATCTGACGCGCCACCTGCTAACGCACTGGTTCTTTATCGCGGGCGGCTTTGCCTGCGGGATGCTTGCCTATCGGACGCTCGGCAGCAGATGGGTGGCGCTGTTCGCTATGTTGATGTTCTTGCTGCATCCGCGCCTGTACGCCCACTCATTCTTTAATATAAAAGACATCCCTTTCACGGCGGCGCTGATCATCGCGCTATATCTCGCGCGCCGCGCCTTTCGCAAAGACACGCTCGGCGCGTTCCTGCTGTGCGGCATAGGGGTAGGCTTGGCGATAAATCTGCGCGTGTTCGGGCTGATGCTGTTGCCGATGATACTCGCTATGCGCGCGCTAGACCTGTGGCAGGCGGGCAGGGAGAGCGCAGGCGTATCCTGGCGTCCGCCGGGATATTCGCGGCGGCGGCGCTGGCGGTCGCGTACATCATCCACCCGTATTACTGGGAGAATCCTCTGCGGTTCATTGAGGGCGTCCGGACGCTGTCGCAGCACCCTAACCCGCATCCTATTTTATTTATGGGAAAAATAATTCGGCCATACGAGGCGCCTATCCAATATATCCCCGTCTGGTTTGCAATCACCGCGCCGCCGCTGACTCTGCTGCTGGGCGCTTTGGGAGCGGGGGCAGTGTGTTGGCAGGCAATCACGCGCCCTATCGCCGCGTTGCGCGACCGCGAAACCCGCTTTCGCGTCCTGCCGCTCGGCTGCGTAGTATTGCCTGTGGCGGTTGTCATTATCTTGCAATCCAACGTCTACAACGGCTGGCGGCTGATGTACTTCTTTTGGGGGCCGTTCTGCCTGCTGGCGGCGGCCGGCTTGCATACGATTACGAACATACATACGGGGGGGGGTATTTTGGAAAATTTAGCGCGCGGCCGCCGCGTTGGGTTCGCGGCGGCGAGCGCTTGCATATGGGACAGCGGACGCTTGCGTATGGCGCGGCGGGCTTTGGGCTGCTAACCACGCTGACCGCTATGGCGGCGCTGCATCCCCACCAGCATGTCTATTTCAACGCGCTGACGGACGCCAAGACGCCGGGCGCGCTTGCCGAGCGGTACGAAATGGACTACTGGCATCTATCGTTCATTGAGGCGTATCGACATCTGCTGGCGAGATACCCCGGCGAAACGCTGCATATCACCCGCAACCTCAACAAGCTAATACTGCCGCCGGCGGACGGAGAGCGCATCGTTTGGCATAGAGAGCCTCCCTACGACTTTTACATCATCACGGAAGTCAACAAAAGAGTGCGGGGATCTCCCATAGAACCCGTATTGCATACGCGGGACATATATGGCAGCGAGGTATTCGCCATAGTCGCGCCGATGCTCAGCTGGGGCAATCTGCGCCCCGACGCGGACGACTTTCGCGCGGCGCGCGATGCGGTCGCCGCGGATAGCGCCCCGGATGCCCGATACGGCGACTGGGACATCTACTACGCGGACGGCGCGCTGTACTACGTCGGGCGGGAGTGCGCCATATCGCCCGATGAGTCGCGATTCTTCCTGCACATCACGCCGGTAGATCCCGTCGACCTGCCCGCGCATCGCCGCAAATATGGCTTTGACAACCTCAACTTCGACTTTCGCTGGCGCGGCGGCTACTTCGATGGCGGTTGCATAACGCAACAGCCGCTGCCTGACTACCCGATAGCCGCAATAGAGACCGGCAAGCTAGACGGGGAAGGCGGACGCTTGTGGAGCGTAGAGTTTCAAGCGGAGCGATAGCCCTTGCGCGGCGTCGCGGCGTCCTACGCCTGACACCTAGCGGCCGCCTTGCTATAATTGCCTGTGATGCCAACGCTATCCCAATCCCCATTCCGCCGCCTAGCCCTGCCTCGCCGCGCCCCGTTCTGGGCGCAGGCGCTTGCGGCGTGCGCGCTGTTCGCAGTCGTAGGCGTCGCCATAGCGGACGACTACGGGGTAGGGCGGGACGAGATTGTCCAACGCGAAGTCGCCATTGCCAACGCCATTTACATCATTACAGGCAACATCAATGAGTTGCCGGTTGACGATGACATAGCCTATCGCTTTTACGGCCTCGCCTTTGAGATGCCCCTGCTGCTTGCGGAGCGTGCGCTCGGACTGCAAGACAGCCGCCACATCTACCTAACGCGCCACCTGCTCATCCACTTGTTCTTTATCGCGGGCGGCTTTGCCTGCGGGCTGCTCGCCTATCGGATGTCGGGCAGCGGATGGTTGGCGCTATTCGCTATGCTGCTGTTTCTGCTGCACCCGCGCCTCTACGCCCACTCTTTCGTCAACACCAAAGACATCCCTTTCGCGGCGATGTTTGTCATAGCGCTGTATCTTGCCCACCGCGCCTTTCGCAAAGACACTATCGGCGCGTTCCTGTTGTGCGGCATCGGGGTGGGCTTGGCGATAAATCTGCGCCCTTTCGGGCTGATGCTGCCGCCGATGATCCTGGCTATGCGCGCACTGGATCTATGGCAGGCGGGCAGGGCGGAGCGCAAGCGCATCTTGATAGCAAGCGCGGCGTTCTTGGCTGCGACGCTGGCGACCGCGTACATCATTCACCCGTACTATTGGGAAAACCCGCTGCGGTTCGTTGAGGTCATCCGAGCGCTGAATCAGCATCCCGCCAATGTTGAGAACCTGTTTATGGGCGAGATCTATTTCTCTCAATCCGTGCCATGGAACTTCATCCCCGTGTGGTTTGCCATTACCGCGCCGCCGGGCGCCGCGCTGCTGGGCGCTTTGGGAGCGGCGGCAGTATGTTGGCAAACAATCGTGCGTCCTCTCGCCGCGCTCCGCGACCGCGAAACCCGCTTTCGCATCCTGCTGATAGGTTGCGTAGCGCTGCCTGTGGCGGCCGCGATTATCCTGCAATCCAACATCTACAACGGCTGGCGGCAGATGTACTTCATATGGGGGCCGTTCTGCCTGCTTGCGGCGGTCGGGCTGCGCGCGCTTGCGGGCGGCGGCGCGGCGAAAGAGGCAGCGAAAGGCGTTGCCGCGCGGCTGCCCGGATGGGTTCGCGGCGGCGGCTGTTTGCCTATGGCGCGGCGGGCGCTTGCGTATGGCGTAGCGGGCTTTGGGCTGATAACCACGCTTACCGCTATGGCATCGCTGCATCCCCACCAGCAGGTCTATTTCAACGCGCTGGTAGATACCGGGACGCCTGGCGCGCTTGCCAAGCGCTACGACATGGACTACTGGCACCTGTCGCGGCTGCAATTGATGGAGTACCTGCTCGCGCGCTACCCTGAGGGCGTCCTGCGCGTCTGGCCGGAACAATACAGCATCCGGATGCTGCCCCAAAAGGATAGAGAGCGCATCGTCAACGCGGGCGTACACGAGGCGGACTTTTACCTCAACCCGCGCCTCAAGCGCCGAAACATCCCTAATCAACCGGAGTTTCACAGCATTCAGGCATACGGCAGCGCCATTACATTCATACTTGCGCCGAACTCAGACGCCTACCGCTCCGCGCATCAGGCGTCGTACAACGATGTTGAGGCAAACGGCACTCTGCTCGCGCGCTCGGATGCCGACATCTATATCCACGACGGCGAATTGCATTACCTCACCGCAAACTGCGCGCCGCTACTGGCAAGCGCCGACTATCGCCTCTTCCTGCACATATTCCCAGCCAATCCCGCCGACCTGCCCGCGGACAGACGCGAGTACGGCTTTGATAACTGGGACACCTGGATTACCGATCGTTTCGCGTTCTTTGACGGCAAGTGCATCCACCGGCTGCCCTTGCCCGATTACCCAATCGCCCGCATAAGAACGGGAAACGATGATACATTCAGCGGCGAAATAATATGGCGCGCGGACATTGACTTGGCAGCCCGCGCCGCCGCGCAAGCCGTGTACGACCGCATCGCCGCCGGCGACTACGGCCAGCCCGTCGCCCAATCCGATTTTGACCTATACCTAAGCGGCAATGCCCTGGCATACCTCAAATCCCCCTGCGCCCCAGGCGACGCCGACGCTCGCTTCTTCCTGCACATATTCCCCGCCGACCACGCCGACCTGCCGGCCGCCGGCCGCGAGCTCGGCTTTGCCAACCTGGACTTCCAATTCGCCGACCACGGCGCGTACATAGGCGATATGTGCGTGGTTGAGCGCGAGCTGCCCAACTATGCGATAGACCGCATCCGCGCGGGCCAGTTCGTCAGCGGCGAGGGTAGGGTATGGGGCGTGGAGTTCTCCGCGGCGCGGTAACCCATTGCCCGCCCTAGCGCCTGACATCCAAACGCTTGCCTTGATATAATTCCCGCCATAATGCCAACGCTATCCCGCCTCTTCCCGCTCAGCCACCTAGCCTTGTTGCGCCATGCCCATGCCCCGTTCTGGGCGCAGGCGCTTGCCCTTTGCGCGCTATTCGCAGTCGCGGGCGTCGCCGTTCTGGACGACTACGGGGTAGGGCGGGATGAGCAGCTCCAGCGCGAAATCACCATCGCCGGCGCCGACTACGTCCTGGCGGTGTTAGAAGAGCCGCTCTCCATTCCCGACCGCTACTATGGCTTGGCATTTGAGATGCCGCTGCTGCTGGCCGAGCGCGCTCTTGGACTGCAGGACACCCGCCATATCTATCTGTCGCGCCACCTGCTCACCCATCTATTCTTTATCGCGGGCGGCTTTGCCTGCGGGATGCTCGCCTATCGCATGCTCGGCAATCGTTGGATAGCGCTGCTGGCTATGCTGATGTTCCTGCTGCATCCGAGGCTGTACGCCCACTCTTTTTTCAACACCAAAGACATCCCCTTTGCGGCGATGCTGGTCATCGCGCTCTATCTCACGCATCGCGCCTTTCGCAGGGACACGCTTGGCGCGTTTCTGCTGTGCGGCATAGGCGTGGGCTTGGCGATAAACCTGCGCGTGTTCGCGCTGATGCTGCCGCCGATGATACTCGCTATGCGCGGGCTAGACCTATGGCAGGCGGGTAGGGGAGAGCGCAAGCGCATCTTGGCGACTGCCTGGATATTCGCGGGGGCGGCGATTGCGACGGTGTACATCATTCACCCGTACTATTGGGAGAACCCACTATGGTTTATTGAGGGCGCGCGAGTGGCGTCTCAGCATCCCAACATTGTCAAGACCCTGTTTATGGGCGAGCTTTACCCGTCTTACGCCGTGCCGTGGAACTTCATTCCTGTGTGGTTTGCCATAACCGCGCCGCCGGTTGCGCTGGCGCTGGGCGCTATTGGATGCGCGGCGGTATGTTGGCAGGCAATCACGCGCCCTCTTCGCGCCCTCCTCGACCGCGAAACCCGCTTTCGCATCCTGATGTTGAGCTGCTTTATGATGCCTGTGGCGATTGTCATCATCCTGCAAACAAGCATCTACAACGACTGGCGGCAGATGTATTTCCTGTGGGCGCCATTCTGCTTGCTGGTGGCGGTCGGGTTGCATGCAATTGTGAAAATTCGTATGCGGAGGGTTTTTGGGGAAAAATTGGCGCGTCTGCCCGGCTGGGTTCGCGGCGTCGGCCGCTTGCATATTGCGCCGCGAGCGTTTGTGTATTGCGCGGCGGGCATTGGATTGATAACAACGCTGACCGCTATGGCGGCGCTGCATCCCCACCAGCAAGTCTATTTCAACGCGCTTGTGGACGCCAAGACGCCCGGCGCGCTTGGCAATCGCTACGAAATGGACTACTGGTTTCCGGCGCATCGGGAATTGCTGGAGTATCTTCTCGCGCGCTACCCCGACGACACGCTGCGCGTGGGCGCCAGGCGCGGAAAGAGAAACGAGTTTATCCTGCCCTCAAGCGATAGAGAGCGCATCATTCTCACGGATTCGTTAGACGCGGACTTTTACCTTCACCGGGACTACTATCATCGACGCGACACGTCCGGTCTGCCGATGTTTCATAACATTCAGGCATACGGCAGCGTCATCGCGTACATCACCGCGCCGAACTCCGATGCCGCCCGCGAATACTACCGCGCGTCATACGCCGATGCCGCCACAAACGGGACTCTGCTCGCGCGCGCGAACTTTGACATCTATATCCACAATGGCGAGTTGCGCTACCTAAATGCGGATTGCGAGCAACCGATGGCAAACATTGACTTCATCAAGATATTCGCGCACGTATTTCCCGTGAACCCCGCCGACTTGCCCGCGGACTACCGCGAGCGCGGCTTTGAGAACCGCGACTTCGAAGGAGGCGCCTTTTTTGACGGCAAGTGCATCGCCATGCGCTCTTTGCCCGATTACCCAATCGCCCGCATACGCACGGGACAGCGCGTTAATGGCGAAGTGATATGGCGCGCGGACATCGACTTGTCTGCCCGCGCCGCGGCGCAGTCGGTATATGAGAGCATTGCCGCCGGCGACTACGGGCAGCCCGTCGCGCAATCGGACTTCGATGTATATCTGCGCGGCAATACCCTGACCTATCTCAAAGAGCCATGCGCCCCTGGCGATACCACCGCCCGCTTCTTACTGCACATCACCCCCGCCAACCCCGCCGACCTGTCCGCCGCCAACCGCGAGCATGGCTTTGCCAACCTGGACTTCCAATTCGCCGACCACGGCGCGCGCATAGACGGCAAGTGCGTGATTGAGCGCCAGCTGCCTGATTACGCGATAGAGCGCATCCGCACAGGGCAGTTCATCAGAGGCGAAGGCGCTATCTGGAGCATTGAGTTTGCGGCAGGGCGATAGCGCTTGCCTGACACTCCCGCGCTCGCCTTGCTATAATTCCCGCCATAATGCCAACGCTATCCCAACCATCTCCGCTTAGCCGCCTAGCCTTGCTACGCCGCGTCCCGTTCTGGGCGCAGGCGCTCGCCCTATGCGCGCTCTTCGCTATCGCCGGAATTGCCGTCCTGGACGACTATGGGATGACCTATGATTCCACTCATGAACGCGCAACCGCCATCGCAGTCGCCAGCTATGCCTTGGGCGCATCCGAAGAGCCGCCCGGCTGGCACAGCCACGACCGCTATTACGGCGTCGCCTTTCAGATGCCCCTGCTGCTGGCGGAGCGCGCGCTTGGACTGCAGGACACCCGCCACATCTACTTAACGCGCCACCTGCTCACCCACCTGTTCTTTATCGCGGGCGGCTTTGCCTGCGGGATGCTCGCCTACCGCATGCTGGGTAGCCGTTGGATAGCGCTGCTTGCTATGCTGATGTTCCTGCTGCATCCGCGCTTGTACGCCCACTCGTTCTTCAACAGCAAGGACGTCCCCTTTGCGGTGACGTTTCTAATCGCGCTCTACCTCACGCACCGCGCCTTTCGCAAGGACACGCTCGGAGCGTTTCTGCTGTGCGGCATAGGAGTGGGCTTGGCGATAAACCTGCGCGTGTTCGGGCTAATGCTGTTGCCGATGATACTCGCTATGCGCGCGCCGGACCTATGGCAGGCATCGGGTAGGGGAGAGCGCAAGCGCATCTTGGCGACTGCCGGGATATTCGCTGCGGCGACGATTGCGACGGTATACATCATTCACCCGTACTACTGGGAGAACCCGCTACGGCTCATTGAGGGCATCCGCGTGCTGTCTCAGCATCCCACGATACTCAGAAATCTGTTTATGGGCGAGATATACAGATCTGACGCCGTGCCGTGGAACTTCATTCCGGTGTGGTTCGCCATAACCGCGCCGCCTGTGGCACTGGCGCTGGGCGCTTTGGGCGCGGCGGCAGTGTGCCGGCAGGCAATCGCGCGCCCTCTTGCCGCGTTCCGCGACCGCGAGATCCGCTTTCTCGCCTTGCTGCTGGGCTGCGTAGTATTGCCTGTGGCGGTAGTCATCGCGCTGCAAGCCAACATCTATAACCACTGGCGGCAAATGTACTTTTTGTGGGCGCCGTTCTGTTTGCTGGCGGCGGTCGGGCTGCACAGAATTGCGAACATTCGCATAGGGGAGGGTATTGGGAAGATTGGCGAGCGGTTGCCCCGCCAGGTTCGCGGCGGCCGCCGCTTGCATATGGCGCGGCGGGCGCTGGCGTATGGAGTGGCGGGCGTTGGGTTGATAACCACGCTGACCGCTATGGCGGCGCTGCATCCCAACCAGCAGGTGTATTTCAACGCGCTTGTAGATACAAAGACGCCCGGCGCGCTCGCAAAGCGCTACGATATGGACTATTACCATGTGGCGCAGCGGCAATTGTTTGAGTATCTGCTAGTGCGCCATCCCGATGATACGATAAGCATCTGGCCGAAAAGAAGGAGTCTGAGAATCCTGCCCCAAAGCGATAGAGAGCGCATCCTGATTTCAAGGAGCCTGCACTCGGCGGACTATTTTTTCCCCCTAGTATACAACCGCCGGAACTTGCCTGAGGAGCCGGGGATTCACAGCATACAGGCATACGGCAGCGGCATAGCGTTCATTCTAGATACCCGATCCGACGCCTACCGCGCCTACTACCGCGCCGAATACGACGATGTCGAGGCAAACGGAACGCTGCTGGCGCGCTCGGATTTTGACATCTACGCCTACGACGACGCGCTCTATTACCTCGGCGCTAATTGCGAGCCGCCTGCGTCAAGAGACGCCGCCATTTGGGCGTTCCTGCACATTTTCCCCGACGCCCCGGCCGGCCTGTCGTCGGACGGCCGCGAGCATGGCTTTGATAACCTCAGCTTTCGGTTGGACACGCATGCCGCTTTTTTCGACGGCAAGTGCATGCACAGGCAACCCTTGCCCGATTACCCAATCGCCCGCATCAGAACCGGGCAGAACGCGGCGGCGAGCGGCGGCGATGGTTGGCGCGTTGATATTGACTTGACTGCCCATGCCGCGGCGCAGACGTTGTATGACAGCATCGCCGCCGGGGACTACGGACAGCCGGTGGCGCAGTCGGACTTCGATGTATATCTGCGCGGCGATAGATTGACGTATCTCAAAGAAAACTGCGTGGTGGGTGATACGGACGCGCGATTCTTTCTGCACATAATTCCTGACGATTCCGCCGACCTGCCGGCGGACTGGCGCGAGCGCGGCTTTGCGAACTTGGACTTCCAATTCGGCGATCACGGAGGGCAAGCGGGCGATAAGTGCGTGGCTGCGCTAGAGTTGCCCGATTACGAGATAGAGCGCATCCGCACGGGGCAGTTCGTCAGCGGGGAGGGGAGGGTATGGGGCGCAGAGTTCCCCGCGGCGCAATAACCCATTGCCCGACCTAACGCCTGACACCCAAACGCTTGCCTTGCTATAATTCCCGCCATAATGCCAACGCTATCCCAACCCTCCCCGCTCATCCGCCGCCTAGCCCCATTGCGCCGCCTCCCATTCTGGGCGCAGGCGCTCGCCCTATGCGCGATATTCGCTATCGCCGGCATAGTCGTTCTGGACGACTACGGGATGACCTACGATTCCACTCATGACCGCGCAACCGCCATCGCAGTCGCCAACTATGCCTTGGGCGCATCCGAAGAGCCTCCCGGCTGGCACATGCACGACCGCTACTACGGCGCAGCCTTTCAGATGCCGCTGCTGCTGACTGAGCGCGCGCTCGGACTGCGAGACACCCGCCACATCTACTTAACGCGTCATCTGCTCACGCACTTGTTCTTTATCGCTGGCGGCTTTGCGTGTGGGATGCTCGCCTACGGAATGTTCGGCAGCCGTTGGATAGCGCTGCTTGCTATGCTGATGTTCCTGTTGCATCCGCGCTTGTACGCCCACTCATTCTTTAACGGCAAAGACATCCCTTTCGCCGTAATGCTGCTAATCGCGCTCTATCTCACTCACCGCGCATTTCGCAAAGACACCATCGGCGCGTTCCTGCTATGCGGCATAGGCGTGGGCTTGGCGATAAACCTGCGCGTGTTTGGGCTAATTCTGTTGCCGCTGATACTCGCTATGCGCGCACTAGACCTGTGGCAGGCGGGAAGGGCGGAGCGCAAGCGCATTCTTGCGTCGGCAGGGATATTCGCGGCGTCGGCGATTGCGGTCGTGTACATCATCCACCCGTACTACTGGGAGAACCCGCTGCGGTTCATTGAGGGCTTGCGCGTTCTGTCCCAGCATCCCACGATTACCGAGAACCTGTTTATGGGCGAGATTCACATATCCGACGCCGTGCCGTGGAACTTCATCCCCGTTTGGTTTGCGATAACCGCGCCGCCTGTGGCGCTGGCTTTGGGCGCTATCGGATGCGCGGCGGTGTGCTGGCGGGTAATCTCACGCCCTCTCGCCGCCCTCCACGACCGCGAAACCCGCTTTCGCATCCTATTGCTCGGTTGCTTTGCGCTGCCCGTTGTGGTAGTTATCGCTCTGCAAGCCAACATCTACAACGGCTGGCGGCAGATGTATTTTTTGTGGGCGCCGTTCTGCCTGCTTGCGGCGGTCGGGATGAGTGCGCTTGCAAGCGGCGGCGCGGCGAAAGAGGCAACGGGACTTGCGGCGCGGCTGCCCGGCTGGGTTCGCGGCGGCGCGGCAAGGCGGGCGCTTGCATATGGCGCAATAGGCATTGGGCTGATAACCACGCTAACCGCTATGGCCGCGCTGCATCCCCATCATCAGGTCTATTTCAACGCGCTAGTAGATACCAAGACGCCCGGCGCGCTTGGCGAGCGCTATGATATGGACTACTGGTTTGTGGCGCAGCGGCAATCGCTGGAATACCTGCTCTCGCGCTACCCCGATGACATCCTGCGCGTCTGGCCCGGAAAAGAAACCAATCTAATCCTGCCCCAAAACGACAGGGAACGCATCGTTATTTCAGACGCGCCCGAGTCGGACTTTTATTTCCGGCCGCGCGTCAACCTCCTGGATCCCCCGCATCCGCCGCCGATTCACGCCATCCGCGCATACGGCAGCGTCATCGCGCCAATCATCGCCAGGGACGCAGACGCCTACCGCGCTCAATACAACGATGCCGCCGCAAACGGGACTCTGCTCGCGCGCTCGGACTTTGACGTCTATTCCCATAACGGCGCTCTGTATTACCTCAAAGCCCCAGCCCCACCTTGCGAGCCGGACGATGCGGATGTTTGGTTCTTCTTGCACATCATGCCCGACGATCTCGCCGACCTGCCTGCCGCCAGCCGCGAGCTTGGCTTTGCCAACCTTGACTTCCAATTCACCGACCACGGCGTACTCATAGACGACAAGTGCGTGGCCGCCCGCGAGCTGCCGCGCTACCCAATAGAGCGCATCCGCACGGGGCAGTACATCAAAGGCGCTGAACGGCTGTGGAGCGCGGACATTCACTTGGCCGCCCATTCCGCCGCTACTGCGTTGTATGAGCGCATAGCCGCCGGCGACTACGGCCCACCCATCGCCCAATCACACTTCCACCTCTACCTGCGCGACAACACCCTCACATACCTCAAATCCCCCTGCGCCCCCGCCGACACCCACGCCCGCTTCTTCCTCCACATCACCCCCGCCACCCCCTCCGACCTCCCCGCCGCCTCCCGCGAGCTCGGCTTCGCCAACCTAGACTTCCAATTCGCCGACCACGGCGCCCACGCCGGCAACATATGCGTAGCTACCCGCGACCTGCCCCCATACCCCATAGACCGCATCCGCACCGGCCAATTCGTAAGAGGCGAGGGTAGGGTATGGAGCGTAGAATTCCCCGCCGCGCAATAACCGCCCACTCCCCAACGCCTGTGATACAATCTCTACGTGCGGCTTAACCACACACCACCTCCGGGAGGCGCAACTTGAAATTCACCAAAATGCACGGCGCGGGCAACGATTATGTGTACATTGACGCCACGCGTGAGCAAGCCGACTGGCAGGCGCTTGCCGTGGCGATGAGCGACAGGCATCGCGGCGTCGGCTCGGACGGGCTGATTATCGCGCTGCCGTCGGACAGCGCCGACCTGCGGATGCGTATGTTCAACGCGGACGGCTCCGAGGGCGAGATGTGCGGCAACGGCATACGCTGCCTCGTCAGGTTCGCGCGGGACAACGGCATCGTCCCCGCCGGCGACGCGCCCGTGAAAGTGGAAACGCTCGCGGGCGTCTTGGATGTGCTGCCCATCCACAAGAACGGCGAAATGACCGCCGCCCGCGTGGGAATGGGCGCCCCCCGCCTGCGCCCCCAAGAAGTCCCCGTGGACTTGCCGGGAAACGACGCCATCCTAAACTACCCGATGAGCGTCAACGGGCAAGAGTTCGCCATCACCTGCGTATCTATGGGCAACCCCCACGCCGTTGCGTTCATAGACGCGCCGGTTGACGACTTCCCCCTCACCGAGATTGGGCCGCTGGTAGAGCGCCACCCGCTATTCCCCAATCGCGTCAACTTTGAGATAGCGAATGTGCTGGACGGCGGCAGAATAAAGACGCGCGTGTGGGAGCGCGGCTCAGGCATAACGATGGCGTGCGGCACGGGCGCGTGCGCCGTGGCGGTCGCCGCGCGCCTCAACGGGCTGTGCGAAGACCGCGTCGTCATCGCGCTGCCCGGCGGCGATCTCATCGTAGAGTGGGCAGGGCAGGGCGATGTGATAATGGAAGGCCCCGTAGCCAAAGTGTTTGAGGGCGAGTGGCAAGCCTAACCCCGACTTACACCGCGCTGGTGGTTGCCATAGACCGCCCGATTTCGTCCACCGCCACCTTGTTGCGGAAGTAGAAGAACTCGTCGTCGTCTATGCGGGATAGATACATAGCGAGGTCAAGCATCCGATTTCGCAGCCGCCTGTTCAGCAGCGCCGCGAATGCCGCGCCGCCCACGCCGCCGATAAGCCCGCCCGCCGCTGTGCCTATGCCTGGCATAGCAAACGAGCCGCCCGCGCTACCCGCAGCGCCGCCCGCCGTTACGCACACCGTTGACACGCCGAACCTTGCCATCAGCACAAGCGCCTTGAGCGCATGAACGCGCGAGCGGTCGGTTAAGTTCACCGCCTTGAAGTCCCGCTCAGTGCTGACCATATCGTATATGAGCTTTATCCCCAACACAATCTCGGCGGCGTAGGGCAGAATCTCGCTGATAGCCTCGGGCGCGCTGAACCCGGTGGCGCTGCCCAGCGCATCGATCACGTCCACCGTCATGTCTAGATTGGATATGCCCAAATCTAGCGCCTGCCCAGCCATCTCAGGCGAGGCTTGCATCACTGCGTCATACAACTCACTACCCAGAAAGAAGAACACATCCGGATCGTTCTGCATGCGCTCCACCACATCAGTCGAAGACTCCCGCGCACTCATCTTGACCTGAACAAATATGTCCTGTGCGCCTTCCTGACCAATCCCCCGCAAATCCCATACGGCCTGTGTGGGATCCGCCGCAATCCCGAATTCGTAGCCGGGGAAGTAGTCGGGGAGCAGCTCTTCCGCTTTCACCTCCGCGACCTTGCCCTTTAGGTTGGAAACGAACCCGCCAACCGACTCAGGCCCTCGCTCCACCATTTCCAAGTAGTGTTCGCTCAGCGTCCCCTCATAGTTGGGGGACGACATGCTGTGCGCCCGTTCAATGGTGTGCCTCGTCAAGCCCGCACTGGGGGCATGCAAGTCAAAGATTTGCTCCAGCGCAAACTCAGCGCCGATAGCGATCTCTGTCACAAACAGATCCCTATCCATTTCGCGGATGCGCCGTATCATATCCGCGAACGTGGCATCGGGCGGCTCTTCAACCGCCGGCAGCGCCCTAAGCTGCGGCAACAAGTCTAGCGATTGCATGCTCACCCCTCTACTGCGTCAGCGCGATAAATACCGCCGCGGCGGCGGTAACCAGGCTGACGCCCGACACCGCCAGCGACACCAGCCGCGCCGTGCGTATGGATCGCCGCGAGCGCGACTCCGCCGCCGCCACCTGCGTCTGCACATCCGTCTGCATCCGCTGCGTAGCGTTGCGTATGGATACCGACGTGGACGACTCGATCCCCGCTACCCGCGATTCAACGTTGGATGTCAAATCCTGCGTGGTCGTCGCCATAGACTCCGTCATATTGACCTCCATAGACGACAGCCGCTCTTCCACCTCCGCCACCAGGTCGTTGCGCGCCTCTATCAGCGTTGCGGCGGTTCGCGCCTCTATGCTGACGATTTGCGCGTTCAAGTTCTGCTCAAAGCGCAGGCGGGTGGCTTCGATCGTCTGGTTGGCGCGCGCCTCCAGCGCCGCTATGCGCCCGCTCGCGTCGTCAATCGCCTCCTGCTTGGCGGTGGCGATAGCCTGCGTCGTGCGCGTTTCCAAATCCGCGATATGCCGCGCCGCGTCGTCAATCGCCTCCCGCTTGGCGGTGGCAATCGCCGCCGTAGCCCGCGTTTCAAGCGCGTCCAGATGCTCGTCCGCCTCTTCCACCGCGCGCTGCCTTGCGGCGTCAATCGCTTGCGTTGCCCGTACTTCCAGCGCCGTCAAACTCGCCTCCGCCTCATCGATCGCCTCCCGCCGCGCGGTGTCTATCGCGGCAAGCGCGCGCGTTTCCAGCGATTCTATATGCCGGTCGGCTACCTGCACCGCGTCCTGCCGCGCCACGCCGATGGCGTCGGTTGTTCGCAGCTCCAGCGCTACCATATGCCTGTCGGTCTCTTCCAGCGCCTGTTTCTGAGCGACGCCTATCGCCTCCGTGGCGCGCGCCTCCAGCGCCGCTATCTGCGAACTCGCCTCCTCATGCCCCTCTATGTGCGCCGTCAGCAGGCTGTACTGCTTCAGCACGCGCGGGATAAGCTCGCGGTTTATCCTGTCCTGCTCTTCCCAGAACCGCACCTTTTCGGCGATTTTGGGCGTCTTGTCGTCCGCCGCGTCCGCCGCCGGAACGCCGTTTTCGGTTGCCATAGCGCTTGCCTGCCTTTACGCTCGCCTTAGGGCTCGTATAGTACGAAATAAACCCGTATTCTTTACCTTTTACAATACTTTCGCTTAACATAGTGTAACATAGTAAATCGCCAACAACTTTGCAATCGTTAAGCGGGCTTGCTTGATTGCGTATTTTCAAGATGGAGTGGATATGAACTTCGCCAGCAGAATAGACCGGGTGCCGCCGTATCTCTTCGTAGAGATAAGCCGCAAGATAGCCGCCAAGCGAGAGCAGGGGATAGAGGTAATCAGTTTCGGCATAGGCGACCCCGACATCCCCACGCCCGACGGCGTCGTAGAGCGGCTGCGCCAAACCGCGCTTGACGCGCCCAACCACCGCTACCCTGAGACCGACGGCCTGCCCGAATTCCGGCAAGCCGTAGCCGACTGGTATCAGCGCAGGTTCGGCATCTCGGTTCACCCCGACAGCGAAACCCTGCCGCTTATCGGCGCGAAAGAGGGCATTGGCCACGTAGCCCTCTGCTACATAGAGCCGGGCGACATCGCGCTCGTGCCGGATCCCGGCTATCCCGTCTATTCGGTAGGCACATGGTTCGCGGGCGGCGAATGCCACTGGATGCCCCTGCTGGAAGAGAACGGCTGGCTGCCCGACCTGGACGCCATCCCCGAAGATGTGGCGCGCCGCGCGAAAGTCATCTGGCTGAACTACCCGAACAACCCCACAGGCGCCATAGCCAACGCCGACTACTTCGCCAAAGTCGTGGACTTCGCCAAGACATATGACATAGCCGTGATGCACGACGCATCATACTCCGAAGTCGCCTTTGACGGCTATCGCCCCGTCAGTTTCCTGCAAACGCCCGGCGCGATGGACGTCGGCCTGGAGTTTCACTCGCTATCCAAAAGCTACAACATGACCGGCTGGCGCTTGGGAATGGCGGTCGGAAACGCGGACGCCATCAGCGCGCTTATGGTCGTCAAGTCCAACCTGGATTCGGGCGTCCCCAACGCCATACAATATATGGGCATAGAGGCGATGGCGCTCTCGCAATCTGACATAGACGCGCGCAACGCCGTCTATGAGCGCCGCCGCGATAGGGTAGTGGAAACGCTGCAAGCCATTGGGCTTGACGCCATCCCGCCGCGCGCCAGCCTCTATGTATGGACGCGAGTCCCGCGCGGCTTTACCTCCGCCGAGTTCACCGCCAAGCTGCTTGACGAGGCGGACATCGTAGTCACCCCCGGCAACGGCTACGGCCAGTACGGCGAGGGCTACATCCGGCTATCCCTAACCATAGGCGACGCCGACATGGAACGCGGCTTGGAGCGGCTCTCGCGCATAAAATTCTAGCCCCCGCGCTTGCCGCAGCGCAAAGCAGGGCAGGGCGCATATCACAAGGCGCATCTAGCCCCAAAGCGCATATCGCACATAGCAGGAGGATAACGCCATTCCCAAACGACTGATTTCCACAAGGGCGCGATTGGAGCGCGCGATCCTAGTCGGCGTTGAGTTGCGCGGCCGCCGCGGCGCGTGGAGCGTCCGCGATTCGCTCGCCGAGCTCGCCGAGCTTGCCCGCAGCGCGCGCGCGCTGGTAGTCGGCAGCCTATCCCAGCGCATAGACAAGCCCACCCACGTCTATCTGGGCAAAGGCAAGCTGGAAGAGTTGCAACGGCTCATATACGCCAAGCGCGCCGGCACCGTCATATGCGACGACGAGCTCACGCCAACCCAGCAGCGCAACATGGAAAAGGCGCTTGGCGGCGTCAAGGTCATAGACCGCACCGCGCTAATCCTGGACGTCTTCGCCCAGCGCGCCCGCACAAAAGAGGGCCGCCTGCAAGTCGAACTAGCCCAGCACGAATACCTGCTGCCCAGACTGGCGGGGCAGTGGACTCACCTTGAGCGGCTTGGCGGCGGCATCGGCACGCGCGGCCCCGGCGAAACCCAAATAGAAACCGACCGCCGCCTTGTGCGCCGCCGCATCCAAAAACTGCGCCGCGACCTAGACGACGTCCGCCGCCACAGAGCCCAATATCGCGCGCGCCGCCAGGAAATGGAAGTCCCCGTAATATCCCTAGTAGGCTACACCAACGCCGGCAAAAGCACATTGCTAAACAAACTCACCAAAGCCGACGTCACAGCCGAAAACCGCCTATTCTCCACGCTTGACCCCATAACGCGCCGCATCGCAACCCCGATGGGCCGCGACGTCCTGCTAACCGACACCGTCGGTTTCATACAAAAACTCCCCACCGCCGTAGTAGCCGCGTTCAGGGCAACCCTGGAAGAAGTGCAAGAGGCCGACATCATCCTCCACGTCCAAGACATCACCCATCCCAACGCCGCCGAGCAATCCGACGTCGTAGAGCGCATCCTAGCCGACCTAGGCGTTTCCGACAAGCCGCGCATCCTGGTTCTAAACAAAGTTGACCTGCTAGACGACGCAGATGGCGCATCCGACGCCGACGCGCCGGCCCTTGACCGGCTTATCGCGTCCGCCGACGTCGACCCCGAAACCCGCGCCATATTCACATCAGCCCAAACGGGCAGTGGACTGCGCCCGCTCCTAGCCGAAATTGACGCCGCCCTCAGCGCCGCCGAAGACGCCCCCGATCTATCCGACCTGCAAGCCGCCTCATACGACATTGCGACCTAGCCTCAGCGACAGGCGGTCCATAGCCATAGGGGAATAGAATTTGCCATTCCAAGCGCCCCAAACGCGCCGGATGAGGGGCATCAGCCCATATTCGCACTATAATTGTTATGTAAAATACAGGCGAGTGTTGGCACATCACTGACATAACGCCTACCCACAAGCCACTCGCCTAATTTGACATAACATTATGGCATCAAAAAGCCGCCGCGCCGCGCCATCCGGTTATGGCTATACCGCGCCATCCAGTTACGCCGCGCAGACACGGCGTCAGTTGGCGCAAGGAATTGGAAATCCAATTTGCAAGCCACGAAGTCGCCCGGCTTGCACAGGCTTGCACAAGCCTTGCAGCGCGCGCCGTTTTGAACCACGCAAGCCGCGCAAGCATCACTGGTATCCTTAGCGCATCCCCTCAGGCGTCAAGATTGGATGAGAATATGGTATGCCTCGCGCAAACAGCACTCGCCCGCGCCCACCGCGAAACTCATCGCCCCAGGATTGCCAAATAAAGCCGTTTTAGCCCTCAGAGGCATCTCGCTACCTTTGCCCGCTCAAATTGAACTTTCCCCAAGTCGCATTTACACGCAGACGCTCACCACGTCAGCCTTGTGCAGCCCCAAGCCCCGAATCGGCTATGCGATCCGACTCAAAGCCCATGCAACTCAGCCCATCAAGATTCACATCATTTGGCGCAAAGAATTGGCAGCCCGCGAAGTCGCTCCTATGCCCGTGATGATTGCACAGAACTTGCGCCGCGCCGCCATTTTGATCTGAGCAAGCTCCGCCGTATCCCAACACATCCCCATAGGCGTCAAGATTGGATGCGAAGATCGGACGCCTCGCGCAAATCACAATCGCCCCCACACAAGCCGCGAAACGCATCCCTCCAGGATTGCCAAACAAAGCCGTTTTAGCCCTTAGAGGTAGCAAGATACCTTTAGCCGCTCAAAATGAGAGGCGTTAATCTTGGACGCCCCGCGCAAATCGCCGCCATCTGCGCCCGCCGCGAAACCCATCCCTCCAGGATTGCCACATAACGCCGATTTGCCCCTCAGAGGCATCTTGCTACCTTTACCCGCCCAAATTGAACTTCCCACAAGCCACATCCTACGCGCTCACGCTCACCACGCCCGCCTTGTGCAGCCCCATCAGCAGCCCCAATCCCGATTCGGCTATGCGCTCCCGCTCAAACCCCACGCAACTAAGCCCGTCAAGGTTCAACCCCGCCACCGCGTCGGTTTCGTGAAAGATAACCACCCGCTCCCCATACAGCGCCAGGCATGCCCCCAGCATGCACAGCATCCCGTCCCGCGCCGCTTGGCTTTGCCCATTGCCCGCGAACACCAGCGCCGCCGCGCCCGCCGTCCGCATCTCGCCCGCCGCGCCCGACAGCGCCGCCGGCCTGCCATCCGCCCCGAAATCCGGATCTGCGATTGGTATCCCGAACTGCTCCAACATCGACGCCACAAACCGCGCCGCCTCCGACTCGCCAATATGCCCCACGAACACCTTGCCCTCGCGCCCGTTGTCTCGCGCATCTCGCGCGGCGTCTTCGGCGCCACCCGACGTCTCAGATGCCTGCGGCGCGAGCGCGGCCTGCGCCGCGTCGCCCGGTGCCTGCGCCACGGCGTCCGGCGCCGCCTGCGACGCAACCGCTTGCGATTGCGCCTGAGCCCGCGCCCCAATCCGCACAACGGCGGCGCCGTTCTCTTCCCGCAGCAACCCCGCGTACTCCCCGTTGGCGATGATGATAGACAGGCACTCCCCCGTCAGGCTTTCGGCCACGCCCTGCTCCCTTTTAAGAATGCTCTGAGCCGCCGCGCCCTCCGGCAGCCGCTTGCCATCCAGCAACTCATAGAACTTTCCGAACACGCCCGGCGTCATAGCCGCCTCCGCCAGCGCCTGCTTGCGCCGCCCATCATCCTCCTCGGACGCCGCCGCCTGCCCCAGCGGCGTCAGGCGGATTTCGGCGTCATTATACCCGCCCTGCGTCAGCCCATACGCCGCCGATGCGTTCAACCGCATCGTGAACGCGCTGCTCTTGGGCGTAGTCCCCAGCGCCCCCGCCAGCAGCGCCCGCTCAAACGGCAGCCCCGCGTTGGCGTTCTGTATCGTATCCGCTATATCCACAACATCCTCAAGCGTGTACGCCGGATACGGCTTGATAACCCGCGTCCGCTTGCCGCGCTCATTCCTGTTCGTCATAATGAATCCCCTGAATTTGGCTTTCTGAAATGCGCTTTCAACCCTCTCAACCGCGTTGTCCGCAGCCCGAAATCGCGCGATTTCAATCCACCCTCAAA
Organism: Dehalococcoidia bacterium; assembly: GCA_965242555.1. GTDB lineage: Bacteria > Chloroflexota > Dehalococcoidia > Lucifugimonadales > JADFKI01 > Bin90. The sequence continues at coordinate 26,267 of CBDESO010000008.1, forward strand.
CCCTCTTTTCATATCTGAATACCATTTCTACACCACTATACAGGCGTTGAAATGCCTTGTAAAGGCTATTGTGAAACCTGAAAAGAGCAATTTCACGCCGCTTTTCAACAGAAACCCACTCGCCGTTTCAGTGCGCGCGGCAACCCCTTGAAACTGCTGAAACGCCCGCTTGAAAACCCGAATTGTGTGCAATCCCGCCGCGCGTGATAGAATGGGTGTCAGCGAATATGGACAACGAACACGGATAGCAACCACGAATTAACTCAAAGATTGGGAAGTGAGCGTTTTGGCGAACTCATTCAAGTTCATATTGCGGCGATGGAGCGTTGCGGCGGCCGGACTGGCGCTGCTTGCGGGCGCGGCGTGTCAGATGGACGCGCCGCCGGAGGGCGTCGGGAACGCCGAAACGCCCGCGCAAACCTCATCCCAAGCGGCTACCCAGGTGGCTACTCAAGCGTCAGCGCCCGCCCCTACTGCCGCTACATCATCAACCGCGACCGCCGCGCCGCCCGTGGCGTCGGCAAGCGCCCCCGCGCAACAACCCCAGCCGTCGCAACCGCAGCCCGACGACCGGCTCTCAGCCCCCGACGCTCCCCTGCTACCCGATCTTGTGCCGCCCGACAAGCCCCTAGAAGTCCCCGAGGGCGTCCCCGAAGAGCTTGCCGTAGTCTGGGAAGTCTGGAATCTGCTTGCCAGCGAGCATGTGGATCGCGCCGATTTTGACACCGAAGAGTTCACTGAGGCCGCCATCCGCGGCCTAATAGCCGCCCTAGACGACCCCCACACCAACTATGTCAGGCCCGCCGCTTTCGGCATCGAAAACGCCGACATCCAAGGCCGCTTTGAGGGCATCGGCGCGCATGTGTCTATGAACCAGGACGGGCGGCTCGTGGTAGTCGCTCCCATAGCCGACAGCCCCGCCGAGCAAGCGGGCATCCGCCCCGGCGACATCATCCACGAAGTCGACGGCGAAAGCATCGAAGGGCTAAGCCTCATTGAGGCGGTGTCCAAGATACGCGGACAGCGCGGCACAATCGTCCGGCTGCTCGTGCAGCACATCGGCGAATCGGAGCGCGTAATCATAGAGGTAGAGCGCGGCGTAATCCCGCTTGAAAGCGTGTTGGTTCGCACCCAGCCCGGCGCGCGCATCGCCCACATCCGCCTCACAAACTTCTACGAAAACACCGCCGACCGCCTATCCGATACCATCGAAGAACTTGTTGACGGTGGCGCTGAGGGCGTCATTCTTGACGTCCGCGACAACCCCGGCGGCTTGCTAAGCTCAGTCATAGACGTCACAAGCCTATTCCTAGACGGCGGGCTAATCCTCTACGAAGTGGACGGCGCGGGCGACCGCCGCGATTGGGAAGTGCGCCGCCGCGACCGGGTCGCCGAAAGCGTCCCTATGGTAGTCCTCGCCAACCAGTTCAGCGCCAGCGCCAGCGAAATACTCGTGGGCGCGCTCCAAGCCCACGACCGCGCCACCGTCATCGGCGCGACCACCTTCGGCAAAGGCAGCGTCAACATCCTGCGCCAGCTGGACAACGGCGGCGGACTCTTCCTAACATTCGCCCGCTGGCACACCCCCGACGGCAGGGTCATAGACCAACGCGGGCTTGCCCCCGACATAGAAGTCATAGACCGCGACGAGCGCGAGGCGGACATTATGCAGCTGGAAAAGGCGATTGAAACGCTGGAGGCAATGCTGGACGCGCAGCCCTCCGCGAGGCAGGCGGGATAATCATGACTACTATCAAGAAAGGCGGGACGGTAGTAACCAACCGCAGAGCGCGACGCAACTACGATGTGCTGGACACCATAGAGGCCGGCCTCGTGCTGACCGGCACTGAGATAAAGGCTATCCGCGAGGGCCGCGTCAACCTCAGCGACGCATACGGCAAGCCCGAAGACGGCGAGCTGTGGCTCGTCAATATGCACATCGCGCAGTACTCGGCGGGCTCGGACAACAACCACGATCCTACCCGCCCGCGCAAGCTACTGCTCCACAAAGACGAGATAATCCGCCTATCGCGCCAGGTATCCGAGCGCGGGCTAACGCTTGTGCCGATGCGCCTCTACTTCCGGCGGCATCGCGCCAAGCTGGAGCTCGGCGTGGCGCGCGGCCGCAAGCTCTACGACAAGCGCCGCGCCATGGTAGAGCGCGAGCGCGAGCGCGAGGCCCAGCGCGCCCTCAGACGCTAGGCGGCTACCCGGCGCAACGATGGCGTAGCGTAAAGCCGCAAGGCGTAGCACAGGCAACATAGACGGCCGGTCGGGCGCGACCATAAGCATAAGCGCGGCATAGGCATAAGGGCGCGGCCATAGGCAACATAGGCGGGCGACACACGCCATAGACGGGGCTGGCGCAACGACAAAAGAATAGGGGCGTCGGTTTCACAACCAACGCCCCTATTAGCTTGGCGCTTGCCGCCTTGCGGCGATTAGCCCACGCGCTTCACCTCCAGCGTCTCGCCCGGCGCCAGCGCCACCCGCCTGACGATGATGTCCAGCTTCAGCAGCCAGTACCCAAGCGTCGCCTTGCTCACCCCGAGGTAGTCGGCGGTGGCGGACAAGCCCTGCTCCGTAACCATCTCCGGCAGCAGCTTCTCCAGCGGCTGATTGAACTTCTCCTCGACTGCCAGCATCTTCTTGGTCTTGCGCCTCATTGTCTCGCCTCCTTGTTATTTGTTGTCTAATGTATAGTCAATATATTAGCGTTGTGCCAATCCCCAGTCAAGGCTAATTTCAACACTTTTCTATGTATTTCTCATCAATTCTATGCTATTCAAACGCTTTCAAAGCATTTCAGAACTATCCGGCGCTTATCCAAGCAACCCCATCCCACCCAAAGCCGCCCGCCGCGCGGTGAAATATCCACCCACGCATATCGCCGCAATATCGCCATATACGACGCAATCGGAACGCAGCGACAGCCCAAGCCTTTCACGCCCCGCCTATCTTTGATGCGCTGGCGCTGGCAACGCAAGAGAGCCACTCAGCCGCACTTCCCGCCGCCGCATATGCAATAGCCGCCCCACGCGCCCGCCGCGCATCTAGTCAAACAGCGCGCATTGCGGATTTGACGCAACGCCGACCCGACCCCCACCTGCATCAGCCCAAATCATCCCCCTACCCTGCTCCCACGCGCCCGCCCTTGCCTATCCCTTATATGTATGTGACATACGACTCGCGCACCCGCCCAAATCCCACGCGCTACCAACGCCCCACTCCGATTTAGTGTAGAATGAACGCAACCGAACTTCGCCGCATCCGGCATCGGACTAGAGAGAGGCTAAACCTTGCTGACAGACACGCTAAAGAACACCCTAACAGACACCCTCAACCGCATCCGGCGCAACCACGCCTTGGAACACGCCGTCGTCACCCTGCTGATTGAGCGCGAAGTCGCAACCCCCCCGCTCGGCGGCTACTCCACGCGCGGCGGGTTCTTCATCATCGCCGCCATCCCCACCGCCGAGCTCGCCTCAGTGGTAACCGACGCCCTAGCCAAGCTCAACGCCGGCGAAACCGAACTCGCCGTATCCCCCCACTGCGGCACAAACCTAGCCACCGGCGCGCTCATCACCAGCCTCATAACCAGAATAGTCATAGGCAAGCGCCAAATGCCCCTCTGGAAACGCCTGCCCCTATTCGCCGCCTCCGCCATCGCCGGCGGCATCCTCGGCCGCAAAATCGGCAACCACATCCAGCGCCGCTACACCACCCTCGCCCGCATGGACGCGCTGCAAGTCGTCTCCATAACCCCCGTCTTGCCCGGCGATCCCCCCCGCCTCCACCGCATCGCCACCCGCATCCCGGCCGCCGACCGATTGCCTTGACCCCATATCCCGCCCATTGCTACACTAATTCATAGCCACAGACGCGCCCCTGTAGCTCAGACGGATAGAGCAGCTGCCTTCTAAGCAGCGGGTCGCGGGTTCGAATCCTGCCAGGGGTGCCACGCCATTCCCGCCACACAATAACAATATCCATATTGCCACACACGCGCTATTCGTATATCCCTTAAATCCCATAAAAATATTTCTATCAAACAACCCAAATCACTCGCCAATACACATATAACAATATCTACCACATTGCCATTCCAACGAAACCGCGCCGCCATCAACCCAACCAACCCCTAACGCATCCCCCTGTCCAGCCCCCACAGCGATTTTCGCGCTCCCCCCAAGCAATTCCCCTACCCATCACAATCCCCCGCGCATCAGCCAGCCCACATACACGCCATCACGATCGCGCACATGCCCTTGCCCATAGCCCCGGCGTCCACCGCCACCGGCATCTGAGCCCTGCGACGCAACCCGCTCTTGCCCTCGCGCTGCCACCCATCCAACCCCCTGTTAAGCGCTCTCACTTGCCAGCCATCACGCCATCCGCCGCGCCCTATCTCACCGCCGTCCAATCCCGCCATTCCCTGCCAATCACTCGCCATTCCCGCGCGCAACACCCCATCCACCCTATCTTTGCGTTTAGGTTAAGCCCAGCGCATCACACACCATCCGCCAACCCACCATCACCCCTTAGTCGCAACACTACCTACCTTCGCCAGTCTAGCAACCCGTATGCTACCCATCACACCCAATCCCTGCCGTTTCGGTTTGCATCACCCACACGCTCACATCCCACCCGCCGCAGCCCTACACCCCGTCCCGCTCACCCATCGCCCGCATCAGCCCCGCATTTTCGCCCACACGCGCCCATCAGCCTTCCTTTTCAGACGGCTTTGAGCGTCTGGCAACCCGTATTCCAACCGACAAATCGGGGCGATGCGACAACGCCATCCAACCATTTGCCACGATAAATAGACTCGCCTCCCCGACCGAAAACGCTACCCGTGCGCCCCCAAAATCCCCCCCGCGATAACCCCCGCTGTGATATATTCACAAGTGAAGAAACGCAACCATTAGCCGAAAGAAAACCCACCCACGAGGCCAAACATGAGCAACCACAAAACCTTCTCCCAAACCCTCCGCCAAGAGGCGCTGCCCATCTGGGAACGCATCCACGCCCACCCATTCCTAGCCGAAATCCAAGACGCTACCCTGCCCCTGGAAAAATTCCGCTACTACGTTACGCAGGACTACCACTACCTAGCCGGTTTCGGGCAAGTCGTAGCCACCGCCCTATCCAAAGCGCCCGACACCCCCACCCTGCGCCGCCTCACCAAGCGCGTCACCACGCCCGTAGAGCGCCCGCTGCACACAAAGATGTTCGACCTGCTTGAAATGAGCGAATCCGAAGTGGACGCCGCGCCCATATCCCCAACCAACCACGCCTACGTCAACCATATGCGCGTCGCCGCCGAACTAGGCGGCGTGGGCGAGGCCGCCGCCGCCCTGCTCCCCTGCCCCTGGACATACCACGAAATCGGCGCCCGCATCGCCCTGCCCGACCATCCCATCTACCACTACTGGGCAGAACCCTACCGCGACGGCCTGCTAGAAGAAAGCACGGCCGCCTGGCGCGAACTCGTGGACGAATTCGCCGAGAAAGGCGGCAGCGCCACCCGCCAATCTATGCGCCAAGCCTTCCTAACCAGCTCCCGCTACGAGTTTATGTTTTGGGATATGGCGTACAATATGCAACAATGGCCCGTCTAGCCGCATCCAACGCCGATAACCCGTAGCAGCCGCGCCCAAATCGCGCCGCAAGCCGCGCAACAAGCCGCATAGACGGATAACAAGCACATAGCAAGCCACACAACAAGCCCAAATAGCCCGCACATAACAAGGAGAATCGCCAATGTCCCCCCGAACCTACGCAGGCAACATCACCGCGCCCGACTTCCCGCAAGGCATGGAATGGCTGAACGCCGCCAAGCCCCTCTCTATGGCGGATCTGCGCGGCAAAATCGTCATCCTGGACTTCTGGACTTACTGCTGAATCAACTGCATGCACGTATTTCCGCAGTTGCGGAAACTGGAAGACAAATACCCAACCGAACTAGCCGTCATCGGCGTCCACTCCGCCAAATTCTCCGCCGAAAAGGACATTGAGAACGTCCGCAAAGCCGTATTGCGCTACGAGATCGAGCACCCCGTCCTCAACGACAAAGACTTCGTAGTCTGGCAGAAGTACGGCGCTCGCGCATGGCCCACCCTGATGTTCATTGACCCCGAGGGCAAGCTCATAGGCAAGCACGAGGGCGAGTTCGACGCCGCCGACCTAGACGGCCTCCTCCAAAAGATGCTCGCCGAATACGACGCGCACTCCCTAATCAACCGCGCCCCCCTGCCAATCAGCCTTGAAAAGCGGAAAGAGTGGGAGCGCCCCCTCTCGTTCCCCGGCAAAATCCTAGCCGACGCCCCCTCCGGCAGGCTCTTCATAGCCGACTCCAACCACAACCGCATCGTGGTCACCGACCTCCGCGGCAACGCGCTCGCCACCATCGGCTGCGGCGAGCGCGGCTTGCGCGACGGCGACTTCGCCCGCGCCCAGTTCCACGACCCGCAAGGCATAGCCCTAAGCGGCGATACCCTCTACGTCGCCGACGCCAAAAACCACGCCATCCGCGCCATTGACCTTGCTAACCAAAGCGTGAAAACCGTCGCCGGCACCGGCGAACAAGCCCGCCGATACCACAACGGCGGCAACGGCAACTTCGTCGCCCTCAACTCCCCCTGGGACGTCGCCGTCCATGACAACGCCCTCTACATCGCTATGGCGGGCTTTCACCAGATCTGGCGGCACGACCTCGCCACCCGCGAAACCCGCCCCTACGCGGGCAACGGCCGCGAGCAAATCGCCGACGGCAGCCTCAGCAGCGCCGAACTCGCCCAGCCCAGCGGCATCGTCGCGGACGACCACAAACTCTACTTCACCGACAGCGAAACCAGCGCCATCCGCTCAGCCGACTTAAACGGCAAAGGCGGCGTCCAAACCATAGTGGGCTTGCACCTCTTCGAGTTCGGCGACGTCGACGGCATCGGCGACCAAGTCCGCCTTCAGCACCCCATCGGCATAGAGCATCACGACGGCGTCCTATACACTGCCGACACCTACAACAACAAAATCAAGCGCATCTACCCCGCCACCCGCGGCGCCTCATCGTTCTTGGGCATCGGCAAGCCCGGCAACGCCGACGGCGCCGCCCCATTCGCCGAATTCCACGAACCCGCCGGCCTCTCCATAGCCAACAACCGCCTCTACATCGCCGACACCAACAACCACGCCATCCGCGTAGCCAACCTAACCACCCAAGAAGTCACCACTCTGGAAATCAAAGGCTTGTGATATGACTACCCAAATCAGCGCAATGACGCCGCATCGGTTCATGGACAAGTGGCAAAACACCCTATTTGGCGAAAGGCAAGCGGCGCAGGAATGGTTCGCCGACCTGTGTCGCCTAGTCGGCCATCCCACGCCGGTTGAGCGCAACGATCCCGAAAACTTCACCTTCGAGAAACATGTGCCCGGCGGTTTCGCTGACGCCTATCTTGCCAACCATTTCGCTTGGGAGTTCAAAAAGCGCGAATTCCAACTGCCCGACGCATTCAACCAACTGCTGCGCTACCAAGTCTATCTCAGAACGCCGCCGCTGCTAATCGTGTCATCATTTGAACTGATACGAATACAAACAAACTTCCCAGGCAAAGAGACGGTCGTACACGAAATCTCCATATACGACTTGCCTCGTCCTGAGAAGTTCAAGCAACTCCTCAACATATTCTTCGCGCCGCACGAATTCGAACCCGACCGCACGCCTGAGGACGTTACCCAAGAAACCGCCCTGCTATTCAAAGAAATAGTGGAGGAAATGGAGCGGCGCGACGCCGCAAACGAAGAACTGGCTAAATACCTGAACCAGCTCATCTTCTGCCTCTACGCCGAAGACACCGATCTGCTGCCCAACAAAGTGTTCGCGGACATCGCTGGCAGCTACTGGAGCGATCCGAGCGAGTTCAACCTTTACATTCAAGACCTGTTTGAGGCTATGAGCGCCGGCGGCAGGTATGGCTCAAGTCCCATCAAACACTTCAACGGCGACCTGTTTAGCAGCGTCAAGCCCGTTGATCTCAGCGCCCCCGCTCTGCTCAATCTGAGCTTGGCGGTGAAAAAGAACTGGCGCAACATCGAGCCGTCCATATTCGGCACGCTCTTCGAGGGCGCGCTAGACGCATCCAAGCGCTCCCAACTCGGCGCGCACTACACAAGCGCGGACGACATTATGGCAGTCATAGAACCCGTCATAATGAAACCCCTGCGCCAAGAATGGCAAGCCGCCAAAGCCCAAGCCGCCACCCTGCTATCCCAAGACAACCGCGACGACGCCCTAGCTGTCCTAGACAAATTCCGCGACCGCCTAACCTCAGTCACCGTCCTGGATCCCGCCTGCGGCAGCGGCAACTTCCTATACATAGCATTGCGCGCCCTGCTTGACTTGGAAAAAGAAGTAATGGACTACGCCGCCGAACAAGGTCAGTACGACTGGACGCCCCGTGTCAGCCCCGCCCAAATGCGTGGTTTGGAAATTGACCACTACGCCGCCGAGATAGCCCGCACCGCCCTGTGGATTGGCTATATCCAATGGCATCAAACAAACGGCTTTGGATACGCGCACAACCCCGTCCTAATGCCGTTTGGCATCGTTCAAAGAACGGACTCCATCCTAGATTACGACGATGACGGCAACCCGCTGGAGCCCAATTGGCCCGACGCCGAATTCATCGTAGGCAATCCGCCATTCCTAGGCTACAGCGGCATGCGCGCTAATCTAGGCAACGACTACACCGACGCCCTGTTTGGCGTCTATGGCGATCGCTTGCCCAACGCCTCCGACCTATGCTGCTATTGGCTGGAAAAGGCGCGCGCCCAAATCGCCGCCGGCAAAACGAAACGCGCCGGACTGCTTGCCACTCAGGGAATACGCGGCAGAGACAGCCGCGCCGTGTTGCAGCGCATCAAAGACACCGGCGACATCTTTATGGCTGTGTCCGACCAAGAGTGGATGCTTGACGGCGCGAATGTCCGTATCTCTATCATCGGCTTTGACGACGGCAGCGAAACTGAGATAACGCTTGACGGCGAGGTTGTATCCGGCATTAACGCCAACCTGACCACAGGCGTTGATGTTACGACCGCCCGCATCCTGCGCGAAAACGCCGACTTGTCCTTTGAGGGGCCATCCCCGAAAGGCAGTTTTGACATTCCCGCCAGTATCGCAAGGCTAATGCTTAGCCAGCCGCTCAATGTGAATGGCAAGCCGAATTCGGATGTTGTCAGGCGCGTAATGAGCGCGCGGGACATTGCCCAGATACCTAGGGGAATCTACACGATTGACTTCGGCGTCATGGAATTTGATGACGCCTGCCAATACGAAATGCCGTTTGGGCATGTAGAGGATGCCGTAAGGCCCCAGCGAATCAACAACAGGATCAGGCGGCGCGCGGAATATTGGTGGCAGTACGGCGCGCCCGCTACGCAAATGCGCCAAGCGTTGCAGGGGCTAAGCCGCTATATCGCCACGCCTAGGATTTCCAAGCACCGCTTGTTCGTCTGGGTTGACGCCGAAATAATGTGCAACGACAGCACTGACGTATTCGCAAGCGACGACGACTACTTCTTCGGCATCCTGCACAGCCAGTATCACAGGGTTTGGGCGTCGGAACTTGGGACGCAACTAGAAGACCGCCCCCGCTACACTCCCACAACCTGCTTTGAAACATTCCCGTTCCCCCGCCCAGACGACGCCCAGCGCGCCGCAATCGCCGCCGCCGCCCGGCGCCTAAACGAACTCCGCGACAACTGGCTCAACCCCGCCGAAACCGACCTGCTCGGCAACCCCGTCGTCGCCGAAACCGAGCGCCGCCGGCTCACTCTCACCAACCTCTACAACGCCAACCCACCATGGCTCCAACATGCCCACGCCAACCTAGACCACGCCGTCGCCCGCGCATACGGCTGGAAATCCAACCTATCCGACCAAGACATCCTAGCCAACCTCCTCGCCCTCAACGCCCGCCGCCACGCCCAAGAGCAAGCCAATCCCTAGCCCAACGGCGCGCCGCCCGCCCGAAAGGATCCCCCCCAATGCCCAACCGCCTCGCCAACGAAACCAGCCCCTACCTGCTCCAGCACGCCAACAACCCCGTTGACTGGCACCCCTGGGGCGATGAGGCGCTCCAACGCGCCCAAGCCGAAGACAAGCCCATCCTGCTCAGCGTGGGCTACTCCGCCTGCCACTGGTGCCATGTGATGGAGCGCGAATCCTTCGAAAACCCGTCTATCGCCTCCCTGATGAACCAAAACTTCATCAACATCAAAGTCGACCGCGAAGAGCGCCCCGACATAGACTCCATCTACATGACCGCCGTCCAAGCCCTCACCGGACACGGCGGCTGGCCCATGACCGTCTTTCTGACCCCCGACGCCAAGCCCTTCTACGGCGGCACATACTTCCCCCCCGAAGAGCGCGGCGGCATGCCCTCATTCCCCCGCGTGCTGCTCACTATGGCGGACGTCTATCGCAACAACCGCGCCGACATCACCGCCTCCGCCGACCAAATAGCCGACCGGATGAGCCAAACCCTAGCCGCCCCCGCGTCAGACGCCCAGCCGCTAACAGACGGCGTTATGCGCCAAGCCCTCGCCCGCGTCCAATCCGACTTCGACGACCGGCACGGCGGCGTGGGCATGCAGCCCAAGTTCCCCCAGCCCATGACCTACGAATTCCTGCTGCGCCACCACCTGCGCTTTCAAGACCCCGACGCGCTCCATATGGCGGAACTCACCCTGCAAAGAATGGCGCTTGGCGGCATCTACGACCAAATCGGCGGCGGCTTTCACCGCTACTCCACCGACGCATTCTGGATTGTCCCCCACTTCGAGAAAATGCTCTACGACAACGCGCTCCTAGCCCGCCTCTACCTCCACGCCTACCAAATCACCGCCAACCCCCTCTACAAGCGCATCGTAGAAGAAACCCTAGCCTACGTGACGCGCGAAATGACAGCCCCCAACGGCGGGTTCTACTCCGCCCAAGACGCCGACAGCGAGGGCGTTGAGGGCAAGTTCTTCATATGGACGCCCGCCGAAATCGCAGCCGCGCTAGGCGAACCCGACGCCGCCATAATAAGCCGCTACTACGGCGTATCTGAGCATGGCAACTTTGAGGGCCGCAACATCCTCCGCGTCGCGATGGACGCCGCCAACCTAGCCCGCGAGCAAAACCTGTCCGCCCCCGAATTCGCCGCGCTGCTATCCCGCGCCAAAGCCCGCCTGCTAGAAATCCGCAGCCAACGTATCGCGCCTAACCTAGACGACAAAATCCTAACCGCATGGAACGGCCTAATGATGCGCGCATTCGCCGAGGCCGCCGCCGTGTTCGGGCGCGACGACTACCGCGCCGCCGCCGAGCGCAACGCCCGCTTTATCTGCGACAACCTAATCCAAAACAACCGCCTGCTCCGAACCCACAAAGACGGCGTATCTAAACTAAACGCCTATTTGGAAGACTACGCCTTTCTGATTGACGGCCTGCTCGCACTGCACGAGGCTACATTCGCCCGCGAATGGCTCGACCGCGCCATAGCGCTCGGCTACGATATGGTCAGCCTATTCTGGCAAGAATCCGACGGCTCGTTCTACGACACCGGCAACGACCACGAGCGCCTAGTCATACGCCCCCGCGACCTCACCGACAACGCCATCCCCTGCGGCAGCTCAATGGCGGCGGACGTCCTGCTGCGCCTAGCCGTCATCGCCGGCGACCGCGCCCTAGAGCGCCGCGCCGCCGCCGCCCTGCGCTCAGTGCGCGGCATTATGGCGCAATTCCCCACCGCCGCCGGCCACTGGCTCGGCGCGCTTGACTTCTACCTGTCCCGCCCCAAAGAAATCGCCCTCATAGGCGATCCCGCCCACGCCGCTACCCAAGCGCTTGCCGCCGAAATCCACCGCCACTGCATCCCCAACCGCGTCCTGCTTGCCGCCGGCGCCGACGTCCCCGCCGACTCCGCCCTCCCCCTGCTCGCCGCCAAAACCCTGCTTGACGGCAGCCCCGCCGCCTACGTCTGCGAAAACTACGCCTGCCAACTCCCCACATCCGACCCGGCAACCCTAGCCCGCCAGCTCGCCGACTAGCCCGGCCCAATATGTTGGCTAACCGCTAATCCGTCTGATATGATGCGAAAGCCGCGCGGCTAACCGGCACGCGCATTATCGCGCCAAACCCAAGCCCGCAACCACAAGACAAGCATGACGAATTCACACCCGCCCGACGACAACATCGTTATCAGCGTTGAGGGCTTGTCCAAGCGCTACGGCGATCTGCAAGCGGTGGACGGCGTATCCTTCCAAGTGCGGCGCGGCGAAGTGTTCGGCATCCTAGGCCCCAACGGCGCCGGCAAAACCACCACCCTAGAGTGCATAGAGGGCTTAGTAGAACCCGACGGCGGCAGAACCCTCGTACTCGGCATTGACACGCAGCAGCAGCCTGAAAGCGTCAAGCAGCGCATCGGCGTTCAACTCCAAGCCTCCGCCTACTTTGACAACCTCACCCTCCGCGAAATCCTAGTCCTCTTCGGAATGTTCTACAACCGCAGCGTCAAGCCGCTTGACCTGCTAGAGCGCGTTCACCTAGCCGACCGCGCCAACACAACCGTCGCCAAACTCTCCGGCGGCCAGCAACAGCGCTTCACCATAGCCGCAACCCTAGTCAACGACCCCGAAGTCGTCTTTCTTGACGAACCCACCACCGGCCTTGACCCGCAAGCCCGCCGCTCCCTCTGGGAGTTCGTCCAAGCCCTAAACGCCGACGGCCGCGCCGTCGTCCTCACAACCCACTACATGGAAGAGGCGGAGTTCCTCTGCGACCGCATCGCCATTATGAACGGCGGCAAGATAGTCGCCCTAGACACCCCCGACAACCTAGTGCGCGCATTGCCCGTCCCGTTTGAAATCAAAGTCGGCATCGGCGGCGAGCCGCCCCTAGACGCGCTCGCAGCCCTGCCCGGCGTCAGCGAGGCGCTGCCCCACCCCGATGGCATGCCGCGCCTGCGCTGCGCCGACGCATCCGAAACCGTCCCCGCCCTCATCGCCTGGGCAACCCAATCCGGCGCCCCCCTAAACCACCTGGAAGTCATCCCCGCCAACCTAGAGGACGTCTTCTTGCACATCACCGGCCGCGCCCTCACGGAGTAAATCGCATATCCCTATGATCCTCTACCACCTCACCCTAGCCAATCTGAAAATGATAATCAGAGACCGCCAAGCCGTATTCTGGGCGCTGGCGTTCCCGCTCATATTCGTGATTGTATTCGGGCTGTTCTTTCGCGACGTCGGCTCATCCGTAACCCTAGCCGTCATAGACCGCGCCCAAGACGACCTATCCGCCCGCCTAATGGACAGCCTATCCCAAGCCGACGGCATCGACATAGAGCGCCACGCTGACGAAACCGCCGCCCGCCAAGCCATAGCCGACGGCGATCTCGCCAACCTGCTCATAATCCCCCAAAACCTAGCCGCCGCCGCATCCGACAACCCGCCCGCGCAACTAACCCTAGTGTTTGACGAAACCGACCCATTCAGCGGCGTCATAATCGGCGTAGTCGGCAGTTTCGTGGACAAAACCAACCTCGCTATGGCGCAAGCCACCGAGCGCATCGCCCTAGCCCCCGAGCGCGTGTCAAGCCGCGCCATAACCTACCTGGACTTCCTGATACCCGCGCTCGCCGTCTGGGGCGTGATGAACTTTTCCATAATAGGCCTTGCCACCACAATCGCCGCCCAGCGCGAAAAGCGCATCCTAGTCCGCATCCTAGCCACCCCGCTCAAAGTCCGCATATTCTTTATGTCAAAAGTGCTATCCGCCCTAGTCGTATCCCTCGCGCAAGCCGCCATAATCCTAGCCGCCGGCTGGCTGCTATTCGGCGTCGCCGTCAACGGCAACCCGCTCCAAATCGCCGCCCTGATAATCCTGGGCAACATCGTCTTCCTAAACCTAGGCTTTGTCGTAGGCGCATTCTCCCGCACCGTCGCCGCCGCCAGCGGCTTGGGCAACGCCGTCGCCCTCCCCCTAATGTTCCTCAGCGGCGTATTCTTCCCCACCGAAAACCTCCCCGCCATCCTCCGCGTCATAGTGGAATACCTGCCCCTGGCCCCAATGCTTGAAATGGTTCGCGGCATAGCCATAGAATCCAAAGCCCTCTGGCAATACCCCCTAGAGCTGGCAATCGTATCCGCCTGGATACTCCTATCCGCCATAGCCGCCATCCGCACATTCCGCTTTCGGTAGCCGCCTCGCGCCCTAAATGCCTCTATACGCGCCCCTAATTTGCAACCCAATATCCAATCCACTATCATATTCCCACACCCCTGACGACTGCGGAGGCGTCATATGCCCATCCAACCCAACCTACCCTGCGAACTAGCCGCCATCGTCGGCGACGACTACGTCGTTCACAAGCCCGAAGACCTTATCGTATATGAATACGACGGATCGGCAGACAAGGCTATGCCCTCAATCGTGGTCATACCCGGCAGCGCCGAAGAGGTCGCCGCTGTCGTCAAGCTTGCGCGAGAGCGCGATGTCCCCATAGTCGCGCGCGGCGCCGGCACCGGCCTCAGCGGCGGCGCGGTCGCCCAGATCGGCGGCATTGTCATATCCCTAACCCGCATGACCCGCATCCTGGAAGTGGACGTGGAAAACCGCATAGCGGTTGTAGAGCCGGGCGTCATCAACCTGCACCTGACCGAGCATGTATCCCAGTGGGGCTTGTGCTATGCGCCCGACCCGTCCAGCCAAAAAGCCTGCACTATCGGCGGCAACGTCGCCGAAAACTCAGGCGGCCCCCACTGCCTCGCATACGGCGTCACAACCAACCACGTGCTTGGGATGGAAGTCGTTATGGCGGACGGTTCGCTCCAATGGGTCGGCGGCCGCTCCCGCGAAACCCCCGGCTACGACCTGCGCGGCATCATCATCGGATCGGAAGGCACGCTCGCCATAGTCACCAAGGTAATCGTCCGCCTGCTGCGCCAGCCTGAGTCGGTCAAAACCCTGCTCGCCGTGTTCCGCGAGCTTGACCAGGCAAGCGCCGCCGTGTCCGGCATCATCGCCTCCGGCATCGTCCCCGCCGCCATCGAGATGATGGACGACCTCTGCATCCGCGCCGTTGAACCCGCCGTCAACGCGGGCTACCCCGCCGACGCCGGCGCCGTGCTGCTCGTGGAAATAGAGGGGCTTGCCGAGGCGGTAGAGGAAGAGGTGGAAGAGATAGAGAACGTCTGCAACGAATTCGCCCCCATAGAAATCCGAACCGCAACCGACGCAGACGCCCGCGAGCGCCTTTGGGCGGGACGCAAGGGCGTATTGGGCGCGCTCGGCAGACTAGCCCCCAACTACCTGCTCGTTGACGGCACAGTCCCCCGCACTAAGCTCGTGGAAGTCCTGCGCCAAATCAGCGACCTGTCAGTCAGCAGTGGCTACCCCATCGCCAACCTGCTCCACGCCGGCGACGGCAACCTGCACCCGTCCGTCCTGTTTGACGAGCGCAAGCCCGGCGATACCCAAAAAGCGCTTGCCATCGGCGGCGAAATCCTGAAGATGTGCGTTGACGCCGGCGGCGTTCTGTCCGGCGAACACGGCATCGGCCTTGAAAAGCAAGAGTATATGCCCTTTATGTTCAACGACGACGATATGGAGGCGATGGCGCGCCTCAAGCCCGCCTTTGACACCCGCGATATGCTCAACCCCGCCAAAATCTTCCCCACCGGCGCGTCCTGCAACGAAATCGCATTCGCCGGCGCCATTGCCCGCGCCGGCGCCGGCGCGTGGATCTAGCCCCGCCCATGACCACGCCCACCCTCTCGTCCGCATATCAAGCGCTCCAAAGTGCCCTTGACCCCGCCATACTCAGCGCCGCATCCACCGCCGACGCCATAGACAACGTCTCCCCCACAACCATAGCCCGCCCCCGAAACGCCGCCGAACTCTGCCGCGTTCTAGCCGCCGCAAACGCCAGCGCCCTAGCCGTTGCCCCTCGCGGCGGCGGATCTATGCTGCATCTAGGCAACCCCATCCAGCGCCTAGACCTTATCGTCGACGCCACCGCCCTAAACCGCATCGTCAGCCACAACGCCGCCGACCTTACCCTAGTCGTTGAGGCGGGCATAACCCTCGCCGCCCTAAGATCCGCCCTAGCCGAGCAAGCCCAATTCCTAGGCTTAGACGCGCCCCTCCCCGACCGCGCCACCATCGGCGGCATCCTGGCCTCCGGCGCAAGCGGCCCCCTAAAATGGCATTACGGCAGCCCCCGCGACCTGGTCATAGGCATGCAGGTAGCCCAGCCCGACGGCAGACTCACCCGCAGCGGCGGCACAGTCGTCAAAAATGTCAGCGGCTACGATATGGCGCGCCTGCACGTAGGCGGGCTTGGCACTCTCGGCGTCATCACCGAAGTCTCTTTCAAACTCACCCCAATGCCTCGCCGCGAAACCACCCTCATAGCCCATTTCCCCGACGCCCAATCCTGCATAACCGCCGCGCTCGCCATATTCAACAGCGGCGTAATGCCCCTAGCCATGACCGCCTACGACCAAGCCGTCAGCGCTCGCCTAGACAGTGCCAACGCCCCCCAAACCCTCGCCATCCGCCTAGGCGCCAGGCAACGCACCCTCCAGCGAATGGAAACCGAAACCCACGCCATCCTTACCAAACAAGCGTCATCCATAGACAAACTTGACGACCCCGCGCCATTCTGGGCAAACCTAACCGACTTCGGCTACCAGCCTACGCATCAGCCCCATATGTCCGCCCGCATATCCCTATTGCCCACCCAAATCCCCGCTATCGCTGCCGCCCTATCCCGCGATGAGGGCATGGCAATCGTCTCCCAGCCCGGCTATGGTATGATAAACGCCCACTGGTTCAACAACGCCATTGACCTAGCCGACGCCCTCCGCCGCGCCCGCCACGCCGTTCACGACGCCGGCGGCTCGCTCATACTGGAACGCGCCACGCTGTCGGTAAAATCGGGCATTGACATCTGGGACTACACCGGCGATTCCCTAGCCGTGATGCGCGGCTTGAAAGCCCAATACGACCCAAACCGCATACTCAACCCCAACAGGTTCGCAGGAGGCATCTGATGACAAGCGGCGTGGAAGAGCGCCAATCCGCCGCTCCCGGCCCCCTTTTCTCAGGCCCCGACGCGCCCGCCGAATCTGAGCTCTACAAGTGCGTCCACTGCGGCTTTTGCCTCCAAGCCTGCCCCACCTACGTGGAAACCGGCCTAGAGGCCGAATCCCCGCGCGGCAGAATCGCCCTTATGAAAGCCGTCAACGAAGGCCGCATCGGCATGACCGAATCCGTCATAGCTCACTGGGATCTGTGTATCCAATGCCGCGCCTGCGAAGTCGCCTGCCCCTCAGGCGTCCCCTACGGCAGCCTCATAGAGGCTACGATGCAACAGGTGGAAAACCACCGCGAGACGGGCTTGCTCGGCAGAATGGTATCATCTCTTGCCCTAAAAAGCGCCCTCCCCAACCAAAAGCGCCTATCCCTGCTAGTGGGCGGCATGCGCCTCTACCAGCGCTCCGGCTTGCAGTCCGCCATCAGAAAAACCCGCCTGCTCAATGCTATGCCCGGCAATCTCGCCGAGATGGAAAGTTCCCTCCCAACGTTGCCCTCCGAAGTCTTTCGCGCCAAAGGCCAAATCTACCCCGCCCAGGGCGAGCGCAAGGCGCGAGTGGCGCTGCTCTCAGGCTGCGTTATGCCCCTAGTCAACGGCCCCCAAATGAACGCCGTCGTCCGCGTTCTAACTCGCAACGGCTGCGACGTCCAGGTCACCGCCGGCCAAGCCTGCTGCGGCGCGATTAACTCCCACGTCGGCGACCTAGACACCGCCCGCAACCTCGCCAAGCGCAACATAGACGCCTTTCTCAGCGCCGACGTCGACGCGCTTGTAGTCGCCTCCGCCGGCTGCGGCTCGCGCATGAAAGAGTACCCCCACCTGCTGCGCCGCGATCCCGCCTACGCCGACAAAGCCCGCGCCCTCAGCGCCCTAACCCGCGACATCCACGAATTCCTAGCCGACCTCCCCATCGACCCGCCCACCGCAAGCCTGCCCTACCGCGTCACCTACCAGGACTCCTGCCACCTGTCCAACGCCCAGCGCGTCACCGCCGCCCCGCGCGCCCTGTTGCGATCCATTCCCGGCATCCAATTCGTTGAACTCCCCAACGCATCCAAATGCTGCGGCGCCGGCGGCACATACACCATCACCGAGCGCGACTTTTCCCTCCGCGTCCTAGACTCCAAAATGAGCGCCGTGCGCCAAACCCGCGCTAACATCATCGCCACCGCCAACCCCGGCTGCCTTATGCAACTCCAATACGGCGCGCAGCGCGAGGGCATTGACGCAAGCGTCCGATACATCACCGACCTGCTAGACGAGGCATACGCCAAGCAAGACAACCAAGCCAACCAATCATAGCCGCGCAAACGCGCGCCGCTATACAACACGATACACGCGATACACGCAACGCAAAGGAGAATACAGATATGGATATGGGTTTGACCGGCAAAGTTGCCCTAGTCACCGGCGGCAGCGACGGCATCGGCAAAGGCACGGCGACATCCCTATGCGCCGAGGGCGCTCGCGTAGTCATCTGCGCCCGCCGCCAAGACGTCCTGGAATCCGCCGCCGCCGACATCCGCGCCCAAACCGGCGGCGACGTCACCCCTATGGTAGCCGACGTCACCGACCAAGCCGCCGTTGACGCCCTCTTCGACGCCATCGCCGACAAGTACGGCAGACTGGACATCCTAGTCAACAACGCAGGCACATCCGCCGCCAACCTATTCGAGAACGTCACCGACGAAGTCTGGCGCTACGACATCGAGCTCAAGCTCTTCGGCGCTATCCGCTGCTCCCAGCGCGCCATCCCGATGATGAAAGCCCAGGGCGGCGGCCGCATCGTCAACATCACCACGCCCGGCGGCAAAGCCCCCACCGCCGGCTCAGTCCCCACCTCCGTCAGCCGCGCCGCCGGCATCGCCCTCACCAAAGAAATGTCCAAGGACTACGCCGCCGACAACATCCTAGTCAATACCGTCTGCATCGGCCTCATCAAGGCCGGCCAGCACGAGCGCCGCTGGGAGGCCGCCAAAGACGGCAACCCCGACCTCACCCTTGAGGCCTACTACGAAGAGATGGGCAAGCGCGTCCCCATAGGCCGCGTAGGCGAGGCCCGCGAGGCCGGCGACCTCGTCGCATTCCTAGTATCCGAGCGCGCCGCCTACATCACCGGCGTCGCCGTCAACATCGACGGCGGCACATCCCCCGTAGTCTAACCGCGCAAAGCATACGGCAAAACGCAAGAGGGACGTCGCAACGTCCCTCTTGTCATATACGCCGTCTAGCCCCTGAGCGCCGAGCCTACACCCGCCCAACCTGCCCCCGTTGCCGCAGCGCATGATCCGCCAGCGCCAGCGCCATCATAGACTCCACTATCGGCACGGCGCGCGGCAGAACGCAAGGATCATGCCGACCCCTGCCCTGCAGCGCAACCGCGTTCCCGTCAACATCAACCGTATCCTGCTCCCGCATTATCGTCGCCGTTGGCTTGAACGCCGCGCGTATCACGATATTCTCCCCGTTGCTGATGCCGCCCTGTATCCCGCCCGAATTGTTCGTGCGCGTGCGGATGCGCCCGGACTCGCTGTAAAACGGATCGTTGTGCTGCGAACCCGTCAGCAGCGTCCCCCCAAACCCGCTGCCCACCTCAAACCCCTTGCACGCCGGCATAGACATCACCGACTTGGCAAGATCCGCCTCCAGCTTGTCAAACACCGGCTCCCCCAAGCCAGCGGGCGCTCCCCTTGCCACGCACTCCACCACGCCGCCCAGCGAATCCCCCTCCTTGCGCGCCTGCTTGATGCGCTCAATCATCCGCGCCGCCATATCCTGATCCGGGCAGCGCGCGATATTCGCCTCCACATCCGCCGCCGACACCGTATCCGGATCCACATCCGCCGCCAGCCGCCAGACCTGCTTCACATACCCCACTATCTCAACCCCGTACTCTTGCGCCAGCCATTTCTTAGCGATAGCCCCCGCCGCCACGCGCCCTATCGTCTCCCTTGCGCTCGCCCGCCCGCCCCCCTTCCAATTGCGTATCCCAAACTTGGCGTCATAGGTATAATCGGCGTGCGACGGCCGATAAACCCGCCGCATATGCTCATAATCCTTGCCCCGCGCGTCAGTATTCCAAACGCCTATCAATATCGGCGTCCCCAGCGTTTCCCCCTCAAACACCCCCGAAAGTATCTGCGCCTGATCCCCCTCCTTGCGCTGCGTGGAAATCTCGCTCTGCCCCGGCCGCCGCCGGTCCAGCTCCCGCTGAATATCCCCCTCGCTCAGCCGCAACCTCGGCGGGCAGCCGTCCACCGCCACGCCCACCGCATCCCCATGCGACTCCCCCCACGTCGTAACCCTAAACATCCGCCCAAAAGTATTGCCCATTCGTCAACCCCTTATCTGAAACCCTTGAAACCTTTTGAAACAAGCCAAGACAGCCACAACATCCGCGCCAACCCCTTGATATTCACTGCGTATCCTACCACCGCGCCCACCTGATGTGATAGTATAGATGCAACCTTCACGAAAGATACGGGTCTGGGCTGAACACCTGTGAGCGCCTTCCGCTAGTCGGATGAGTGCCGCTTATAGCCCAGGCCCACTTTTTCGCCCCGCTTTGCCCGCCCCTACCCGCTCCCCAGCGCCGGCCGCATCCCCCGCTCAGCCTCAGCCGCATGCAGCGCTATCTGCTCCGCCGCGAACTCAGTCGCCTCATACAGATCCACCAAATCCGACACCCTATCCACATACAGAAACCCGTGCAAAGCGTTATGCTCGCGCAGCTGCTCCAGCGTCATCTTATTGCGCTTAACCCCGTTGCAAGTCCGATGCAGCAACGCCAGGTTATACAACTCATCGCTCCCCCGCGCCCCCTCAGCCGGCCGCCGCGCCCGTATGTGATCCACCTCCAGCAGCGACTCGTCAATGCTGCCATTAGGCCGCCGCGGCTCAAACCCGCACCCCCAGCACACCGGCCCAAACCGATTGATAAGCATACGCTTCGCCTCATCCTTCGGAATCCGCCCCGACCAGCTCGCCGTTTGCGTCGACTGCCGCTCCCCCCGCCGCCGCGTCTGCGCCAACCGATGATGCGGCTCCGGATCATAATCCCCGCGCACCGGCAGATCCCCCGGCCCCATCGTAACGCTTGCCGTCAGCTGCTGAGGCTCTTGAAACCCGCGATGCCTAGTCGCCGCCGCCAGCGCATCCTTCGTAGAATCGGTCATATCCGCCAGCGCTATCCCATTCAAATAGAACCGCCGCTTCAGCATCGTCCACGAGCGATACGCCATATCGCACGCGATCCAGCGCCGGCCCAAACGCTCCGACGCAATCGCAGTGGTAGCGCAGCCCGCGAATATATCCATCACCACATCCCCAGGCTGCGAACTCGCCCGGATAATCCGCTCATACAACTCCACCGGCTTTTGTGTGGCATATCCCGTCCGCTCCCGCCCCATCGCCGGATTGATGTCATACCACATACTGCCGATTGCCGCGCCGCGATCATCGTCTTCATACTTGCGCCGCTGCAGCCTGCCGTTGGGCAAAATAACGAAATTGCCCTTCTGATACTCTGCCTCTAGGCGTTCCCTGCTCAGCCGCCAGCCCGACGGATGCGGATTCGTGAACCCGCGCCACTCATAGCACAGATTCGGACGCGCCCCCATATTCGGCGTACTCCAGATGTGAGAGCTGTCGTCATAGTATCTGCGCCCGTTTTCGTCCGTAAGCGGATACCTCTCATTGGACTCCTCGGCGGTCAGAGGACGGAAAGGCCTAACCCGAACAGCGTCCGACTTTGCGTAGAATAGGATAGTGTCCGAGGTATTTCCCCACCTTCTAGGCGTGAACTGAGAGCCTCTTTGATTTGATGTATGCCGCCGCCACGTAATCTTATCGCGGTAATTGCGCGGCCCAAACACCGCGTCCAGTAGCAGCTTCAGGTAGCTGTCCGCATGCCCGTCGCAATGCAAATAGATGCTGCCAGTCGGCTTCAGAACCCGGTGGCACTCCAGCAGCCGCGCCGCCATAAACGAGATATACGCCGCCTCATTCTCAGTAGCGCAAACCTCCACCACCTCTATGACCGCGTGAACCGCCGGATAATCATCCTGAATCCGCATCTTCCAATCGGGATGAACGTCGTTGTCCCAACTCCAAATATCCCTCACCCTAGTCTCGCCGCGCCCCTCGCTATGCTCAACCCCATGCGCCCTAGCCAGCGCCACCTCCTCCGCGAACTCCGCGTCAGTAATCGGCGGACGCGGCCTCCCTATGAAAGTCTCATTCGCGGCAAACGGCGGATCAATCGCAATCAAATCCACGCACTCATTATTCAGTCGCCGCAAAAACCGCAGATTATCCATTATCGCCAGCGTCCGATTTTCAACATTCAGTTCCGACATAACATATCCCTTTGCGCGTTGCGACAAGACTGCCCATTACGCGCAATATAATAGAACAATATATCGCAGAGCGCAAGCGCTTAAACGGCGCATCTTGAGCCAAATTCAACCAAAAGCCCAAAATAACTATGCAAGAAATCGCCAACTGAGAAATGGATGGAACCGCCGCCCGCACCTATCCCCCGCTTGCGCCCGCCCGCCAATGCGTATAAACTTGCCCAATGTCAGACGCCTCCGAAAGTAGCATAGAGGGCAACCCGCGCCGCCTGGTCTCGCGGGCGGCATCCGCCCCAACCGCGCCCCCATCCCGCCCCCCGTCGTCGTCCGCGCGCCGCCAATCGCCCGCCTACGACTGGCGCGCCACATTCGCCTCGCTGGAAAGCCGCCCGTTCCTATACCTCTGGCTCGGCATGCTCGTGATGATGGGCGGCATGCAGATGCAGATGCTCGCGCGCGGCTACCTCGCCTACGAAATCACCTCATCCCCCTTCCTGCTCGGCGTAGTCAACTCCGGCTTCGCCATACCCCTGCTAGGCCTATCCCTATTCGGCGGCGCTTTCGCCGACCGCCTTGAGCGCAAGTACATCATCCAAGCCGGCCAAGCGATGGCGGCGGCGCTATCCCTCATCATCGGCATTGCCATAAACTTCGACGTAATCGCCTGGTATCACCTCTGGGCGGCGTCCATCATCCAGGGCAGCCTGTTCGCCTTCCTAATGCCCGCCCGCCAGGCTATCATCCCCCAGCTCGTCGGCCAGGAGCGCCTATCCAACGCAATGGCGCTCAACGCCGCCGCTATGAGCATGATGACCCTGATCGCCCCCACGCTTGCGGGCTGGGCATACGCCTACCTCGGCCCCTACAACGTCTATTACATCATAGCCGGGCTCGGCGCGATAGCCTTCGCCCTCACCGGCATGATACCCAAATCCGGCTCCGGCGCATCCCGCCGACCCGCGCCCGTCGCCAGCGACATCTGGGAAGGCCTAGTCCACATTTGGCGCAGCCCGCTAGTCCTAATCCTGCTCATTATGGGCTTGGCGACATCCCTGCTGGCAATGCCCTTTCGCTTTCTTATGCCCATATTCGTGGTGGACGTCTATCGCACCGGCCCTGAGGCTATGGGCTTGCTTGTAACCATAATGGGCGGCGGATCCCTCGCCGGTTCGCTATTCATCGCCTCGCTTGGCAAGAGCAGGCGCGGCTTGCTGCTAATCATCGGCAGCGTCATATCGGGCGTCGCCCTGCTGCTGATTGCCATAATCCCCGTCTATGCCATCGCCGCGCTGCTTATGCTGCCCCTAGGTCTTGGCGACGCCGGCCGGCGCACGCTAAACCAGTCCCTCATAATGGAAGAGGTGGAAGACAGGTATCGCGGCCGCGTAATGAGCGTCTTTATGCTCAACTTCGGCCTAATGCCGCTAGGAACGCTGCCCGCCAGCTCCCTAGCCGAGATTATCGGCGCGGAGGCGGTCATAGGCATCTTGGCGATAGCCCTGCTCGCCTTCAGCGCCATTGTGCTGCTCACCCAAAAGCGCCTGCGCGAAATGCCCTAAGCCCAGCCTAGCGCCGCGTTACTTGCACACGTCCGTCTTCAGATGCACCACGAAATCGCCCGACACTATCTTGGACGGGAACACCAGCGTCTCCATCTCGCCCGCCGCGCCCGGAACCGCCATAGTGAAGATCCAGTTGTCCCTTGTGGCTACCGGCTCCGCGTTCTGCACCGCCACCAGCATATTCGTGATGATGGTATTGCTCTTGCCGCCGCAGATGTTCAGCACTTCGCGCTCAATCAGCGCCCGCGCCTCGGGTTCGGAGAGCTCCGTGGATACATTCGGCAAACACGCCATTAGCCCGCAAACTGCCACCGCCAGTATCAGTAGGGTACGCTTCATTCACTCACTCTCACATACAGGGCTTCGTCGTCTTGCCGCCGCGAACATCCGCCGCCCGCGCTCGCCGCGTCTTATGCGCTTGACTGCAATCGCCCAAGCGCCGCCGCCCATTTACACTAACAGGTTTGGCGCGAATGTACAATCGGTTTCGCGCCGTCCGCAACGCGATAGCGCTTTCCCCCGCCAACCGCCTTTCGCTCAGGCCTCGCCCTGCCTTGTGCAATCCCGCGCAACCGCAACACTCCCGCACTCTTAGCGCCCGCCCTCGCCTATCCCATCAGCAAGCCACACAACGCCAACGGCCCCGCGGACACTCACCATCCGCGGGGCCGCCCTATACGCGCTTATGCGCCCTTGCCTTGCCGCTCCTACTTAGCGTTATCCGCCTGCATCCGCGTAGCCACCGATTCCACCTCAGCCACCCTATCCGCCAGCACCGCCGGGTTCAGCCTTGCCGCGTGGTCGCCATAGCCCGCCCGCTCCAGCATCGGCGCGAGCTTGCCCCCCTTGAACAGGTTCAGCGCCCAGTCCAGTGGATCCGGCGTCGCCGTGCTATCCAGATACAGCCGCTGATTCTTCGCTCGCGGCCCATAGTGGTAATGCGGCGCGCGCTCAAAGCAGTCGAATGTCAGCAGCTCCACCTCTTCGCCGCCCACATCCCCTAGCACATGGATAGCCACGCCCCGGTCGTTTGCCAGCTCGCGGAACTCCAGCCCGAACCTTACCGGCCCCGCCTCGATAACCTCATCGCCGCGATTGTGCATCACCGTGCGCCGCCCGTCCACCGCCATTCGCTTGGCGGTCGCCTCCGTCTCATCCAGCGCCCCGCGCAACCCGTCCATATCGATGCCTGCCGCCAGCTCGTCGTAGCCCGCCCGCCGCACCATCTCAGGCAGCCGCTCATTCAGCTGCCGCAGCGTCCAGTCCAGCGGATCGCCCTCCGTCGTCTTGTCCAGCATCAGCCGCGTATTGCGCTTCTCCGGCCCATAGTGGTAATGCGGCTCGTGGTCAAAGCAGTCGAACCGCAGCAACTCCACCTCTTCCCCGTCCACATCCCCAAGCGCGTGAACGCACACGCCCTGGTCGGACAGCAGATCCCGATACTCCAGCCCGAACTTGATTGCCCCCTCCCCGATAATCACATCTCCGCGTTCTCTTGCCATTGCGCCCCTCCTTTGGGAACTCAGGGTGAGATTTAGATAGGATGTTAGCGTAGATAGCCGCAGATTGCCATCCACGCCGCGATTATACCCCCAAAGCGCACTTTCGTAAATGCCAAGCCTACCCGTCCGCGAAAATGACACCCAATCGCTATTTAATGGTAATATACTAAACACGGCACAACCCGCAACCACTTATCGGGAGCGAACTATGACCACTGCCAAAACTGCCCCCCATATACTCGCAAACGGTGCGATAGCACCTGAGCAAGACGCGGCGGCTACCCCCGAACAGCAATACTCCGACTACTGGAACTATCTCCCCGACCCCGAACCCGTTGAGGACGCTATGCAGCAGATCCCCACAATAAACCGCATCCTTCCTATGATAGAGGGCCACTTCAAAAACCGCCCCGACGTCCTGGTAACCGGCGAGGCATACCTCTGTTGGGACAGATCAAACATGAACGCCAAGCTCACCCCCGACTGCATGGTAGCCCTCGGCATCAATCCTGAAGATGTAGAGCTCCGAAACGGCTACCTCATTTGGGAAATAGGCAAGCCCCCCGATGTAGTCATAGAGGTGGCATCCAAACACACCGCCCGCGAAGACCTCACACTCAAGCGCGAGCGCTACGCCTCGCTAGGCATATCCGAATACTGGCGTCTAGACCCATCCGGCGGCGACCGCTACGGCGAACCCCTAGTAGGCGAGTACCTATCCCACGGCGAATACCGCCGCATTGGCTTGCACGAGGGCGACGACGGCCTAGTTTGGGCGCGCAGCCCCGTCATGGGCATAAACCTCCGCTGGGACGGCCGCCACTTCGCCACGCAAGACCCTGTCACCGGCTACACAATGCTAGGCCTGGTAGAGGCGAATGAGGCGTTTGGCGCTGAGCGAGAGGCGAGGCTGCAAGAGCAAGCGGCGCGCCAGGCCGCCGAGGCCCGCGAGGCGCAAGAACGCGAGGGACGGTTACAAGAACGCGACGCCCGCCTGCAAGAGCAAGCCGCCCGCGAATCCGCCGAGGCCGCCGCCGCCCAAGAACGCGACGCGCGCGAGGCCGCCGATGCCCAGATCGCCGAACTCCGCGCCCAACTACAGCGCCGCCCCAAGCAATAGCCACCCCGCCGCGGCTCAACGCCGCCCCCACATCACCCTTGCCTACATTTGCGCTGGGCTTTATAATTATGGGGCGCACGATAAAATTTAGACGAACATCCTAAGAACGAGCAAATCAAGCAACGGGAGGACGAGCATATGCCTAAGTACGCGCTCCGAACCGCAACCGCCCTGGCGCTGGTCGCTGCGTTGTCCATCATAGCCGTATCGCTGCTAACCACCGGCGCGAGAAACGCCACCGCCTCCAACACGGACGCCTCCGCCGCGCGCGTCATACCCATACCCGCCCAGTACACCGAGCAATGCTCCAACGGCACGGCCGTGCCGAACCCCGCGAGCAACGCCGGCCTGGTAGCCGACTGCGCCGCGCTGCTCGCCGCAAAGTCCACGCTTGAAGGCGCGACAGGCAACCTGAGATGGTCAGCGAATGTCGCCATTAGCGATTGGAGGCTCGTAACCATAGCAAACAATCGCGTGTCAGGATTGTGGCTGAGCGATGAAAGATTGAATGGCAAGATACCCGCGGAATTGGGCAACCTTGCCAATCTCAGCCGTTTGAATATCCAAAGGAATCGGCTGACGGGCGCGATACCGCCGGAACTGGGCAAACTTGCCAATCTCATCCATTTGCATCTCGAAGAGAATCAACTGACGGGCGCGATACCGCCGGAACTGGGCAAACTTGCCAATCTTGATAGGTTGGTCCTCCACGCCAACCAACTGACGGGCGAAATACCCGCGGAGTTGGGCGACCTTGCCAACATCAGACAGTTGTATCTCGACGCCAATCAACTGACGGGCGAAATACCCGCGGAGTTGGGCGACCTTGCCAACCTTGAGGAACTGGTTCTCCACAAAAATCGTCTGACAGGCGAGATACCCTCAGAGTTGGGTAGCCTTTCCAAAATCACTGTCTTGTATCTCGGCTCCAATCGCCTGACGGGCGAGATACCCGCGTGGTTGGGCAACCTTCCCAAGCTCGGGTACTTGCAACTCAGCAACAACCGGCTCACGGGTTGCATCCCCGGTTCTCTGCGCGCGGCTTTGGGCAGCGAAGAGATAGGGCGCATTGGGTTGCCAATTTGCAGCTCCTCAGCCCCCACATCCACTGCCACATCCGCGCCAACCGCAACGCCCACGTCGACCGCCACGTCGATCCCAACCCCCGCAATCGTGATAGAGCCAACCCACACGCCCACCGCCACATCCGCGCCGCGAGCAACCGCAACGCCCACCGCTACATCCGCGCCCGCTACCCCCGTTCCAACCCCGACGCCAACGCCCACATCCGCGCCGCCCGCAACCCCAACCCCCACAGCTACGCCCGCCGCGACTCCCACTTCATCCAACGAAGTTATGAACAAACTGGACGCGCTTGGACGCCAAGTCGCCGACAACCCTGATCTCAGCAGACAGGTTGCTGAAATATCCGACATTGTCGCCGCAATGTCCGACCTCATCGCTACAATGGCGGCAAGGATAGCCGAGCTTGAGGGCGGCGATACGGGCGCGCCAACCGCAACGCCTACCCCCACGCCGACCGCAACGCCCGCAATCGTGATAGAGCCTACGCCCACGCCGACCGCAACGCCAACCGCAACTGCGACCGCCACGCCCTCGCCTACGCCCACGCGAGTAGCCGCCGTAGAGCGCACGCCCGCAGCCTGCGTACAAAACCTGGGCGACAACTTCACCGGCAGCTGGAACAGCGGCAGTTGGACGCCCGGCTGCCTCAGCGCCAACCCGCCCCGAGACCTAACCTACTACGCGCGCTTCTACACGTTCACGCTGCGCTCCGCGGTGCAGGCAACCATCACCCTATCATCCGACGACGCATCTCCCTACCTCTACCTGCTCAACGGCGCGGGAACCGGCGGCTCAATCAACCGCGAATCGGGATCCGCCACCGCATCCTCGACCACAATAACCCTGCCCCTGCAGCCCGGCGCCTACACCATAGAGGCAACGACCTGGCACTCCGAAACCCCCGGCGACTTCACCCTCGAGCTAGAGATAACGCGCTAACTCCAACCACCCGCGGCGACGCAAGCGGGAAAATACGTGGCAAACCAGCCGCACGCCCCCGCTTGCGTCGCCCCACGTCGTCATATCTCAGCCCATATCGCCTAGCCGCCCGCGAAAATCCCATATCCCCACAGGCTAAGCACACCCTACTTGCCAGGTATCCCCATCTTCCCAAATATCCTTGACGCAATCTCACCCGCAACGCTAGAATAAATCTGCCATCAAACGGCACCCGGCAGCATCCGCCGCCGCAACGGCCCGCTAGCTCAATTTGGCAGAGCAACTGACTCTTAATCAGTAGGTTCTCGGTTCGAGTCCGAGGCGGGTCACTCAAAACCCTACCCTCTGCACACACTCCCTTGGAGACGCCTCAATGCGCCAACCCGCCCGCCCGCCATTCCTGCTTGCCCTACTCAGCCTAGCCATATCCCTAGCCATCCTAGCCGCCTGCTCCGACGCCCCCCCAATCGCCGCCACAACCCAACCGGCCGCGCAATCAGCATCACAGCCGGCGGCCGCGCAATCCCCTGCCAACGCCACGCAGCCGGCCAACCCGCCCGCTACCACATCCCAATCGGCAGCCCCCGCACAACCCGCATCCCAGCCGGCAGCCGCGCAACCCGCATCTCAGCCGGCTGCCGTGCAGCCGGCAACCCAGCCCACCAACCCACCCGCCCCTGCCCTCGCGCCGCCACAACCGCCCGCTCCTCCGCAAGGAAACGCCACTATGCCACAACCCCAATCCACCCCAATCCCCCCTTTGGCGTCCATCCCCCCATCCGCCGCCTACGGCGACTACGCCGTCGGCTCCACAATGGCATTCGCCGTTGACAACCGCCAGCGCTTTGACCCATGGAACGCCGCCTACGCATCCGACGCCTACCGCGAAACCCTGCGCCGCGTAGAGGCGGCAGGCCAGACGCGCACCGTCGTATTCCAAATATGGTACCCCGCCGAATCCGACGCATCCGCCAACCGCCCCGACGGCGCGCGCATGCCCTATCCCGCCGCTGACGGCCGTCCCGCCACCCTAATGGACTCCTACTTCCAAGACAACGCCGTCGCCGCCCAGATTATCGCCGCCGCCCAGCGCGTCGATCCCGCCTCAGTCCAGATAGACACTCCTGCCACGCAGCAATTCCTAAACTCACCGCGCGGCTCCTGGCTAGACGCCGCGCCCGCGGACGGCTACTTCCCCCTCATCATCTTATCGCACGGCCTAGGCGGCAACCACGCGCAATGGGCATCCCTCGCCGAATTCCTGGCGTCGCACGGCTACTTCGTCGCCGCCCCCACATTCATATCCGACGGCAGCAACCCGCTCGTCTTCCACGACCCCGACTCCCCATTCGCCGGTCAAGCCACGCCCGAAGAAGTCCAGCAGGCATACCGCGTACTCCAAAGCGAGTTCAAGGTAATCCCCAACTTCTTTGGCTTTATGTTCGCAGACGACGGCGGCCAGCAGCGCGTCATCCCCGGCGGCATCCGGCGCGCCACAACGATGATGCAAAACCTCTTCCGCCAGCGCGTAGCCGACGTATCCCTCGTAGCCTACACGATGCGTATGCTCGGCGAACAGCCCGACGACTGCAGCGCCGCCCTAACCTCCATCGGCGCCACCAGCGCCGCCCGCGACCTCTGCGGCGCTTTCGCCGGCCGCGTCAACGCCGCCCGCATCGGCTTGGCGGGCCACTCGCTCGGCTCTATGACCTCCCAGCTCGCCCTTGACCACCTGCCCAGCGCCGCCGCCGCCATCGGCTTGAACAACGGCCCCCCCTACACCTGGACGCCCGAAGAAATGTTTGGCGGCGGCGAAACCCCCGACGGCTTGCCCGTCGGCAACAGCAAGCCCATCCTCCAAATGATCGGCGACGAAGACGCCTTTGTGCAGGGCATATTCATCAGCCTATTCCAAGCCACAATATCCGCCGCCGGCGGCGACCCCGCCATAGCATTCCCCCTTGACGCCGAGCGCGCCCTACCCGACCGCATCGACAACCCCCAACCCGTCGCACTCAGCGCATGGCAGCGCGCCACATCCGACCGCGCCCTAGTCATCGTCCGCGACGTCAACCACGACATCCTAGCCGACGACAGCCGCCGCGGCGCATCCCCCGACGCCCAACTCCCCGCCTTCCCCCGCAAGCCCACCGGCGCAGCCGCCCTAGACCCGTCCGCGGCAAGCGGCCCCCCCGAAACCTACAACCTCCTGGACTGGACAACCCTCGCCGACGGAACCCCCGTCTATATGCCCCACCTCATCCGCGACTGGTACGCCCGCGCCTGGTTCGACTGGCACCTCAAAGCCGACCAAGACGCCCATGACCGCCTGCAAAACCCCGACCCATTCGGCGGCCACACCTCAGTCCGCAGCGAAATAGAATAACCCGCCGCACACAAGGGCAGTCCCATTCGGATTTCTTGCAAACAGCAATCCGATAAGACTGCCCTAACTCACCCAAGATACTTTCCCGCCATCCGCCTCTCTTGTGATATGATACGCGCCGCCGGCGCACCCGCGCCGCATATCACACCGCACAACGGAGGCGCATCATGACCATCAACACCGCCAAACGCCGCATGCTAGACGGCAACCCCGCATTCGGCGCGGAAGTCAGCCTCGGCTCCGCCCTATCCGCCGAACTCATCGCCCCGCTCGGCTTCGACTTCATCCTAGTGGACAACCAGCACGGCGCATGGGACGACAACGGCTCTATGGGCGCATTCCGCGCCATCTGGATGGGCGGCGCTATGCCCATGGCGCGCGTCCGCCGCAACGAATTCGGCGCTATCGGCAGGCTGCTAGACCGCGGCGCGATGGGCATCGTCGTCCCTATGGTCAACACCGTCGAAGAGGCGAAAGCCGCCGCAGACGCCGTGCGCTACCCGCCCCTCGGCGGCAGATCCGGCGGCGCTTTCGGCGCGGGCTTCCTCGGCGGCGACTATATGCAATGGGCAAACGCCGAAATCTTCCTAGCCGTCCAAATAGAAACCGTCGCCGCCGCCCATATCGCCGAACAAATCCTAGCCGTCGACGGCATAGACGGCTGCTGGATAGGCCCCGGCGACCTCAGTATGTCTATGGGCGCAGACCTCAGCGACCCCGCCGACTGGCAAGCCCACGACGACCTCATCGTCCAAACATTCGCCGCCTGCAAGCGCGCCCGCAAAATCCCCGGCATCTGGACCCCCAACGCCTCCGAGGCATTGCGCCGCGCATCCCAAGGCGGCCTCTTCCTAACCGCCGGCGGCGACGCCCCCTGGGCAACAGCCGGCGCCCGCCAAACCCTAACCGAACTGGGGCGATAGCCCGCTTTGCCCGCCGGCGCTTGCCTACCCATAACATATTTGCTACATTACCACGCGAACCTATCTAGGGAGAGTCGCCGATGACCACCTCAAACCAAATCCAAGAAAATAACGACCGCGGCGCCGAGTTCCAGCACGAAGAGCGGCATCTTGGGGATGTGGTGGAGTGGATAGACAACAGAATCAATGAAGACGACTCCCGTCCGGTTATCGCGGGCGACGTTAAGGCCGCCGATAAAATCGTCCAAATGAAGAAAGAAAAGCTGCTCGAGCTTAAGGGTAGCCGCCCTAACCCATATTTCGGGCGCATCGACTACATCCTAGATGGCGATGAGCAAATCAGGACGGCATACATCGGCTCGTTCAGCTCAGGCATCACCGGCATTCCCGACGATTTGCAACCCCCGATTGTTCACCGCAACACCCCCATCGCCCGGCTCTACTACAACCCTGCCGGCGAGACTTTCAATGTGCAAGGCAAGGAAAGGAAAGCGTCAGTTTATCTGAAACGCTTTCTGACTATTGAAAATGCCACGCTGATGGCAATTGATGACGCCCTGCGCTTGCCGCCGCCCTCGCAGACGCTAATCTTGCCGCAATCCCCCGCCTCGCAAGGCCAGTCCACGCGCCTGCTGAACCAAACGCTTGCCGAACCCCGCGGCGAGCTAATGTCAGACGTCGTCCAGACGATCCAGCCTGAGCAATATGAGGCGATAGCCGCAACCGCAAGCCCCACCCTCATCGTGCAGGGCGCGGCAGGCAGCGGGAAAAGCCTTATCGGGCTATATCGCATAGACTTCATCCTATCCCCGTTCAGCGACATTGGAGGGCTTGAACGCCCAACGCCGGAGCGAGTGATAATGTTCGGCCCCTCGCCCGCGTTCCTGAACTATGTGTCCGGCCTATTGCCCGGCCTAGGCGTCAATCGCGTGCGCCAAATGACCGTCAACGACTGGTTGCTTGGGCAGTTCTCAGCGCGAGTAACCCTTAGCCGCGACGATAAGGTCTTTGATGACTTAATGAGCAATCGCCGCAAGTCAAGCCAAGCGCAGTATGACGCCCACCAATTCAAGGGTGGGCTGAAAATGAAACGGCTGCTAGACAACTACGTCCGCCATATCTCTGCCCGAACTAAGCGCGATGCCCTTAATCATCCGCGCGAAATGCCTAATATGAGCGCCGCCGAATTCAAGCGCGCAGTCAACCAAGCCTTCAGCCAGCATCCGCAGCCCAACGCCGCGCGCGCTAGTCTGATTGAAAATCTTGCCGCGCAACTGGCAAGGCAGAACTTCCAATCAGCCGGCGCTCGGCGCGGCGCAACGCGCTACGACCTGTTCAATCGCGCCAAACTGGATGTGGAAAGCTCCCTCGCCTCCTGGAAACATATAGACTTCAGAACCGAATACGTAAGCCTAATGCGGGATCCCAACAAAATCCTGACATTCGCCCAAAAAGGCGACCTAAACTTGGAAGACGCGCGCCTGATTAGCGAATCCGCCACCTACACGGATGCGGGGCAAGCGCTGGGAATCACCGATTTGGCGGCGGCGCTATACCTAGACTACGCCCTCAACGGATTCCAAAGCGAGCGATTCCAGCATGTAGTCGTGGACGAGGCGCAGGACGTCTCGCCGCTCGAAGTGGAACTGATGCGGATGCACTGCCCAAGCGATAGTTTCACCATCCTCGGCGACCTGCGGCAGGGCTTGCTGCCCTACAAATCCATCACGAATTGGCGCAGCCTCGCCGACCTATTCAACAGGGACAAGGTGTCCAGGCTGGAAAGCCGATTGTCGTATCGGAGTACAAAACAGATTACTCAATACTCCAATCGCGTCATACAAGGTCTGCATGGCAGAACCGCCAAGACGCCCATAGCCCATACCCGCGCCGGACGCCGCCCTCGTCTCCAGAGCTCCAAAAGCGCGGCGGATATGCGCCAAGCCATCGCCGAATCGGTGCGCGAGCTTCGCCGCCACGCCGATGTGAATTCCATAGCCGTCCTAACCAAATGGCGGCGCACCTCCACCGAAATCGCCAAAGACTTGTTGGACGCCGGCATATCGGGCGTATCCGAATTCAAAGCGGGCGACATACAGCAAACCGACATCATCGTCAGCCCCATCGTACTCACCAAAGGCTTGGAATTCGACGCCGTCATAGTCGCCAACGCCGGCAAAATCAACTACAACGAAACCGACTTCGACCGCATGCTGCTATACCTAGCCTGCACCCGCGCCCGCCACCACATCCACATCCACTGGTGGGGCCCCCGCTCCCCCATCGTCCCCGACACCGCCCGCCTTTCGCGCTAGAGGAGCGGCCTACTGCTACTGCAATCATTATGCGCCCATCCATTCGCGCGCAAGTGGACATCCCTAACAAAATGCGTGTAACATAAGCAAGTATCGGCGCACTGGAAAGGCGTTACCCAAATGGCGAGAAAAGTGGCATTCTGCCTTGTGGAAAACAAGCTCGGTCAGATTCTGCTCATCCAAAGGGGCTACGGCAAGCAGAAATACAAGTGGTCATTGCCGGGCGGACATGTGGATATGGGCGAGAGTTACGCCAGCGCCGCATCCCGCGAAACCAAAGAGGAAACGGGGCTGAGGGTCAAGATAGTATCGCTTGTGCTAGAGGGCAAATCCCCCGCCAAAACCTACTTTGGCGCGATTGTTGGCGGCACACTACGTAAGTTTCCAACCAGCGAATGCCTAGACGCTAAGTTCATACACCCCGGCAAAATAGACCCTTCCAAGTTGGCGTTCCACAGAGACCGCATAACGCTCAATATATGGCGCGAAATGAAAGACAATCACAGAGAGGCAAAGATGTTGCCGCTGCCCGACGCCTGCCCATATTGCGACAGCCCCAATGTGCGTGTTCGCTTTCACCCGCATCACAACATTTATCGCTGCGCTGCCTGCAATGAGGTATTCTAGCGATGCTCAAACAAATCATTTCGGCGTTCACTCCCGACAAAAAGCCCGCGCCCGACTGGGAACTCATTGGCGATCGCTTCTTCGGCGAAGAAGACTTTTCGCCCGCCGTATCCGATTGGCTTCGCCAACAGATAGCCGACATCGAGGACAAAGGCTTGGGCGATAACCCCGACGAGCTGACCCACTACATCACCGGCAGAACTTTTCGCTACAAAATCATCTTTGACGACTCCGACGCCAACATTATGGGTATCTACCGGATACTCCGCACCGCCAAATCCGGTGCCGCCAAACCCGCCGTTCAGCATAAATCTTTCTCTAAACCCCAATGGCGGCTCATCACCGTCGATGTCAATTCTAGCGGCTGGCCTCCAATGCAGTCCGTCTCCCGCGTTCCAAAATGGGTGATGAAACAACTCAAAGTGCAGGACGTTGACGCAGATAAACCATATTCCATAAGGGTAAGGTATATGAAAGGCAAGCGTTACCACTACAAAGGCTACAAGCTGTACTTCGGACATGGCCAGTATCAAACTCGCGTCTGGCGAAAGCCCCGCATGTGGTACTGGAAGAAACTCAAGGCTGGCAAAACCTAGGTGCTTGCCCCGCGCTTAACCCGCCAATCCGCAGCGAACCATACCGGCGCTACCATAAACACCACGAAAGGCAAACAATGAAAATCACCGACATCCAAATCAACCAACTCCGCCCCTTCTTCCACCAAGACGACCAATCCTTCGTCGGCATGGGCGGCCGCCTCATCGTCCGCGTCTTCACCGACGAGGGCATCACCGGCATCGCCGAGGGCTCGCGCGGCCTAGACGTCTTTCGCGCCTACAACGAATCCGTCATCAAGCCCCTGCTCATCGGCGAAAACCCCTGCCAGCCGCGCCAAATCTGGGAAACCCTCGCGCTCGGCACAGGCCAGCAGGCTACCCGCCTCCCGCCACAAATCGCCGGCGCCATTGACATCTGCTGCTGGGACATTATGGGCAAAGCCGCCGGCCTCCCCGTCTATGCCCTGCTAGGCGGCGCCCGCCGCACCGAAATCCCCCTCTACTGGAGCCGCGGCAACGGCTGGCGCAAATCCCCCGGCGAAATGCTGGAAGAAGTCCAAGAAGGCTACGAAAAAGGCTTTCGCGCCTTCAAAATCCGTATGGACTGGCGCGACTACCGCCAAGACGGCGACCCCAAAAAAGACTTCGAGATATTCAAAGCCTGCCGCGAATGGCTGCCCGACGACGTCCCGCTAGGCTTTGACGCCAACAACGGCTACTCCGTCCCCACCGCCATACAGCAGGGCAGGCGGTTTGAAGAGCTCGGCGTTGCCCACTTCGAAGAGCCGCTCCCCCAATACGACCTGCGCGGCTTGCGCCAAGTCGTGGACGCGCTCAACTGCGCCGTCTCCACCGGCGAGCAGGAAACCTCCGCATGGCGCTTCCGCGACCTCATAGACCTCGCCAACCCCGACATCCTCCAGCCCGACATCCTAAACGTCGGCGGCCTCTCCGAAATTGTCCGCGTCTATGAAATGGCGGTCGCCAACAACAAGGTCATTATGCCGCACAGCCCCAACGTCGGCGCGAACTCGGTCGCCAGCCTCCACGCCTACAGCACGGTCACGAACGCCGTCCGCCCCCACGAATTCTCCGAAGAATTCACCGGCCCCGCCGAGCGCGTAGCCGAGTTGTTCGTAAATCCCATCATCCCCGAAAACGGCGTCATCAAGCTCCCAGACCGCCCAGGCCTAGGCCTAGACTTTGACGATGCCGCCCTCCAAAGAGCGATCATTGCCTAGCCCCATATCGCTGCTATATCGCCTGCCCGCTGCCGCCGCTATGTCGTTGCAAGGCAGCGGGCGGCCGCGCCCCAATCCGGCGCGTCACCGCACGACCCGTATCCGATGATTCTCGCTATCCGCGATATAAAGCGCCCCCGCGCCATCCGCCACAACCCCATGCGGCCGCGCCAATCCCGCCTCGAGCGCAGGCCCCCCGTCGCCGCCCGGCCCCTCGCGCCCGCCCGCCACCGTGCTGATAACCCCGCTCACGGCGTCCAACCTGCGTATCGCGTGATTCTCAGTATCCACGATAAGCACATTCCCCGCGCCATCGCATCTTATCGCCTTAGGCCCATTGAACTCGCACTCTATCGCAGGCCCCCCGTCCCCGCTATACCCCTTCGCGCCCGTTCCCGCCACCGTCGCGATAACCCCCGCCGCGTCAATCCGGCGTATCGTATTCCCCTCCCGCTCGCACACATAGGTATTCCCCCTGCCGTCAACGCACACCGCGCGCGCCCCGAAAATCCCCGCCTTGAGCGCTTGCCCGCCGTCGCCCGTGTGCGCCTTTTCGCCCGTCCCAGCGAATGTGCTGATAACCCCGCTTGCGATGTCCAGCCGCCGTATGCGCTGATCCTGCACATCCGCGATAAGCAGCCCGCCCCTGCCATCCAGCGCGCAATCATTCGGCTCCCGCATCCGAGCCGCCGTAGCAAGCCCTCCGTCGCCCCCATACCCCACCTCGCCATCCCCCGCCACCACGCTGATTATCCCGCTCCCCCGCTCGATCCTCCTCACCGCCGGATTGAACCGCTGCAGAATATACACATCCCCGTTCACGTCCGCCTGAATAGCGTAAATCTCATCAATCCGCGCCGCCGTCGCAAGCCCGCCATCGCCCGTATGCCCCGCCTCGCCCGTCCCCGCGACAGTGTCCATCACCCCCGTCCTCATATCCACCCTGCGTATCGCGTAATTAAAGCAGTCCGCGACATACAGATACCGCCCCGTGGCGTCAAACTCCACATGAAACGGGTTATCCATAGTCGCCGCCGTAGCCGCCCCTCCATCCCCGCCATACCCCCGCTCCCCCGTCCCCGCGATGCTCGTGATGATTGCCGTCATAATTCCCCTGCCTCCATCATTTCTTGCCAATATGCCGCGCCGCCGCAAATGCCGCGTTGCCCCCAGTTGCTACAAAGCCAGTCTAGGCGCAGCAACGACACGCCGCGCCCGCTCTTCCATCATATCGCAATAATCCCGATTGATTTCAAACGCCACGCAGCGCCGCTTGTTCTTCAAGCAAGCCTCTATCGTAGTCCCCGAACCCGCGAATGGGTCAAGAACCACGCCGTTCTCAGGGCAGGACGACTTCACCATTCGCTCTATGATTTCCAAAGGTTTCTGCGTAGGATGATCTTCCCGCTCCCGATGCAGCCTATGCAGCCTAGACACGCTCCAGACGTCTTTCGGGTTATACCCGACCTCCAGCCACTTCTTGCCCACAAATATAGACCGCGTGCGCGCCTTCTTAGTTTCGGCGTCATAAGGTATCCGCACCGCGTCCAAGTCAAAATAGTACGCCTTGGACTTTGCGAAAAACCCTATCGTGTCATGCACCGACGAGAACCGGCGCGTTGTGCCGCCCATGCTGGGAACCCTGCGATCCCAAATAATCTCGTTCACCATCAGCATCCGCGTCTTGATATGCGAGAAAATCTCCGGCGAATGCCGCCAAGTCGTAAAGACATACATACTGCCCGTATCTTTGATTTTCGGCAGCGCCGCATCCACCCAAGCCCGCGTCCACGCCAAAAACTCATCCGCCCGCATCATATCCGACCCGTTCCCATAATCCTTGCCCAGCCGATACGGCGGATCCGCTATCACCAGATCCACCGACCCATCCGGCACGCGCCCCGCCCCCGCCAGGAAGTCTTCGTTATGTATAGCGTAATTCACTGCAACCTGCAATGTGCAGATAGTCCCTCCGTCCCCACGATGCTTGCCATCATTGTGGATAATTCCCTTCAATTTCTGTTTAGGCTAATTATAATCGGAAATTCGCCGTTTCCGCTATTGCAATGTTGTGTAGCGCATGATATTATTTAGTACGGATTAGCCAAACTTTAGTCAGAAATATAGCAAATGTACAATACTGCTACTAAAATCAAGACAGACCATATGATTAGTGCATCCCATGCGCTAACCCCATACTGCTCCATCAAGGCGGCAGACTTTCGCCAATTCCTCGACGGGATAGACGACAGCGGCGTTGATCTGCTGTTGACCGATCCTCCATACACTATAAGCCGCAAGACGGGATTTCAGCAACTAGGTCCCAACAGCGTCGAGCGGTTTGCCGTAAGTATGGATTTCGGCAAGTGGGATCATGGTATAGTTGACCTAACCGCGCTTTGCGCTCAAGCGTATCGCATCCTCCGCAATGGCGGCACTCTTATAGTGTTCTACGATCTGTGGAAGATCACAGATCTCGCCTGCGCGATGGAAGATGCCGGCTTTAAGCAACTGCGGTTTATAGAGTGGCTGAAAACCAACCCCGTGCCGCTCAATAGCAAGCGCAACTACCTAACGAATAGCCGCGAGATAGCCGTACTCGGCGTGAAAAAGGGTTGCCCCACATTCAACAGCGAGTACGACAATGGCATATACAGGCACGCTATCCCCAATAACGGAAAGCGGCTTCATCCCACTCAGAAACCGCTTGAGCTGATGCGCCAACTCATAGAAAAGCACAGCCGCCCGGGCGACTTGGTGATAGACCCGTTTCTTGGATCGGGCACAACCGCCCTCGCCGCCAACCAACTCAAGCGCAATTTCGCGGGATGCGACATAGACAAAGACTATGTACGAATAGCCAAGGAGCGAATAAGCCATGCCACGCCAAACTCTAGCTGACCTGTTCCTGGAACTAGCGCAACCTGCTGACGATGGGTTTTCGCGCCGTGTGCCGGTCACGGAATTCGTCGGTAAATACGAGCGATTGCGAATGGGCAATGGCGGGAGCTGGTGCCGCGAAGATGGCGGGCTTGCCAGACGCTACAACATTGTGAGGCACATAGAGCGTGGGCGCATCATAGCCGTAGAACTGTCCGGCTTTAACAAGAATCCAATTATCAAAACCATCCGCCAAGACATCAGAGAACATCACAGAGACGAAAGGTGTGTCGTCCTTGCCACCAGTAACACTGAGGTCGACCACAAGGATGGCAGGCGCGACGACCCAAAACTGAACGATACCACTACTCAACGGATAGAGGACTTTCAGCCCCTGTCCAAAGCGGCAAATTATGCGAAACGGCAACATTGCAAAGAGTGTCGGGAGACTGGCAACCGCTTTGACGCTAAGCGGTTGGGCTACACCGTGTCCCAAATCAGGGGCAACGGTCTCTATCGCGGCACATGCGTCGGTTGCTACTGGTATGACCCTAAGGCGTTCAACGCTGCCCTAACCCTGCAGCCTTAACCCCCTACAACTCATGCGGCCACCACCCCGCCATTCCCGCCCCAAACATCCCCTCAGCCACCCGCAGCGCCCCCGCATCCCGCGCCTCCACCCGCGACGCCCGCGCCAGCCGGCTCAGCGACGCCGTCCCCAGATACGCCGCGCCCAAGTCAGCCGCCGACAGCGCTATGTCCGCCGTTGCCGTCGTCCGCTTGCAGCGCGCGCCGTCCGGCCCGCCCTCCAGTTCATACCGCCCCGCGTTCCACGCGCAGAAATCGTCCCGCAACTCCAGCGTGACGCGCCCCTCTCGCGCGTAGCTGCGCGCCTCCAGCGCCTTGCGCGCGTCAAGCGCCCGCAGCCACATGCAGTCCGCCAGCGTCCGGCTCAGCCGCCGCGGATCCGCCAGCATCCACGGCAGCGGATCGTCAGTTGGCCGGTTGGACGACTCAATCGTCTCCCGCAAGTCAATCCCAAAGCAGAACCGCCACAGCCCGACATGCGCCGCCGCCGTTGCCGCCATCAAATCCTGCACGACCACCGTGTTGCCGCGTATGCGGTATATCACATAGCCATCTACTTGCCCATCCTCTTCATACGCCGCAAAGTTGTAAGGCCCGCCCGGATTGTCCCGCATCTGCTCAAAGTCCGCCAGGAACTGCTCCCAATGCTCCGCCCGCAGCGCCGTGAACCCCGGCCTGTCCGCGCACGCCCGCGCCGCCACCTCCGGGAACAGCGGCACAACCTCATCCCGCTCCACGAACCGAACTCGCCCCTCCGAGCGCGGCGCATGCTCTATCGCCGTGTGCCGCCTGTCTATGCTCCACCTTTCGTTGTAGGTTGCGATCCCAAACCCGAACCGCCCGTAGATTACGCTCTCAGACGCGCCCAGGTTGGCTAGAACGTCCCCCACCTCATGCGCCTCGCGCAGCTGCCGCTCCATCATCCGCGTCAGTATCCCCCGCCGCCTATGCGTGGGCAGCACGGCCACCTCCGACACCACCGCCGTCCGCGCCGACCTGCCCTCAGGCACATTCATCGCCAGCGGAAACACCGCGAACGTCCCAACAACATTGCCGCCCTCGCGCGCCGCCAGTATCCGCCCATGCTTCAGCGGCGGCGTCAGAACCGGCAGCATATCATCGCTAATCTGCGACCCAAACCCGCGCGCCGCCGCCCTCACAAACGCCGCGTACTCATCCTCGCCCACATAGCGCAATTCTATATCCATACCCAAATGGCAACCTTTCGTCGTTGACTAATCGTTAACACATTGCCGCCCTCGCCGCGCGTCAGACAGCACAACGCGGGCAATGTTCGCGCAAGGGCGTAGCGGGGAACTTGCATAGCAATTATAGCAATTGCAGTTCAGTTCCCCTGCCCGCCGGCCCTTGCAACCCGTCGCCTATCCCCCTACTGATCCACCACAGACCCGTCCCTGTGCAGCCGCACATTTATCTGCCCGTATGTGCGCGGCGGCGCTTTTTCTTGCGCGTCGTCCGCTATCTCTACGCCTATCCCCGGCGCGTCCGGGATAATCAAGAACCCGTCCTCCACCGCGATTGGCTCTTTCACCATCACATTCTTGGGATATTCGTGTTCGCCTATCGGGTATTCCTGTATGGCGAAGTTCGGCGAGCATGCCGCGATTTGCAGACACGCCGCCGTGCTTATCGGCCCCAGTGGATTGTGCGGCACAACCCCCACGTAGCTCGCCTCCGCCAGCGCCGCTATCTTCTTCGTATGCGTTATCCCGCCCGCCAAGCACACATCCGGCCGAACATACTGCACCGCGCCGCGCTTTAGCAGCATGTCGAATTCGTGGATGGAATGCAGCCGCTCCCCCGTCGCTATCGGCACGCTTATGTGATTGGCTACCAGCCCCATTGCGTCGAAGTTCTCAGGCAGTATCGGATCCTCATAGAACATCGGATGAAACTCCGCGATGCCCTGCGCCAGCACGACCGCCTCCGCCGGCGTCAGCCGCCGGTGTATCTCTATGCACAAGTCCACCTCGCTGCCCGCCGCCTCGCGGTACATCCGCACTGCGTCTATGGCGTCCGCCATCTTGTCCGAGTGCGATTTGTAGTATGGCACGGCGCGGTCTTCGTCAAGAAACGGCGTCAGATGCCCAACCGCCGTGAACCCGTCCGCCTTTGCCGACTTGACGCCCGCCACCAGCTCTTCCCGCGTTTCCCCGAACACATGGTAGTACACCCGCGCCCTGTCCCGGACCTTGCCGCCCAGCAGCTGATACACCGGCGCTCCGAAATGCTTGCCCGCGATGTCCCACAGCGCAATGTCTATCGCGCTTATCCCCGCCATTATCGCCGCGCCGCGAAAATGCCCCGTGCGATACATCGTTTGCCAGTGATGCTCTATCAGCAGCGGATCCTTCCCCACCAAATACGGCGCGAACTTCAGCCGCAGCGCCGCCTCCGTCGCCTCCATATGCCCCCAAGCGCCCGCCTCGCCGTAGCCCGTTATCCCCGCGTCCGTGTGAACCTTCACGAACAAATACCTGTCCACCGGATAAGTCTCAACCGCCGTTATCTTCATTGGATTGCCTCCCACTATTTCGTTGCGCTCATTTCGTCGCCCGCAAGCCCGCTATCGCCGCGTAAGCCCGCTATCGCCCGCCCACTATCACAAAGCCGCGCCGCCTTGTCAAATCATTCCCCCTCGCATCGCATCCCGGCCGCATCCCGCCCTCACATCCCCACTACTTCCCGCCCTATCACCGCCACGCTTGACACGATGATTATCCCGATGACCATATATTGGAACAGCCGGTCATTCAGGCGGCTCGCAAGCAGCGTCCCCGCAACCGCCCCGACCACCGCCGGTATCGCCGTCGCGCCAATCAGCGAAAGGCGCATCGGCGTGAACAGCCCCGCGAGCGCCATCTGCGAAAGCGCGAATACCATCAGAACCATCAGGAAGAACGCCATCGCCGCCCTCACCTGCCGCCGCTCCCAGTTCTTCGTCATCAGATACAGCATCACCAGCGATCCCGCCACCCCCGTCGTGGGCAGCAGCACTCCCACCACAAACCCCGCCAATATCCCCAGCGGCCTAGAGTACGGCAATTCCCGCTCCAGCTTGAAGAACGACCCTATGGCGAACAAGATGATGAGCGCCGCTATCCC
Source organism: Dehalococcoidia bacterium (assembly GCA_965242555.1). Classification (GTDB taxonomy): domain Bacteria; phylum Chloroflexota; class Dehalococcoidia; order Lucifugimonadales; family JADFKI01; genus Bin90. The sequence continues at coordinate 69,623 of CBDESO010000008.1, forward strand.
AATGCTAAGTACGCCGGCGTCCGCGTTTCGCAATATGAGAACCCCGATTGGCGAGCCGACCACCGCCGCCGCGCTTATCGGCAGCGCATCCCTAAACGGAATGTCCCGCCACGACTGCGCCATTATCCGGATGCCCGCGCAGAAACCCATCACCCCCGGCACGATTATCGCCGTCTGAGGCTCAAACGCCAGCAGCAGCAGCGGCGTGGCTATCATCCCTATCCCAAACCCCGTGGCGCTAAACACCATCACGCCAAAGAACACCGCCGCCGCCGCTACCGCAACGCCTGCCCACCCAATTCCCGCCAGAATATCAAGAACCTCGATCAAATCCGAACAACCTCCCGCGCAAGCGCCAACGCGCCCCGCGCCATAATCGCCGCCATTGCCCCGCGCCGAAACGCCCTCTTATTATCAATCCCGCGCATAAGCGCCGCCCCTGCAAACACCCCTGCCGCGCCTATCGCCGCCGCCCTCAAACCCATTGCAGACTAACAACCTCCCTAACCAGCACAATCCCGCTGGTTGCAAATATCGTAACGATAACCGCCCTGCGAAACACTGCCTCGTTCATCCGCCGATGTATCAGCGCCGCAACCCCAAAAGCCAGCAACACCGGCAGCGCCGCAACCCCAATCAACGCCAGCCGCTCCGCCGTCAGCAACCCCGCAAAGCCGTAGCCCGCAACGCCCGCGCCCTCTACCACAAGAAAGTACAGCGATAGCGAACCGCGCAGCGCCTGCCGCCCAAGCCGCCGCGACAGCAGCGTCAGCGCCATCAGCGCCCCGCCTACCCCGAATGCGTTCAGCAGCGCGCTCACGCCAAAGCCCGCCCCAAGCTCCGCCCACCGCGACTGCGGCAGCGCCCACCGCCGGTCCAGCGCCGCAAGCAGCGTCAGCCCGATTATCAGCGCCACGATAGCGATACGCAGCAGCGCCGTGTCCGCCGCGCTCAAAAACATCACGCCCACCGGAACGCCCGCCAGTCCCGCCAGCGCCATCGGCAACACCCGCCGCGCCGGTATATCCCGCCGCGTGTGCCACATCACCAGCCCGAACATCGGCAGCGACACGCCGTTCACCACCACAACCGCCGTCTGCTCGTCCACCACCAGCAGCAGCATCGGTATGGACGTCACCCCAATGCCAAACCCCACCGCGCAGAAGACCAGCGCCCCCGCGAACACGATGCCTGCCACTATGAGCGTCTGCTCTATCAACGGCGATTCCAATCACCTCTTGCCTTGCCGCGCCCCCGCGATGCGCTATTGCCCCCGTATGCGCCATTAGGGATACGCCGCCCCGTATGCGCTACCCTCGACGCGCTACTGCTACTAGGGATGCGCCGCCGGCCCTACGGAATTGCGCGCCCTGCCAGTTCCCCCGTACAGCGCTCGCTATCCACCGCAACCCGCCCGTTCACCAGCACATAGGGTATCCCCGTTGGAAACTGGCATGGATCGTCATAAGTGGCGTTGTCATTCACGCGCTCAGCGTCAAACACCACTATGTCCGCGTAAGCCCCCCGCTCTATGCGCCCGCGCCCGCTCAGCCCGAACCGCTGCGCCGCGTTGTCCGTCATCCGCTGAACCATATCCTCCAGCGAAAGATCCCCGTAGCCGCGCCTTAGCCGCCCCAGAAAGCGCGGAAAGCACCCATACGCGCGCGGATGCGGCACGCCGCCCGTGTGTATGGAATCGCTCCCCACCATATAGTCCGGCCGCGACAAAAACTCCACCGCGTCGCGGCTAATCTGCCGCCACACCGCCACGCTGTCCGGAGGCGCCCCCCGGTAGCCCACCTGCAACTCCTCCTCCACCAGCAAGTCAAGCAGGCTCTCTTCCAACGACTGCCCCCGCGCCGCCGCGATGTCCCGCAGGCTCATCCCCTCCAAATGCCTATTCTTCGGCAGATGCGTGAACACCGCCAGCGCGAGATCATTCGGCCGCTCCCGCATATACTCCAGCATCCGCTCCCGCTCCCCTGCATCCCGCAGCCGCTCCAGCAGCGCGTCAGGCCCCCCGTCATTCACATCGCTCGGCAGATACCTTATCGGGTAGCTGCTGCCCGTAGGATAGGGATAAAGCTCCAGTGTGCAATCAACCCCCTCGGCCTTCGCCGCGTCAATCAGCGCCATTCGCTCGCCCACCCTGCCCGCGTTTTCGGGCGATGTGCGGTAGTGCGAAAAATGCACCTTAACCCCCGACCGCCTGCCTATCTCCAGCGCCTCAGGCACTTCGCCGCCCCCAAAGCCGCGCTCCGTGTTCACATCCCGCAGATGCGTAACATACACCCCGCCATACTCGGCAACCACCTTGCACAGCTCAACCAACTCGTCGGTATCGCTCCAAGCGTTGGGAAAATACGACATCCCCGTAGCAAGCCCGACCGCGCCCTGCTCCATCCCCTCGCGTATCATACGCTTTGCCTTGTCCAGCGCATCCCCTATCAGCGGCTTGTCATAAAACCCAACCGTCTCCAGCCGAATCGCCCCGTGCGGTATGCAATACGCCGTATTGATAGCCGCCTTGTTATGATAATGCGCCCTAAACGCCGCCACGCTGCTCATATCCAGATCCTCAGGCGGCTCCCCCAGCAGCCCCGCGAGATAGCGCCGGTTCAGCCGATAATTCTCAGCCGACAGCGGCGCATACGACAACCCATCCTGCCCCAAAATCTCAGTAGTGACGCCCTGCCTCAACCCCGCCGCATGCTGCGGATCCAGCAGCAGCGCCGCGTCCGAATGAGTATGCGTGTCAATAAACCCCGGCGCCACCGTCAGCCCCGCCGCATTGACAACCCGCCTCGCCCCCGCCTGCGACAAATCGCCAACCTCCGCAATCGCATCCCCCTTCACTCCCACATCCGCCCCATAAGCCGCCGCCCCCGTCCCATCCACCACGCTCCCCCCAACAATCAGGACATCAAACATCACACTCTATCTCCTGCCTGCCACTAAATCGCCCCCTACCCGCCGCCCTCAGCCGCCGCAACGCAGTATATCACACCCACCCCCGCGCCACACCGCCCGCCGCTAATCGCTCAACTCCACATCAACCCGCCACACATCTCCCTCGCTCGTGAACTGCCCCGTGCGTATGCGCTCTATCGGGTAGTTGGGCAGTGGGGCTATCGCAATGCACCAGCCGTCTGACGCTTTGCCTCTATTCCCAAACTGAAAGTCCATGTTGACAAAGCCGTGTTCCTGCCTATCATCGGGCAGGTCGCGCGCATCCGCGGGGATGATATGCAGGAAAAAACTCGGATGCGTGGCGGCGACGCAGGGCTGCTTGATGTAGATCAACCTGCGCCCGTCTTCGTCCGCGTCTTTGTCAAAATAGATGTCAAAATCGGAGTCGGCTATCGGATCGCCGAAAGCGCCCGCTATGGCGGCGTTGCGCGCTATGTCGTATAGATCGGGGATGTCTTCTATGTATGCGCCGGGCGTCAAGTCCAGCGCTTGCAACGCGGGATGATCGGGCGGATACCAGTAGGCGCGGTACACGGCGTTGGTGAGATGTGGCACAGGATCGCCATACGGAGTTGGGAATGTTTCCTCGACCGACGGCCGCTCTCCCTGCCGCAGGGTAAATGCGATGTGAAGAGGAGCGACGTACTTCCACACGATTTTGCCGTCGGGGGTTGTCTGGAATATAGTTCCCGCCGTCCCGTCCACAATCAGGGTGTTGCCGTTGGGAAGACGCTGCGCGCCGGACATAACGGGAGCGTAGAAGTCGGCAGGCGTTTCGGCGACGTATGTCCACAACGGCGCGTCAGGGGGATAAGCCTCGCCCTCATCGCGGCGGTAGCGGTAGCCATCCGGGGGCGGAGCGATTTCATCCACCGACGAGTAGAACCGCTCGTTGCCGGGGAACTCGTTGCCGTTGTTGAACACAAGGATGTTGCCCGCGCCCGGCATTCCCGGCGGTATCCAATGCGCGTGATGCTGCCAAAACAGGCGCTGTTCGTCAGCGTCGCCACGCCGGTAAGCCCGCGGGTTGCCCCATCTGTACAGCAGATCGCCGCCCATTCCGCTATTGCCCCCGTCGCCGCCGCGCGCCTCTTCGGTGGTTGCGCTGCGGTCTATAATCCATAGTTCGCTAAATTCGCGGATGGACAGCATAATTTGGTCTAGCTCGGGGTTGTAGTCAATCGAATTGGCGTGCAGCCAGTCGCGGAGCGGGTGTTGGTGGCGCTTTACGGCATCCGTCAGGAAATTTATGTCTATCAGCTCAGGATGGTCGGCGACCTCGCCGTAGTTCGGCTTGGTTGGATCGAAGTCTTGGATTAGATGATCCCAAGCTGACCATTCCCAGACGACTTCGCCGCCGTTTGCGCCTAAGGGGCGCACTTCCAGCAGATAGTCGCGGATAAGCCCGATTTCACTGATGAATTTGGGGTTGGCGCCCGCGGCGATTGCCTCATCGCGGGTTTTGCGCTCATGAACTAGCAGCAAGACATTGCCGTTTGGCATTGGGAGGAAGTCGTGGTGAAGGCCGCCAATCTCATATTGCCAGACTACATTGCCGAGCCGGTCAAATTCAAATATGCTTTTCGATCTGATGGCTAACAGGTTGCCGTTATCAAGCAACTTTGCGTGATGCTTGAATGGTCTATCCGAGCGCCAGGCATGGGCTACTCTGCCCAGCGGGTCTAGCAGGAAAACATCGCGGTTCCATTGGCCTGAGAACAGGGTGTAGCCCACCGCCGCGCCAGGTTCGTTGAGCATCAAGCCAACGGTGCGGTCTTCGCCGCGCGGCGAGTATGCAGCGGGGTTGACGCCGAATAGGGCGTCGAGTTGGGCGCATATCGATGCGGTGAGTGTGAGCAGAGCGCGGGTGCGCGGCGACGTTTCGTGTGCGGTGGCGGCATCGCAGGCGTAGCGGGCTTGCCAGTAACGAACCCAGTTGTTGGCGTCGCGGTCGGACAGGGCGCGGAGTATCCCCAGCGCATAGCCGCGTATCATTGCGTCGCTATCCCCGGGCGTGGTGGCTACCGCCTGGTTGCGGGCGGATGCGCCGCCATCGGCGTAAGCGGGAGAGCCGCCGATTATCGCGCTGGTGAGAACGGCAACCACCGCCAAAACCGCGCAGACCGCAACAATTCTAGGAAGACATCCATTCTGCCCCCCCCCAGAACAAATATGCGCCATGCGCGAAACTATGGCGACCAAATCAATCATTTTCACTCTCACTCCACCACCCTAAACATCGCCCCCCACTCAGGCGCCAACCGCCCCGGCGGCAGCCGCTCAGCCCCCTCCCCCGGCGGCGTCCACAGCGCTTGAAAGAACGGCGACCCGCCCCCCCCATGCCAATACTCCACCATGACGCTATGCGCCCCCGCCGCAAGCTCTATCTCGCCCCTTGGATCAGATCGCGAGTCAACTAGCGTATGCCCGTCTATGCTAATCCTTGCATGCCCGTGCCTATGCCCGAACTCGAACACATACGGCCCGGCCGCGGACGCCTCAAGCGTCCCCTCCCACACCGCCAAGTGCGGCTCTTTCACCACCGCGTCATACCAGAACGCGCCCCCTATGTTCGGCGTAACCTGCATAGCGTCCGGCGCGACCCCCGCAACATCCGCCGCGCTCACATCCGCGCCTTGCTCTATCTTATAGAACCTGCCCGCCAGCCCCATCGGCCGCACGTACCCCCGATACAGATTGCTCAGCGGTATCGCCGTCGTCGCCTGCTCTACGCCCTCATCATCCGGCGGCTGCTGCCACAACAGCCGCAGCGCCCCGTTGCCGTCAGCCACTCGCCCCCTAACCTCAAGCGCATGCAACCCCACCGCCGGCTCTATCCTAACGCTGCGCCTTTCGTCCGACAGCAGCGGCAGCCCGTCCAGCGCCACGCTCGCGCCCGCATCCCCGTCCAGCGCCAGCGTGTAAATCCCAGGCCGCGTTATGTGCAACGTCCCATTCCATTCCAGATCAAACGGCAACTCGCCGGCGTCTGCGTCAAACCGCCACGCGCTTGATGTCGTCGTCTTGACAGACTCTCGCATACTCCCGTCCGCATACACCCGCCGCTCCGTCAACCCCTGCGCCGCCGCCAGCTGCTCCCTGCTGATATACGCCGCATAATACATCACCTCGCCCCCGGCGGGCGGCCGCGCCTCCACGAACTCCCCCTCCGGATAGTACGCCCTCAGCGCGTCATAAAACCCCGATTCGCGCGGCTCCAAATACACCGCCGCGCCGCGCCAAACCTGCCCCGGATCCAGCGGGATGTTCACCGGCGCCGCTATCGTTTCCCGTTTAACGTTGGTATTCAGCAAAGCCGCCGTTGAGCTATACCTGAACTGCCGCGAAACCATCGGGCTATACCCGCGCCGCGCCTGCTCGTCCACATCTCGCGCCATCAGAGTGTCCGCCGTAGAGAACACCGGATACACATCCGGATGATTCGCCTGCTCCCCGAAATATGCGTTTATGTTGGCATACGCTATCCCCCCCAGCAAAGCCGCCAGCGCCACCGGCGCGCCCCACCGCGCAAGGGCAATCCCCATCCCGCGCAGCCTATCCCACCCAAGCGCCACCGCTATCGCTATCAGCGCGATAACCGCCGGCGTAACCGTGATGCTACGCAGCGCCTGCGGCCCCTCCCAGGGTATCGTCATCACGCCCGGCATCAGCATCGCCACAACCCACACCGGCAATATAGCGAACCTCGCATCCCGCCAGCGCGCCGCCGCTACCGCCAGCCCCGCCAGCATCAGCAGCCCCGACGCCATATCAAGCATTGGCGCGTCGGGAATGTTGTGCCGCCCGTTGGGATCCCCCTTTATGTGAAACATCTTCATATGCCGCAAAAAGTTTTCCCACACCGCGCCCGCCAACTCGTCGTCAGGCACATGCGCCGTTATCGCAACCGCCCTCGTCCGGCTAAAAAACTCCTCCGAATGGTTAAGCGCGAACTGATTGACGGGCAGCGTTACAATCAGCATAAACGCCGCCATCACCCCCGCGTTCAACAGCAGCCGTCGTCGCCCTTGCCGATCAAACACAAATCTATGCGCCAGCGCGAACCCCATCACCAGCGGAAACAGGCGAAACGGCGTGTAAAACCACATCCCCATTCCCATAGCCATGCCCGCCAGCGCGAACCCCGTCGCCCGCTCGCTCTGCATCGCCCGGTATGTCAGCCACGCCGTCAGCGCCGCGAAAAACGGCATTGCTATCCCATGCATCCCAATGCGGCTGAAGTTGATGTCCCACCGCATAGTCGCCGTCAAAAACGCGCCTATCAACCCCGCGGCAGTTCCCGCCATATGCCGCAGCATCAGAAATATCGCAACGATCCCCGCTACCCCAAACGCGACCGCCACCAGCCGCGCAGTGGTGATTGACACGCCCGCCGCCTTTATCACCAGCGCCACCAAAGCCACAAACGTCGACGGCAAGTTCGTGAACGCGATATACACATCAAGCGAACCCGGATCCCTGACGATCTGCAACGCCTGATCTATATTATCCGCCTCGTCAAACCACAATCCCGGCGGCAGCGTGTCCAGGTTATACAGCCGCACAATCGCGCCGAACAGCGCTATCGCCCCCAGCGCCAGCCAAGGCAGCACCGCCCTCGCCTCAAACGAAACCCGCGCCCCCGCCCCAAACCGCGCCAGCAACCCCGACCACCTGCCCTCTATCGCCAATAGCGCCCCAAGCGCCAGAGCCACCGCCGCGCAGAAACTCCACCACGCCATAGTCTTAGGCGGATCCTGCGGGAACAGATACAAGCTCACCGCCATCAACAGCGCCGCCGCGCCCGCCGCCGCAATCCCCCACTGCCGCTCAGTCAACCCCCACAACCACGCATCCCTGCCCGGCTCCGACAGCGTATCCGCCATCCGCGCTTGCGGCGCAACCCGCTCAGGCGAAACATCAGTTGTCTGAATTTGCGGCGCAACCCGCTCCGGGGAAATCTCAGCCGTCCTCGCTTGCGGCGCAGCTTGCTCAGACGAAACTTCGACCGCCCTTTCTTGCGCCGCAACCCGCTCTGATGAAACCCCAGCCGCCCGCCCTTGCGCCCTATCCCGCCCGCCAAACACCCCCGCCAAATCCGCCCACAACGCCCCCGGCGACGCCCCCGATAGCGCCCCTACCACCAGCGCAACCGAAACCGCCGCCAACGCAAGCGGCGCGGCAGCCCACAATACCCCCCCGAATGGCAATATCACCAGCCCCAACAGCGCCAGCGCCCCCGCCGACCACAGCAGCGTCAGCCGCAGCCGCGCCCCCTCCGACATCGGCGGCATACCAACCCTATCGCCCGCGCCACCCTGAGTTGACGCTATGGCATCCGCAACCGCGCCCGCGCCGCCCTGCTCCGCCGCTACAGCATCCGCCGGCTCCCCCGCCGCCGCGCTTTCGCCGCGACGCAGTTCTACGCCGCACTCCCCGCAAAATCGGTAATCCGGCGGATTGACAGTCCCGCACGCAACGCATGCCATATCCCCGTCCTGCGCGCCGCCCTCGGATATTCGCTCATCGCCCTGCGTCAACGGCGCTACCCCTTCGGCGGCTCTTCTATGGTCAGCACGCCGCTTTCGTACAGCCCCGCTATCTCAGCCTCGCTATACCCCAGCGCCGCCAGCGCCTCATCGTTATGCTCCCCCAGCAACGGCGTCTGCCTGCCCGAAATCGCCCGCGTATCCCCGAATTTCAGCCCCTCCGCCGCGTAGCGCATCCTGCCATAAACCCTATGCTCATACTCCGCCACCATCCCGTTGGCTGCGATATGCGCGTCCTCGAAATACCCTATGTTGTATCCCTCAGTAACCTCCGCGCACGGAACGCCCGCCGCCCTCAGCCGCGCCAGCCATTCGCTCGCCGCCCTCTGTCCAAATATCCCCCCCAGCACGGCCGCCAGCGCCTCGTCGTTCTGCCGTCGCCCCACGCGCTCACTAAACCGCGCGTCCACCGCCAGGCTAGGCAACTCCAGCCCCACGCACAGCCGCTCCCAGTCGTCCTGCGTATCCGCCGCCAAGTATATCCAACCCTGCCCAGTCTCATAAAGCCTGTGCAGCGCGCTCAGCCCATACTGCCCCTTGTCCGCGATGCGCTGAGGCGTCTTGCCCTCATACCGCATAAAATCGTCGCCGCGCAGCGCCGCCCCCGCGTTGAGCAGATTGCAATCAACCTTCTGCGCCTTCCCCGTGCGCTCCCGCGCGTACAGCGCCATCACCGCCCCCAGCGCGATTAGGCTGCCCGATGTGAAGTCAGTCGGCGCCAGCTGCGCCAAAAACACCGGCGGATTGTCCAGCCCCGCCTGCGCCCGTTGCAACCCCATCCACGCCTGCGCCAGCGGATCCACCCCCGGCCTGTGCGCGTACGGGCCTTCCCACCCAAACGCCGTCGTGTGCGCGTGTATCAGCCCCGGATTGATAGGCTCCAACTCCTCCGCGCTCAGCCCCATCCGATCGGTAGCCCCCGGCCGCATATTCGCCAGCATAATATCCGCGCCCGCCGCTATCCGCTGCGCTATGCGCCGCCCCTCAGGCGTCTTAGTGTTCACCGACACCGACCGCTTGTTGGAATTCAGATACAGGAAATACGCCAGCCCAGATGGCCGCGATATATCCCCATACGGCGGTTCTAGTTTAATCACATCCGCCCCCAAATCCCCCAAGCACTTGCCCGCCGCCGGCCCCGCTATCACATTCGTCATCTCCAACACCCGCGCCCCCTCCAGCGGCGGCGCGTCCTGACGCGGCTGCAAATCAACCGGCGTCGGCAGCTCCACATCCGCTATCTCAGCCAAAACCGCCGCCGTATGCTGTCCCCGTAGCGGCCGACCGCCCTTAATCTCGCCCGGCGTTCCCCCGAACTTAATCGGATTGCCCATCTGCGTAACATCCCCCGCCACCGGATCCCGCAACCGCAACAGCATATCGTTGGCGATTACCTGCGGATTGTCCATAGCCTCTTCGGTATAGGACGCCCGCGCGTATGGCACATCCGCGTCCTCAAAGATGCGTTCCCACTCCGCGCACGGCTTAGTCTTGATAACGCTTGCCACCAGGTCAAAAAGCTCTTTGCGCGCCTCTTCGTTCACCGGCCTTCGCCCATCGCCGTAGCGCGGATTGGCGAGAACCTCCGCTATCCCCATCACCGTCGCCGCGATGTCCACAAACCCCGCGTGTATGCAGCCTATCTGTATCCAATCCCCGTCCGCGCACTCAAACACGCTGTAAAACGGCCCCCCGCCCGCCGGCGTCAGCTGAAACGGCCGCTGCTCCAATCGCTCCCCCACCACCTTAGGCGCGAACAGCAGCGCGCCCGCCATAATGGAAGTATCCACCTTGCGTCCGAAACCCGTCTTTTCCCGCGCGTACAGCGCCGCCGCGATCCCCTGGCACGCCAGCGCCGCCGCCCCCATAATCGCTACCGGATGCGCCACATGCGACGGCCCCGCCCGAAAGCCCGGCTGCGCCGCCAATATCCCCATCCGCGCCATCACCAGATCCGCGTCCGCCGGCTCATCTCGCAACTCCCCCCGCCTGCCATACGCCGTGATAGAGCAATGCACAAGACGCGGATTCACGCGCCGCAGCTCCTCGTAACTCACCACGCCCTGCCACTCCGAAGATGGCGCGAAATCCTCCAGCATCACATCCGCCTCAACCGCCAGCCGCAGAAACGCATCCCGCTGCGCCCCTGTCCCCGCATCCCGCGGATCCAGCGAAACGCTCTCCTTCCCCCTATCCCACGCCATAAACGCCGCAGCCGTGCGCTCATCCTCGGCGTCCGGCAACTCCACCCGGATAACCCGCGCGCCATTATCGCACAGAAACATCCCCGCAACCGCGCCCGCCCGCCCCTGCGTCAAGTCAACAACCGTCAGTCCGTCAAGCGCTCCCGCCATAACACCTTATCCGCTATCGCTTATGCCCAATCCAATCCCCACGCATCCGCATCCCCTCACAAATCGCCGCAAAGTGTACCACACCCGCCCCAATCTTGCCCCCGCATTTCCCCCAATGAGTATCTTCTGGACTGCGGCGCTAATGAAAATTTCGCTAATTATGAGTGGGATTTTCCCGCCCTAACTCATCTCATTCAGCGGAAATGCGATTTTGGCTTGATTCAAAACATCGCCGCAAGACGAGAATGCCTTGCGGTCTAGCGGCGCGAGGCAAGCGTGTTTCACGGGCTAGGGCGAGTTTAGCGGGCTGAGACGCTAGGTTCACCGCTAGTCAGGGATGCGGATGCGCTACTTTTGTAAAAAGTAGCCAAAAGACTTTTGAGCAGAGAAGTCAAGGCGGATTTATGAAATGGGCTAGTCGGCTCTTATCGGCAATAGCAGATAGAGCGCGAAGTTGCGCCTTTCGCCGCTTTCTATGTTCATAAAGTCGTTGATAGCCTCTTCCGCCTCGTCAATGGAGTGTTGCGCGTCTAATTTTGAGAACGGTTCAGTTGGGTCGTAGTCTGCGCGGTTGCGCCTGTCGCGGATTTCTACAAAGACCTCGGCGAAGTCCTGAGTCTCTTGGGGGAATTCGGTTTTGAACTCCCTTCTGCTGCTGCGGTTTTTCACGGCTCCGTGATTCAGAGCGCGATATGCCTGCCGCCAGGCTCGTCGACTGCGGTTCGCGGGATCCTCACCCGCCAGAAGATTGGCGGACGATTCGGCTAGGCAGTGGAATAGCGCGTAATACGCCGTGCTTACGGCGCGGCGATAATGGCTGTTGTGCGGGTCGTCGGCGTCGGCGCTTTCCACCAGGTCTCTGGCCGCCTGTATAAGGTTATGGGATGACATGGCTCATCCTCCGCTTATATTCCGGCCATTCCCACTTGCCTATGTAGTATGGGATTGGGAAGTGGTTCATTCCGGCGGCTTGCAGATAGTCTTTGATGCGCCGTCTCAGTTTCGGCGACAAGCCTGGCCCCAGCTTGGGGTTCTCGCTATCGCTGTCCACCACGATGATAACGCGAATCATATCATCGCCGTCGAAGTCCTCATCGGGGACTATGAGTATGGGATCGAAGACGAGCTTTTCTTGGAAGTTATGCTCACTTAAAGTTTGGCGGACTATTCCAATGATGTTCTCTTCATGCTCCGAATTCATTGCGGTTCCCTCCTATCTGCCACAATGCGGATTGGCTGTTGGGGATATTGTAGCACAATCTCTTTGTGGCGGGCAGGGGCAGGCGCACGACAGCGGCGGGAACGGGAACGGCAACCAGCCGCCCCCGTCCCGCGCCGCCGTCGCCCCCATTGGCGTCAGCGCACTATCATCAAGTCAAGCGTAAAGTCCGACACGATACGCGGATCGAACGTCGTAGCCTCAATCGTATATCGGCCCGCCTGCAGCGTCCGGCTTATCTTAGCCACCACCGTATTGGGCGCGCCATTCGTCTCAATCACCGAGCCGTCCTTGCCCGCGCCCTCCAGCAGGTAGATGTAGGGCGCTATCAGGAATGTCCCCGGCGTATGGTCGGGAGTGGCAAGCGCCACTGTCACCTCCGCGGCGGCGTCCAGCGTGAATGTGTAGAACCGCGCGTAGTACGTGTTATCGTTGGCCGGCGAGTGCGTGGAAACGCAATTGCCGATTGTCCACCTGCCGTTCACCCTGCCCGCTCCCGCCAGCGCTTGGACGCAGGCGTCGGCGGCAGGCGCGGTCGTCCGCGTCGCGGTCGCCGATGGCGTCGCGGTCGCCGTAGGCGCAATGCCCGCCACCCTTGTGGGCGTCGCCGTCGGCGTGGGCGTCGCCGCAACGGGCGGCGGCCTATTCGCAAGCAGATCCTCCAGCCGCGCCAGCCTCGTCGCCATATCCCCAAGCCGCCGCTCAAGGTTCGCGTTGTCAGCCGCTTGGCTTTCAACCTGCCGCTTAAGATTTGCCATATCAACCGCTTGGCTCTCAATCTGCCGCTCAAGATTGGCTATCTCGGCAACCTGCCGCTCCAGCGCGCTCAGCCTGCCCCTAATATCGGCGGGCGCGGCGGTGGGTATGGGCGTGCGCGTGGGCCTCGGCGTGGCGGCGGGTACGGTTGTGCGTGTTGCGGTGGGGGATGGCTCTATCACAATCGGCGGCGCACTGATGGACGTAGCCGTGGCGCTAGGCGTAGCGGTGGGCGTATGCGATCCCTCTATCACGGTCGGCGGCGTGCCGGTAGTCGTGGGCGTTGCGCTAGGCGTTGGCGTTGCGGTAGCGCTGGGCGTGGGTGTTGGCGTAGGCGTTGCGGTCGCAGCCGCGCAATATGGCAGCAAGTACGAGTCAGCGCTGCCGCTGCGATGGCCTTGCCAGGAACCTCGCGGATGAGTGAGCGCCCGGCGCAGAGACGTAGGAATACATCCCGTTAGCCGATTCCGGTCGATGTACAACCTAAAATTGGGAATGTTGCCCAATTCCGAAGGAACGGATCCGCTCAACTCGTTGTAGGCGAGATCCAAAGTCCTGAGTTTGCTCAGGTCGCCTAGCTTAGAGGGAATAGAGCCGGTCAGCCTATTGCCGGACAGCCACAATTCCGTGAGATTGGAAAGCTTGCCCAATTCCGCGGGGATGGTTCCCGTGAGATTGCTGCTCCCGTTGCCGGAGAGTCTGCTGTTCCCGTTGCCGGTGATCCTCAAATATGTAAGCGCGTCTAGGTCGCCCAACTTCGCGGGCAGCGTGCCGTTCATCGGCAGGTATCTAAGATTCAGGCGTGTCACGCGGCTCGGAGATCCGGAGACTGTTACGCCGCGCCAGTATTCAGTGTTGGTGATTGCGTAATTTTCGCTCCAGCCGCCTAGCCAGTGTTCGGGGTCAATCGTCGCCCTTATGGACAGCAGCGTGGCGCAGTCTTTCACCAGACCGGGGTTGCTGCTGGGATTAGGCACGACCGTGCCGTTGGAGCATCGCGCGGTGTACTGGTTTGGCGCGGCGTCGGACGCTATGCCGATGCCCCGCGAAAATGCGTTTGCGCCGCCCGCGCCGCTCATCAGCAGCGAAATCGCCGCGCCTGACGCCAGCGCCAGCAGCGCCAGCGCGGTTGTTATCCTGATTGCGCGCCTGGACATATATCCTCCCGTTTGCTTGATTCGGCCAGCCTTACGATATTCGGCATATTCTAGCAAATACCCCCCCCTCATTGTCAAGTTTGCCGCCAACAAATCCACGCCAAAGGCATTGCCGGTATGCGCCGCTAACGAAACCTTAGCCAACTACGTGCGAAACTTCGCGCCCTATCTTATCATATCCGCCATGAATACGACTTTGACTTGACCAAAATAGCGCCGCCCGCTGCGAATACCTCAAACTCCCACGAAATCCCATCCTAACTTCCAACTACTCCCAATCACACAAACCCGCCTTGCCCACCCAAAAAATTGCCTACTTTTCCCCGAAAACTAGCGTCCTCGCGCCTTTCAAACCCCCGACGAAACCCCCAACTCAGCCTACTATCCGCTCCCTACCCTTGACATTCGCCCCATATAATCCGAAAATGCGCCTTACCACTTACATACCTACAAAACCACAACGCGCCCCACAGGAGATTTGGATGACAACCACACCACAAGCTTGGACTGAAGACATAGTCGAGGTTGCGGGAACCCGCCTGCAACTCGTCAAAGGCGGCAGCGGCGACCCGCTGCTAATCTTGCACGACGAGATAGGCAACCACGCAACCCTCCGCTGGCACAACGCGCTCGCCCAATCCAACGCCATCTACATTCCCTCGCACCCCGGCTTTGGCGCATCGCCCCGCCTTGACTGGATTATGAATATGCGCGACCTCGCCGGCTGGTATCTGCGCGCCCTAGACGAGCTAGGCTTGCGCCGCGTCAACGTCATCGGCTTTTCGCTGGGCGGCTGGCTCGCCGCTGAAATGGCTACTATGTCCCCCGACCACTTCGCCAAAATAGCCCTAGTCGGCGCGGCCGGCATCAAGCCCCCAGAGGGCGAGATATTCGACATCTTCCTAGTCACCGCCGAAGAATACCTGGACGAAGTCTGCCTAAACTCAGACGCCGCGCCCGAATTCGCCGCCATACGCCCGCCCGAACCCGATCCCGACCTTGTAGAGGCGTGGGCTATCGCCCGCGAAGAGGCTTGCCGCCTCAGCTGGAAACCCTATATGTACTACCCCGCGCTGCCCCACCTGCTCGGCAGGCTGCAAGACACCCCCGCCCTAATCGTCTGGGGCGACCAAGACCCCATAGTCCCCCTCAGCGCCGGCCAACTCTACCACCAATCAATCAGCGGCTCGCGCCTGGAAATCATCCCCGACTGCGGCCACCGCCCCGACATAGAAAAGCCCGACGAGTTCATATCCCTAATCCAAAACTTCCTGGCAGACTAATCCCCCGCCCGCATATCCCTTTTACAACCTACAACCCCAAATAAACGCCAGCCGCAACAAGACGGCCGCGCACGGCAAGAGGAGAATCGCCAATGTTCATAGCCCACTTCACCGAGCGTCCATACCAAGATCCCAAATCCGGCTACTTCGGCGCCACCGGCAAGTCCATCAAAGACCTCACCCTCAGCAACGAAATCTACGACCCCGAACTCGGCGCGAACCTCTACAACCGCTACCTTGACGAAAAGCTCTACGCCGAAGAGATGGGCTTCGACGGCCTGATGCTCAACGAACACCACAGCACGCCCTTCTGCATGGGCGGCGCGATGAACATAGAGGCCGCCATACTAGCCCGCGTCACATCCCGCGCCAAGATCGTCCTGCTCGGCAACATCATCCCCATCTGGGACGACCCGCTCTGGCTGGTTGAGCAGCTCTCAATCATAGATATGATCTCGCGCGGCAGGCTGGTCTCCGGCTGGGTGCGCGGCACGGGCAGAGAAAGCGTCGCCCACAACGCGCCCCCGCCCTACAACTGGGAGCGCTTTCAAGAGGCGCACGACTTCATCGTCAAGGCGTGGACGACGCCCGGCCCCTTCCGCTGGGAGGGCAAGCACTACCAATACCGCTACGTCAATCCCTGGGCGCGCCCCTACCAAAAGCCCCACCCGCCCATCTGGCTGCCCGGCGTTGTCAGCCGCGACTCGCTTATGTGGGCTGCCCGCAACCGCATCCCCTACATAATGCTCGCAACCGAAATGGAGCCTACCCGCCAGGCGTTCCAGCTCTACCACGACACCGCCGCCGAAGAGGGCTACGAATCCGGCTCCCAAAACATCGGCTACCTCTGGAAAGTCCACGTCGACGAGACCGAAGAGCTCGCCGAGCAGACCGCCCGCAAGTACGTCCAGGGCCCTAGCAACCCGTTCCTGGCGGGCAACGAGGGCACCACCAACCGTGCGCTGGTCAGCCTGCCCGGCCTCACATCCCGCCGCCGCGTCCTGCCCACCCGCGACGTAGCCACCGCCAACCGCGGCGGCATGATTAGCGCCCGCCCATTCGAAGAGCAGCAAGAAAACTACACAATCGTCAGCGGCACGCCCGACACCATCATCCCCAAAATCCGCCATGTGCTGGAAACCCTCCGGCCCGGCAGCGTAATCTTCTGGGACGGCGACGGCGCTATGACCCACGACGACCAGATGCGTAGCCTGCGGCTTATGGGCGAATACGTCATCCCCGCCGTCCGCGAAATGGGCAAAGAGCTCGAGCTCTTCAGCCCCTTCGAAGTCGACCCCGCCACCGGCAAGCCCTTCCAGCCCGAAACCCAAGCCGCCGTCGCCGACTAGCCCCCTTGCCCTAGTCCCGACGAAGCAAAGCGGACGCGCCGCATCCCTGGCGCGCCCGCTTTCTATTGCCTTGATACTGCCGCGAACCCTTGCGCCTTACAAGCCGCCTACAAGCGCGGATCCCTGATAGTCCGATACAGCGCAAACGCCAGCAGCGGCAAATTCGCGCTTATCACCGCGCCCATCGTCGCCACGCTAATCATAGGAAAGCCAGGTTTCCAAATCGGATGCAGCGCCCCCACCTCTATCCCGCGCAGCAGCCCCAGCCACGCGCCCACCAGCGCGCACCCGACAGCCACCGCGAACAGCGCCGCGTGCATCCCCGCCCTGAAATCCCGCTCAAACCAGGTCAGGTAGCCCCCTATCCCCGCGCCGATGCCCGTTGAGAACACCAGCAGCATAATCAGGCTTGTACTATTGCCGTATCCCCATATAGACAGCGCCAGCGGCAGCATCATCACATACAGCCCAAACCCCAGCATGCCCGACACGAACAGCCCCAGCACGCCCCTGGAAAGCACAAGGCAAACCTTCAGCGACTCCGCCCACCCCCACCTATCCGAGAACTCCCTCAACAACTTGCGCCTCCCACGATGCCCGTCATAATCCTAACCTTGCCCTTGCCCGGCGTCAGCGCCAACGCGCCAAGCCCGGCCGTCCTGCGCTATCATAACCCAAACCGCGCCGGCCCTGCGCCGACCCCTAACCACTCGCCGGCCTATACTCCGCCCCATACCGCTCGCTATGCGCCACCTGCGCCAGCGTCTTGCGATCCTTGCGCCCCTGCCTTCCCCTATCGGCGTCCTTGCGATACCCAAACGGCAACACCGTCACCAGCACCGCGCTTTCGGGTATCCCCAGCAGCTCTTTCACCGCCCTATTCTGCTCAGCCACGCGCAGCCCCACAAAGCAAGTCCCCAGCCCTTCTTCCCACGCCACCAGCTCCATCTGTTGCAGCGCGCGCCCTGCGTCCAGCTCCGCCCTATCCGCATTCTCCATAGCGACAGCGATAGCCATAGGCGCCTCCGCCGTGAACCCGCCGCTAGTGGCGATCTCCCCGATGCGCCGCAGCGTATCCCTATCCCGGATCACAATAAAATGCCAAGGCTGCAAATTCCGCGAACTAGGCGCAAGCCTACCCACCTCCAGCAGCCGCCCCACCACCTCATCCGGCACCGCCTCCGCCCGATACTCCCTCACCGTCAGCCTAGCCCGCGCCGCGTCATACACCCGCATATCTCACATCCCTTTCGCACTTGACAAATTCACTTTATATCACGGCAGTACTTGCATATCTGCCGTACATTCCTCGGGGATAGTCTATCCCTGTGAACTTGCTGCACTTCCTTATGCACTGCTGTCGTATAAATCTGCCCTCGTGGGTCGTTAATAATGTTTGGACTTCTGAAGTCTTTCTGAAGATCGCCGTCGTTTGTGAAGAGAATGCGCGTATCACTTACCCTTGCCAACGCAAGTATATGCTCATCATCCGATTCACATATGTTTCGCCCGATGAGCCTATTTTGCTCAGCATCCACCTCACCCCTCTTAATCCCTTGTCTCACTTTCCCGCTTTGCCGTCTTTCGTTGACAAACCTCAGAAATTTTGAATCCCTTCTTATTTCGGATTCGAACTTGCTGCCGCCCACTACAAGTATGCCGCCATTCAGTAGCCAGTCAAAGAAAAACTTGCCGGCCTCAGTCCGCTCCCTTCCTAGACCTTGATGCACCACGTTTATATCAACAATCGCGCACATCTAAAATCCTATGGATCTCAGCATTTCAGCCGTGAAGAATTTCCTATAGCCCTCTGGAACGCCCTCCAAATCACCCGATTCGTCCAATCGGATAGAGTGTATCTTCACCGCCAACTCATCCCGCTCAAAGTACAGGATAGACACCTCCTCCGGCTTGAGCGCGGTTGTCTTGTCACGCACATCGCTCCGCACGCGATCAATGATAAAATCGCTATGCGTCTCCACGATGAGTTGCTTGCCCGTCGCCGCTACATCGCAGAACAGACTACCCAGCGCCGCCTGCGCGCTGGGATGCAGATGCACCTCCGGCTGCTGCAACAGAAACATACTTCGCGCATTCGGGCGCAATAATTCTGTCAGCAATGGCAACGCCTGGCTAACGCCGTACCCCACATCTATCATATTGCGATGCGCCCCTTTGCGTCGCCTGCCCCATTTGCGAACCTGTATTTGAAACGGCGCGCCCCACGTATTGCCAAGCTGCCTTACCGAAATATCGTCAAACAGCCCCGACTTGCGTCCAAACTCTTCAAGCGACGCTTTCAGTTCCTGCCACCCATCAGGATCCTGTCTATACAGACTTAGTAGGTGGCTGGGAATATACTCACCCTCAGCGACGCTCGCCTGTTGCGCCAGGTCATAAGTACGCCTTGGCCGCGATCGCACGGGCGCACTGGCGAATGGACGCCCCGTCGACTTATAACCGGAGCGCAACGCACGAACCATTTTTGTTAGTTTGTCTAACTCGGCCGTAGTTGGTGGATCTTCAGCCCCGTCAGATGTTTCGCCATTTCTTATTTCTTGTAAAAACCTAATGCCAATGCCAACAGCAACATACAACGCAACTGAGACATCGAAAGCAGGTTTGCCGGTCAAGTGTCGCCATTGATTCCGTGGAGTTCCAACAACGACAGCAAGCTCATCTTCCTCAACCTGCACCTCTACCCAAACGTCCTTCCCTTCAACTCTGCGGTTTGTTGGGAAAGGCGCTCCCTGACGCTCTTTGAATGTGGCGTGGATACTCATTGCGCCATTGTCAAGTTCCGGCTGGGCCCTACTAAATCCCGCCTCAAACGAATCAGAGTGTTTGCCGCGTGCGTTGCTGTTGTGGACGCTGTCCTCAAACGCGCCCAAATCATATGGCCCTTCACGGAAGTTCGGAGGCTCATACATAAACGCCGCATCCCACATTGCCCGCACCATCGCCAGAAACGACGTCTTCCCCGTGCTATTCTCCCCCACAAGCAACGTCAGAGGAGCAAGCCGCGCCGTCTGCTCCCCCGCAAAGCACCTGTAGTTCTTCAGCGTTATGCTATCCATATCACCACCATTGTAACCCCACTTGCCCACATCTCGCTACACCATCCTACCACCTACGCAATCCAATCGGATTTTGACTCCGCCGAATGACAATCGCCTAAGCCCACTTAACCCCGCGCGGCGCCAACACAATCCGAGCATCAGCGCCGCGCCCTCGCATCCTACACCGGATACCGCCAAACCTCCCCCTGCGGCGGCTCGCCCGACAGCCTGAACTGCGGCAGCGACAGCCCGTCCTCAGTGTCCAGGAACGCCACCTCCACCCGCTTGCCTATCCCCACATTCTCAGGATCCTCCGGCTGCATCTCGGCGTTCAGCAAATTCGCCGTTATCCGCAGCCCGTTCTCAGGATTAGGCTCGCCGCTCTGCTCATCCAGCTCCACCAACACCACCGTGTACGGCGTCCAATCCCGAAAGCCCGGCATTATCGCATGCGTTATCACCTGGTAGCTGTATATCGTCCCCTTCCCGCTCACCTCTTGCCACTCCCACGTCAGCGAGGCGCACCACGGGCAGCCCGGCCCCGGCTCGCCCCGCAGCAGCCCGCACTCGGCTTCGCCGCACTTCTTCACCACCAGCCGATGCTCCTGCGCCGCCTCGAAATACCCCCTGTACTCGCTGTCTATCTCGGACACCACCAGCGGCAGCCCGCGATACTCATAGACCGGCATTGCCCTACCTCCTCATTATCAAGGCGCTGCCGACGCCCGGCATTGCCCAGCCCATATTCATCGTGACATTCACATTCGGAACCTGGCGGCAGCCGCCCTCCAGGTAATCGTAGGAATGTTTGCCCTCTTGCCACTCCGGGCAGTAGTCGTCCACCGTCCCGCGCAGCTGCCGCGCATTCTCTATCACCATATTCATCCCATGCGTGTAGCCCTCGCACAGATGCCCGCCGCTGGTGTTGTTCGGACGCCGCCCGCCCAGATCCGTTATGCCGCTGGTCACATAATCCTTGCCCTCGCCCTTTTCGCAAAAGCCGTAGTCCTCAAACTGCAGCAGCGTGGTATAGGTAAAGGCGTCGTAGCAGCCCGTAACGTCTATGTCGTCGTGAGTAACCCCCGCCAGCTCAAACAGGCGCGGCCCCACATAGTAGCCCGCCACGCGCGATATGGGCGCGTACTGGTAGTGAAAATCGCCGCCCGGCTTGACGCCCCTGCCCTGAACCGCCATTATGTACGCCGGCGGATGCCGCAGATCCTTCGCACGCTCGGCCGACGTCACGATGATGCAGGTCGCGTTGTCCGTCTCAAGACAGCAGTCCAGCAGATGCGCGCACGGCTTGACTATCCACCGCGAATTCAGCACATCGTCCACGGTCACCCGCTGCTTCATCAGCGCCTTGGGATTGTTGCTCGCGTGCTTGCTGTGCGTAACCTTGACGCTCGCCAGATGCTCGCCCGTCACGCCGTACTCCATCATATGGCGCGTGAAAGTGAACGCGAAATTCTGCACCGCGCTCGCAATGCCATACGGCCGCTTCAGCAGATCCGACCCGCTCACCGGATTGGACGCCCTCGCGCCCGTGCCGCCGATACGAACCTGCGAATAGCCGTTCATAGCGCGAAATATCGCCACCGTATCGCACATCCCGCCCTCAATCGCGCCAATCGCGAGCCCCACCAGCGCCTCAGTGCTGCTGCCCCCGCCGGAGCAGTCCATATAGAAATTCAGCCGCATTCCCAGGTCGTACATCATATGCGTTGACGGCGTGGAATCCCCCCCGTGATAGCTCAGCATCCCGTCAACGTCCTGCGGCGTCAGCCCCGCGTCCGCAATCGCGTTGCGAATCGCCTCCACGCCCAGCGCCCGTGTGCTGCGCCCTGACGCGCGGCTATACTCCGTCTCCCCCACCCCCACGACGCAATACTTATCCTTCAATCTGCCTTCCATACGCGCCCTCCTTGCTAACTCTGCTTACTCTCTCTGAAACGCCGTAAGTATCCCCCTTTCCCGCCCCAAGCGCAAGTGCATCTACATCAGGATTATGTTATAGTGTATATTAGTGAAATGAAGTAGCGGAGCAGATGAGTACATGGTATCTAATACTCCAAAACATGAATACACCAACCCTGCCAAGCGCCTTTATGACATCTTTAACGCGATCATGACTAGCCAACGTATGATTGCAGCACATCATGGACCAACAATGCATAGGCTGGCAGGCCTTCTCGGATTTCGCTCCGAAGTAAGTTTTGCTGACGCCATAAGTCGGCTTTTCTCGATTATCAACCCCTACGAACAGTTTGTGACGCGAAGTCAAACTATGACGAAAGACCAGAAAAGCATGCACCTCGACCAACTGCAGGTCGTTAAATCTGCCCTTGTCCAGTCTGACAACTGGCAGCAGTTGAGTAATGAGTTGGATAAAAGCCTCATCAGAAGTCTTCAATGGGCGGCTGAGGAAATGAATCATCACTGGGATGAGTACGGGATCGAGGAAGAAGATCTTGCAAATCTTCAGGCCGAGATTGATGAGCTCACCAGCGAGATAGTAGCCTCTGATTTGGACGCTCAACTGAAGAGTGTCCTGATAAGCGGGCTCAATGGCGTGCGGCAGGCCATTCTGGAATACCGCATACAGGGTGCGGAAGGACTTCGCCAAGCCCTAGACAAAATCATTGCCGATTTGGCTAGAAATCGTGAAGAATTCAGAACCGCATCCACGAAAACCGAAACACAAGAACCCATTAGGAACTACTTTAAGGTTATCCGAAAAGTGGATAATCTAGTATCAACTGGGTTGAAAATTAAACAGATTGCCGGCCCACCCATTAAGAGCATTTTGGGGATGCTCGGCAGTGGTGATGGTGGCTGATCGGTTATCCGTAAATTACGTTTCCCTCCCGCCTTCCCCTGCCACATACGCATCCAACTCAGCGAGATACCCATCCCGCTCCCCTGCCGCCGCCCACGCGCTCCCAAATTTCGGATAAACCCTTACATCGCGCAGAGTTTCCCATTCCCGCTAAACGCATCATAGGAGGACAACGATGGCAAATACTGATATATGCGCCAACGTGGTCAGCCGATACATTCAACGGCTGCAAGCGGATTTCGAGGCTACGAAATCCGATAACGGCTGCTATCTGTTGACGCCCTTCAACATGCCTGATGGTCAGGGCATTCAGTTAGAACTCGAAAGCCTGCCTAACGGCGACATTCGCATCAGCGATATGGGCGACACAATCAGCTACCTGTTCGTCAACGGATTGCCCCTCGGCAAGCCCGTGATGGACAAGGTAGAGTACATAGCCGCCAAGCACGGCGTATCCTTTGACCAATCCGCCATAAAGGCCGAAATACCCCCCGAATCGGCAGGCGACGCCCTGCACGAACTCATCCAAGCCGTTCTTGCGGCAACCGATCTCATACAGACCCGTCGATCTAAGCCTCCGCGCCGCATAAAACTAGACCTGCACGTCGAGTCGCTTATCAGACGCTCCGGCGCAACCTACGAAACTAACTACAAAGTCCCCGGCGCACATGAAAAGCACGAGTTCAAGTTTCACATAAACTCTGGGCGAAACCTTCTCTTGCAGCCGATCGCCGCGCGCAGTGCGTCAAAAGCCCATAATCTAGCCGAGCGCTGGGCATACCGCTTTATGGACGTCACTCGCTCAAATGACAAATGGCATCCCATAGCAGTCTTGGACGACCGGACGCCTCGGGTTAACGCGGATACAACGCCGAAATCCGACGCCCAACTAATCTGGACGCCCGACGCAATCGCCCCCATCCAAGAATACGCTATCCCCTGGTCGGATAAGCCCAAACTCGCCGAACTGCTCGCCCAAGACGCCGAATGATCCGTAACCGCCCACGCCTACGCAACCCAACACCCCCAATCCCCCATACAGGAGGCCTTCCCCAATGCGCCTGCACAACAAAGTAGCCATCATCACCGGCGCCGCCGGCGGCATGGGCGCTGACGAAGCCCGTCTATTCGCACGCGAGGGCGCCAAAGTCGTCATCGCCGACGTCCTAGAAGACCTCGCCCGCCAAGTCGAAGCCCAAATCACCGAGGCAGGCGGCGACGCAACCTTCATCCACACCGACGTCACCGATGAGGCAAGCTGGCAAAACCTCATCACCCAAACCCTCGCCCGCTACGGCAAGCTGGACATCCTTGTCAACAACGCCGGCATCAGCAGCCGCTCCGAATCCGACGCCCTAGACACCGCCGGCTGGCAACGCATTATGGACGTCAACGCCACCGGCGTATTCCTAGGCACAAAGCACGCCGTTGAACAGATGCGGCAGACCGGCGGCGGATCCATCGTCAACATATCGTCCATAATGGGATTCGTGGGCGGCGAGGGCGGCCACCCCGCCTACCACGCATCCAAGGGCGCCGTCCGCATATTCAGCAAGGCTATGGCGGTCCAATACGGCCCCGACGGCATCCGCGTCAACTCAGTCCACCCCGGCTTTATGCCCCCGATGCGCTCTTCCCAACCCGACGACGGAACCCGCGCCGAGCAGATCCGCCAAACCCCCCTGCGCCGCTCCGGCGAAACAATCGAAGTCGCCTACGGCGTGCTATTCCTTGCATCCGACGAGGCGTCTTTCGTCACCGGAACCGAACTCGTCATAGACGGCGGCTTTATCGCCCGCTAATCGGCTATCCCGGATTGCGGCGCTACTTTGAACCAAGCCAAAATCGCATCCCCGCCGGATGCGATAAATCAGTGCGCGAAACCCCGCTCATAATTGGCGAATGTTTCACTAGCGCCGTAGGCCGGGAATACCCGCCGCTGCGGGATGAAAATACCCGCTAATCGCCCGCCCCCGCGCCTGCCCGCAAAACCCCCACCAGCAGCCACGCCTCCCTGCCATCTTCATGCACAGGATACGGCAGCCGCTTTGCGCGAAACCCCGACTCCTCCATCAGCCCAAGCCAAGCGCCTATCGGAAATATCCCCGTGATATGCCGATCCTCCTCAACGCGGACATTCCCGTCCGCGCCCTTGATGATATACAGAAACACCGACTCCAGCGTAGTATCGGTCGGATCCGGATCGTGCTCATACTCAACCGACGCGAACTCCGGCGAAACATCCCGTCTCACGCCGCTTGTAACCTGCGTTCCCGGAAAGGTCTCCTTGAACCAGTCCGGCGCCATTATCAGCGCGCCGCCCGCCCGCAGATGCGCCCGCGCCGTCGCCAGCGCCGCCCGTATATCCGCCTCGCTCAGCAGATAGCACACCGCGTCGTGTATCAGCGCGGCGTCAAACCGCCGCCCCAGCCGGACCGACCGCATATCCCCGACATAATGCTCCACATCCGGGTTCAGAGCCCGCGAATTGGCGAGCATCTTATCCGACAAATCCACCCCCACCGCATCGTGCTGCGCCTTGCCTGTTCCGCATTGCTCACAGCCACACGTCCGCTCCCCCGACAACTCCGCCTCGCAATCCGGATAGACTATGTGATGCAGATTATTCCCGCCGCCCACGCCCAGCTCCAGTATCCGCAGCCTGCCCTCGCCCAACGCCGCCGTCAGCGCCTCCCGCCAATACCGCGCCTCCGCCGCATAATCGCTGTGATGGCTAATCAGCGGCCAAATATCCGCGAACTCATCATACATCCTATTCATATCACTTCACTCCCTCTTCCAAAAAATAGTATCCCCGTCCCCCGCCGAAATCCCCGCTCGCCATGAGCGCTGCCTTGTAGCCCCCCTTGACCTATCCCCTGCCTATCCCCCATTATACGCCCTATCATTAACAACCCGCGCACAATTCTTATACCATGCAACCAGCCCGCTAAGGAGGCATACCCCAATGGCAGACTACACCGCATACTTCAACGGCGAATGGATGCCCATCAGCCAAGTCCGCATTGACCCCGACGACCGCGGTTTCACCACCGGCGACGTCGTATTCGACGTCGCCCGCACATTCAACGGCAAGCCCTTTCGCCTCAACTACCACATCGACCGCCTCTACCGCTCCCTCAAATACGCCCGCCTAGACCCCGGCGTATCCCCCGCCGAGATGACCGCCCTCAGCGAAGAAGTCGTCGCCCGCAACGAACCCCGCCGCCACGAAGTCGGCGATTTCTACATCCGCCAGTTCATCACGCGCGGCAAGGGCGCTTGGGCGCACTCCGCCGGCCCGCCCGCCGTCTGCGTCCGCGTCAGCCCCATCGACCTCGGCCGTTTCGCCCCCGCATACACCGACGGCCTCCACGCCGTCATTGCCCGCACCCGCAGCTACTCCCCCGAATCCCTAGACTCCAAAATCAAGCACCAAAGCCGGATGAACTTTGAACTCGCCGAATTCGAGGCAGCCGACATAGACCCCGACGCCTGGCCCCTGCTCACCGACCTTGACGGCAACATCACCGAAGGCACCTCCAACAACGTCTTCATCGTCGCCAATGGCGTCATCCGAACCCCCGGCGACAGCGCCATCCTGCAAGGCGGATCCCGCAATATGGTCATTGACCTAGCCAACCAGCTAGGCTTGCCCGTAGCCCAAGAAGACATCCAGCCCTACGACCTCTACACCGCCTCCGAAGTGTTCTTTTCCCGCACCGGCCCCTGCATCCTGCCCGTAACCCGCATAGACAAGCGCCCCATAGCCGACGGCAAGCCCGGCCCCATCGCCCGCCAACTCCTCGCCGCATGGAGCGAAACCGTCGGCATAGACATCGTCGACCAAGTTATGAGCATGGCATAACCGCGCCTGCCGCCCGCCCGCAAAGAGGCTTTCACCGCTTGCCCCGATGGCATTGAACGGCGTGGCGTGAAAGCCGCATATCCGCGCAAAGAAAGAGGCTCCGCATCATCGCAGAGCCTCTTTACTCATTGCCCGCAAGTGCCGAGGAAGGGACTCGAACCCCCACTCTCTTTTCAGAGAAGCGGATTTTAAGTCCGCCGCGTCTTCCATTCCGCCACCTCGGCCTGAGCTAAGCAACCGTCGCGCGGCATATCGCCCATCGCGCGCTATTATTGTAGCATAGCCCAAACCGCCCCCTGCAACGCGGCTTTGATACTCAGTTCAGCCAGTTCACCGATTCCCTAGCGCCGCGCCCGCTTGCGGTAAGCGAACTATACGCGGCTGATGGCAATGGGGTCTCCCCACGCGCCCGCCTATCCCTACAAGAACAGCGGCGCGAACACCAACGCCACGATGGACATTAGCTTTATCAGTATGTTCAGCGCCGGCCCCGATGTGTCCTTGAACGGATCCCCCACCGTATCCCCCACGACCGCCGCCGCGTGATTGTCCGATCCCTTGCCGCCCAGATTGCCCGCCTCAATGTACTTCTTCGCGTTGTCCCACGAGCCGCCCGCATTCGCCATCATTATCGCCAGCAGAAAGCCCGTCCCGATTGCCCCGATGAGCAGCCCGCCAAGCGCCTCCGCGCCAAGTATCGCGCCCACGACCACCGGCACGATAACCGCCAGCAGCCCCGGCAGAACCATCTCGCGCATCGCCCCTCGCGTGCTAATATCCACCGCCCGCGCGTAATCCGCCTGCGCCGTCCCCTCCATCAGCCCCGCTATCTCGCGGAACTGCCGCCGCACCTCCTCCACCATCGCGCTCGCCGCCCTGCCTACCGCTTGCATCGTCAGCGCCGCGAACAAGAACGGCATCGCCGCCCCGATTAGCAGCCCCATCAGCACCCGAATATTCAGCAAGTCAAACGCCTGCACATTCGTCGCCTGCGAATACGCCGCCATCAACGCCAGCGCCGTCAGCACCGCCGACCCGATGGCGAAACCCTTGCCCGTAGCCGCCGTGGTATTCCCCAGCGAATCCAATGCGTCCGTCCGCTCCCGAACCGCCGGGTCAAGATGCGCCTGCTCCGCTATCCCCCCCGCGTTGTCAGCCACAGGCCCATAGGCGTCGGTCGCAAGCGTTATCCCCAGCGTGCTCAGCATCCCCACCGCCGCCAGCGCCACCCCGTAGGTGTCCGCCATCCAGTAAGTCAGCCCCATCGCTATCACAACCACCAGCGCGGGAATAACCGTGCTCAGCATCCCAAGCCCCAAGCCGCCTATCATCACCGTTGCCGGCCCCGTCTCAGCCTGCTGCGCCAACTTCCTAGTCGGGCTGAACTCAAACGAAGTGTAATACTCCGAGGATGTGCCGATTATCTGCCCCGCCACAAGCCCGATGAGTATCACCCAGAATAGCTTGAAATCCATCCCAAGCGCCATAATCGCCACCGCCGACGCCGCCAGCACAAGTAGCCCTGCCGCCAATATCCCCGTCCGCAGCGACCACAGCAGCCTGCCCATATCCGCGTTCTCGCCCGTGCGAACCAGGAAACGTCCCCAGTATCGCCGCGACCACCCCAAACGACGCCACCAGTATCGGCAGCAGCGCCAGCTGCCCGTCCCAGCCGCCCGCGCTAATCCCAAGCGCCGCCGCGCCGACCGCCGCCAGCGCGATAGTGGCGATAATTGACCCCACGTAGCTCTCAAACAGATCCGCCCCCATCCCCGCTACGTCGCCCACATTATCGCCCACATTATCCGCGATAGTCGCCGGATTGCGCGGGTCGTCCTCCGGTATGCCCTGCTCCACCTTGCCCACCAGATCCGCGCCCACATCCGCCGCCTTGGTATAGATCCCGCCGCCCACTCTTGCGAACAGCGCGATAGATGACGCGCCGAACCCGAACCCTGCCACGATAGTAATATCGCGGAATACGAAATACAGGATGCTAATGCCCAGCAGCCCGATGCCGACCACCGAAATCCCCATCACCGCGCCGCTGTTGAACGCCACGCGCAGCGCCGGATTCAGCCCCTGCATCGCCTTGACCGCCGTGCGCGTATTCGCCCGCACCGCGATGCTCATCCCGATAAAGCCCGCCAGCCCCGAGCCGACCGCCCCTATCAGATACGCGATAGCCGTCGCAGGAAACCCCCTGCTCTCGCCCACCCTGCCGAGCGCGTCGAAGTCAATAAACACCGCCAGAATGATAGCCACCACCACCACAAACCCCGCCAGCAGCGTATATTCCCGTGTCAGAAACGCCATAGCCCCCTGCTGAATAGCGCGCCCGATAAACTGGATCTCATCGCTGCCGCCGTCCTGCCGCGTAACATTCAGCGTCAGCGCCCCCGCAAACACAAGCGCCACAACGCCCGCAACGATAGCCAAGAGTATGATGTCCAACGTTCGCCTCCAAGAAACACCCTAACCCGCCGCCAACTAAGCCGCAGTAAAAACCTGCTCGCGCGGATAAGCGGGCGTATTGGTAACAATTATGTAACATTTAGCCGCTAAAAACGCTATCACAGCCAACAAAGCCCGTCAAGACAATCCCGCCTACCCACGCGCCGCAACTCTCTTAACCACCCTCCCCACCACCTCCCGCCCCACCCACGCCGCCGCCGCCACGCACACCGCATCCCCAAACGCATCCAGCGCCTGCCGCTCGCTCCCCGCCGCGATAGGATACCGATCCGGCGCCCCCTGCAGCCGCGCGTACTCCCGCGCCGTCAGCGTCCGCATCCGGACGCGCCCCTTGCCCGCCGCGACCAAAAACTGCTTGCCGCTGCCGCCCGCCGCCGTGCGAAGACAGCCCGCTATGTCATCCCGCCGAACCTCCGCCCGCTGCCCGTCCGCTCGCCGCCGCCTGAAGAAAGTCCGGTATCGCTCACAATCCCCTTGCGCCAGCCGCTCCACCCGCGCCAAATGCGCCTTTGACATCATCCCCAAATGCTTGCCCACCTTATCCGCAGCCCACCAGCGCTCATCATCCGCCGCCAACCGCTCCACCACGCAGGACAGCCCCGCATCCCGATGCGGCGGCGGCTCAGGCACATCCAGCCCCGTCCAAATCACGCCCTCCCTCCGCGCCCGCGCCATCGCTTCCCTAAGCCTGCGCGGCATCAGCCGATCCGACCGGCCCGCCCACCGCGCCGCCGCGTCATTCGCGCCCGCACCGCCCTTCACGCCCACCACAAACACGCGCGGGCGGCTCTGCGGCACAAACGACCGCGCATCCAGCATAAACGCGTCGCAGGCATACCCCAAATCGTTAAGCGCCCTTGCCGTGGCGCAAAAATCCGCGCCCCCATTGGAATACAGCCACCCCGCCACATTCTCCAGCAAAACGATACGCGGCGCGTCATCCCCCTGCTCCCGCAGAACGTGGCAGAACCCCCAAAACGCGCCTGATTGCGCCCCGTCAATGCCCGCCCCCTTGCCCGCCAGCGACAAATCCACGCACGGAAACGAGCAAGTCGCCATCACCGCCGGCGGCACATCCGCCGCCGACACCGCGAACACATCCCTCACATCATACCCCTCGCCAAAAAACCCGCGATAAATCCGCGCCCGCTTTTCGCTCCAATCATTCGCGTACACCACCCGCCACCCAGCCGCCTCCAACCCCATCCGAAACAACCCTATCCCCGCAAAATACTCCGCCACCGTCAGCCGCCCATCCGCAACCGCCTTTCCCGCCAGCGTCGTATTATCCCCCAAGCCCGGCCGCCACCCTACGCTATCCCGTCCGCATGCGGCCAAACTCTGATCGCGGTGGCGCACAGCAACCGAGCGCGTTCATCAATCGCCGCCTCGTCCCACACATCGGGAGCATCAGTAAGCAACGTCCTGTTCAGACGCAGGACGCTATGCTCGCCCAACACTTCCTGTTTCCTATCCCATGGAGCGTTGGACAGCCTGGAATTCAGTTTCTTGCTGGTCAAAGTCAAGTTGCCCAACGTATGAATAATGTAGTTGCGGGCATCCGTAGCCGGAGCCTCATCTTCTACATCATCCGGCAACTTCCAGTTCTGTTGCCATCCTTGAGGCATAATATGCTCAATGGCGAGCCATTTCGGCACGCTTGAGTCTTCAGCCCAATCTCTTCGCAACTCTTCTTCTATTCCCTCAAGAACGATCCTAATGCGCCCTTGCGTCATAGGCCCATACACCTTGCGATGTCTGAATGCCCACTCGAATTGCCCGTTGTCGGGCCACTGCCGCGCATACGCTCCCTGCCTCTTGAGAAACTCAACGACGGCTTCGCCGGCATGCTCAACCCCCGCTTTGTCCAACGCGTCGACCATTTCAATGAATAGTCCGCTGTACTCTCTTGTGATCATGCCGCAGACCATCCGCCGCACAAGAAAACTCTCAAGCGCCAGAATAGCCTTTCGCATCTGCTCATGCGGAACTTCTCTTGAAAGCAGCCACAACAGAGGGGGATTGAGTGTGCCTGCCTGCATCACCCTGCGCCGGTACAGGAATGTCTCCAATCCCTCAATTCTCGCCTCTTCAAGTTTCCGGTAAGCCTTTCCCATTCGGGCAATGTCGGCTGTGATGTCGGCTATTGATTCCCCGGATTCGTTGAATTCATTGCGGAATGTATAGAAGACTTGGTTAGCCGCAACGTCATTCTTTTTGCGGATTACAAGCCAATAGTTTAGGAGAACGTCGACTCGTGGCCGCACAAGTCGGCCCTGAGTTATCTCAGTCTGCCACCAATTGTTGCTGAACTCCCAGACTTTAGTCTCGTCGGCCTCGTCGGTGATTCCAAATTCTTGAATCACCATATTCTTAACCATATCCGATTCGAGCAGCGGCGTGCCGCGCGCGTTCAAAGTCTCGAAGATGACGTGGGCTGCCTCGCTACTGCTAAGCGCAATGACTACGATTTGCAGCAGGTGGGTAAGCGTGAATTCCAAAGCGTCCACCTTTTGGTCGCCTTGGTCAGGTTGATCGCTTTGGTCAGAGCGATCGTCTAGCCAATGACCAATCTGATCCTTGAAGAATTCGTGCGCTTGCACGATGCGTGAATCCTCAAACACATCGTTGGGCAGTTCGTTGTCCATAGCTTGCTGAAAAGCTTGCCTGTCGTTCAAGGTCGGCACGATTTTGAATACGTCGCCACCGCCGCCATAGGTTTCACGATTCAGAACCAAATCCGAAAGGCGTTGTGCATTGTCTTTGTATTCACGACGCGCGAACACTTCCTGAGCGGCGTCCAAAAGTAGTTGCATTGTAGTGAGGCGCTGTTGCCCGTCAACAACCGCCCAGGACTCACGTCTGTTAAATTGACTCTGCTGAGCCTGAATCACAATCGCTCCGAGAAAATGTGCAGACGCCTCCCCTTCAAGGTAACTTTCCGCTTTGTTAACCACGTCGTCCCACAGCGGCTCCCACTGCTCTTCCTGGTTCCACACATATCGCCGCTGGAGCGCCGGTATTTCATAGCGCACCGGCTTGAAGAATAGTTGCTGCATGCCTTGTATGAAAACAGACATCTGTTGCGTCTGTTGTTGCATTGGCATCTGCATCAGATTTGACTCCCGAATGCTATTTACCGCTCAAGGCCGTTTCGCATCCCGTTAAGAATAGTATCATTATCATTCCCCGTCAACCCTTACTTCCCACACCCCAACCGCCTACCCTAACCCGCCTTTATCACCCCCGCTATCACATCTGCAATCACCCCCGCCGCCCCCGCCACATCCCCCGCCTCCGTCACCGCGCTCACCACGCACGCGCAATCCGCCCCCGCCCGCATCGCCTCCCCCACATTCCCCGCGTTTATCCCCCCAATAGCCACCACCGGCGCCGACGCAACCTCCTTCACCGCCCGAACCCCCTCCGGCCCCACCGCCGTCCGCCCGCTCTTCCCCATCGTAGTCGTCCGATACACCGCCCCCACCGCCACATAATCCGCGCCTTGCCGCTCCGACTCCAGCGCCTCCTCCACCCCGTTATTCGACCGCCCGACAACCTGCGTCGCCGCCAGCGCCACGCGCGCGTCAGCCACCCCCAGATCCGTCTGCCCCACATGCAGCCCGTCCGCGCCGCAAGCCGCCGCCACATCCGCGTCATCGTTCACGATAAACAGCGCCCCGTAAGCCTCGCACAACGCCTTCAACTCCCGCGCCGTCGCCAGCGTCAAGCCCTTATCCCGCGTCTTATCCCGATACTGAACCACGCTCGCCCCCCCCTTCATAGCCGCCTCTGCCACCTCCCGCACGTCCCGCCCAGCCGTAGCCTCAGGATCCACGATAACATACAGCCCCTTGATGCGCCCCGCCGTCTCAGCCCGCAGCGATCCCGCCGCCTGCGCCCTTGCCCTCGCCGCCACCATCCGCGCCCTTGGGATCCACCCATCCCGCAACCTTACCGCGTCAGCGTCGTCATATGCCGCCTCCAGCATATCCAGCGACGCCCCCACCGACGCCAGCGCAACCAGCGCCAGCCGCCGCGGATCATCCCCCATCCGCCCGTACAGCGCCCGCCGCTCCCGCAACGCATCTCGCCCCAAATCCCCCGTCCCCTCATACGGCAGCGACTCCCGCAGCATCTTTATATCCGAATACAACCCCAACGGCGCTGTAACCACCGCCTCCAGCAACCGTATATGCTCCGCCAACGCCCGCAAATGCACATCAACAATCGGATTCATAATCACCTCTTCCTTTTCGGATACCCTAATAAAGCGCTTACCCGCTAACATACCACACCCGCTACCCCTACACACAAACCCATCCATCCACACCCACCCAAAAGTTTTTTGCTTACTTTTTCCAAAAAAGTAAGATCCCGCGCCCCTGCTTGCTTACTCCCCTTCAACCGCATCCCTAATCACCCTAAGCCGCCTAACCACATCCCGCCCCCCATCCAACTCCACCGCCACCACATCAATCCGCCAACTCCGCCCATCTTCCCCCGTTTCCTGAAGATACCGCATCGCCGCCTCAGCCATCCGCCCCCGCTTGCCCGCCGTGATAGACTCCTCCGGCAACCCAAGCCCGCCCCCGCGCCTAGTCCGAACTTCCACGAACACAACATCGCCGCCCTCATCGGCCACAATATCAATCTCGCCGCGCCCCACGCGCACATTCACCCCGCGCACCGCATACCCCCGCGACTCCAAATGCCGCCTTGCCGCCATCTCCCCCAGCCTGCCCGTCCGCTGACGCCGCCCGCTCACAGCAGCCCCTCAAGCACCCGGCGCACCGGCGCGAACGTCCGCCGATGCAACGCGCACGCCCCCAGCCGCTCCAAGCAATCCAGATGCTCCCGCGTAGCATACCCCTTGTGCCGCCCAAACCCATAGCCCGGATACGCCGTATCAGCATCCCGCATCATCCCATCCCGCGCCACCTTAGCCGCGATAGACGCCGCCGCGATAGACACGCACTTCGCGTCCCCCTTCACGATAACCCGCTGCGGCAAGTCCACATCCGGCAGCCCCAGCGCGTCTATCGCCAGCGCGTCAGCCGCGCCCGGCAACGCCGCCAGCGCCCGCCCCATAGCCATCCGCGTCGCAGCCACAATCCCCACAGCGTCCACCTCCGCCGCGCTCGCCTTCCCCATCCGAACCGTCGCGCCCGCCGCCAGCATCCCGTCCAGCGCCCGCTCCCGCCGCCGCGCCGTCAACTGCTTGCTATCCCGTATAAGCCCAACCCAATCGCCCTTAGGATGCGCCGGCAACACAACCGCCCCCGCAACAACCGGCCCCGCGATAGTCCCGCGCCCCACCTCATCCAACCCTGCCACCCGCGCGTAGCCCGCCGCGATAAGCGCCGCCTCTTCCTCATAACTAGGCATCTCGTAGCTAGACATCCGCGCCCCAATTCGTCCGGCCATATCACGCCCGCTCTTTACACAAAACGGCGCGCGCCGCGCAAACGACCCGCGCCATCCAATCGCCGCCAACACCCAATCGGCAATCCGCCGACCCGCCGCCTAATCCGAAACCCCCGCCGCCGTCTCAATAATCCCGCCGCCGATAATCTCATCCCCCTGATAAAACGCAACCGCCTGCCCAGGCGTGATAGCCCGCTGCGGCTCCCGAAACCGCAGCGACGCCCACTCGCCCCCGCGCGGCGTCAGCGTCGCCGCCGACTCCGTAGCCTTGTAGCGTATCTTTGCCCCCACCTCTATCGGCTCGCGCGGCTGCTCCCCCGCGATATAATTCACCCTTGATGCCCACAACTCCGACCGCATCAACTCGCTTTCCCTGCCCAAAACCACGCGGTTGGCGTCCGCGTCTATCGCCGTAACATACATCGGCGCGCCCGTGTTCCCCCGCAATCCCAGCCCTCGCCGCTGTCCCACCGTAAAGAAGTGTATCCCCGGATGCGCCCCAAGAACCTTGCCCTCCGAATCCACAAACTCCCCCGGCTTAGGCGTAGCCCTATCGCCAACGAACTTGCGATAATCGTTGTCCGGTATAAAGCAAATCTCTTGGCTGTCCGGCTTATCCGCCACCGGCAATCCGCCCTCCGCCGCAAGCCCCCGTATGTCCCGCTTGGCGAACTCCCCCACCGGCAGCAGCAACCTCCGCAACTCTTCCTGTCGCAAAGTGAACAGCACATACGACTGATCCTTGCCGCCGTCCGCGCCCTTCAGCAGCCTTGCCCTATCGCCCTCGCGCCGAACCCGTGCGTAATGCCCCGTAGCGATATAATCGGCGTCCATAAACAGCGCCCGCCGCAGCAAGAAGTCAAACTTGATCTTGTCATTGCAAGCCAGGCAGGGATGCGGCGTCCGCCCGCTGTCATACTCTCGCACGAAATAATCAACCACATGCCGCTGAAACTCGCGCTCAAAGTTCATAAAGTAATGCCGCGCCCCGATAGCGTCGCACACCCGCCGCGCGTCCTGCACATCCTCCACCGAGCAGCACCGCTTGCTCAGCGGCGCGGCATCCGCATCCTCCGACGACCACAGCCGCATCGTAACCCCCACGACCTCATACCCCTGCCGCCTCAGCAACAGAGCTGCCACCGACGAATCCACCCCCCCGCTCATAGCCACAACAACGCGCTTACTTCCCATACAAAAAGCCTACCATACCCAAAGCCCCCATTCAACGAATACCCATAGCCTTGATAGACAATCAGGCAATCGCTCTCTGAATTCTGGACAGGCAACATCCGCCAAACCCGTCTTGCCCCAACCCACTCAAAAGTTTTTTGGTTACTTTTTTCCAAAAAAGTAACATCACCCCCCGTTGCGCTTGCCCCATCTACCCTCAACCCATATAATACCCTCCATGCTACAATCCAACCAATCGCCCGCCCTCAACCACGCCCGCTACGCCGTGGACGTCGCCAGCGACAAGCTCGCCTCCGACATCCTGATGCTTGACATCAGCAAAGTCAGCGACTTCGCCGACTACTTCGTCATTATGTCAGTCGAATCCGCCCGCCAGATGCGCGCCCTCGCACAAGACCTGGAACACGCGCTAGAAGACGCAGGCTGCCCCCGCCACCACCGCGAGGGATCCCCCGAATCCGGCTGGATGCTTATAGACTGCGGCGACCTCGTCATCCACATATTCGGCGTGGAAGAGCGCGAATTCTACAACCTAGAGGCCGTCTGGGACGAGGCGGCCGAGCTCGTCAGGATTCAATAACCCAGCGATCTATATCCCGCTCATAGTCCACGACCTCGCCCTCGCCGAAAAACAGCGCCAGCTCAGCCACAGCCGACTCTGCCGAATCCGACCCGTGTATCAAGTTCGCGCCTATCGTCAGCCCGAAATCCCCCCGAATCGTCCCCGGCGCCGCATCAGCCGGATTCGTCGCCCCCATCGTAGCCCGCACCACATCCACCGCATTCTCACCTTCCACCGCGATAGCCACCAGCGGCGACGATGTGATGAACGCCACCAGCCCCTCAAAAAACGGCTTGCCCGCATGCGCCCCGTAATGCTCCCGCGCCAACTCAGGCGTAACCCGCATCAGCTTCAGCCCCGCCAGCTTCAGCCCGCGCCGCTCCAGCCGCCCAATGATCTCCCCCGCAAGCCCCCGCTGCACCGCGTCCGGCTTAACCAACACCAATGTCCGCTCCATAAGCCCCTATACGCTCCTTACTGAAATTGAAATCATTGAAACCAAATTTATCCCGCGAAATCAGAGGTTTTACCCCGACCGCCGCGCCCGCGCCCTGTCAGCGTTGGCAACCTGCGAACTCCGCAAATACATCGGCTCCAGGCTATCAACATCCGCCGCGGTCCCCTGCATCAGCGCCTTATGCCCCAGCGCCCCCAACGTCCCCGCCCGCCTCGTCGGCGCAGCCACCGCCGCTATCGCAACCCCATCCCCAAACGCCGCCCGTATAGCATCAGCCATCTCTGCCGCCCCCTCCCCGCAAAACACCGCATCCGCAGACGCAACCCCCGCCAATTCCCCGCGATCCACCACCTCATAAGTCACTTGTTCCCCCGCCGCGAACCTGCCCACATACACCCGCGTCCTGCCCGCCCCCACAAGCGCGCATACCGGCTTGCCCAACCCCAGATACGGCTGCGCCTCTATGTCAAGCGTCCCCACCGCCGCCAGCGGAACGCCCAGCGCCGACGCCATCGCCTTTGCCGCGCTCATCCCTACCCGCAGCGCGCTGAACCCGCCGGGACCCGACGCCACATATATCGCCTCTATCGCCGCCACCTTGCAGCCCGCCCGCCTTAGCAGCAAATCTATCGCTGGCATCAGCTCTACCGAATGATTGCGCTCCGACCGCCAAGCCAACTCCGCCAGCAAATCCCCGTCCTCGCACAGCCCCACCGCCGCGTATCGCGTGGATGTATCTATCGCAAGCTCCATCAGCCCTGCGCCTCCCCCGGCGCGCTTTCGGCCAAAAGCCCCCTCAGCGCCTCAATCCTGCCCGCGTACTCCCCTAAACCCGCCTCCACCCGCAAAGTCCGCTCCTCGGCCCCGTCAACGCTAATGCCGATAGCCATATGCGCCGCCGGAAACGCGCCCGCCGCCTTATCAGCCCACTCCACCACGCACACGCCATCCCCAAGCAAATACTCCTCCAGCCCCAAATCAACCACCTCCTCCAAGCTGTCAAGCCGATACAAGTCCATATGATACAGCGTCAGCCGCGCCGGATACTCGCAGATAAGCACAAACGTCGGACTGCGCGCATATTCGTCCCCCCCAAGCCCCCACAACAAACCCTGTGTCAAACAAGTCTTGCCCGCCCCCAAATCCCCTGTCAGCAGATACACATCCCCCGCCCGCGCCAGCCCGCCCAGCATCCTGCCCACCTCCTGCGTCTGCTCAGGGCTACTCGTCCTCACCGTCAGGCTATTCGTATGTACGCTATCGGCGGTTGCCATCATAATCGTGATACAATCATCCCTAATCAGCCGGCCCAAAACAGCATATCAGAACACCGCGCCCCTTGTTAAGGAATTAGATACTGCCACATTCCCGCCTTGGCATCCGCCTATCTATACGAGTACACATCTATCCACACCCACCCAAAAAGTTTTGCCTACTTTTTCAAAAGTAGCGTAGCCCCACTCTTATCTTAACAAAACTTACCGCCCCCGCCGCGCAACCGGCACAGGCAAACCCCCTATGAGATCCCTAATCCTATCCGACATCCACAGCAACCTAGAGGCGTTCCAAGCCGTCATAACCCACGCCCGCGCGCACGGCGGCTTTACCGAAATCTGGTCCCTCGGCGACCTAGTAGGCTACGGCCCCGACCCCGAACCCTGCATAGACCTGCTGCGCCAATACCCACACCAAGCCGTCATCGGCAACCACGACCTCGCCGTCATAGGCAAAATCCCCCTTGACGCCTTCAACCCCTACGCCGCCGCCGCCAACCGCTGGAACGCAGCCCGTATCACCCAAGACCAAGCCGACTACCTAGCCAACCTGCTCCTAACCCTTGAGCTTGACGAATTCACCCTAGTCCACGGCAGCCCCCGCGATCCCGTCTGGGAATACGTCGTAACCCCCCAAGCCGCAATCGCAACCTTCACCCACCTCGACACCTACTGGTGCGCCCTAGGCCACTCCCATATGCCCTTCATATGCCGCCCGACCCCCGACGGCGCCGCCGCCTTCTACCAACTCCCCCAAGACACCCCCCTAGCCCTCACATCCGCCCCCCTAATCATCAACCCCGGCTCCGTCGGCCAACCCCGCGACGGCGACCCCAGAGCAAGCTACATCATCTACGACGCCCACGCCGCCACAATAACCCACCACCGCGCCGCCTACGACATAGCCACAACCCAGCGCAAAATGACCCGCCACAACCTCCCCCAATACCTCATAGACCGCCTTGCCCTCGGCCGCTAAGCCCCCTTGCGGGCGTATGCGTACATATCAGATTGAACCTATATCTGCGCGGGATAGTGGCAACGCCCCCTTGCAATTGCGCCTACCCGTCGGCTACCCGAATGTCAGGTTTGGATAGCGCACACCAGCAGGCGCATCCAACGCCGCCCGCTCCGAAACTAAGCCCGCCGTTTCACCAGCCCTCTTGTAATCGCGCCCACTCGTCGGCTACTTGAATATCACGCTTGCATAGCCGCCCCATACCCGCGTATGCGTAACTTAATCGCAATCAGGCGGCATCAAACCCATATGGCGCACTCTCTTGCAGCGGATTGACCTACTCATCATCATAATCATCCCCATCATCATCCGCCCCCGCCGCCTGCCTTGCAAACCCAGCCGCCGGCGCCCTCGCCGCCGACCCGCCCCCGCTGCCCGGCGCCCGCCGCCGCGGCAGCCCCGCTATCTCATCCCGCATCCGTCGCAGATCATCCCCGCGCGCCAGACTCGCCACCAGACCCATCACGCCCGCGTTTCGCAGCGACTCTATCTCAGCAGCCCCAAGCTCCGCCGGCGCCGTCAGCAGCGTCCGCCTGCCCACCGGCGCCCGCGCCGCCTGCACATCCAACAGCCGCTGCACCGTCAGCGGCAGCAGCCCATCCTGCAGCGTCAGCAGCGCCCCGTCTATGTCAAGCGTGCGTATCGCCTTGACAACCTCCTCGTCAAAATCCGGCGCCTGCGGATCGTGCGCCAATATCTTGCCGATCTCCCTATCGTTCAGAACCGCCGCCTCAGTATCCTCAGCGTCAAACACGATGAAATCGCAACCCGCCTCGCGTAGCCCCTTCGCGTCCGCAGCGCTCACGCTGCCCACTCTCGCGCCCCACAGCGTCCCATCCAGCGCCGCGCCCACCCGCGCAACCGCCCCGGCATCCGACGCGTCCAGCGCCACCAGCGCCGCATCCGCCGCATGCTCAGCAAGCCCCGGCTCATCCGCCAGCTCACCCGCCGTCGTCCGCCCTATCACCACCACAGACGGCGTCGCCGCCCGCCGCCGCGACGCCCCGAACCCTATCCCCTCCGAAACCGACTGCGTCCTGTCAAGCATCTCTATTAGTTTGCTCATTGCCCCCTCTTATCTGATAATCTCAACGCGCTTGATTAAAAATCGGATAAACCCGCGCGAACCCTATCTGCCCATACCCAAAAGTTTTGGTTACTTTTTCCAAAAAAGCAACATCCCCCCTTGCCCTAACGCGATTTATCCGCCGCAACATAGTGTAGATTTACCCCGCCCGCAAGTCAACGCGCTTGCCTTTATCGCCGCGCCGTATTACCCTTTGCGCCAACCGGCGGCCCAACCCCGCGCAACGCGCCGCCGTCCAACCTGATACTATACCCACAATCTGGAGGCAACCCTTGAAAATCATCCCCGGCGAATTCGACCGATTCAGCGCCGTCCTAACCGGCGTTGTAGTCCCCCGCCCAATCGCGCTTGTATCCAGCGCATCCCCCGACGGCGTCGTCAACCTAGCCCCCTTTTCGTTCTTCAACGCCGTCGCCTACGACCCGCCCACAATCGTGCTGGGCATATCCCGCAGCGCCGGCTGGAAAGACAAAGACACCCTCGCCAACATAGAGGCTACCCGCGAATTCGTCGTCAACGTCGTAGTGAACGACATAGCCCCCGCAATGAACTCCACCGCCGCCGAATACCCCGCCCACGTCGACGAATTCGCCGTCAGCGGCTTAACCCCAATCCCATCCGACCAAGTCAGTCCGCCCCGCGTAGCCGAATCCCCCGTCAACCTAGAATGCCGCCTCAACCAGGTAATCCAACTCGGCAAAGCGTCCGCCCACGCCCTAGTAATCGGCGAAATAATCCTGCTCCACATCAACGACGACATCATCAACGGCCACCGCATCAACCACCACAAACTAAACCCCGTCGGCCGCCTAGCCGGCAATATGTACTGCCACACCGACAATACCTACGAACTAACCCGCCCCGCATACGAACCCGAAAACTAATCTTTGACCAACCCATACACGCCCATCTACACAAGCAATCCCAACCAACCATCACAGGACAAAGAACTTGCAAGCCACCCAACGCCAATCATCCACCCTCCCCTACCTAGCCGTCCACCCCGACGACTACGCCCCCGATCGCCCCTACCCGATGATAATCCTGCTCCACGGCTTTGGCGCGCACATGGGCGACCTCGCCCCCCTTGCCCCCGCCATTGACCCGCGCGGCTACATCTACATCTGCCCCAACGCGCCCATCCCCTTCCAACTCGCCCCCGGCGCAACCGGCTACGGCTGGACGCCCCCCCGCGATATGCGCGACGTCCGCCAGGGCCGTTACCCCAACGAAGACCTGGAACGCGCAGCCCAAGCCCTCGCAACCCTCATAGACGAAGTCACCGCCGAATACTCTGTCCCCGACGGCGACATCATCCTAAGCGGCTTCTCGCAAGGCGGCATGATGACCTACCGCTGCGGCTTGCCCGCCCCCAACCGATTCCGCGGCCTAGCCATCCTCAGCGGCACAGCCCCCGACCCCGACCACCTCCGCCCGATGCTCCCCGACGACCGCTCCCAGCCCATATTCGTCGCCCATGGCGACGCCGACGCCGTCCTCCCCGTATCATCAGCCCACGACGCCCTAACATTCCTGCGCCAAGAGCGCTACGATCCCCTCTACAAAGAATACCCCGATATGGCGCACGAAATCAGCCAAGACACCCTAACCGACCTAGCCGCCTGGATAAAACAAACCCTGCCACCCGCCGCGCCCTAACCCTAATCCTAACCTTAACCCACAACCCAAACATCAGCATAGCCCCCAAAACTTACGCCAA
Organism: Dehalococcoidia bacterium; assembly: GCA_965242555.1. Taxonomy (GTDB): domain Bacteria; phylum Chloroflexota; class Dehalococcoidia; order Lucifugimonadales; family JADFKI01; genus Bin90. Next base: position 111,240 of record CBDESO010000008.1, read on the forward strand.
CAAAACTACCCTAATACCTAAACACACAAACCCCAATACCCCAAACAAGGAGAGCGATACAATGGTCACAATCCGAAAGAACAACATCTTCGAAAAGAACCGCCAAAACGCCAAAGGCTTGGGCCTCAGCCTAGTCTTCCCCAGCGCCGAGGCAATAGAACTCGTCGGAATGCTCGGCGGATTCGACTTCGTCAACCTCGACGGCGAGCACGGCCTCTTCTCCCCTGAATCCATAGACGCTATGGTTCGCGTCGCCGACGGCTACGGCCTCACCACCATCGCCCGCGTCCCCGACAAGTCCCCCACCGTCATCAACCTCTTCCTAGACAGGGGCGTTATGGGCATACTAGGCCCCCACGTGGAAACCGCCGACGAGGCGAAAGCCCTCGTGGACGCCTGCCGTTTCACCCCCCAAGGCGAGCGCAGCTGGGGCGGCGGCAGAGGCACCTTCTACAACGACAGCGGCCTCATAGACCAGCCCGGCCTTGACCGCAGCGAGTTTATGGAACTCACCAACAAAGAAATGCTAGTTATGGCGCAGCTGGAATCCGCAACCGCCTTCCAAAACCTAGACGCCATTCTAGCCGTTGACGGCATTGACGCCTTCGCCTGGGGAACCAACGACCTCGCCCAATCTATGGGATACCCCGGCAAGCCCGAACACCCCGTCGTCCAAGACGCCCAAAACGCCATCGGCGAGCGCATACACGCCGCCGGCCGGCATATCTCATCCGACCTCCACGCCGCCATCGCCCTAAACGACCTCATCCTAAGCGGCTCCCGCGCCTTCCTAGCCGCCAACCAATCCTAACCCCAACCTACCCGCCAACAACCCTACGCCGCCAACCCAACCATCCGCGCCAATCACGCCCTAAACACTTAGTTGGAGGATTGCCATGACCACTATGCAAGCCGCCTTCTTTGACGGCAAAGGCACAATGACCCTATCCGAATACCCTATGCCCTCCGTCGGCTTGGGCGACGCCATCGTCCGCGTCCGCGCAACCGGCATCTGCGGCTCAGACCTCCAAATGAAAGCCGACCAGACCGAAGAAGACGAATCCCCCTCCGGCCACGAAGTCGCCGGCACAATCCACGCCATCGGCGACGACATCGACCCCGCCCTAATCGGCGCGCGCGTCGCCATCGAAACCATAGGTCACGGCCGCGCCTGCCTCAAATGCTGGTACTGCCGTATGGGCCAATACAAGCAATGCCTTGACATGGCATCCCCCGAGGGCGGCGGATTCGCCCAATTCATCAAGCGCAAAGCCGCCGGCTGCTACATCCTCCCCGACTCCCTCTCTTGGGAAGAGGCCGCCCTCGTAGAACCCTTCGCCGTCTCAATTCACGGCGTCCGGCGCGGCCGCTTGCTCGGCGGCGAAACCGTCCTCGTGCTTGGCGCGGGCAACATCGGCCTAACCGCCGTTGCCGCCGCCCGCGCGCTCGGCGCAGGCCACATATTCGTCACCGCCCGCCACCAGCAGCAAGCCGACCTAGCCAAACAACTCGGCGCGGACTACGCCTTCGCCCCCGACGACCCGGCCCTCAAAGACGCCCTAGCCGACGCAACCCAGGGCCTAGGCGCAGACCTAACCATTGAAACCGTCGGCGGCTGGCGTCCCGAACCCATCGAGCAAGCGATAGACCTCACCCGCGAACAAGGCAGATTCGTAGTCATCGGCGGCTACCGCGCCCCCATCACAACAGACTGGCTGCGCCCCATGCTCAAAGAGCAAACCATCGTATTCTCATCCTGCTACGGCATCATAGACGGCCGCCACGACTACGAAGTCGCCATAGACCTAATGGCATCCCGCAAAACCGACCTCAAACCAATGGTCACCCACATCTACCCCCTACACCAAATCCAACAAGGCTTCGCCACCGCCTACGACAAAACCACCGGCTCCATCAAAGTCCAAATCCACCAGGAGGCGTAACAAGAGCGTAACCCCGCCAAATCCCGCAGCCCCGCTCGACAAGTTTTCCAAAACTTGCAATGAAAAACGCTTGACACAAGCCCCGCAATGCCTTTCGATACATTTAACTAATGTACGAAACAAAGGTTTGTTAGGCAGCCTGCTCACAAGCGCTTGCGGGGCTTTGGGATATGACCGGACTTGACCGCCTCATATGCGGCGACACGCTGCGCGAACTGCGAAAGATGGACGACGGCGTTGTGAACGTCGGCGTAACCTCGCCGCCCTACAACAAGCAGGAAAAGCACAAGGGCTGGCTAGTCAAAAACGTCGTCTATGACGCCTACAAAGACGCCCTCCCCGAACCCGAATACCAGCAAAACCAAGTGGACGTCCTAAACGAAATCTACCGCGTTACCGCGCCCGGCGGATCGTTCTTCTACAACCACAAAACCCGCTGGGTTCGCGGCGTGATGCTCCACCCGATGGACTGGCTTCGCCAAACCGATTGGACGGTCAAGCAGGAAATCATCTGGGACAGGACAATCGCCGCCAACATCCGCGGCTGGCGCTTTTGGCAAACCGACGAGCGAATCTACTGGCTCTACAAGCCAATCGGATCCCACCTGATTGGCAAAGAGCTCAAGTCTAAGGACGCCAAGCGCGCGTCCATCTGGCGCGGCGTCCCCGCAAGCAAAAACCCGCACCCTGCCCCTTTCCCCCTTTGGCTGCCCGCCCGCGTCATCATAGCCACCCTCGACGCCGAATCCCCCGGCGTCGTCCTTGACCCCTACATCGGCAGCGGCACAACCGCCGTCGCCGCCAAACTGCTCGGCCACCGCTACATCGGCATCGACCGCAGCGAGCTGTATCTCCAATGGGCGCAAGAACGCATCGACAACGCCCAATCCGAAATGCCCAAAATCCAAGCCGAACTCGACCAGCGCCAAATCAAAACCACCTTCAAAGAGCGTAAGTCTAAGGGAATGAACGTCGGCAGACACCGCCGCAAGCCAAACAGCGCCCAGCGCCGTCTATTCCCCGAATCTGAGCCCAATCACAAGCAATAACCCCCGACGCAACCAAATCGCGGCGAAAACCGCTTGACAAAACGCCTTGACATAGATAAAGTGTTCGCAGAAAATACAGGCGCGGCTAATCCCCTGCGTGAAAATATGGATAGCCCGCCCAGCGAAAGGCTCGGCGCATGACTGCCACCACTACAAGATCCCGCATCATCAACGGCGATGTGCTGCAAGTGATCCGCGCATTGCCCCCCAGCGAAACCTTCGACGTGGCAATCGCCGACCCGCCCTACAACATAGGCAAGAACTTCGGCAACAACCGAGACGCTATGCCCCTAACCGACTACGTCGCTTGGACGCGCGAATGGATAGCCGAATGTCTAAACCGCCTAAACCCCGGCGGCTTGCTCTACGTCTACGGCTTCCCCGAAATCCTAGCCCGCATCTCAGCCAACTACGACATCGACGGCCAGCGCTGGCTCCAATGGCACTACACCAACAAGACCGTCCCCTCGTCCAAGTTCTGGCAGCGCTCCCACGAATCTATACTCTGCCTATGGCGGCAGGACGAAAAGCGCCCCGCGCTTGAGATCGACCAAATCCGAGAACCCTACCAGCCCGCCTATCTCAAAATCGCGGGCAAGCCCCGCAAAGAAACATTCTGCCGCTACAACGGCAGCGGCAGGAGCACCCTCTACAACGCCCACAAAGATGGCGCGCTGCCCAGAGACGTCCTCAAAATCCCCGCCCTAGCCGGCGGCGCGGGCCACGTCGAGCGATGGTTTATCTGCCACGACTGCGGCGGCGACATATTCCCCCCCCAAGAACTGGCGAACCACCGCCAATGCGAAATCTTCAAGCACCCAACCCAAAAACCCATGGAACTCACCCGCCGCCTAATCCTATCCCGCGTGAACGGCGAGGGCGGCAGCGTCCTCATCCCATTCGCCGGCTCCGGCTCCGAATGCGTCGTAGCCCACGAGCTAGGCTTGGCGTTCACCGGCATCGAGATAAACCCCGAATACGTCCAATTCGCCCGCCAATGGTTCAACTACATTGACGAGAGAGAACCCTAATGTACCGCCTAACCCCCCGCATGCTGCAAGACTTCGAAAGCAGCCTGCGAAAGTTCCACGAACTATTCGGCGGCGGCCGTTGCGACGGCTGGCAATTGGAAGAACTGCTTGTTCGCGCCATCCAATCCGACACCCGCGCCCAGCACAACGTATTCTGGCAAGAGGGCGGCCACGACGACAAAGCCGATATGCGCGTCCGAACCAACGGCGATACCCACCCGCTGCAAATCAAATCCGGCAGAATAGACGGCAAGCGCGCCCCCAAACTTGTGCTGTCCGGCCACCGCCTAAGCCGTTTCAACGGCGACTTCGACGCCATGACCGCCTACCTCAACGACCGGACCGCCAACATCCTATCTGTCCCCTATCGCCAGATAAACGACGACCGCGGACGCCAACACATCTACACCGTGTCCTATGTGGACGTCGAACTCTTGCAGAGACTACAACCCGACAAGTGGAACAAACGCGGCGCATCCTACTTTCAAACCAACCCGGCCGGCGTCGCCTTGTCCCTCACTGAAAAGATGAGCTGGCAAGTATGGTGGCGCATCCCCGTAGGCTTAATCTACGAAACGCCCCCAATCGTTATTCGCTAACGCCGGCGCCTACCCACCAACCCCCTCAGCCCGCAAAAAATCAAAATCACACCCCTTATCCGCCTGCAATATATGCCGCGAATACATCCACCCATACCCGCGCCTGAAATGCCCCGCCTCATCCTTGCGCTCCGACAGCCGCCGCTGAACCTCCCGCTCATCCACCAGCAAATCCAGCCGCCTATTAGCCACATCCAGCGCTATCTCATCCCCATCCCGCACCGCCGCCAGCGGGCTGCCCTCAGCCGCCGACTCCGGCGTCACATGCACCACCACCGTCCCAAACGCCGTGCCGCTCATCCGCGCATCGCTCAGCCGCACCATATCCCGCACCCCCTGCCTCAGCAACTTGCGCGGCAGCGGCAAAAACCCCCACTCAGGCATCCCAGGCCCCCCTATCGGCCCAGCCCGCCGCATCACCAAAACATCATCCGGCCGCACATCCAAATCCTCCCCGTCTATCCGCCGCTCCATATCATCGTGATCCTCAAACACCCTTGCCCGCCCCCGATGCGTCAGCAGCTCCGCCGACGCCGCCGTCGGCTTGATAACCCCCCCGTCCGGCGCCAGCGATCCCTTCACCACCGCAAGCCCCCCCTCCGCGTTCAGCGGATCATCCAGCCCCCGTATCAGCGCCCGGTTATGATTCACCGTCCCCGAATTGTTATCCCCCAGCGTCTTGCCCGTAACCGTCAGCGCGTCTTTATGCAGCAGCGGCATCAGTTCATTCAGCAGCGCCGGCAGCCCGCCCGCGTAGAAGAAATCCTCCATCAGGAACTCCCCCGATGGCTTCAGATTAAGCAGAAACGGCGTGCTGCGCGACAGGTCGTCAAACAGCGTCAGCGGCAAATCTATCCCCAGCCGCCCCGCTATCGCCGTCAAATGCACTATCGCGTTGGTTGACCCCCCAAGCGCGTGCAGCGTCCGGATAGCGTTCTCAAACGCCTCCCCCGTCATCACGACCGACGGCCGCAAATCCGCCTCCACCAGCCGCAATATCTGCCTGCCCGCCGCCTCCGCCATCTGAACCCGCCGCGAATCCACCGCCGGTATCGCCGCGTTCCCCGGCAGCGCCATCCCCAGCGCCTCCCCCATCGCCGCCATCGTGGACGCCGTCCCCATCACCATGCAATGCCCCGGACTCCGCACAATCGAATTCTGCAGCTCAGCCCACTGCCCCTCGTCAATCCGCCCCGCCCGCAGCTCCGCGTGATACCGCCTGCAATCAGTGCAAGACCCCAGCTCTTCCCCGCGCCAATTCCCCTTCAGCTGCGGCCCCCCCGTCACCAGTATCGCCGGCACATCCGCGCTCGCCGCCCCCATCAGCAGCGCCGGCGTCGTCTTGTCGCACCCGCCCAGCAGCACAACCCCGTCCAGCGGATTCGCCCTGATAGACTCCTCCACATCCATGCTCATCAGATTGCGAAACAGCATCGTAGTCGGGCGCATATTATACTCGCCCAGCGACATCACCGGAAACTCCATCGGAAACCCGCCCGCCTGCCACACCCCGCGCTTGACCGCCTCCGCCAGCTGCCGCAAATGCGCGTTGCAATGCGTCAACTCGCTCCAAGTGTTGCAAATCCCGATAACCGGCTTATTCTGATACGCCGCCTCCCCGAACCCCTGCGCCTTAAACGCCGCCTGCCGCAGCCACCCATACAACTCCGGCGTATCAAACCACTCCCGACTCCGCAACCCGCCATCCTTAGGCATATCAACTCCCCCTCATAACATCAGCGTACATTCATTCTTTCCAACAACGCCCCCGCCCCATCAAGCGGCTGGCAAAACCCATTATCCCCCCCAAGCCCGCCAAACACAAGCGCCCGCGCCGCCATCACCCCCCGCGCCTTTGACATTCCCATCCCGCCTAACTACACTACCCAAATATCCAACCCACTGGAGATTTCCCCCCAATGCCACCGCTCTCCGATCTCTACGAAACAGCCGCCTTCACCGCTTTCACCGCGCTAATAGCCTGCGCCGCCATCCTAATCCTGCTATTCATAGCGGGCATCATTTGGGCGCCTTTCGCGGGAATGATAAGTGCCCGAATGGCGCGCCGCCTAGACCTGCCCCCAGGCAGATACGCCCGCGCCGCCTGGTCATACTCCGCCCAATTCCTAATCCCTTGGACATACCTATCAGCCACGTTGCACGGCGATCCCACAAACCGCGAAACCTCCCGCGCCGACTACATCCTGATATACACCCTTTGGGCAGCCATCGCGCTCGGAAACCTTGGCGCGTTTGCGGGATCGTTCATACACCCCGACGGCGACTTCGGCCCCTTCGGCGACTACGCCCAAAGCGGAACGGGCAACTTGTCAACCCACATCTTCGCCTTCCTCACAGCCTTCGCCCCCATTCCCGCCAACCTATTCCTATTCCAAAAAACCCTCCGCGACCTACGCCGCCAGTGCCGCCAAGACCGCCAAGCCGTCCAAAACCCGCCCGACCGCTACGCCCTCCCCCACAAAGCATACACAAGACCCTTCAGCATGACCCTGCTAGGCTCACTGCTAATCTGCCTTTCCTGGCTAATAGTCACCATATCCTACTGGGGCTGCGCCTTCGGCGACGGCTGCTAACCCCCGATAGCCTGGTCAATCCCATCCTAACTTCCAACCAATTCCCAATCCGCCAATCCCACCTTAGCACCCCCTCACCCAAAAGTTTTTTGGTTACTTTTTTACAAAAAAGTAACGCCCCCGCGCCTTTGACATTCCCGTCCCGCTTAACTACACTTGCCCCCAAATGCCACCACTCTCCGAACTCTACAACGCCATCTATAACGTAGCCACATTCGTAGCCTTCACTGCGCTAATAGCCTGCGCCGCCATCCTAATCCTGCTATTCTTCGCCGGCATACTTTGGTCGCCCATCGGAGCGCTCATATGCGGCACAATGGCCCGCCGCAGAGGCCTGCCCGCAGGCAAATACGCCCGCGCCGCCTGGTCATACTCCGCCCAATTCATTATCCCGTGGACTTATCTGATAACCGTACTGCACGGCAACCCGACAAGCTGGGAATTTTCCCGCCGCGACTACATCCTAATCTACGCGCTTTGGGCGGGCGTTGCGCTTGGAACTTTCGGCGCGCTTGTGGACTTGTCCTCGCGCGCCGACTTCGCCTACTACCATCAAGGCGGATATGTTAGTTTGGAAACGCGCCTCGCCGCGCTGCTCATAGCGTTTGCCGCGAATGTGTTTCTGTTTCAAAAAACGCTGCGCGATTTGCGGCGCAAGCGGCGCGAAGACCTCCATGCCGCCGAAAATCCCCAAAACCCGCGCGCCCGCTACGCCCCGCCTAGCTACGCCCTACCCCACAAAGCATATACAAGACCCTTCAGCATGGCCCTGCTAGGCTCGTCGCTAATTGCCCTTGCGTGGTTTATGTTATTGACCGTGGTGCTCGATTTGTACATATAGTGCGCCTTCGGCCATTGCCACTAACCCCCGCCACAGCCGTATCAGCCCAACCCTGACTTCCAATCAAGCCCCAATCCGCCTTCCTACGCTACCCCAAAAAACCCCCCCACATCCACATCCAACCCCTCCAGCGCCCTCGACGCCATCCTATCCCCAACCCCCAGCAACGCCGTCCGCACCCACGCGCCGCCCACCAGCCGCAGTGCCTCAATCGTCTGCGCCTCCCCCGACGCCATCCAACACTCCGGAACCCCGATGCTCGCGTAATCCCCCAACCTATCTTCCACATTGCGGCGCGGATTGCTCGGCGAAACTATCTCTATCACCAGCGCCGGCGTCTCTTCTATCGGCGCACTGAGATCCATCCGCGCGAAACTTTCATTGCTCAGCAACAACAAATCCGGCTGCCTAGTCCGCAGCGGCGCGCGCCGTATCACCACATCCAGCGGCGCGTACAGCAACTCCCCCAACCCGCGCTCCGAAATGAACGGATTCAAAATCCTAAAGAACTGCCTGTTAATTATCTGATGTCCGACCAGAGCGCTTGGCGCGGGTATAATCTGCCCATCCACTATATCGAACCGCCCCTCTATTTCCGGCGTACTCAGATACTCCTCATAAGTAAGCCGCCCCCACGCCGCCGCCGCCGTCTTAGCCGTAACCATTGCGCCCTCCCTTCCCTATCACTCCTGCTCCGGCAGCGGCCCCCTAAACGGATTCTCGATCACCCGCCCCATCCTCAGCGTCTCAAGCGCGTCGTTCCACGCCCTAGTCGCCCGCCGCCGATCCTCCGGCCAAAACTCCATTGTGATTAGCGCCTGCACCGTCGGACACCGCGCTATGCACATCCGCGAATGAGCCAGCCGCCCCTCGGTCTCGTCAATGAAATCCCCCTCTGCCCACACCGCCTCCAGCCCTTGCCGCTTGATCTCGGTCACCGGCGTCCGCCCTATCAACCCCCGCTTATCGTCCTTGATAACCACATCCTCCAGCATATCCGCGATACGCAGCCCGCTCCAATCTATCCACGGCGACAAATGCGTAACCGACAGCGCCAGCCGTATGTCGGCGTCGTCCTCATTCTCGTCGTCGTAAAAGCAAATGACGTCGTCATTCGGCTTCATCACCCACTCGCGCGGCACCTCAAACTGCACCGCCCCCCTGTCAGCCACGAATATCACATTGCCCGGCTTCGCCTTCCACCTGCTATGCTCCGACAGATTGAACGCCTGCTTTTCCCACCGCCGCCTTTTCTTTGCCATCATACGCCTCCCGCCGATTGTCGCTCGGCATCCGCATTGGAATTGGCGTCGCCATCCGCGCCCGCATCAGTATCTGCGCCCGCGCCCGCGAAAAACCGCATCCGCTCTTCCATCCACCGCTTCAGCGCGTCCTGCGCCGGCGGCGCGACAAAAAACACCTGTATATCCCCCGCGAACTGAACCCGATGCCCCTCGCTGATAAACAGCGCCCCGACCTCGCCCTCCCCAAGCCCCTCGGCCACCCTTTGCCCGATATGCTCAAACCGCCGTTGCGCCGTTTCCTGAACCCCCGCCATTGCCAACCCCATCACCCGCTCGCTCATCAGCCCGATGGACAAGCACCGCTGCCAATCCGAATGTTCCATCACCAGCGCCCTATCCTCAGTGGCGTGCAGCCTCGCCCCCCCATGCCGCAGCGCCTGCGCGAATGATCCCCCATGCGGATTCATCCCCTCCACAATCGCCATTCCCTCATCCCCCTCGGCGAACACCCCCTCATGAAACACATGCGCCACGCCCCCCAGCGACCGCTCCAACCCCTGTATCTGATCCCGAACCTCCGACCAGTACCGCGTCAGCAACCCCGCCGCCTCATCCGGCGCGTCAGCCGGAAACGGGTATATCGGCACCAAAAACAGCTTCCGCCGCGCCGCGTACTGCCTCGCCTCCGGCTTAGCCATCTGCGACAAAGGCTGCCCCTGCGCCGAAGACTGCCCCTGCGATGAAGATGATCCCCGTGTAGTCATCCGAGCGTATCCCTGCGATTTATAAGGTTTATCCGATATTACCCATCCGCCCGCTCTATCCGCACCGCGCACACCTTGTACTCAGGTATCCGCGATTCCGGATCCAGCGCCGCGTTTGTCAGAAAGTTCGCCGCGTGTTCCTGCATCTTCACGAATGGCACGAACACCTCACCCGCGCGCATCTTTTCGGTATAGACCGCCCTCCCCTCCAGCGTCCCCCGCCGCGACCGCACCCGAACCCAATCGCCGTTCCCTACGCCATGCCGCGCCCCATCCTCCGCGTTTATGCTCACCTCCAGCTCCGGCGACCGCGCCAGCAGATTGTCAGCCCGCCGCGTGATAGTCCCCCCATGCCAATGATACAGCACCCGCCCCGTGTTCAATATCAGCGGAAAGCGCCTAGTCGGCATCTCCTCCGCTTGCGGCCCCTGCTCAAACGCCACGAACTTAGCCCTGTCCCCGCGCGGAAAATCCCGCTCGTACAGATACCGCGTGCCGGGATGATCAGGCGTCGGGCAAGGCCACTGAATCCCGCCCTCCCTGTCAAGCCGCTCATACGATATTCCCCCCACCATCGGGATCACCCCCGCCATCTCTTCCCATATCTCAGACGGATGCGTATAAGCGAACTCATCCTCCACGCCCAGCCCCAGCATGCCGCTTATCCGCCACGCCAAGTCGCACACTATCTCCCAGTCCGCGCGGCTGTCCCCCACCGGCTCAACCGCCTTGCGAACACGCTGCACACGCCGCTCGCTGTTCGTGAACGTCCCGTCCTTTTCGGCAAACGACGCCGCCGGCAGCACCACATCCGCTATCTGCGCCGTCTCATGCAAGAACAAATCCTGCACCACCAAAAACTCCAGCTTCTTCAGCTCCCGCTCCGCCTCATGCAGATCCGGCTCGCTCAGCAGCGGGTTTTCCCCCGTGATGTACATCGCCTTGATCCGCCCCACATTCACCGCAGGCACTATCTCAGTGATAACCATCCCCTCCCTTGGCGGCAGCGGATTGCCCCCCCACGCCTCGCTGAACTTGGCGATAGTATCCTCATTGATAGGCTGGTAGCCCGGATAGGTATTCGGGATGCAGCCCGCGTCGCCGCAACCCTGCACATTGTTCTGCCCTCGCAGCGGCGATATGCCCGAACCCGGCTTGCCCAACTGCCCCGCCGCAAACGACAAGTTCAACAAACCATGCGCGTTTGCCGTCCCCATCGTATGCTGCGTTATCCCCATCCCCCATATCAGGCACGACCCGCTGAACGGCGGCTTGGCGTATATCCGCGCCGCCTCAGCGATGTCGGCCGCGGGAACCCCCGTTATCCCCTCAGCGTACTCAAGCGTGTACTTGTCTATCACCCGCCGCCACTCCTCAAACCCCTCAGTGCGCTTGTCTATGAACTCCCAATCCGCCAGATCCTCCTCCAAGATAACCCGCGCCATAGCGTTAAGCAGCGCCACATCTGTCCCCGGACGCGGCCTCAGCCACAGCTCCGCGAAATCGCACATCTCTATGCGGCGCGGATTTATCACAATCAGCTTCGCCCCACGCTCTATCACCGCCCGCCGCATCCGCGACGCCGCTACCGGATGGTTCGCGTTGGCGTCCGACCCTATTATCACCAGACACCCCGCGTCTTCGTAATCCTGATACGAATTGCTCGTCGCCCCGCTGCCCAGCGACGCCAGCATCGCCTCCACCGACGGCGAATGACACAGCCTCGTGCAGTGATCGATGTGATTCGTCCACATCACCAGCCGCGCGAACTTCTGCTGAATATACCCATCCTCATTCGTAGCCTTAGCCGAACACAGCGTTGCGAACTCGCCCCCCCTATACCGCGCCAAATTCTGCGCCACCACATCCAGCGCCTCATCCCACCCCACCTCGGTCAAAACCCCATCCTTGCGAACCAGCGGCGTCGTCAGCCGATCCTCGTGGTTCACGAATGAATACCCAAACCGCCCCTTCACGCACAGCATCCCCATGCTAGACTGGTTATCCGGATCATCCAGCATCCCGATAATCCTATCCCGCTCATCCACCTGCGCCTTCACGCCGCAGCCCACGCCGCAGTACGGGCAGATCGTCCCAATCGACTTAGCCGCCTTAGGCGCCCCGCTCTTCACCTCAATCGCCCCCGTCGGACACACCGACAAGCACTGCCCGCAAGTAGTGCATACCGACTCCGTCAGCTCCCTATCCCCGAACGTCCCTATCCGCCCCTGCGTCCCCGTCCCCAGCATATCGATCGCCCCGATAAACTGATGCCCGTCCTGACACGCCTGCACGCACCGCTGACAAAGTATGCAGCTCTCCATAGCGATGCTAAACACCGGATTGCTCGCATCCGCCGCCTCGCGCTCCCTCCCCGCCCAGCGCCGCGCATCGATCCCATGCCGCTCAGCCGCCAAACTCAGCTCCCGATACCCCTTAGCCCCTTCCGAGCCATTCGCCTCTGCGCCCACACCCTCCGGAAACATCCCCAGCGTAAGCTCCAACACCCCCCGCCGCATCGCCTTCGCCCCATCCGAATCCGCGCTCACCCGCATCCCCTCCACCGCCGGAACCGCGCACGACGCCGGATACCCCCGCATCCCGTCTATCTGCACCAAACAAGTCCGGCAGGCCCCTATCGCCTTCATATCCGGATCCTTGCACAGCTGCGATATGTAAGCCCCCGACTGATTCACAGCGTCAAGAACCGTCGCCCCCTCCGCCACCTCAACCTCCCGCCCGTCCACGCTAACGAAAACTGTCCCGCCCATATCTGATAGCCCCTTCCCAGATGCCCTTCGGATGCCTAAACCCAAATCCCGCCCACAACGCCCCCGCGCCGCCCGCCCCCTTACCTTACCACAAGGCAATTATATCGCAAAACATAAGCCCACTGAACTAGGCGACGCCGCGCGCAACCCTTCCCAAACGCCCCCACATACGCCAAAGCGGCGGACGGGAACCCCCCGCTCGCCGCCTTCGCGCAACCCCGCAGACTACCCCCCAAGCCTAAGCGCCAACCCAAGCGCAGACCCGACAATCGCAATGATAATCCCCACGCAAAGCCCCAGTATCCAATAGAAAAGCCTGTCCACCCTCGCGTTCACGCCGTCTATCTTCGCGTTCATGCTTTCCATCTTCGCGTCAAGCGCGCGATAATCTTCCCGCGCTTGCCGCGAGTCTTCCTGCGCCTGCCGCGAGGCTTCCCGCAACTGCCGTCCCTGCTCCTCAACGTTGCGGAGCAAAATGCTCATCTGCCCCTCAAGCCGTCCCAAAGTCCTCTCATCGCTCGCTCCGTCGTCAAACCCGGCCTGCGCCTCTTCCCGCTCGCTGTCCGTCCTTGTTTCAGTAGCCATGCTAAAAACTCCTTGTTCCTAAGGCGGCAGGCGCAAACCCACCACCGCCGTTCTCACGCGCCCACCAAAATCCCAAGCCACCGTCCGCCCCCTTACCTTACCACAAGGCAATTATATCGCAAAATACAAGCCCCTTGAACTAGGCGTCCCCGCGCTTATATGTCAGCAATAGGAACGCCGAAATTTTCCAACGCCCACATCACTTCTTTCGCGGCATATCTTTCCAAATCGCGCATTTTGGCATCGGGCAATCGTTGTATCTTATCGTCTAAAAACACATAAACCCATGCCGCTGTGTATCTGTCAATGGGAAAATCTTCATGTCCACCAAAGTCCGCGTATGCGGTGCCGAATGGCAAGTCATAGGTGAATATCCACGGTTTCTGCCGGTCGCGCTGTTGCCAGCCCTTATTCACTAGGCGTTGCGCGTCTGCAAACACAATGCTTTGCGTACGTCCGCGCATTGGATTGCCGAACCGATCCACGCGCCAACGGGCGAATGGCAATCCCATTTCATTTATATCGCGCATTGCGCGAATAGCCTGCAGTTGCTTCCGGCGCGCATATTGCGCGAAACTCTCAACCTCTTTGCGCCGCGCTCGTTTTATCCGCCGCTCGTTCTTGCAGGACTTGCAAACAGACTTTATGTTCATTACATCGTCCGCTATTACGCGCCGATATAGATCCTCCACATTATCCCACGTTGGCTTGACTATCATCACAGGGATATTGCCCGCTTGATACGCGCTAACCGCTGACGGCTCCATCTCATGAGTCACAACGATTTCAACTGCAAGCCGCCTGCCCGCGCCGTTCACAAACGCAATGTCACTCCGAGCGCCTTTGACCAGATTGGCTTCCTTAATGCAGCTGTAGCCTTTGACGTCCTTCCATATCCATCCCGTGCAAAGATGGCATTGAAATTTTGTTATGTATTCACCCGCCGCCGCGTGACCATCTTGTATCAGCCTTTGCGCGTATGTATGCAAAGCCGCATCAGGTTCGCAATCACCCGCGCGATAGTGAGCGAAGTGAGGCGCATTGATTTCACCCTTGCGCGCCACCATCCGCTGCCCGCAATGCAGGCAATCGTATCTAATGCCGGCCACAGCCGCCCCAATGAATACGATTTGCCCATCCGCCGCCAGCGCGGCCGGATAGAGTATGCTGGCCATTGCCAATTCCCCCAAATCGTTTGCGGCCGGCGCCCCCGCGCCGCGCCTATAAGATCATCATACCGCAACCGCTTGCCGCACAACCCACGCGCTTGCCCGCCCAATGCCCCCCGGCATATCAGTCATAATCATTCCTAATCATATCCGCCCTCAACCGCGCCAAATCAACCGCCCGCTTTGCCTTCCCCGCATCCTTAGTCCACTTGTCCTTCCTGTTCTGATCCACCAGCCCCGACAGCGTCAACCTATGCGACTTCTTTCGGTTGCACGGCGAGCAAAGCATAATCCGATTCGTTATGTCATTAGACCCGCCGTCCGCTCGCGGCAGGATATGGTCTAACTCCATAAACTCCTTCTCAAGCTCCCGCCCGCACCCGCCGCAAACGCCCTGCTGCGCGTCATACAGAATATCCCGCATCTCGGCATGCGATAGGCGCTGCCACGCCTCCACCACGCGCCGCTTTCGCAGCGGCAGATCAAACTCCGGCGCATCCTCCCCGCCATCATCCCGCTCCGGCGCCTCCTCAGTATAGATTATCGGCGCATTGGGATTGGCGAGCAGCTGCCGATTGTCCTCCATGCGCCGCCTGACTATCTCATACGCGCCATCCCACAAATCCATTCCAACCCACTGCCGCCCCAGCCGCTCCGCCGCGACCGGCGTAGTGGCGCAGCCGCAGAACGGATCAAGCACCATATCCCCCTCATTGGACGACGCGCTGATGATGCGCTCATACAGCGCCAGCGGCTTTTGCGTGGGATAGCCCATCTCCTCTTCTTTGCGTTTCTTCCAATGATAGGCGTACAGCTGACGGATGTCCTGCCAAACCGAAGACAGCGGAACGCCGGGGCTTTCGTCCAAATACTGACGGGAAATCCTGCCGCCTGAGCGTTTCCGAGTTTGGTATTTTCTGCCCTCGCCGTCAGTATGATTAAACCGCTCTTTGACATACTTTTCCGAGTACGGCGTGTATGTCTTATTGTATGTATGCTTGCCGTATGCCTTCGCGTAGCAAAGCAGCGTTTCGTGGCTCTTCACCGGCTTGCTGCCCGCCGCCCTCCCCCCTGACGCGCTGCCATACGCCCAGATTATCTCTTGGATCAAGTTCCTGTAGCCGAACACCGCGTCCATCAGCGCCTTGAGATAGTGAGATGCGGTGGCATCGCAGTGCAGATAGATAGTCCCCGTGTCTTTGAGAACGCGCCGCATCTCAATCAGCCTCACGCCCATAAAGCACAGAAACGCCGCCAAATCCTCGCGCCCGCCCTTGACGCACTCTATCAGCGCCGCAACCTGCGGCTCATCGTCCTTGATTGCGTCAACCCATTCCTGCTGAACATCATCCACCCAACTCCACCTATCCTGAAACCGCGCTCCCGCCGCCAAACTCTCCGGCGTAGCATGAAAATCCTTGCCCTTATTAAACGGCGGATCGGTAGCGATAAGATCAACCGTCCCGCCATTCATCCCTTGCAGGAAATCCAGGTTATCCCCCTTAAACAGGGTTCGGTTTTGGAAATTTCGCTCTGCCATTAGGCTGCCTATCCTTTGGACTAAACCATCCGATGCCGCGCTACCGCCCCGATGCGCCTATTGTAGCACAAGATAGCACAGAATATCGCCGAACAACACAAACCCTCGCGCGATATTGCGCCCAATCCCGCCCATCCGCATTTCGGCATCCATTAGACAGGCAACGCCCACAGCCCAAACCCCAAGCCCACGCCTACCCTATCCCGCAATACCTTGTCACACCGCCCCTACCCCTCATTCATCACCCCCAACTCATCCCCCCAAAACCGCAGCGCGCTCAGCGCCGGATTCCCCGCCGCCTGCCCCAGCCCGCACAGCGACGCCGCGTTCACCAACTCCGCCAACTCCCGCAAATCCCCCATATCCCGCGCCGACCCCTTGCCCGCCACCAGCCGATCCATCATCTCAACCATCCGCGGCGTCCCCTCGCGGCAAGGCGTGCATTTCCCGCACGACTCCCGCGCGTTATACGCCGCCAGCGCCCGCGCCGCCCCAAGCGCCCCCAGCCTGTCATCCAGCGCAATCACCCCGCCCGCCCCAAGCATCACGCCCGCCTCGTGAATAAACCCCGGCTTAATCGCCGTATCCACCAAAGACGCCGGCAATATCCCGCTAGAAGGCCCCCCCACCGCTATCGCCGCCAGCGCCCTGCCCTCAGGCGCGCCCCCGCCAACCTCCTCTATGATAAACCGCAGCGTCGCCCCCATAGCCACCTCAGCCACGCCCGCCCGCCGCACGGCGCCGCTCAGGCTAACTATCTTAGTCCCCTTGTCGTCATCGGTCCCGATAGCCGCAAACGCCTCCGCGCCGTTGGCGAGAATATACGGCACGCTGCACAACGTCTCAGCGTTGTTGATAACCGTCGGCTGCCCCCACAATCCCGCCTCAGTCGGAAACGGCGGACGCTGCCGCGGCTCCCGCCGGTACCCCTCCATCGTGTTCAGCAGCGTAGTCTCATCCCCGCACACATACCCGCCCGCACCGCGCACTATCCGCATCTCAACCGAAAACCCCGACCCCAAAACATCAGTCCCCACAAGCCCGTTGGCATACGCCTGCTCCAGCGCCCCCCGAACCCGCTCAGCCGACAAATTCGCCTCCGCGTTGATATAGAGATAAACGTCGTTCACTCCCGCCGCGTATGCCGCGATAATCGCCCCCTCCAGCAACCGATGCGGCGCGCCCTCCATCAAATGCCTATCCTTGAATATCCCCGGCTCCCCCTCCTCGCAATTCGCCACCAGATAGCGCGGCTCATTCGCAACCGCCCTTGCCCCCTGCCACTTCAGCGCCGCCGGAAAATACGCGCCCCCCCTGCCGCGCAATCCCGACGCCTTCACCTCCTCAATCACATCCTGCGGCGACCCGGCCAGCGCCCGCGCCAATCCCGCATAACCCCCGCCAACGATGTATTCGTCAATATCCGGCGCATCCTGTATCCCGCACCCCGCCAGCGTAACCCGCCGCTGACTAGCAAAAAACCCATCCCCCTCAGCGTCATACACATCGCCCGCGTCCAAATCCCCCCCCACAATCCGCCGCGCGACATCCACCGACACATTCCTATACGCCCTTGTTTCCCCACCAGGCGCCGCCACGCTAACCCGCGGCGCCGCGAAACACGCCCCGTCGCACCCCGCAATCGCCAAATACGCATCCTCCGACAGCCCCTCAGCAATAGCATCAGCCACCTTCCCCGCCCCTACCGCCCGCGAGCAATGCCCAACCTGCACAGCAAACCGAGTCTTCCCACCGCGCCGCGCCGCATGCCGCCCTCGCGCCGCATCCACCAGCGCCTCATACGCCCCCATCGCCGCGCTCACTGCAATTCCCCCTGCGCTACTTGCGCCGCTACAAGTTCCAACGCCGACTCCGCCGTAACCCGCCCATGCCACGCGCCATTCACCTCCACCGCAGGCCCAACCGCGCACAAAAACCCGCACGCCGTCTCCTCTAACGTCGCGCTCCCATCCAACGCCGTCTCCCCCCGCCTTACCCCCAGCGCCGACTCCATTGCATCCATAACCTTATCGCCCCCGTTCAAACGACAACTCAGCCCCAAACACACCCGCGCCGCCAACGCCCCCGGCGGCGTCAGCCTTAGCTCAGTGTAGCTCGTAGCCGCCCCATAAACCTCGCTCGCCGGTATCCCCAGATGCCAACCCACAACCTCCATAGCCCACTCCGGCAGATACCCGTACTCATGCTGAAGATAATGCAGCGCCGGCAGCAGCTCCCCGTGATTGCGCGGAAACATACGCCGCAGCCGCGCCCGCAATTCATTCCTGCTTTCCCTGCTATCCCGATTGACCATTCCCTATAACGCCCCTATAAGCCCATAAGCCCGCATATGCCGCCGAATCGCCAAACCAAAAAGTCTAGCCAAAATCAAACGCTTACGCCCGCGCCCGCAACCATACCCTCCAGCCCCAATTCCCGCAACTTCGCCCCCGGTATAGTCCCGTCATCCCGCCAACCCCGCGCGCGATAATACCCCCGCACCATCATATCAAGATCCTCTTCCCGCAACCCAACCCCCGCCGCTACCCCCGTAGGCAGCGCCTCCTCAAGCGCGCGGCGCGGCAGCGTATCATCCTCCCGCCGCCAGCCCTCGCGGATGTTGAACATCTTCTTCAGATTATTGATGCGCTCCCCCGCCAGCCGCAATTCCCCCGCGCTTATCCCTTGCCCCGTGATATGCCGATATATCTCGGCCGATTCCTCATACATATCCCCAAACGCCTTTCGCAAAAACTTGCACCATATCAGCGAATCCAACACCGCCGAGTAATCTTCCCCATCCGCCGTAATCCTGCCCATCCGCTCGTCCGCGCTCAGCCGATCCACCCGCGCCGAAAAGTCCGCCTCATACGCCGACGACCTGTTATGACACGCCCCCCGCGTGCTCACCGCCAGCCCCAGCGCCATCGTCTTCATGCTGCGCGGCTCATACCCCGGCATCTCAAGCCCCTTCACCTGCATCGCCCACGCCTCCGACCCCTGCCCCACCGCTTGCGCCGCCCGCAGACTGCCCTCAGCCAGCAGATCCCCGATACCCCGCCGCTCCCCGATAAGCCGCGCGCACTCCACCAGCGCATCCCCAGCGCCAAACCGCAGCGCAACGCCGCCCGTATCAGCCGCTGTCAGCGCCCCCCGCTCATAGCACTCCATAGCCCAAGCGATAGTCCCCCCCGCGCTTATCGTATCCATCCCCAACTCATCGCACAGCGCCGACGCCCGTATCACCGCGTTGGCGTCCGACACCCCCACCAGCGGCCCCAGCGCGAATGCGCTCTCATACTCCATCCGCCCCTTAGCCGACTTGCCCCCGTCCCTGTCATCATTAGTAACCATCACCTTCTCGCACCCGATTGTGCAGTTCGCGCAATGCGCGTTCTTGACGAAATGCGTCTGGTGAAACCGCTCCCCGCTCACATCATCCGCCCCCTCAAACGTCGACTCCCGAAAATTGCGCGTCGGCAGCGTCCCCAGCCGGTTGAACACCGACACATTCGCCATAGTCCCCAGCGTCCGATACTTCTCAGTCGCCGGCCCCAAACTGCGCCTAGCCAAATCCCGCGCTATCTCATTCAGCGCCTCCCCGTCCGCCACCGCAACCGCCTTAGTCCCCCTCACAGCGATCGCCTTCAAATTCTTAGATCCCATCACAGCCCCCGGCCCCGTCCGCGCCGCCTGCCGTCCCCCGTCGTTGGTAATGCTCGCAAACCGCGCCAGCCGCTCCCCAGCCGGCCCAATGCAAGCCACCCTCGCCCTTGCGCCCAGCCTTCCCTTGACCGCCCGCTCAGTCTCCCCCGTCCCCATCCCCATCAAGCCGGTTGCGTCCAAAAACTCCACGCCCCCATCGTCAACCCAAAGCAAACAAGGCGTCGCGCTCTTGCCCTTCACGATTAAGGCATCCGCCCCCGTCTTCTTCAGCTCCGTAGCCATAAAGCTTGACGACAGAGAATCCCCGATAAACCCCGTCAGCGGCGACTTAGTAACCACCCCGAACTTGCTAGAAGTCGTCAACCGACTCCCCACCAGCGGGCTGCAAACGAATATCAGCGGATTCCCCCCATCCAGCGCATCCACCCCCGCCGGGCAATGCTCATGCAGCAAATACGCCCCCAGCCCTGTCCCGCCGACAAACGCGCGCAAAACATCATCCCCCAGCGCAACCCATTCGCTCCTGCGCGAGGCCAAATCCACCACCAGCGCCCTGCCATTATACCCGTAAGCCATCCCGCTGCTCCCATTCACCGCAGCCATCCCTAACAACTTTCGGCATTATACCACAACCCGCGCGAATTCCCCCGCTACGCCCGACTGCTATCCCACTAGCAGAACATCCCTTTGAATGATATAGTTGCCACACAAAGACACCCACCCCGCTAGAACTATCCCAAACGCCCCCGTATGATAACCCTTGATAACTCTAGCCTTTACAGAAAGCCCACGCCCTAGCCGCCCAAATGAGCCTTTGATATGCCCAACACAGACGCCCTAAACCGCACCGTCTTCATCAGCGACAACCTCCCCTTCCTCCAAGCCCTCGACACCGAGAGCGTAGATCTCATCGTCATAGACCCGCCCTTCGGCAAAAAGCAGACATTCCAAGGCCAGATAAGACCGCCGCTGACTGACAGCGAGAGGACGCTAGAGGCCGACCTGCTAAACAAGTGGGGCGTGTACGACGTCGCCAGCGCTTACGAACTCGGCGTGGAATACCCCGACCAGTCCGGCACAACCGCATTGTTCAAAGACATATGGCAATTCGAGCGCGTTCTGGAAGAAGACTGGTACGACCGCATCAACGACACCTCCGTATGGTGGCTCATAGAATCCACCCGCCGCACCCACGACGAAGACACCGCCGCCTACATAGCCTTTATGGCGCAGCGAATGGTAGAAATACGCCGCATCCTAAAGCCAACGGGCAGCGTCTATCTCCACTGCGACCACGACGCCAACGCCTACCTCCGCCAAATGATGGACGCCGTATTCGGCGCGTCAAACTTTCGCAACGAAATCATCTGGGCGTACACCGGCCCCAGCAACACAAGGCGCTGGTTCCCCCGCAAGCACGACACCATCCTGTTCTACGCCAAATCAAACACCGCCATATTCAACAGAGACGCAGTGCGTATCCCTTATAGGCGCATGAGCGGCACCGGCCACAACTCGCTTGCGCGAGGCGCGCGAACCAATGAAGAGGTCAAAGCGGCGGAGGCGGAATACGCCAAGCGCGGCAAAGTGATAGAGGACTACTGGACGGACATTTCAGGCGGCGGACATATCCCCATAAACGAGCGCACCGGCTACCCAACCCAAAAACCCCAAGCGCTTGCCGCCCGCATCATCCAAGCATCCAGCAACCCCGGCGACCTCGTCCTTGACTGCTTCGCCGGCTGCGCCTACGTCCCCGTAGCCGCCGAAATGCTCGGCCGCCGCTGGATAGCCTGCGATATGTCCCCCCGCGCCTGGACAGTCGTCCGCCGCCAGTTCGCCAAAAAGCCCGAACTAGGCATGACCGTCGCAAGCGAAGACGCCGACTACGAAGACGCAACTCCAAGATTCGAGGGCAAAGGCGTCATCAAAGTGCGCGGCCCCAACCAGTTGCCCACGCGATCCGATCCCGAAATGCGCCTTGACTATCTACCCACCCGCGCCCATCTACCCCAAATCCGCTTCCGCCAAACCCCCCTGGAATCCAGCGCCCAAATCTGGCAGGCTTTCGTAGATGAATGGGGAGCCGAATGCTGGTATTGCGGCGCAAGAGAGCAGCGCGGCAGACTCTACCTCCAGCTAGACCACATAATCCCCAACAGAGGCGACGGCAGCAACGACGACTGCTGGAACCGCGCCCTAGCCTGCCTAGCCTGCAACAGCGACAAAAGCAACCGCCTAACCCCCGCCCAAACCATCAAGCAAGCCCTACAAAGCGGCCGCATAGAAACCGAACGGCAACGCGCCGACATTGAAAGACGCTTTAACGAGCGCCACAAGTGGGCGATTGCCCGCTGGAAATCCCTGCCCAAGCCAAAGCGCTTTTCAGATCCCGAAAACCCTGACGCTGACACAGAATAGGCTACATATATGCCCAACACCGACGCCCTAAACCGCACCATATTCATCACCGACAACCTCCCCTTCCTACAATCCCTCGATACCGAAAGCATAGACCTAGTCATAACAGACCCGCCCTTCGGCAAAAAACGAACCTTCACCGGCAGACTCCGCCCGCCCCTATCCCACCAAGAGCGCCAACAAGAACAAGCCCTGATGGACAACTGGGGCATCTACGACGTCGCCGGCGCCTACGAACTCGGCATTGAATACCCCGACCAAACCGGCGAAACCGCCCTATTCCGCGAAATGTGGCGATTCGAGCGCGTACTCCAACAAGCCTGGTGGGACGCCATCCGCGAAACCCCAATCCGGTGGCTCATAGAATCCACCCGCCGAACCCACGACGAAGACGCCGCCGCCTACATAGCCTTTATGTCCCAGCGCATGCTTGAAATCCGCCGCGTCCTAAAACCAACCGGCAGCGTCTATCTCCACTGCGACCACGACGCCAACGCCTACCTCCGCCAAATGATGGACGCCATATTCGGCGCGAACAACTTTCGCAACGAAATCATCTGGGCATACACCGGCCCCAGCAACACAAAGCGCTGGTTCCCCCGCAAGCACGACACAATCCTGTTCTACGCCAAATCAAACAGCGCCGTATTCAACAGAGACGCCGTCCGCGTGCCATACGACCAAGAAACCATCGCAAGACGAGGCCGAACAGAGGGCGCTCGCAGCATCATATCCCCCTCCGCCGAAACCGCCGGCCGCCGCAGCCAACAACAAGTCCAGTCCATATTCGGACAAGGCAAAGTCCCCGAATCCTGGTGGAGCGACATCCCCACGCTCACCAACCAGCGCGAAACCACCGGCTACCCAACCCAAAAGCCCCAAGCGCTCGCCCAACGCATCATCCAAGCCTCCAGCAACCCCGGCGACATCGTCCTGGACTGCTTCGCCGGCTGCGCCTACGTCCCCGTCGCCGCCGAAATGCTAGACCGCCGCTGGCTCGCCTGCGACATGTCCCCCCGCGCCTGGACAATCGTCCGCCGCCAATTCGCCAAACGCCCCGAACTAGGCATGACCGCCCACAGCGAAGACGCCGACTACGAACAAGCTTCGCCAAACTTCGATGGCAAAGGCGTCCTAAAAATCCGCGGCCCCCACGAATTGCCCACACGCTCCGACCTCGAAACGCCCCTTGAAAACCTACCCCCGCGCACACATCTACCCGAAATCCGATTCCGCCAAACCCCGCTAGAAACAAGCGCCCAAATCTGGCAAGCCTTCGTCAACGAATGGGGAACCGAATGTTGGTACTGCGGCCGCCCCCAAGACCCCGACCGCCGCTCCCTCCACCTAGACCACGTAGAACCCAACAAAGGCGACGGCAACAACGACGACTGCTGGAACCGCGCCCTAGCCTGCCCCCCATGCAACAGCGACAAATCCGACCGCCTAACCCCCACCCAAGCCATAGACCAAGCCCTAGCCGCCGGCCGCATCCAAACCCCCGCCCAGCGCGACGAAATCCGCGCCCGCTTCAGCGCCCGCCGCGCCTGGACCCGCCACCGCTGGGAAAACCTCCCCAAAAACCCGCCGCTTGCCCCATCATCCGACAACCCCGAACAAGCCGCCGACCCCAAACCCGCGCATTAACCGCCCTTCACGCTTGCCCTTACCCCCCAGCCTGGCTAGAAAACAACAACACCCTATCCCCCTCCCGCAACGCCATCTCGCCATCATCCCCCACAAACGCAACCCCGTTCACATTCAACGCATAACTCGCCAACAACCCCCCTAGATCATCCCTTATCGCCACGCCCACCAGCTCCGGACACGCCGCCGCCGCTACCCTAGCCACATCCGCCGCCGTAGCATCCGCAGACACCTGCACATCCAACCGCCCCCTCCCACACGCCAGCCGCGCCATCCCAAACAACTCTATCGTAACCCCAACCAGTTCCCCCGACACCCGACCCGCCGACATCACCATTCACACTCCGCCGCAATCGCAACCGCCCTGCCAAGATCCGCCGCCGTATTGATATTAAAGAAACTCAGCCGCTCCGGATCAAACCGATCCACCTCATCTTCCCCCACATACCGAACCCGCACATCATCAAAAAACCCCGTAATCTTCAAATCCCCCGCCTGCAGCCGCCGCTCCATATGCGGCAAGCACGCCTTGGAATACAAAGCATGCGTCGGCTCCGCCCGCCCCTCCAGCACTGGCGCAACCACATCATTCCCCATTCGTAGCCCTACCATATGCCCCACCAACTCAGCGCTCACAAACGGCATATCGCACGCCACCACCAACCCCCATTCGCGCCCAATCGCGCTTACCCCCGTAAAAATCCCCCCCAGCGATCCGCCATCCGGATACATATCCACCGCAACCTTCACCCCCTCCGGCAACGGCAACCGCGCCCCGCGCTCAGCCGTATTCACCACCACCACAACCTCATCCACCACCGGCGCAAGCCGCCTTATGCACCGCACTATCAGCGGTTCATCCCCCGAAATTCGCTCAACCGCCTTATCCCGCCCAAGCCTTCTACTCAGCCCCCCCGCCAACACAACCCCTGCCACGCCATCACCCATAACACACCCCCTACCTTTCCCACTGAAATACCTTGCTTAATCACCCAAACCCTACCACATCCCACCCCTGATTTCTAACCCGTAAAATCCGATAGGCAGACCGTCTAAACCGCCACCCACTCAAAAGTTTTTTGCTACTTTTTTCTAAAAAAGTAGAGCCCCCGCGCCTATCCACAAACGCTACCCATCCAACATCGCCACCTCCCCCATATCCGAAACATCATACCCCCCCAACGCATCAACCGCCTCCCGAAACTCCTCCCCGCGAATTATCCCCAAAACCGCCTGCGCGCCCTCGCTGTCATAATGCTCCCACGGCACCACCAAGTCATACTGCTCCGACAGCAGCGCCACGAAATCCAACCCCATCGCATTCGCCGCCGACAATATCCCTAGTCCCACATCCGCGCCCCCGCCCGCAACCGCCGCCGCAACCCCCAAATGCGTGTACTCCTCCCGCTCATACCCCCTAACCCGCTCCGCGTCAATGCCCAACTCCCGCAGCCTATAATCCAGCAACACCCTAGTCCCCGACCCGCGCTGCCTATTGATGAACGCAACATCACCCCGCGCCAGATCCTCCAGCGCCCATATCCCGCGCGGATTGCCCTTCGGCACAATCAACCCCTGTATCCGCCGAACCAGCCGCACGACCGCAACCCTGCGCCCCTTCAAATATCGCCGAATATACGCGATGTTATACTCCCCGCTGCTTTCGTCCAGCAGATGGCAGCCCGCCATATGCGCCTCCCCCCTCGCCAGCGCCAGCAGCCCGCCCAAACTGCCCACATTGGACGACGCCAGCGACAAGCGAGGATGCCGCCTATGCAGATGGCTCGCCAGCAAATCAAGCGTCAAATCGTGGCTGCCCGTTGCGACCACCGCCCCCTCTATCGCCTCCACAGGCCGCAGCAACTCCACCCGCGCGCTATCCCCCGCGTCCATTCCCTCCGAAAAGCGCGGTATCTTCACAATGCCGTCCGCCCGCGCCAGCGACATAATCACGCCCGCCCCCCGCTGTATCGGCGTCGCCACCATCCGATCCCCCACGCGCCCCAGCCTTACCCGCACAAACTCATCCTCCCCCAAAGGCGACAGCGTCTTGCGCGTCATAGCCGCATCCACCACAGCGCGCCCAGCCGTCAAAGTCCCCAACTTGCGCTCTATCACCGGCTTAACAAACAGCTCGCATGTCAACGCCGCCGACACCGCATACCCCGGTATCCCCAACAGCGGCGTCTTGCCATCCCCCGATATGCCCAGAACAACCGGATGCCCCGGCCGAACCGCTACCCCATGAACCAGCAGCTCCCCCAACTCCTCCACCAAACGCGCCGTATAATCTTCCCGCCCCGCCGACGACCCCGCGTTGACCACCACCACATCATACTCAGCCACCGCTTGTTCAACCGCCGCCCGCAACCTATCGTAATCGTCCGGAACCGACTCCCACCGCACTGCCTCGCCCCCCCACTCCTCCACCATCCCCGCCAGCACCAGCGAGTTAAACTCCACAATATCGCCCGGCTCCAGCGCGCTCCCCGCCGGCACAAGCTCGCTCCCCGTAGGTATCACCGCCACGCGCGGACGTCGCCGAACCGCAACCGAATCCAATCCCGCAGCCGCGCAAGCCCCCAAATCCACCGGCCGCAGCAAATGATTTTCCGGCAACACAAGCTCAGTCGCAACAATATCCTCCCCCAGAGGCCGGACATGCTGATACGGCGCTACCGGCGCGCGAATCTCCAGCCCGCCATCCGCCAGCTCTTCCACCACCTCCACCATAATCACCGCGTCGAACTCCGGCGGCATAGCCTCTCCCGTATCCACCCAAACCGCCTGCTCCCCCGGCGTCAACCGCAGCGGCGATGTCTCCGACGCCCCCACCGTATCCGCCGCCCGCACCGCTATCCCGTCCATAGCCGCCGAATCGTAATGCGGCGAAGACACCCGCGCCCACGCCGCCGCCCCCGTAACCCGCCCCCGCGCCTCCGCCAGCCCCACCATCTCGGCATCCATCAGAGCCAGCGCCCCCCCAACCTCCAACGCCCCCATAAACCGCTCCAGCGCCTCCGCCAACGGAATATCGCTAAGATAATACCGCCTGCCAACCCTATGCGAGTGCGTCATCTAATCATCATCCTTCATCAGTTCATTCATCGCCAACAGCATACCCCCAATCCTAAAATCCCTCTTTGCTACCACCCACCCAAAAAGTTTTGCCTACTTTTTCAAAAGTAGCGTCCCCCCTTTTCGTTCACTACACACCGATTCACCCCCAATACAACCGCACCCCCACACTCTCCCCCGCATACAACCCGCCCTTATCCAACCCAACCTTCACCAATCCATCCGACCTCGCCAGCGTATAAATCAACCCCGACTTCCCAAACACCGGCTCCGCCACCAACTCCCCATCCGCCCCTTCGCTCAGCCTAACCGGCACATAATCCTCCCGCCCCGCCGCCGACGGCACATCCCGAACCAGCCTTGCTTGCGCCGCCCCCCGCATCGGCGCACGATCGCACCCGCTCAGATGATATATCGCCGGCCGCCCTATCAAATCAAACACCACCATAGCCGAAACCGGATTGCCCGGCAGCCCGATAATCGGTTTGCCCGCCGCAGCCCCGATAATCGTAGGCTTGCCCGGCTTGATAGATATGCCATGCGCCACAACCCCCGGCTCGCCAAGCCCCGCGATAACCTCCGCCGTCATATCGCGGCTGCTCACCGAACTCCCCGCCGAAAACACCAGCATATCGCAAGTCACCAGCCCCCGCAGCGCCGCCGCCCGCTGCGACTCATAATCATCCCTCGCCAGCGCGATTGCCGCCGCAATCCCCCCCGCCTGCGCCACCAGCGCCGCTATCGTATATGTGTTAATATCCCGTATCTGCCCCGGCCCCGGCTCGCTATCCGGCGGCACAAGCTCATCCCCGCTTGACACAATCCCCACGCGCGGCATCCTGCTAACCCTAACATCAGTGATCCCCAGCGCCAAAAGCCCCCCAATATCCTGCGCCCTAATCACACTCCCCTTTGCCAAGACCATATCCCCCCTCCGAACATCCTCCCCCACCTGCGCCACATTCTCCCCCGGCGCCACCGCCCGCAAAACCTCTATCGTAGCATCATCTAGCCTCTGCGTCCGCTCCACCTGCACCACCGCGTCAGCCCCCAGCGCCAGCATCCCCCCCGTATGCGCCACCGCTGCCTCGCCCACGCCCAACCCAACATCCGCCACCATTCCCATACGCACTTCCCCCACCACATCCAAATACGCCGGCAAACCTTCGCTCGCCCCAAACGTATCCCTTGCCCTCACCGAATACCCGTCCATAGTAGCCCTAGCAAACGCCGGCAAATCCTCCACCGCCCCCACATCCACCGCCGCCACCCTTCCCAGCGCATCCACCACCGCCACAACCTCACACCCGCCCTCCCGCGCCGCGATAGGCGCAACCAACCCCTTCAGCGCCTCAAGCGCATCCCCCGGCGCCAGCACATTAAAAAACTCAGCCATCTCTTACCGCTTTCACCGCCTACTCATTCCCGACATATTCCCGCACCCGCCCCCTAATCATTCCCAAACCACAGACTAGTCCTATCCACCTCCACATACTCCGCCAGCCGAACCCCCTCCCTAACCTCCACGCTAAACCTAACAGGCACATCCGCCATCTCCACCAGCTCGCCGATCTCCCTGCTAGTCATCCTCCCCAAATCCTCCGCGTACCTAATCCCAAACAAATAGCACGCCAGCTTCCTCCGCCGCCTAGGCGTCTCATAAAACGCCAACCGCAAAATCTCCGCCGCCTCGTTAATATCCATACCATTCATTCCCTTTCTTGCCCGCGCTTAACCGCCGAACCCCACACCTACAACCCACGCCTTACCTCAATCCCCACGCTCGGAAACCGCCTATCAAACGTATAAACAACATCAGCCCCCGCCGACCTAGCCGCCGCCCACACCATCGCATCCCCAAACGACACCCGCCCCGACGGCCGGCACATCATCAACCCTTGTACCACAAGATCTTTGTCCAACCCATAAATCAATATGTTGGCCTTGTGAACAAAGTCCAGTAGCTGATCAACTATATCTTCCCTTCCAACAGCGTATTTGGTTCGCAAGACATACGCCGTTTCGTTCAGTACTACGCCAGTAATCCAAAGGTCGCCCATCCCATCTACAATTGCCGTTGCTATCTCAGCCTGGTCCGGTGGATCGTTTGTCAAATATCTGACCACCACATTTGTGTCTATGAACATCACTTGGCCTCCAATATCCATTTACGCCATCTCTTACTTAATATACAAACCCACGCATCAGCGCGCGCCCTTGACTAATCGTCATCGTCATACCGATTTTCTTCGGTCACATGCTCTGCCGCAATCCCCACCATCGACTCGCTATGCTCCGGCGGCAAAAACTCGACTTCCAAGTAACCATCCACCACCTTCTGCAGCGCAAACCACCCCGGCCCTATCCCCAGTTCTTCCCGCAACTTCCCGTCTATCACTACCTCCCCGTTATCCCCAACATTCTCGACGCCATAAGCCATATCGTTTTCTCCTCTTATCTTTTATCTTTATCTTATCTCTTGCGCCCCTGCTGCCAGCCTGGCGCCCTTGACCGCCCTTGCGCGTTTCTGTCATTCCCGCGCAATTACTTCCATGCCTAGAAGACCTAGAAGTCTTCCCTAACCGCCATAGCCCACGCCTCATCGCGCACCCTCGGCCAATCCTCATCCGAATACCGATTTTCGTCGGTCACATACTCCGCCAGACTTCCCGCCAGCGGACGCCCATCATCAGGCGGCCGAAAATAGATAGCCAATCGCCCATCATCTACAAACTGATACCCCCTCCATCCGGGACCAATCCCCAGCTCCTCCCGCAACTTCCCGTCTATCACAATCTCCCCCCGCTCCCCTACCTTCCCTTTCCCTGCGTCATACTTCATAACATCCCCCTTACTGCCATTACCTTATCTCTCGCGCCCCCACCACCAGCCTAGCGCCCCCAACCACCCTTCGCCACCCACCCATACCCCCTATCCCCTTACCCAAACCCATCCATCCATACCCAAAAGCCTTTGCCCACCTTTCACAAAAAGCGGTATCCCCGCAATTCTTTCAGCATCCCCCATATTCCCGTTGCGTACATCCCTCCAAGCTTGAGCGGCAGGGAAACGCGCCAACCACCTACACGGCCCCCACGCGCCCCCTGCCACAGCGTAGGCAAGCATGATGGGGGTGATCCAATGGCCACGTCCCCCTGCTCCCACATCACACCCCTCACAACCCCAATATATTCCCCCCCCCATCCACATCCAGCGCCCGCGGCGACGCCGGCAGCCCCGGCATCGTCATTATGCTCCCCGCTATCGGATAGATGAACCCGGCGCCCACCGACGCCCGCACATCCGACACCTCAAACGTATACCCCGACGGCCTCCCCTTCAGCCGCGGATTGTGCGATATGGACAAATGCGTCTTCGCCATGCAAATCGGCAGATCCCCCCAGCCCAGCTCCGCGTACCGCCGCAACGGCCGCCGCGTCCGCGGCGCCCACGACACATCCTCCGCGCCGTACACCTTCTGCGCCAGCGCCAGCGCCTTATCCCGCGTAGTCGCATCCTCCGGATACAAATACGTTATCTCCGGATCATCCCCCGCCGTCGCCTCCATCACCGCCTCCGCCAGCTCCACGCCGCCCGCGCCGCCCTCCGTGAACACCCGCGTATCCACCGCCGCATGCGCCCCCGCCTCCGCGCAGCCTTGCCGCACTATCGCCAGCTCCCCCTCCGTATCCGACGGGAACCTATTCAGCGCCACCACCACCGGCAGCCCAAACGAGCGTATCACCCCGATAAGATGCTCCAAATTCGCAAGCCCCTTGCGAACCCTATCCTCGCTCGGCGTATCCAACTCCCGCCTTAGCGCGCCCCCGTGCGACCTCAGCGCCCGCACCGTCGCTACGATTACGCACCCGCTCGGCTCGAGCCCGTTGAACCGCGCCTTGATGTGCATAAACTTCTCGAACCCCAAATCAGCCCCGAAACCCGCCTCTGTCAGCACATAATCCGCGTACCCCAGCGCCGCCTTATCCCCCATCACCGAGCTGCACCCGTGCGCGATATTCCCGAACGGCCCCGCATGCACAATCACCGGCTGCCCCTCGGTAGTCTGCACGATATTCGGCTGAATGGCGTACCGCAGCAGCGACATCATAGACCCCACCGCGTTCACATCCGCCGCCGTAACCGGCTCGCCCGCGTCCGTCAGCCCCACCACAATCCGGCTCAGCCGCGCCCGCAGATCCTCCAGCCCCGACGCCAGCGCCAACACCGCCATAATCTCCGACGCCGTAACGATGTCAAACCCCGACTCCCGCATCGGCGCATTCGGCGACCCGCCAATCCCCGTAACCACCGTCCGCAGCGCCCGATCCTCCACATCAGTCACGCGCCGCCAAGTAATCCCCGTAGGCCCAAACCCCGCGATCTGCCCGCGCTGCGCCGCGTTATCCGTCAGCGCCGCCAGCAAATTATGCGCCGACCCGACCGCATGCGCGTCCCCCGTGAAATGCACATTCACCTCATCCTGAGGCTCCACCAGCGCCAGCCCTCCGCCTGTGCCGCCGCCCTTGATGCCGAAAATCGGCCCCAGCGACGGCTCCCGCAACGTCGCAACCACCTTCTTCCCCAGCCTGCCGAACCCCTGCGCCAGCCCGACCGTCGTCGTAGTCTTGCCCTCGCCCGCCGGCGTAGGCGTAACCCCCGTAACCACAATCAGCTTCCCGCGCCTCCCCCCATCCCGTATCGCCTCCAGCGGAATCTTAGCCTTATAATGCCCCTGCGGAACAATCGCATCCGGATCCAACCCCAACTCCGCCGCCACATCTCTAATAGGCCGCATATCGCACACCCCTCTCATAACTTACTCTTGATTTAAGCCACCCCGAATTCTATCACACGCCGCCTCATCTTGCCCGCCCCACACGCCGCCGCGCAAAGATTACGCGCCATCCCGCCCCCAGGTCAACATCTACCCCGCCGCAGCCACCCTTGACAACCGGCGCAATACCCGTCAATAATTACCCAAGCGCAAACGCGAGGAGACTTGTGATTGGAAATAAAACCCACCCGAACAAGAATAATAACCGCCGCGGTCTACGCGGGCTTGTTCCTAATAGGAATAGCCTTCATAGCCTACGCCGAAATAACCCAACCGCCCCATGAAAGCGCCACCCTCACCATAGTGGCGATCATCATCAAAGGCCAAGCCGCCGCCATCGTAGCCGGCGGATTCGCCGTAGCCATAGAGGCCGGAGGATACATCGTGATAATAGCCAGCATCATCCTAGACAGAGAGCGCGAAAAAGCCGCGCGGCAGGCCGCAAGGAAGGCCGCGCGCGAGGCGACAATCAAGGCAACACGCAGGGAGCGCAAGCGCTTCAACGAGCAAATCAAAGCTTACCACGCGCGCATGCGCGCCGCCCTAGACGCCGGCGAAGACTTCACCGAACCCCCGCCTCAATTCGGCATAGACGACGACTAATCCTCCAACGCCGCCCATACATCCATAGCGGCAACCCTAAAAATCCGGAGGATACATCATGATTATCGCAAGCATCATCCTAGACAGAGAGCGCGAAAAGGCCGCAAACAAGGCCGCGCACGAGGCAAAAAGAGAGGTGTACAAGCGCGCCAACGAGCAAATCAAAGCTTACCACGCGCGCATGCGCGCCGCCCTAGACGCCGGCGAAGACTTCAACGAACCCCCGCCTCAATTCAGCACAGACGACGATTAACCCACCAGTACCTACCCGCACATCCACCCTATCCAATACCCACGTTGCGGCGGCATACTCCGCAAACACGACGAACCCGCAAGCGTATCAAAGACATATATGTGGCGGATGCAAGCGTCGTCGCTCTACGGCCGACCTACTTACCGCCGAGATCGTGGTACATCCACATATCCCACGCCGCCTGCGTCGTGTTGCCGAGTGCTTCTTGCACTAATGAGCGGCTCCAATAAGGTGAGGCACTTTTCGGATCTATGCTAATGGCACGATCATAGTCCGCTATCGCCTTGGCGTATTCGCCTAATAGGGCGTAGGCAATTCCCCTGTTGTGGTATGCGTCAGCATAGTCCGGGTCAATACTGATGGCGCGGATATAGTCCATGATTGCTTTATCAGTATCGCCGAGGTTAGCGTAGGCAGCTCCCCGGTTGTTGTATGCGTAAGCATCGTCCGGATCAATGCTGATGACACGGCTGTAGTCCGCAATTGCTTTGTCAATATCGCCGAGGTTAGCGTAGGCAGTTCCCCGGTTGTTGTATGCCTTATTATCGTCCGGATCAATGCTGATGGCGCGACTGTAGTCCGTGATCGCTTTGTCGAACTCGCCGAGGCGGAAGTAGGCAAATCCCCGGTTGTAGTATGCCTTATTATCGTCCGGATCAATGCTGATGGCGCGACTGTAGTCCGTGATTGCTTTGTCGAACTCGCCGAGGCGGAAGTAGGCATTGCCCCGATTGAAGTATGCGCCAGCATAGTCCGGATCAATGCTGATGGCGCGGTCATAAGCGGCAAGTGCGCTGTCATAGTCGCCTTGGTCTTGAAAGTTGACGCCGCGGTTGTAATAATCGGTAGCGTCCTCGCTACATCCAGCGGATATGAGCGCAAAGCCGCACAGCAACATAATGAGATATGCGTGTCTCCCAGCCCAGCCTTTGTTGAATATGGACATCAAGTTGCCTAAATCCTTTGTGCCAAATGCCGAACTATCTGCCGCCAATCGCGTCTTGGTTGCCGTGGGCATCATCGCCACCCCCTCCATTATACGCTATTAGCGTAGCTGATTGGTGGCCGCGCTAAGCAAATCCCCAATACCCAACGCCGCAAGGCGGGCATTTTCTAGGCGGCTTTTGGGTATGTGCTGACCTGCGGTAGAATAGTACATTGACGGGCGACATCCCGAATGTGTTTGTGCTGCTAACACTTTATCAAGATTGTCCGCCAATTTCATTTTACCACGCTACTAGATATGGTTCATAACGCTGAAATTGTTGACGAAAATAAGTGAGTATTGTATCATTTGGATAAGGAGGAGTGTTTATGAGTTTCTTTGATGGTTTCCTGTGCCGATGTCAGGAATGTAAAGATATGGCCGCGGATCTCAACGTTGGAGATTGCTTGCGAGGGGAGGAATTGCACGGCGAATGTCGCTTTATATGTCCGTCCTGTGGGAAGTATGGTTTGTCTGAGCCTTTTTTCTGCGGCTTCAGTAGTGAGCATACATGTATGTTCATAGTGGAATCTGAGAACCCTGTATATTGGCATGAAGCTATGCAGGAACCCATTAAGTCCATGCTTGGGGATTTCCTGCTTAATTGCTCTTCTTTTGAGAGGATGTTTCGTGACGTTGCGGCGATTCACGATAGGAAATTGTGGATTGAACGAGGATCGAAAAAAGATTGGATTGAAAAGCCGGGCGTAGTTTTGCGTAAGTTCCAGAAAATATGCTTTGAGGGGGATAAGTCTCGGGAGGCTGCTGGTCAAATTTTGAGTCTGTACAAGACTGTTGAAGATAATCGGGCAGCGATAGTACACGGTACTCTGAGTTATATCTTGGAGGGCGAGGATGATATTTGGGTTAAGGAGTCTCATGATAAAAATATGCTGTGGGTTGCACGGATTCGACCGGACCGAAAGACACATGGCAACATGCTTGCCAATTTATCTTGTGGCGTTTTGGCTCATGTTAAGGGGGATCACAAAGTATATCTGACGGAGTCTTCCCTTGTTCCTATTTGCAATGAGGCAGAACAATTGGTAAGGGCGGTTCAGTTGCTTTACAAGGATCAAGTAGGCTTGATCTCGTCAGGAAAGTTTGGATGCAAAAAGGAGGATTGCTATTGTAGAACTGAAGAGGCCATGGATCGTTTTTGGTGGTCCCGTCGTAATGTGTTGCGATAATCCCCAACACACCAAAAAGCTTTGCCTATCTTTTCCACAAATCCGTCTCCCTCGCCCTGCATCACTAGCGCCCGCCGATTAACTTAGCCCCGGCATTGCCCGTTGTGCCCCCTACCCCCCATACAACCCAACCCCCACCACCGACACCACCGACCCGCCCTCGCCATCCGCCGCGCACTGCTCATACCCCACAGCCTCCCCCTTCACCCGCCCGCCCTCCAAACACTTCAGCATCAAATATATCGGCGACAACCCGCATATCCGCCGCGCATCCCGCTCCCGCCGCGACCGCTCCAAAAACCCGTCAGCATCCCCCGCCAAAATATCCCCGATAGACCCTTCATCATCCGCCCGCAGCCTAGCCTTCGCCCCCGCATCCAGCGCCCTCGCATCCCCAAACGCCGGCCCCACATGCGCCAAATCCCCCGCCGCGACAACCAGCGTCCGCCTGCCCGCCATAGCCTCCCGCAAAAACGCCAGCGCCGCCCCAATCCCCTCATCATCCGACGGATCGCCCTTGCCCGTCACAAAATGATGAAACGACCCGCACAACACCGGCGCCACCGCGAACTCCCGCCCCTCCATAAACCGATGCAGCCACACCGCCGCCAGCTCAATGGAATGTTCCCGTATATGATGAATCTCCTCGGCATACGCTCGCCCCTGCCCCAGCGCATCCGCCAGCCCGTCCACAATCGCCGCGTCAGTCCGCAACGTCCCCAGCGGCGTGGCGTAATTCTGGCGCGTCGGCGTCACCGCCCCAAGCCCCCCCGAATGATCCGTCCCGAATATCACCACCAGTTCAACGCCATCCAAATGCGCCCTAACCCTATTCCACAACGCCGCGTAAGTCTGATTCCCCCGCGCGTAATCTATATGCGGACACACCATCCCCACCAGCGAACCCTCCGGCGCGTTACCCCCGTTATGCGCCCCATCCCCCTCAGCCGCCACGCTCGCCCGCGCGCAATACCCATCCAACAGCGCCCGCAACTGCGCCGCCGACCGCGGATACACCGCCCCCGCATGCGCCGGCTCCCGATACTTTGCCCGCCGATACCCCCGCATATACTCCGCCGCCGCCTGACGAAAAGCCCCATTCTCCAACAGCAGCGCCTCATCCAGCTGCCTGATTACATCCCGTATCGCATCCTCCGGCAACGACGCCCCCGTCCGCATCAGCAACCCAGATCGCAGCCCCGCCACATCCCGCGTCCCGTCGCACAGCGACAGCAGCGGCGCAAGCTGATGCGGCATCAGCGCCCCCTCCTTAGCTATCCCCAACTCATCCTCGAAATAAATCATCCGCCGCCCCTGCCACTCCACCAACCGCGCCTGCACCAACCTCAACTTCGGATGCGTCGGAACATCCCCCCTAACCCGCTGCTCCAAAATCCTATCCCTCCAAATAACCGCTTGCGGCGTCTGATAATCCTAATCGCCCCGCGATTATATCCGACTCCCCCATCAACCGCTATCCCGCCCTCGTACATTGACTCCCTTGGCGATTGCCCCATCCGCCAAACTCACCCTGATTGCCCTCCCCCAAAAGTTTTTTGGTTACTTTTTTCCAAAAAAGTAACATCCCGCGCCCTAACCCCCTCCTATCGCATCACCCAAACCATCCCGCCATCCACTCGCCCAAATTCCCCCCAAAATATACCCCCAACCCACAGCAAGCCCTCAACCCCCGTATGATACAATTACCCTCTCAGCCCACCCAATACTCACTCAGCACTCACTTAACGAGGAACGCGATGGCTCTCTACGAAGACCTCAAAGTATTCACCGGCAACGCCCACCCCGACCTCGCCCAATCCATCTGCGCCTACCTAAACGTCCCCCTAGGCGCCTGCGAAGTCTTCAAATTCAGCAACGACAACACATTCGTCAAAATAATGGAAAACATCCGCCAGCAGGACGTCTTCCTAGTCCAGCCCCTAGCCTACCCCGTCAACGACAACATAATGGAACTGCTCATAATGATAGACGCCGCCAAGCGCGCGTCCGCCGGCCGCATCACCGCCGTCATCCCCTACTTCGCATACGCCCGCAGCGACAAAAAAGACCAGCCCCGAGTCCCCATCACCGCCCGCCTAATCGCCAACCTCATCGAAACCGCCGGCGCCGACCGCATCCTAACCCTAGAACTCCACGCCGGCCAAATACAAGGCTTCTTCAACATCCCCCTAGACGAACTCAGCGCCATCCCCTTCTTGGCGCACCACTTCGAAGAGCGCAAAATCCCCAACAACATCGTCATAGTCGCCACCGACGCCGGCGACGCCAAGCGCGCCCGCAATATGGCCACCCGCCTTGACGCGCCGCTCGCCATCGTGGAAAAAGTCCGCACCGGCAACCAAGAGCGCGTAGAATCCGCCACCCTAATCGGCGACGTCAAAAACAAATCCGCCGTCATAGTGGACGACGAAATCGGCACCGGCGGCACCGTCATAGCCACCGCCGACACCATCCGCGCCCACGGCGCCCGCGACATCTACTGCTACGCCGCCCACCCCGTCCTAGCCGGCAAAGCATCCGCCACCCTAGACACCCCCCTCCTCAAAGAAATCGTCTTCACCGACTCCCTCCCAATCCCCCCCACCAAAATGGCGTCCAACATGAGCGTAGTCTCCGTCGCCCCCTTGCTAGGCGAGGCAATCCGCCGCATCCACAGCGGCGAATCCGTAGGCGCAATGTTCCACTTCGAAGACCTCTAATCTAATCGCCCTGCACCCCCAATGACCAAAGACGCCCTAAAAACCGCTATCGCAATGAGCAAAGATGTCCTTAAAACCATCATTGCAATGAAAAAAGACGCCCTCAAAACCATTATCCTAATCCTACTATTGGCGATAGCCTTCGGCGTCATGTTCGTGGCGATCGCCTCTGCCGCCTCATACTTCATCGGCTTCGCCTTCCTAGAAGTTGTCGCTGCCCTCCAGAGCATCGGCATCCTGGTCGCCCTCTGCCTCGGCGGCGTATTCGCCCAGCAACGATTCAGGCTCTTTCGCGCCTTCCAACCACATCTCACCGTCGCCCACCACGTCTCTCACCGTCGCATCGGCGACAGCCACACCCACATCGCCGTAACCGTAACCCTGCTAAACACATCAAAAGTCCGCGTAGAACTCCTCAAAGCCGACTTCATCCTCCAAAAAATAGCCCCTATACCCGAAACCCAAATCCAAACCCTCTACGACCAAGCATTCGTCGACTCGCCCAAACCTGCATCAATCCAATGGCCCATCATCGGAGACTTCACGCAAGAATGGGACGATAACCCCCTCGTCATAGAGCCGGGCGAATCTCACAACGAAACCTTTGAATTCATAACCGACACACACGCCAGCGCATTCCTCATCTACACATACTTCTACAACCCCCAATACTCAGAGCGTTCCCAATCATCAAAAGGCTGGGGATCGACTACAATATATGATATATGATATACTACACTATGCGATAGTACTATAGTATGTGATATGTTACACTACACTATGATATACTGGATGCGCCACCGGATAGCCTCCGCGCATAAAACCGCATAGTCAGGAGAAAGCGATGCTATTCTGGAAAAAACGAAACAATGTCCAAGACGCCCCCAAAGAACGCGTCACTATAGACGAGACAGGGAAAGTCACGATACGAGTCAGATTTGGCGACCGCAAAATCACCCCCCCTAAGATAGCCCCCCCCACCGACTCCACCCCGCGCACCCGCTAACTCGCCTAGTCTTCCCCGCGAAAATCGGATAACCCCCACGCATATCCAGGAAAAACCTATGCTATTCTGGAAAAAGCGAACCACCCCAAAAAACGAACCCGACAAGCCTATCGGCTACGTGGACGAGATGGGCAGAATAACAGTAAGAGTTAGATGGGACGCCCCCAAAACACGTCCGCCTAAGCGAGTTCCATCCGACGACTGTACCACCCCGCGCACCCGCTAACGCGCCTTCCCTTTCCCTTACCCGCAAAAATCGGATAGCCCAACATACATACTAAGGTCAAAGCGATGCTATTCCGAAAAAAGCGAAACGCTACCAAAAACGCACCCAAAGAACGCGTCACCATAGACGAAACAGGGAAAATCACGATAAGAGTCAGATTTGGCGCTCCCAAGCCCCGCCCGCCTAAGCGCGTTCCCCCCACCGACTCCACTTCATCCCTTCCCTAGCCCAATACATCCTTGCTTTCCCACCAAGCAACACCCCCACTCCCCCACCACCCTCCCCCTTATCCCCCCATCCCGTCAGCCCCTTCCCCGTATAGTGTATAATACACTCAAACCGCATAACCACTCACACAAGGCATCCGGCCGGCTCCCCCGCGCCCACATCAGCCTTCACACAAAGGAAACCTTCACCATGCTCAAATCACTCACCCGCCTAATCGGCGGCTCCAACGAGGGCGCGCTCAAAAAACTCCGCCGCGCCGTCGCACAAATAAACGCCCTTGAACCCGAAATGTCCCGCAAATCCGACGCCGAACTCTGGGCGCTCCGCCCCAAGCTCGCCGCCCGCCTAAACGCCGGCGAAACCCTTGACGACATCCTCCCTCACGCCTTCGCCGCCGTCCGCGAGGCGTCCAAGCGCGCGCTCGGCATGCGCCACTTCGACGTCCAGCTCATCGGCGGCATCGTCCTACACCAAGGCAAAATCGCCGAAATGCGTACCGGCGAAGGCAAAACCCTCGTCGCAACACTTCCCGCATACCTCAACGCCCTCTCCGGCGGCGGCGTCCACATCGTCACCGTCAACGACTACCTAGCCAAGCGCGACGCCCAGTGGATGGGCAAAGTCTTCCACGCGCTAGGCATATCAGTAGGCATCCTCCAGCACGAATCCGCCTACCTCTTCGACCCAGACGCCCCGGACGCCGAGCGCGGCATGGAAAACCTCCGCCGCATTGAGCGCCAAGACGCCTACGCCGCCGACATCACCTACGGCACAAACAACGAATTCGGATTCGACTACCTCCGCGACAACATGACCGTCCAACTAGACCGCCGCGTCCAAACCGGCCGCGCCTTCGCCATCGTGGACGAAGTGGACAACATCCTCATTGACGAAGCCCGCACCCCCCTCATCATCAGCGGCCCCGCCGAGCAATCCCCCAAAGAATACCAGCGCTTCGCCCGCCTAACCCAAAACCTGCGCCGCGAAGACGACTACACCATAGACGAAAAACACCGCACAGCCGCCCTCACCAACGAGGGCATCACCAAACTCGAACAACTGCTAAACGTCTCCAACATCTACGGCGCGGACAACTTCGCCCTTGTCCACTTCGCCGAAAACGCGCTCAAAGCCCAAGCCGTCTTCGAGCGCGACCGCGACTACGTCGTCCAAAACGGCGAAGTCGTCATCGTGGACGAATTCACCGGCCGCCTCATGACCGGCCGCCGATACTCCGACGGCCTACACCAAGCCATCGAAGCCAAAGAAAACGTCCAAGTCCAGCGCGAATCCGTCACCTACGCCACCATCACCCTCCAAAACTACTTCCGCCTCTACGACAAACTATCCGGCATGACCGGCACAGCCTCCACCGAAGGCGAAGAGTTCTGGAAAATCTACAAACTCGAAGTCGTGGAAATCCCCACCAATATGCCTATGGTCAGGCAAGACCACCCCGACCTCATATACCCCGACCAGCCCGCCAAATACCGCGCCGTCGTCCGCGAAATCAAAACCCGCTCCCAAAACGGCCAACCCGTCCTAGTCGGCACCACCGACATTGACAAATCCGAAATGCTCAGCGACCTGCTCCGAAAATCCGGCGTCCCCCACGAAGTCCTAAACGCCAAGCAGCACGAGCGCGAAGCCCACATCGTCGCACAAGCAGGCCGCCCCGGCGCCGTCACCGTCGCCACCAACATGGCAGGACGCGGCACAGACATCATCCTAGGCGGCAACCCCGCCACGCTCGGCATCACCCAGCAAGCATGGCAATCCGACCACGACCAAGTCCTCAAACAAGGCGGCCTCTTCATACTAGGCACAGAACGCCACGAAGCCCGCCGCATCGACAACCAGCTCCGCGGCCGCTCCGGCAGACAAGGCGACGCCGGCGAATCCCGCTTCTACGTCGCCCTCGACGACGACCTCCTCCGCCGTTTCGGAGGCGACGCCATCAAGCGCTTTATGAACTGGGCTATGGAAGACGACGCCCCCATCCAAAGCAAAGCCGTCAGCAAATCCATCGAAAACTCCCAAGTCAAAACCGAAGCCTACCACTTCGACATCCGCAAACACCTAGTCGAATACGACGACGTCGTCAACACCCACCGCGACGTCATCTACGGCGAGCGCGAAAAACTCCTCGGCGGCGCAGACCTCAAAGCCAACATCCGCGCTATGGTCGAAGACACCATCAACGACCTGCTCCAATCCCACCTGCAAGGCAACCCCGAAATGTGGAACGCCGACATCCTAATCCGCGAACTCGGCGGCATCATGCCCCTGCCCCCCGACTTCGCCCACCCCGACGCCCTCTACGACTACGCCTACGAAGAAATCCAAGACGCCCTCATCCAACACTCCGCCGAACTCTACGACGCCATAGAAAACTCGCTCCCTCCCGGCGAAATGCGCCAGCTAGAGCGCCAAGTTATGCTCCGCGTCATAGACTCCAACTGGGTCCAGCACCTAACCGCTATGGAAAACCTCCGACAAGGCATCGGCCTCCACGCCTTCGGCCAGCGCGACCCCCTAGTTATGTACAAAAAAGAAGGCCACGAAAAATTCCAAGACCTCCAACAGCGCATCCGCCGCGACATCGTCCACGCCATCTACAACATCGGCGACCTAGTCCA
The DNA here is from genome assembly GCA_965242555.1 of Dehalococcoidia bacterium. Lineage (GTDB taxonomy): Bacteria > Chloroflexota > Dehalococcoidia > Lucifugimonadales > JADFKI01 > Bin90. Next base: position 152,869 of record CBDESO010000008.1, read on the forward strand.
ACAAAACGCCCGCGCCGCCGCCAACCAGCCCTCCCAGCGCACAGCCCCCAACGGCGCGCGAACCCCCAACGGCGCATCCAACCCCGACACCGTTATGTCCAACGTCCTCCCCAACCGCCGCGAGGCTGTCCCCGCCGGCGCCCGCAAAGTCGGCCGCAACGACCGCTGTCCCTGCGGCAGCGGCAAAAAATACAAGCGCTGCTGCGGCGCGTAACCCCAACCCAACGCGCCCTAACCCAACCTAACCCAAGAGATAGCGACATGAACAACGCCCAAATCGCCGAAGTCTTCCAAGACATCGCCAACCTGCTGGAAATGAAAGGCGACAAGCCCTTCACCATCCGCGCCTACCAGCGCGCCGCCCGAACCATCGAGCGCCTCCCTATGGAACTCGACGACATGCTGCGCCAAAACCAAAACCTCCAAGAAATCCCCGGCATCGGCAAAGCCATATCAGACAAAATCGCCGAAATGACCAACACAAACTCCCTCGCCTACTACGACCGCCTCAAAGCCGAATTCCCCGACGGCATCCTAGAAGTCCTAGAAATCCCAGGACTAGGCCCCAAAACCGTCAAGCGCATCTGGCACGAACTTGACATCACCACCGTCGCCCAACTCGAAATCGCCGCCCAAGACGGCCGCCTAGCAGCGCTCCCCCGTCTAGGCAAAAAAACCGCCGAAAACATCGCCCGCCAAATCCAATTCCAGCGCTCCAAAACCTCCCGAATGCCCATCGCCCGCGCCCAACCCGTCTGCGACCGCCTTATCGCCGCCCTCGCAGCGCAATGCCCCTCCATCCGCCGCCTCCAGCCCGGCGGCAGCATCCGCCGCTGCGAAGAAACCATCGGCGACATTGACCTCGTCTGCGTAGCCGCCGACCCCGCCCAAGTCCTAACCACATTCGTAGCGCTCCCCAACGTCGCCGACATCCTAGGACACGGCGATACCAAAGCATCCGTCTATCTCACCGACGGCATCCAAGTCGACCTCCGCGTCGTCTCCGACGACCAACATTTCGGCGCGCTCCTCCAATACTTCTCCGGCAACCTCCAGCACAACATCCTCCTCCGCGACCGCGCCAACTCCCTAAACCTATCCCTCAACGAATACGGCATAACCCACCGCGATACCGGCGAAATCACCCACTTCCCCGACGAGCGCTCCCTCTACGCCCACCTAGGACTCCAGTACATCCCCCCCGAACTCCGGCAAGGCGTCGGCGAAGTCAAAGCCGCCCTCAACCACGAAATCCCCGCCCTAGTCCAAGTCCAAGACATCAAAGGCGACCTCCACGACCACACCGACTGGAGCGACGGCCGCGATACTATGGACGAAATGATCCTAGCCGCCAAACAACGCGGCTTGGAATACCTAGCCATCACCGACCACTCAGTCGGCAGAGCCATAGCCAACGGCCTTTCCCCGGAACGCCTCCAAGCCCACGCCGCCGAAGTCCGCCGCGCCGAACACCGCATCGGCGGCATCAAACTACTATGCGGCACCGAAATGGACATCCGCGCCGACGGCAGCCTAGACTACGACGACGGCGTATTAGAGCGCCTAGACTGGGTAATCGCCTCCGTCCACTCAGCGATGAACCAAGACGCCCCCATAATGACCGAGCGCATAATCGCCGCTATGCGTAACCCCCACGTCGACGCCATCGGCCACCTATCCACCCGGCTAATCGGCGATCGCCCCCCCGTCAGCGCCGACTACGAGGCTATATTCCAAGCCGCCGCACAAACCGGCACAGCCCTGGAAATCAACGCAGCCCCGGAACGCCTTGACCTCAAAGACGCACACGCCGCCCGCGCCCGACAGCTCGGCATCCCCCTTGTCATCAGCACAGACGCCCACGCCACCGAATCGCTCGGCAATACCCGCTACGGCGTAGGCATCGCCCGCCGCGCCTGGTGCCAACCCCGCCACATCCTAAACACAATGCCCGCCGCCGAATTCCTAGATTGGCTGCAACTCCCCAAAAGCGAGAGGATGACACGCTTTGCCAAACGCTAAACAAAACATCCTCAAAACAACGCCCCGGCATAGCGCAACCGACGCCGAAAGCCCTGAGGACATTGAGGACGATGAGGCCACCGACCCCATCCAAACCCTCATAACCGCCCTCCAAAACGGCGTTGACTGGCCCACCGCCCTCCTGCGCGCTATGGCGGCTTGGCGCGCCCCCCACGACGCCGTCGGCGACCTCCGCCGCGACTACTTCATCGGCGGCGAGGCCTTCGACTGGCTGCTCCTAGCCGAGCGCCTCTGCGAGGCCGCCGGCGACCTCATCCCCCCCGCCGAGCGCGACGCCCTGCTTTTCAACGGCGCATTCCCCCCCGACTTCGACCGCTCCCGCTTCAAAGAACTGCTAGGCGCGCAAAAACACAGCGCCTACCTAAACTACTTCTACGGCGTCATAGTGGAAGAGGCGCTCCAACTCGCCGTTGAAAACGAAGTTCACAAGCGCCACATCAGCAACGGCAACCAATACCAAAACGACTTCACCGAAGAGGCGCTATTTCGCATCTACCGCGGCTCCGCCCAATCCCTGCTATCCGAATTCTGCGCCCACGCCGGCTACCCCCCCACCGGCGCGCTCACCCTCACCCAATCCAAAGAATTCACCTACTGGCTATTCAAGCGCCGCCTGCACATATCCGACAAAGCCCGCGTAGCCAGCGACACCCGCAAAGGCATCGACCAACTCCAACGCATAGCCGACGCCCGCCCTGGCAGTTCCCCAATCTTCATGGAATAACCCCCGCTCTGCCGTTCCCTGAGTCTCCCTACACCCGACCACTTATATCTGCATTCCCTCAAAAGTTTTTTGCTACTTTTTTCCAAAAAAGTAGAGCCCCCGTCCCCTTTCGTCCTACCCTTCCTCTTCCGGCGGCTTAACCCCCCTAAACATCCACACCAACAACCCGTTATACACCAACTTAGTAACCGCCCCCACCAAAAACGGCGCGCCCAAAAACGCCGCCCCCGCAATCTGCCCAGCCACAGCCGGACTTATCGTCTGAGCCGCGTTGCGCCCCAAATTATTCAACCCCGCCATCGCCGTCCTAGACTCCGCCGGCGTTATCGCCATCGTATATGACTGCCGCGCAGGCACATCCATATCATTCGCCACCTCATGCAGAAAAAAGAACCCTATCGCCGCCCACACATTCCCCGAAAACGCCATCCCCACATACATCAAATTCGCCGCCACCTGCGTGAACGCCATCGTATTCACCAGCCCTATCCGCGCCGCAACCGGCGCCGCCAACGCCACCGACGCCACATTCAACATCTGCGCCGCGAAAAATATCCCCGATATGGACAGCAAATCCACCCCAAACCTATTTACGAACCAAAACGAAACATACCCCCGCACGATAAACCCGCCCCCAAGCGCGTCCAGCGCCGAAACCCCCGTCATCTTCCACACCAACCCCCGATGCGCCCGCGAACCCCCCGCTATCCCCGCAATCCCCTTGGCGACCCGTTGCCCCTGAGGCGCCTCCACCCGCTCCGACAGCCGCGAATACGGCAATGCCCCCGCCACCGCTATCACCGCGTATATCACGAACATCGCCCTAAACGAATCCGCCTCCCCCATCCCGACCACCCGCTGCAGCCCCTCAGGCAGCGCGATAAGCAAAGCCCCCACAGCCCGCGTCAAAATCGTAACCACGTTATACCAGCTAAAGGCAAGCGTCCGCCTTGACGCCGCGCTAGTCTGCGCCAGCATCGCCGTATCCATTGAGATAAACGCCGTCCTATCGCCCCCGCCCGCAGTGGTAACCGCGAAAACCCCTATCGCCGTCAGCAGCCAAGCGTCCGCCGTAGATCCCAGCGCCAGCCCGCCCGCCGCCATCAACCCAGCCATCCCCAACAGCAACCGCCTGCGCCCTATCCGATCCCCCCACAGCGTCGCCAGCAAATTAGACAGCCCGCTCCCCAGCATTATCCCGCTGAAAACCACCCCCGCCTGAAACGCGCTAAACCCCAGCAGCGTCAGATACACCCCCAAGAAAACGCTGATGAACCCGTAGTCAAGCGTCCGCAGCGCCGCCGCCGCGATAATCAAATTCCCGTCGCGCCCCGCCTGCGGCGCAATCCGAGTCAGCATCGCCAAGCCGCCCGCCGCCCTAACGGCCGCCCTCGCCTACCCGCCCAGCCTCGCCAAAATCTCTTCCACGCGCCCGCGCCGCTCCTCAACATCCGCCAGCCGCTGACGCTCACGCTCCACCACATCCTCAGGCGCCTTTGACAAGAAATTCTCATCCCTCAGCCGCCGCGCCAATCGCTCCCTATTCTTGTCTATGCTCCCCATCTCGCCGCGCAAACGCTCCCGCTCCCCCTCCAAATCCACCAGCCCCGCCATAGGCACGGTTATTGTCCCCTCGCGCAGCGCCACCGAAACGCTGTCATTCGCCCCCGCCGATTGCGCCCCATTGACCTCCAGCGTCAGCGGATCCACCCGCGCCAGCGTCTTAATCGCGTCCGACTCCGCTCCCGCGATTTCGCGCATCCGCGGCGCCTCCACTATCGCCTCCAAACGCTGATGCTGCTGTATCCGAAACTCCGCCCGCAAATTGCGTATCGCCCGCACTATCTCCATCACCGTCCCGATTTCCCCCTCAGCCTCGTCGTCGTAAAGCCCCAAATCCCCGCGCGGATACTCCGCCATCATCAGCGTCTCAGGCGTCCCCTCCGCCGGCGCCGCATAATCCGCCAGCCGCTGCCATATCTCCTCCGTCACAAACGGCATAAACGGATGCAGCATCCGCACAGACCGCTCCAGCGCGTATGCCAAATACGGCAGCGGCGTATTATCCCCCGCCCTCAGCCGTATCTTGGCCATCTCAATATACCAATCGGCATACTCATGCCAGAAGAAATCCTGTATCAGCCGCTGCGCCTCCCCATACTGATGCTCCTCCATATGCCGATCCACCGCCGCCGCCGTCCGGTTAAGCCGGCTCACTATCCACCGATCCTGCCTATGCGTCGGCGCCGGCGGCTTATGCCAATCCTCCAGCCCCGTCGCATCCCGCAAGTTCCCCATCACAAACCGCGCCGCGTTCCAAAGCTTATTGGCGAAATTGCGGCTCGCCTCCAACTTCTGCTCATTCAACCGCTGATTATTCCCCGGCGACGTCCCGATAGTCAGCGCGAAACGCAAAGCGTCCGCCCCGTACATATCAATCAGCTCCAGCGGATCCAGCACATTCCCCCTAGTCTTGCTCATCTTAACCCCCTCAGGGTCAAGCACAAGCCCATGCAGATAGACCGTGTGAAACGGCTCTGCCCCCATATTCTCTATCCCCATCATCATCATCCGCGCAACCCAGAAGAACAGGATGTCATACCCCGTCTCCATCACGCTTGTGGGATAGAAATACTCCAGCTCCTCAGTCTTATCCGGCCACCCCAGCGTAGAGTGCGTCCAAAGCGCCGAGCTGAACCACGTATCCAGCACATCCGGATCCCGCTCCAAATCCCCCGACCCGCACAACCCGCACGCCGCCGGATCCTCATACTCCACAATCGCCTCCCCGCACGCACGGCAATGCCACACCGGAACCCTATGCCCCCACCAAAGCTGCCTGCTTATGCACCAATCCCGGATGTTGTCCATCCAATTGAAATACACCTTAGCGAACCGCTCCGGAATAATCCGCGTATCCCCCTTAGCCACCGCCTCCCTTGCCGGCCGCGCCAGCGGCTCCATCCGCACATACCACTGCTTAGTCACCACCGGCTCCACAATATCGTCGCACCTATCGCAATGCCCAACCGAATGGCTATACGGCACGACCTCCTCCAGCAGCCCCTCAGCCTCCAGCTGCTCCACGACATTCCCACGCGCCTCAGCCATCCGCTGCCCCTCATACGGCCCCGCCTCAGCATTCAGCGTCCCATCCAAATTCATCACGCTAACCACCGGCAGCCCATGACGCGCCCCTATCTCAAAGTCCGTCGGATCATGCCCCGGCGTAACCTTCAGCGCCCCCGTCCCGAACCCCAGCTCCACCGCCTCATCCCCTATCACCGGCAGCAAACGCCCCAGCGCCGGCAGCCTAACCCGCCGCCCGATAAACCCCGCATGCCGCTCATCCTCCGGATTCACCGCCACCGCCGTATCCCCCAGCAGCGTCTCAGGCCGCGTCGTCGCCACCGTCAGCCCATCCCAATCCCCGTCCTCCTCCTCCGGCAGGTAGCGTATATGATACAGATTCCCGCTCTCCTCTCCGTACTTCACCTCCAGATCCGACAGCGCCGTATGGCAGCGCGGGCACCAATTCGTGATGCGCTCCCCCCGGTAGATCAGCCCCTTCTTGTGCAAATTCACAAACGTCGTCCGCACAGCCCGGCTAGGCACCTCATCCAGCGTGAACGCCGTCCGCGACCAGTCGCAAGACGCCCCTATCCGCTTTATCTGCTCATATATCCTGCTCCCATACTGATCCACCCACTCCCACACCCGCTCCACAAACCGCTCCCGCCCCAAGCTATGCCGCGTTATCCCATCCGCCGCCAGCATCCGCTCCACCACCACCTGCGTCGCTATCCCCGCGTGATCCGACCCCGGCAAATACAGCGTCGGCTCCCCCCGCATCCGGTGCCAGCGCACCATCATATCCTCAAGCGCAATCGTCAGCGCATGCCCCATATGCAGCTCCCCCGTAACATTCGGCGGCGGCATAATCAGCGTGAACGGCTGCTTCCCCCTATCTATCTCAGGCGTAAAATACCCGCCCTCCACCCAAAAATCATATATCCGCCCCTCCACCGCCTTAGGCTCATAAGCCCTAGGCAACTCCTCCCCACTGCCCGCCCTAGTCTGCTCCGTCCTAATCTCTGTCATTGCGCTACGCCCCATTCACTCACTAGCAAAGACTTGCCCTTAATCCGGCCCGCCCTTTGCCCCTAATCTTTATCATCGCCCTCGCGGTTCACCCGCCTATCCATACAGCGGCATCTACCCGCTATAAATAAACTGCCCCCCCTCCCTATCGCAGTTCAGCCGCCTATTCAAATGCAGCCCCTCCAGCGCGAACTCCACCGCCGACGCTATCGCCGCCGGCTCCTCCGACCCCTCTACCTCCTTGATAAGCGCCCTTGACTCCCCCATATTCGCGTACGTCAGCATATACCGCTCCGACGGAATATCGCTCCCCGTCTCAGCCGTCATCCCCTCCTCAAACCGCTCAGTCAGCTCGCTGAACTGCCGCGCCTGGTAATACCGCCCGAACACATTCAGCACCGCCTTCTTCACCAGATCCTCTATCACGCGGAACTCCCTTCCCTCCTCCACGCTCTCCATCTCAATCTTCCCCGTCGTGGACGCCACGATAGCCGCCAAATCGCTAATCCGCGGCGACGCCGCCTCCCCGTGCCGCAAACTCCGCTTGAACGCCGCGCTCAGGATAGTCTCGTAGTTGGAGATGGACACCCGCAGACTCACCCCCGACCGCTGGTTCACATCCGGACTCCGCCGCGCCAGCGCCGTGAACTCCGCGATTATCTCCTTCATATAGCGCGGAACGCTCACCCGGCTCTGAGTATCCTCAAAGCGCCTGTACTCCTGCTCGATAATCCCTATCTCCTCCTCCAACGAGCGCGGATAATGCGTCCGGATCTGCGCCCCGTACCGATCCTTCAGCGGCGTGATAATCCGCCCCCTATTCGTATAATCCTCCGGATTGGCCGTTGACACCAGGAATATGTCCAGCGGCAGCATAATCCGATACCCCTTTATCTGAATATCCCGCTCCTGCATCAGATTAAACAGGCTAACCTGAATCCGCTCCGACAGATCCGGCAGCTCATTGATGCAGAAAATCCCCCTATTCGTGCGCGGTATCAGCCCGTAATGTATCGTCAGCTCGTCCGACAAATACCGCCCCTCGGCAACCTTAATCGGGTCAACCTCCCCAATCAAATCCGCCACCGTAATATCCGGCGTCGCCAGCTTCTCGCTATACCGCTCCTCCCTCCCCATCCACACAACCGCCGCGTCATCCCCCTCAGCCTCCAGCATCCGCCTGCACTGCGCGCAAATCGGAATCAGCGGATCGCAATTCAGATCGCACCCCGCCAGCGCCGGAACATACTCATCCAGCAGCCCGACCATATGCCGTATCAGCCTAGACTTAGCCTGCCCCCGCTCCCCCAGCAAAATCACATCCTGCCCCGCCAGCACAGCATTCTCCAGCTGCGGAATAACCGAATCCTCAAACCCGATTATCCCCGGAAACAGCTCCTCCCCCGCCTCAATCTTGCCAATCAGATTCCCCCGTATCTCTTCCTTAATGCTCCGCGCCACATACCCGCTCCCCTTCAGCTCCCCCACGCTCTTAGCCATAGCCCTGCTCGGCATATCGCCCCTCCTCTAATTCACCCCTACTTCAAAATAGACACGCCAATAATATAACATACCTTTCACCCCGCTTGCCCACAAACCCTTGTCTTACGCCCTAACCCCTACCCCCGCAAATCCGCGGCGACAGCCGCCCCCAAAAGTTTTTTGCTACTTTTTTCCAAAAAAATAGAGCAGCCCCTTGCCCCCGCGCACCTATCGTCCCCAATATGCGATAATACCCCCATGAACAAAACCACCGACACCCAAAACCTAAACTCCCTACTCACATCCGGCGCCCTCCTCCACCCGGTATCACCCACCCCCGGCCTAACCGACTTCGCCACCGCCCTCCACCACGCCATCCGCGCAACCAAATCCCCTTTGGATGGCAACGCCGCCAAAATCCGCGCCCTGTTCGGAGACCCCGCCCACCTCATATTCGCCCTAATTGACGGCTTCGGAATGAACTACGTCGACCGCCAACCCCCCCACGCCTTCATCCGCCGCAACCTCGCAGCCGAAATGCGTAGCGTCTTCCCATCCACCACCGCCGCCGCCCTAACCACCCTTGCCACCGGCGAATGGCCCGCAACCCACGCCATAACCGGCTGGCACGTCCTACTCCCCCGCATAAACGCCGTATCCACCATAATCGCCTACCAGCGCTCCCCCGACAAAACCCCCCTATCCCAACTAGGCCTTTCCCCATCCGACGCCTACCCCATCCCCTCCCGCATGCGCCCTTCATCCCACATCAACGCCGCTTGCCTTATGCCCGCCCACATAACCAACACCCCCTACTCAACCTACTGGGCGGCCGGCATACCCCAAATCCCCTACAAAACAACCCGCCAAGCCGTCCACGCCCTAACCCGCCGCCTTGCCCGCGCCGACCGCCCGACCTTCACCTACCTGTATATGCCCCAAGTGGACAGCGCCGCCCACAAGCACGGCGCGTACCACTCCACCACAATGCGCGCCGCCCGCAACGCCGACGAAACCCTTGAGCGCATCGCAACCGCCTTGCCCCCAAACGCCCGCCTAGTCATGACCGCCGACCACGGCCACCTAGACGCCCCCGCATCCCGCGTCCACAAGATAGCCCCCGGCGACGACATCCTCCGCCTATCCGAAACCCCGCCCTCCGGCGACGTCCGCCTGATGTACGCCCACGTCCGCCCCGACAACCTCCCCGCATTCCGCCGCGCCGTCCGCAACCAGCTCGGCGACGACTTCCTAGTCCTAGACGCCCCCCAACTAGACGCGCTCCGCCTGCTAGGCCCCGACCCTATCGCCCCCGAAACCCGCCGCAGAATAGGCAATACCCTAATCCTATCCACCACCAGCGCCGTCCTAGACTACCGCGCCGCGCTAGGCGAGAACGCATCCAAGCGAATGCGCTCCCACCACAGCGGCCTAACCCCCGCCGAAATGCGAATTCCCCTAGTAATTGCTTGATGATTGCGCCTAGCCCGTCAGTTATACAGCAACCTGACCGCCCGTCAGTTGCACAACAGCCTATCCGCCCATCAATCACACAGCGCGCCCCCATCAATTACGCAACAGCATCCCCGGCTGACACCTCCGGCAATAGCTCGTAATGCGCTTATTCGCCGTAATCTGGCTAATCCTATTCCCGCAGCGCGGACAAGCCTCGCCCCCCTTATTATGAACCCGCAAAAAATCCCGCGCCTTCAAATGTATGTTATCCCCCATCCGCTCCCGCGCCTTCGGAATGGCGTCCAACACAACCCGGCTACAAGCCCTATGCAGCCGCGCCAGCTCCTCATCCGACAGCGCCTTGCGCTTGCGAAACGGATACACCCCCGCCTCAAACAAGATCTCATCCGAATAAGCGTTGCCTATCCCCGCCACCACTCTGCCCCTAGTCAATATCCCCTTGATCTCCCCATGAAACCCCTTCAACCGCTCCCGAAACTCATCCAACCCCATCCCGTCCAGCGCATCCGGCCCCTGCTCACCCAAGCGCGGTATATCGCCCAATTGCCCCGCATCGCAGTAATACGCCATCCCCATCCGCTTATCATCCAAATACCGCAGCTCATGCCCATTGGACAGCCCCAGCGTAATATACGTCCGCTTATAAACCCGCTGCGACGGCAAACAATACTGCAGCGCCCCCGTCAGCATCGGATTGATAACCAGCATCCGCCCGCCATCCAAGCCATCATCACCCGCCGACTCAAGCCCCTTTGCGTCAAGCCCCGAAAAATCCAGCAAGACGAACTTCCCTCGCCGCCGAACCCCCTCCAGCACACGCCCGCGCGCATCCTCCGCCATATCCCCCCGCAGCGACCGCAAAACCCCCGGCCTAACCTCAGCCGCCGACTCCACCACAGCCCCGACCGCCTTCGCCGTCAGAAATTCCCTAACCACCTCAAGTTCGGGCGCCTCCGGCATAATTCACCTCTCAGTTCTGATACCCCCAGCCTACCCCAATCCCGCCAAGCAGTTCTAGGCGGCTATGTGATAGAATTACGGCATATCAAGCATACACAACACGCGCGCCAACCTCGCACCCGCGCGTCAGCCCGGCTAAGGAGCGAATAATGGAAAAGCGAACACTCGGCAGAACCGGCCACCTCAGCGCCGTAGTCACATTCGGCACCGCCGGCATAGGCAGAGTAACCCAAGCGCAGGCAGACACCGCCGTAGAGCAAATCCTAGCCCGCGGCGTCAACCACATAGACATTGCCCCCTCATACGGCGAGGCGATGGAGCGCCTAGCCCCTTGGATGCCCAAAATCCGCCCGGACATATTCCTAGGCGCCAAAACCCGCGAGCGAACCCGCGCCGCAGCCCAAGACAACATCAACGCCTGCATGCAACGGCTCGGCGTAGAAGAATTCGACCTATTTCAACTCCACTCAGTAGGCGCAATGCCCGACCTAGACGCCGTAACCCGCACCGGCGGCGCACTCGAGGCGCTAGTCCAACTGCGCGACCGCGGCCTAACCAAATGGATAGGCATCACCGGACACGGCCCCGAAGTCCCCCGCGTCCAACTCGAGGCGCTCAACCGATTCGACTTCGACACCATAATGTTCCCCCTAAACGCCACCCTCTACCGCAACCCCGCCTACCGCGAAAGCGCCCAAGAACTGCTCGCAACCGCCGCCCAAAAAAACATCGGCATCCAAACCATCAAAATGCTAGCCCGCGGCGGCTGGGGAACTCGCGCCCGCGAACACTCCACCTGGTACGATCCGCACCGCCAACAGCAAAACATAGACGACGCCATCAACTGGCTGCTATCCCAACCCATCCACACAGCCCCCAGCGTCGGCGACATCACCCTACTCCCCCGCGCCCTAGACGCCGCCGCCCGATTCGCCCCTATGTCCCCCGCCGACCAACAGCGCCTCATCAACGCCCAGCGCCCGCCCTTGCCCGAACCCGGCCTAGGCATCCTAGCCGCCGACTAGCCGATAGCGTTTCTTTCCAAATGGTTTTCAGAGTTCGGCAAGTTGCGCTACAACCGGCAAATCGGATGGTCACGGCAAAGCCATCCAACCGGCTGCAGCGGCGGATATACTCGCCCCCTGAATGGAAACGCTACCCGCCTAACCCACCTTGCGCGCCGCCACCACATACACCGGATCCGTATAAAACCCCATCCGAGGGCTAATATCATACGCCATCACCGCGCTCCACCCGCCCGAATTGGCGAAATACGACCCCACAAGCTGCGCCCGCATCTCATCATCCAACGCCTGCCACACAGCCACCGCCTTGCTCGGAAACATCCGATTGGAATATATCACATGAAACGCGCCCCCAACCCGCAGCGCCCGATTGACCTCCCGGAACACCGCTATCGGCTTAACGATATACTGAACGGACACCGTCACAACCGCCGCGTCAACGCTCCCATCCTCAAGCGGCAACCGCGGATCCGCGTTCAAATCATGCACCACCCGCTCAGTCAGCTGCGGATTCTCCGCCAGCTCCGTCTCATTCAACCCAATCCCCACCACCCGCCGCAAGCCCAAGTCATATGGCAAATGCGACCGCCAGCTCGCCATCAAATCAAGCGCCGCGCCCCCTTGCGGCAAAACCTCCCCCAAATACCCGCGCACCGCCTCTATCGCATAATCATCAATATGCGTAACCAAACGCGGCTCAGCGTAAAACACCCCATCATCCCCTTCATCCACCCGCCTAAACATCTCAGCCGGATACACCTCCTGCCCATCATCTACCGATTCCATTGCCATCAACCCTCCCAGTTATCCCCGTTGCCAAGCCGCCGCCCGCACGATTGCGCGACGAATACCCACTCGCCCACTATGCCACCTATGCGCTATACTACCCCTGCGCCATCAACGCAACGCGCGCAACGCCATACCCCAACGCCCCCGAAACACGCCTAACCACACCCTAATCGGATACACAGGTGGCAATCAATGGCAAGCAACTGGGACATATCCAACGCCGACTGGGTCGACGCCGCCGACAACGCCCTCCAATTCATCCCCGACCCCGACGCGCGCGGCCTAATCCTATACCGCTTTGAGGCCCAATACCTCCCCGCCCTCAGAAAAGCCCGCAACCCCCAGCAGGTCACCCGCGCCTGGACCGCCTTCTACCACTACCTCACACTCCGCCCCACCCGCCGCAAATTCTTCTCCCTATCCGACCAAGACGCCGCCCAAACAATCGCCCACCTAACCGACATCCTAAACCTCCCGCCCTATCCCACGACTGACCAGCCGGACGAGTAAGCCGACGAATAAGACGAACAACCCCCGCGCAAGAGAAACCCACCCGCGCGGGGACGTTCCTGTTAATTCGTCAAAGACGATAAGGCGCAGTCACGCGAACCACGCCCACGCAAGGACGCTACCGCCGCGGCATTACCGCATTAGCGCACAACCACGCCAACCGCGCCCCGCTACGACACGCTAGAATTCGGATTCCTAACCGCCAACTCCTCCACCACCTCATCCCGGCTCTTATCCGCCGACCACGGCGTCGGAATCACATTCGTCCCAAACAGCCGTACCAGCTGCTCATCCGGACTCCCGTCAACCACATGCTCCGTCATCCACTCCCCGTCCCGCTCCACCACGCTTATCTTCCTATCCTCCCCCGTCCACCCGAAACTCACTATCACCGGCGCTCCCATTGCATTGCCTCCCATAATACGCGCGGGCATCAACGCGCCCGCCCTCTTTGATATGCGCCGCGCCCGCATCCCACCTACGGATGCGCTCGCGGGCATTGCAACCTACAGCCTTGACTTTAATTTTAGAAAATTAAGCGCAAAATAGTCAATACGCTATGCCGCAAGGTAGCGTTTCCATTCAGCCGGTCGAGTACATCTACCCATTGCAGCCAATTGGACAGCCTTGCCGCATCCGCCCACCTTATCAATTGCGGCCCAACTTGCCAAACCCTCAAAACCGGCTAAAAAAACCGCAGCCGCGAGAGCGCCGGGCAAGCGCTACCGCCCCGCCGCGAACTCCACGCGCCAGACAGCCCCCTCCCCGCTAACAAACTGCCCCGTGCGGACGCTCTCTATCGCGTAATCGGGCAACTCGCGCTCAGCCACGCACACACCGCCTATGCGCGCGCCACGATCAGCAAACCTGAAGTCCAAGTTCACAAAACCACGCTTGCGCCCATCCGCCGGCAAATCCGCGGTATCAACAGGAACAATATGCAGAAAGAACCGCGCGTCCGCATCGCCTTCAGCGCAGCTTTCTTTGATATACGCCAAGCCATTCCCGCGCATATACACATCAAAATCCGACTGCGCCACCCGTTGCCCGTAGTCCCCGGCGAGAATGCCCTCGTACACGGCTTGCGCGGCTACGCGGGCGGCCACGTCGATGTCCGCGCGCCACCCATCGCCGCCGCCCGCCGTCGCTTTCTCCCCAGTTCTGATGAGGGCGATAGGATAACCCGGCAACCCACGCCCAACCACGCACCCATCCCCCACGCGCGCGCCGCCCTCGCCAAACCCAAAATCCCTATTCTCAAACCCGGCCTCGCGCCTATCCCCCGCCAAATCCGCCAGATCCACGGGAACAATGTGCAAAAAGAACCGCGCCTCCACATCCCCCGCCTCGCAGTCCTCTTTCAAATACGCCAATCTACCGCCGCGCATATACACATCAAAGCCCGACCGCGCCACCGGCTTGCCATAATCCCCGGCGGCAATGCCCTCATACAACGCTTGCCCCGCCGCATGCGCCGCCAAGTCAATATCCGCCCGCCACTCAGAATACCCGGCCGCCGCCGCGTTGCGCCCCGTTCTTATTCGCGCTATCGGGTAATCCGGCAAAAGATGTCTATGAACGCACTTGCCGTCAAAGAAACCAAAGTTGTCCGCAAGCCGAAAATCCCGGTTTTCAAAGCCATGCTCGCGGCTATGAGCGGGCAAATCGGCGGGGTCGGCCGGGAATATATGCAGGAATATGCGAAAAACAGGATCTCGCGGCGGCAGAGGATCGCAGTCCTCTTTTAAGTAGTAGAGCGCCCCGTTGTGGGCATATATGTCAAAATCCGCGCGCGCCAGCAACTCCCCGTTTGCCGCGGCGTCCTCGTATTCGGCGCGATAGTAGTCGCGGTAGTGGTCGGTATTCGGCGCAAGTATGAACGCAATAACGCTGCCGTATGCCTCAATAGTGTGATACGCCGGCTGCCCCAACTCGTTCCAATGCCTATGCAGCGCAGGGTAGAGATAAAAGTCAGCCTTAAGCGAGGGCGAGAACGCAATGCGATCCCTATCGTTTCGGGGCAGGATTTGCTGACTTCTATTTCTCATCCATACGCGCAGCGTATCGTCGGGGTAGCGCGCGAGCAGGTATTCCAGCAATTGCCGATGCGCCATCCGATAATAGTCCATAGCGTACCGCTCGCCAAGCGCGCCGGGCGTCTTTGTATCAACCAGCCCATTGAAATAGATATGCTCATATGGATGCAGCGCCGCCATAGCGGTCAGCGTGGTTATCAGCCCAGCGCCTGCGACGCCGTATGCCAACGTCCGCCGCGCCATACGCAAGCCGCCGCCCCCGCGAACCCATTCCCGGCGGCCGCGCCCCAAACTTTCCAAATACCCCCCCCCATACGAATGTTCGCAATTCTATGCAACCCAACCGCCGCCAGCAGGCAGAACGGCGCCCAAAGGAAATACATCTGCCGCCAGCCGCCATAGATGTTGGATTGCAAGATAACGGCAACCGCCACAGGCAGCGCAAAGCATCCCAACAGCAGGACGCGAAACCGCGTCTCGCGATCGCGCAGCGCGGCGAGAGGACGCGCTATGCCCTGCCAACACACCGCAACGCATCCGACAGCCCCCAACGCCAGCGCCACCGGCGGCGCGGTTATCGCAAACCAAACCGGGATATAATTCCACGGCGCGGCGTCAGACCTGTGAATCTCGCCCATAAACAGATTTCTGAGCATAGCGGGATGCTGGGACAGCGCCCCAACGCCCTCAACAAACCGCAGCGGATTCTCCCAATAGTACGGGTGGATAACCCACATCGTCGCCAGCGCCGCCGCCGCGAACACCCCGCCAGTCCCTAACATGCGCTTGCGCTCCGCCTTGCCCGATGCCTGCCACATATCCAGCCCGCGCATAGCCAATATCATCGGCAACAGCATCAACCCAAACACGCGCAGATTCACCGCCAAGCCCACCGCTGCGCCGCACAATACAAACGCGCCGAGCGTATCCCTGCGAAACGCGCGGTGAGCGAGATACAGCGCGATGACCATCATTGCCGCAAAGGGAATATCCTTGCCGTTAAAAAACGAGTGAGCGTACAAACGCGGATGCAGCATAAACATCAGCATAGCCAGCAACGCCACCCAACGATTGCCCAGCATCCGATACACGAGCATCCCGCACCCAAAGCCGCCCGCGATAAAGAACAAATGCGTAACCAAATGCCGCGTCAAGTAGATGTGGCGGGTATCTTTTAGCCCAAGTGCGCGCTCCGCCACCAACAGCGGCATCTCAAAAGCAATGCCGTAATAGCGATAGGCAAGATCCCCGTGCTGCGATAGCTCGCTAATGTCCCCCGTGGCGACATAATAAGCGTTGGCGCGAGCGATTTGCCGCTGATTAGCCTCATCCCCGGTCACCCCGTAATCGTCCAACACTACGACACCCACAACCGCGAACCCCGCGCATAGGGCAAGCGCCTGCGCCCAAAACGGGAGGCGGCGCAACAGAGCAAGGCGGGATAGCGGAAATTGAAATAGCATTGGCATTGCGGGGAAAATTATAGCAAGACAAGCGCGGCGGCGGGCAATGTTCCAATCCAGCCGGTCAAATATGTCTATCGCCGCATATAGTTGTAGCGCACCCCCCCAACCCCACAAACGCTGCAAACCCAAAACGCCGCCCGCTTTATCCAAGCGGACGGCATTGATTTAGCTTATCCCACGCCCCAGCCCTGCGCGGCTAATTCCGCGGCGCCGACCTAAAGCAGTCGTAGCAATACACCGGCCGCGTCCCCGTAGGCCTAAACGGCACCTCATCCTCCTTGCCGCACTGAGCGCAAGTTATCGCGTACGTCTGCCGCGACCCGCCCCCCCCGAAACCGCCGCCGCCGCCCCCGCCAAAGCCGCCGCCGCCGCCGCCGCGATTGAACGACGAGCGCCGCGTCCTCCGGCAGTCCACGCACCGCTTCGGCTCGTTGGCATACCCCTTCTCGGCGTGATACTGCTGATCATCCACCGAAAACACGAAACTATTCCCGCACTCCACGCAGTTGAGCATCCTATCCTGAAAGACCACTGGTGATCTCCTTTGAATGAGAAATCGTTGCTTGCCAATTATCACCAGGGCATCCATCTTTGAGTTAGGAAGTCGCCTAGAGTAATGAAACAACCAGGTTTTAGCATAGCATACGCGCGGCATGTAAGCAACAAATTCGCAAGAAAATTCGCGCCAACCAAAACGCCGCCATCACCCCCAAATCTTGACGACCGCCACACACATTGATACCTTGCCAACACAAGCGCCACTACTGCCCGCCACACGGCAACCAACAGCGCATCACTGCGAAAATCCACCGCCAACAGCGATTACCACGAGAGCGATTGCCAATGCCCCTTCACGCAGACGAACCGGAAACACAACGGATCCGCCGCGCCGCCATCCTAGGCGCCGGCGCAATGGGCGCCCAAATCGCCGCCCTCATAGCCTCGCGCGGCATCCCCTGCGACCTGCTAGACCTAGACGCAACCCTAGCCGACCGCGCCAAACAACGCCTGCCCACACTCCGACCGCCCGCCCTAGACCACGCCCGCGCCCTAACCCTAATCCACCCCGGCAGCTTCGCCGCCGACCTCCATCGCCTAGCCCGCGCCGACCTAATCATAGAGGCAATCACAGAGCGCCTTGCCCCCAAACTAAACCTATGGACAAACGCCGCTCCCCACTTGCCCGCCAACGCCATCCTAACCACCAACACATCCGGCATCCCCATCCGCCGCATCGCCGCCGCCCTCCCCCCATCCGCCCGCCGCCGCTTTCTAGGCGCCCACTTCTTCAACCCCCCGCGCTATCTACCCCTGCTTGAACTCATACCCGCCGCCGAAACCGCGCCCACCACAATCGCAACCCTCCGCCGCTTCGCCGAAAGCGCCCTAGACAAGCGCGTCATAATCGCCAAAGACGTCCCCGGCTTCATCACAAACCGAATCGGCTGCTACTACTTCCTAACCACAATGCGCGCCGCCGACCAGTTCAACCTAACCCCCGACCAAGCCGACGCCATATCCGGCCCCCTTATCGGCAGACCCGCCAGCGCCACCTACCGCGCGCTAGACATAGTTGGGCTAGACATCCTAGCCGACATCTGCGACAATACCCGCAGCGCCCTAACCTCCGACTGCGAGCGCGCCGCCTTCGAGCTGCCCCCCTACATCCGCCAAATGCTAACCCGCGGCTGGCTCGGCGACAAATCCGGACAAGGCTTCTACAAGAGAGAACGCTCCAACAACAAATCCCGCATCCTAACCCTCCACCCCCGCCAAATGCGCTACCACGAAAGACAGAAGTCACCGCAACCATCCCTAGCCCATTTCCAAGCCATAGAAAGCGCCCCCCAGCGCATCAAAGCATTGGTTTCATCCGACCACGTCGCCGGCAAATTCGCCTGGCGCGCCCTATCCCACCTGCTAACATTCGCCGCCGCCAAAGCCCCCGAAGTCGCCCACGACATCATCAGCATCGACCGCGCCATGCGCTGGGGTTTCAACTGGCAACTAGGCCCCTTTGAAACCTGGGACGCGCTCGGCGTCGCCCAAACCACCCGCCGCATGCTCCAAGACGGCCTACCCGTCCCCGACTGGACGCAACGCCTCGCCGACACAAACGCCCCATTCTACAAACGCGAAAACGGCATCCTACTCCAAGCCACCCCATCCGGCGACTACACCCCCATCCCGCGCGAACTTAGCGATGATAACGGCGATGAATAACCCCTGCCCCCTCTGCCATTCCCACAACGCAACCCTACTCCACAAAGGCAACAAAGGCTCGGGATACCGAGACTTCCTCCACTGCCCAACCTGCGACCTAGTATTCGTCCCCCGCGCCCAGCAACTCCCCCCCGACGCCCAACGCGCCCGCTACCTCCAGCACAACAACGACATCCACGACCCCGCCTACCGCGCATTCCTAGCCAGACTCTACCACCCGCTCAAACCCCATCTAACCCCCGGATCAACCGGCCTAGACTACGGCGCAGGCCCCGGCCCCGCGCTCCAGCGAATGATGCTAGAAGACGGCTTTCACGCCCGCATCTACGACCTCTACTTCCACCCCGACCAAAGCGCCCTAACCCAAACCTACGACTTCATAACCTGCACCGAAACCGCCGAACACTTCGCCAACCCCGCCCAAGAATTCGCCCGCCTAAACGCCCTCCTCCGCCCCGGCGGCTGGCTAGGCGTAATGACCGGCATGCTCCCCGCCTGGGACAACTTCCCCACATGGCACTACCACCGCGACCTCACCCACATCAACTTCTTCAGCCGCGCCACAATGCACTGGCTCGCCGCCCGCCACCACTGGCAGCCCCACTTCCACGCCCGCGACGTCACCCTATTCCACAAACCCACCCGCCCTTAGCCCACGCACTTCAAAATTACCCTTGACACCGCTTGAGGCCCCCGCTATTCTTAATACGAACAAATCATCAGCAACCCACTCAAAAGTTTTTTGCTACTTTTTTCTAAAAAAGTAGGGTCCCCGGCGGGGAGGCTTGGAGGCAAAAATGACAACCGCAACCGCAACCCGCGAACCCATAACGCGGTCAGAGATGCTATCCGAACAAGACCGCGTCCGCCTCAAAATCGCCCGCCGCGTCAACCAACTCACCCACGACGGCGACGCCCTAATCCAATTCATGTGGGACACCGTACAAGGTGAATACCCCGACGCCAAGCACCACCACCGCCAAAACGCCGCCCGCGACCTCGCCGTTATGAGCGGTCAACTCCCCCAAGACACTCCGGGATCAGCCGCCCGCGTCGTCCGCGAAGAAGACATGCCCAAACCCAAAACCCCCAAAGTAACCCTCAAGCAAATCATCAACAAACCCATCGGCGCATACATACGCGAAAAAACCGACGACTGCCGCGACCTCGCAACCGAATACTACAACATCCTATTCCCGCGCCCGGTCTTTGAAAGCGCCAACCCAGACGAGCTCAAATACCAAAAAGCCACCCGAATCCGGCCGCATCATCAAGTAGCCGCGCTCAAAGAAATGATGAAACGCAGCATCGGCAGCCGCAACCCATACGCCTGCGCGCAAACCTCCGCCATCGAAGAAAAAATGCTCAACAGCAAGCTGGCAACCGAAATGCGCCTGGCAATGGACAAAGGCATGGGATACGCGCGCTACATGTTCGAAATCCTAGAAAACGACAAAACCGACCGCTACGGCGCCATCATAACCGACCCATTCACCCAAACCCACCGCCTCTGGGCGCTCAACGAACTCTGCCGCATGGGCGCCGACATACCTTGGGAACACATAACCCCCGAGGCGATAGACACATTCTTCCGCGACCTCCACGCCAAAGAGCGCCGCGAGGCGGAGCGCCTCCTAGCCCAGCGCCAAGAATCCGCCGCCACCGACCTCACCCCAGAGCAAAAAGCCGAAGTCCTAACCGTCTTCGAAGAAATGCAGCGCGCAGTCGACGAGAACGACCGCAAAGCCGCCGCTAACGCCGCCAAGAAAGCCAAGAAAGCGGAAAAGAAAGCCGCCAAACAAGCCAACGCCGCCGGCAAGAACGCCGCATCCAACAACACGAGCGCCGACAACCGCAAGAACGCGGATAAAGACGCCAACGCATCCGACAACACAGCCGCCGCCAGCGGCAAGAGCGCCGCCAATGCCAAGAACACGGGCAAAGACACCGGCGCAGCCAACAACGCCAACGTCCCCGACACCCCCACAACCCGCGGCGAAACCGCCGTCGCCAACGCCCTAGCCCGCCACCCCCAAGTCGACCTAGACACCGCCCTAGCCAACCACCACGCAACCGCCGGCATCCCCAAACAAAACCTAACCCACGAACAAATCTACGACGCCATCACAGCCGAGGCGAACTTCCAAAAACGCCAAGCCATAATCCAACGCCGCCTAAACCCGGAAAACCCCGACGGCCCCTCTGAGGACAACGATCCCCCCAAATCCCGCAGCCCCTAACCCTGCGGATGCGCGAATCACAGGCAAGTCAAGCCACCGCCCGGCATCGTCGCCCCAGCGGTTCAACCCTAATACACCGCCGCGCAACCGAACAACTAGCGCGTTGACTCCCCGCGCCCGTTTGCCAACCTCCGCCCGTTACGCTAAAATCAACCCAACAACAACCCTCACGCAACAAACCAACAGGAGGACACCCCCATGGTAAAACCCAAACAACTAGGCCACCTAGTCCTCAGAGTCCGCGACCCTGAGGCGTCCGAAAAATGGTACGCCGAAATGCTCGGCCTCCACACCACCACCAAGAGCGACAGCGGCATGATATTCATGAGCGCCAAAGAAGACTCCTCCCACGAACTCGCCCTAGTCGGCGTAGGCCCCGACGCCCCCGGCCCCGAAGACACCCGCGTAGGCCTCTTCCACTTCGCCTGGGAAATGGAATCCTTCGAGGATCTGGAAAACCTCTACGCCCACCTCAAAGCCAAAGGCGCCAACCTCCGCTCCCTCGGCGACCACGGCATCTCAATGGGCGTCTATCTATTCGACCCCGACGGCAACGAAATCGAGGTCTACTACGAATCCCCCAAACAAGACTGGCAAGTCCAAGACGGCGACTACCTCTTCGGCGGCGAATTCCCCCGCCAACTAGACCCCGTAGAAGTAGCCGACTAACCTTGCCCCAATCGCGCCGGCGGACGCCAATCGGCAGCGTTTCTTTTCGGCGGCATTGAGAGTCTGGCAATTTGCGATCCAAATGATAAATCAGGTGAATACGCCGCCAACCTCGCCCGACCCGCCGCAACGGGCAAACACGCTTGACCGCCCGAATGGAAACGCTGCCACGCTAACCCCCGCCAAAATGATCCCACCCGCCAGACGCCACATCCATCGCCTTCCCGCGCCCATCCACCACCGCCACCCGCGGACCGCTCCCGCCACCCGCGTACTCCGTAATCACCCCCACGACCACAGGCGGCGGACTAACCACCCCCACAGCCCGCCGCATCACCCCGGCCGGCGCCACAAACAGCAGCTCATAATCCTCTCCCCCGCCCAGCGCAAGCCCCAGCCACTCATCCGGAAACGCCGCCTTCAGCCGAGCGTCGGCGGCCACGCGCGCCGCATACACCCGCGCCCCCACCCCGCTCGCCCGACAAAGCTTGCCCAGATCATCCACAAGCCCATCGCTCACATCCATAGCGCACCGCACTCCCGCATCCGCCAGCGCCACCCCCTCCCTCACCCGCGGCCTCGGCCGATTATGCGCCCCCACAAGATACGCAATCGCATCCTCGTCTATATCCTCCGCCGCCCCGCTTGCCTTGCTTGCCAAAACCCGCAACCCTCCCGCCGACGCCCCCAACGCCCCCGTAACCGCCACCAAATCGCCAGGCTTGGCAACATCCCTCACCATCAGCGCATCCGATCCGCCCGGCGCAACCCCCTGCAACGCCACCGTAACGAAAAACGCCGGCGACCGCACAACATCCCCGCCCACAACAGCCCCTCCATACGCCGCTGCCGCATCCATCATCCCGTCATACAGCGCCTCCAACCCCTCAACCGGCAAATCCGGCCGCAACCCCAGCGTAACGATAGCGTATGTCGGAACGCACCCCATCGCCGCCACATCGCTGATATTCGTAGCCAGGCACTTCCACCCCAAATCCCGCCAAGCCGTATAATCCAACCTGAAATGAGCCCCCTCCACCATCGTGTCAGTGGTCAGCGCCCGCCCACCCGCCGGCGCCTCCCACGCCGCCGCGTCATCCCCAATCGCCCGCACCATCCGAAACCCGCGCCCATCCACCTCCCGGACGCGCCGCGCATTCTCGCCCTCTATCCTGGCGGCAAGCCTATCAATCAGCTCAAACTCGCCCATTTCGCTCACAAGCATAACCCCCAAATTATAGCGGGATGCGCCATCATCATCAATCGCCAACCGCCGCCCAGCGTCAAGGATTGGCACAAACGATTGGCTTGCCGTACAATGGTTGCAATCGGCGGCGGTTCATTCCCAATCAGCCCCCAAGTAGAATATCATTGCGCCCACTGCAACAGCGTCATACGTCGCATTGCCACTAAACAGACGCCGCAAATCGCTAACGGCATCCAATACACGATTATCCGGCGGTTCGCGCCGCGCAATAGAGAGCATCCAGGCATGACCATCCTCCAACAAATGGCGGCTTTCACCTACGGGCTAAACTACCGCGAACTGCCCGCCGACGTACGCCATGCGGCGCGGCGGCATCTAGCCGACAGCCTCGCCTGCATGCTCGGCGCGAGCCGCATGGACGCCGTTAACGCCACCCGCTCATACGCGCTCGCGCAAGGCGGCAGCCAAGACGCCACCCTCATCGGCGCTGCGAACAAGACGCCCGCCGCGCTCGCCGCCCTCGTGAACGGCACAGCCGTGCGCTACCTAGACGCCAACGACATCGTAGCCCGCTCCGGCGACCACGACTCCGGCCACTTCAGCGACGCCCTCCCCGCCCTGCTCGCCCTAGCCGAGCGCCACGCCCGAACCGGCGCTGAGCTGCTAACCTGCATCGTAGCCGCCTACGAACTCCAAGGCGCGCTCAGCGAATCGTTCCAATTTATGAAACGCGGCTACCACGCGCTCACCCAAGTCCCTTGGACGCTGCCAATCGCAGCCTCGCGGCTTATCGGCGCAGATGTTGACGCCGCCCCACACGCCGCCGCGCTTTCGGGCAGTACCGGCATGATATTCAACACCTGGCTCAAGCCCACATCCCACATCCCGATGATTAAAGCCGTGTCAGTCGGGCTTGCCTCCCAGCGCGCCGTAGAATCCGCCGACCTCGCCGCGGCAGGCGTAACCGCCCCCCAAGACGCGCTTGAGACCATATTCACCCGCCTCGCCCCGCTATCCCAAGCGCCACCCGCCGACCTCAGCCGCTATGATCTGCTCGGCAAGCGCTGGCTAATGCCCCGCCAGACCATCAAGTCCTATCCCGCCCAGATATACACCCAAGCCGCGATAGAGGCGACCCTAGCGCTCCACGCCCAAGGCGTCCGCGCCCCCGACGTTCAGCGACTAACGCTATCGGGCCACAGCGGCGTCTGCGCCGGCGTCCAGGGTTCGCAAGCGGCCTTCACCCCCACAAGCCGCGAGGCAGCCGACCACAGCGCCCCCTTCGTCATGGCAATGGCGCTCCTTCGCGGCAAAATGACCCTCCGCGAATACCAAAACGCGCCCTGGCTAGACAACGCCGTGCGCGATGTGATGCGCCGCATCGATCTCATAGTTGACCCAGACCGCGAGCGCCAATTCGTCCAAGAGGGCGCCCTCGGCGTAGAGCTAACCGCCCATCTCGCCGACGGCAACATCCTGCGCGCCCAAGTGCGCCAGCCCAAAGGCCACCCCAACGCGCCGCTAACCGACAGCGAACTGCTTGCCAAAATGCGCTGGCTACTAGAAGACGTCGCCCCCGGCGAAACCGCTGAGCGCATCCTAGACCTCTGCATGCGCCTTGAAACCCCGGCCGACATTCGCGCCCTAATCGCCGCCTGCAACCTTGACGCAGATGAGGATGCCGCTACCCCGCCCGGCTAATCAACGTCGTCCTTTATCCACGACATCCGAAACCCGCCCAGCAGCTCCTCTATTTCGGCAAGATCAGTGCGCGTCAGAACCCAGTCGGCGGCAAGCGCGTTGTGCCGCGCCTGCTCAGCCGACTTCGCCCCCACCAGCGCCGAAGTCACCGCCGGGTTCGCCAACACCCAAGCGATCGCCAGCTGCACAATATCGCGCCCATGATCCCTAGCCCACTCGTCCAATCGCCGCGTAACCGCATGCGTTTGCGCGAACAGATCGCCCCTGAAGAAGTTGAACAGCCGTCGCTCATCGTCTGCCGCGAACTCGTGGCCCGGCTTGTGCTTGCCGCCCAATACGCCCTTGCACAAAACCGAATGAGGTATCACCCCAATCCCGTTTCGCAGACAGAACGGCAACACATCGTCTTCCAAATCCCGCCACATCAGGTTGTAGCGCGGCTGCGAGCTGTGTATCGGCGCGTATCGCATCGCCTCCGCCATCTGCTCCGGCGAGAAGTTGGACACCCCGATATAGCGTATCTTGCCGGCGTCCCGCAGCCGCAGCAAACTCGCCATCGTATCCGCGATAGGCCACTGAGGCTGCGGCGAGTGCAGCTGATACAAGTCAATGTGATCAGTCCCCAGCGTCCGCAGGCTGGCGTCTATCGCGCCGTCTATGTGCGCGGCGGAATGGTCGTCGCCCGACACCTTAGTGGCAAGAAACACCTCATCCCGCCTGCCCCTAATCGCCTTGCCCACCACCGATTCGCTAGTCTGATAGCCCTCCGCCGTGTCTATGAATGTCATCCCCGCGTCCAACGCCGCGTGAACCGCCGCGATCCCCTCAGCCTCCGGCACATTGCCCAGCCCGCCGCCTATCGGCCACGCGCCGAACCCGATTGCCGAAACCTGAGGCCCATCCTTGCCCAACTGCCGCGTGTTCATCCGCCTACTCACGCTCCCCCCTGGATATAATACGGATATAATGCCCGGCGCTAATGCCCGGATCTAATACCTGCTGCTGTTGCGAACTATGAAGTAGCCCGCCACGCCCGCGATTAGCGAGGCTATCATTATGCCCGCCTTCGCCTGCAGAATCAGCTCAGGCCCCATAAACGCCAAGCCCGTCACGAAAATGGACATAGTGAACCCGATGCCGCCCAGCAGCGCCACGCCCGTGATTTGCGCCCAGTTCACCCGGCGCGGCAGCGTGGCAAGCTTAAATCTCACCGCGATCCACGCGAACAAAATCACCCCCAGCGGCTTGCCCACCACAAGCCCAAGTATGATGCCGATGGTCACCGGCGATGTCAGCGCCGCGACCAGTTCCGCGTCAAATATCACATGCGCGTTGGCGAATGCGAACAGCGGCATTATCACGAATGCCACCCAAGGATGCAGCGCGTGTTCCAGCTGTTGCAGCGGCGATTCCACCTCTTTGGTAGCAACTTCCATTTCGTCCAGCACGCGGCTTTGGATGCCGGTGGTCAGCGCCATTGTCCCCCGCCTTAGGCGGCGGCTGTCGTCGCGCTCAAACATATCCAGCAGCTGCCGCGTTTGCGCTACGAACTGCTCCGGATCCATCCGCACGCGCAGCGGTATCGTGAGCGATACCAGAACGCCCGCGATAGTCGGGTGAACCCCCGATCCAAAGAACGAAACCCACACCGCCGCGGCGATAATGAAGTACGGGATAACATTGCGGACGCCGAGCGCGTTAATCGCCATAAGCGAGCCTATCAGCCCAAAGCCGATGGCGAGCGCCTGCCAGTTAATCGTTTCGGTGAAGAACACCGCGATTACGATGATTGCCCCGATGTCATCCACAATCGCAAACGCCGCTAGGAACACCTTCAGCGAAAGCGGCGCGCGCGTTCCCAAAAGCGCAAGCACGCCCAGCGAAAACGCGATGTCCGTGGACATTGGGATGCCCCAGCCTCGCGCCGCCTCGCCCTGCGAGTTGAACGCCAGGTATATCGCCGCCGGCACCACCATGCCCCCCAGCGCCGCGAAGAACGGCAGCGAGGCGCGGCGCAACGACGACAGCTCGCCCAGCAGCAGCGACCGCTTTATCTCCAACCCGACCACGAAGAAGAACACCGCCATCAGCGCGTCGGTTACCCAGAAATGCAGCGTCTTGTCTATGTTGAAGTCGCGCGTTCCAATGATGAAGTGGGTTTCCCAAAAATGGAGAAATCCCTCTCCAAATGGAGAATTGGACAGCAGCAGCGCCGCCACCGCCGCGGCGAGCAGCACTATGCCCCCGGCGGCCTCTTCGTGAATAAAACGCACAATCGTGCCGATTACCCGCTGGTGAATCGGCTGGCTTTCTAGGCGTATGTATGAGTTTAGTCTTTGCATCTGCGCGGCGTGGGCAACTCAGGATTAAGGCGCTTGCATTGCGGATGGCGCGTCCAGCGACGCAACCGCGGCGGGCGCGGCGTCTTGCAGCGTGGCGCTCGCGGGCGTTATCGTCGCCGACACCGCCGACATTCGTATCGGGATCTCCACCCCCGCAGGCACATCCACTCTGATGCGAACCGCGTAAGACACCACCCCGCGCTCAGTGCGAACCTCATCGTCCACGAATGTAACCCTCCCGTTCAGCGGCCTATCGCCTACGCTCGCTATGTTCACCACCGCGCCGCCGCCCTCCCGCACATATCCGATAGCCGCGGCGTCAATCACCCCGTCAACCTCAACCACATCGGCGGATGTAACCCGCATCACCATCAGATTATCCCCCACGCGGTCGTCCGGTTCTATGTTTATCAGGGTCACAATTCCCGCAAATGGCGCGCGCAGCTCAGCCCCGTCCAGATCATCTATCGCCCGCTCCAGCGCCGCCTCCGCCAGTGCCACTTCGGCCTCCGCCAGCGTCGCCTGCTCCCGCTGCAGATCGCGGCTATCCGCCAGCCTAGCCTCCGCCTCCTCCAGCGCCGCGTTGGCGAGAGCAACCCGCTTGCGCCCATTCTCCTGCAGCAAGCGAGTATCGCGCGCACGAGCAAGCCGCTCCTCAGCGTCCACCAGCGCCCCCTCGGCGAAAGCCACATTCGCCCGCGCCTGCCCCACAAGCAGCGGATCAATATCAACCGTCAGCTCAGCCAGATCCTCCTCCGCCTTCTGCAAGCTCGCCTCCGCCAGCCGCAAACGCTTTTCGGCGCTCTCCACCACGCTTGCGTCAGGCCCCTCCTCTATCTCATCCAAATCATCCCGCGCGTCCGACAGCGCGGCTTGCGCGGATACTATCGCGTCCTGCGTCTGCTCCGCCGATGTATCCGCCCCGCTAATCGCCGCCGCAAGCCCGTCCCGCGCAAAGTCAAGCGCGTCATAAGCCCGCTCGAAGTCCCGCGTTACGCAACGCTGCCTAGCCGCCAAAACCGTACTATCCTCGCACACCGGAATAACGGCCGCGTACTCAGGATGCAAGTTAAGCCACGCCCACACGGTAATCTCGTTCCACCGCGTAGCCGGATCATCCGGCGTCGGCGCGATCCCATGATATTCGGGATTGCGCCTATCAAACGTCGCCACAAGATCAATGCCCCAATCGGCAAACATCTCACTCGGCGGCGTAATCAGTTCGGCGTCAGTTGGCTCATTCCCAAACCAGTAGTCAAACAGCCCCGCATACCGCTCCAGCTGCAAATCATAAGCGTCCTGCGCCTGCCGCACCACGTTTTCCTGCGCCGTACCACTATCAGTCAGCCGCCTATTCGCCGCGTCAAGCGCCGACTGCGCGAATGAAACGCGATTGCGCGCATCCCGCAAAACATCATCCGGATACGCCCCATCCTTAATATCGTCATACGCCTCTTGCGCGTTGTCTATCTCAACTCGCGCCGCCGCCACCCGCTGCACAGCCGCGGACACAACCACATCCTCCGGCGTCCTCAGATCCGCAAGAAATTCGCGCGTGTCGTCAAGCGCAATCTCCGCCTGCGCCACCCCCCGCTCCGCGCCGAGCACGTTCAGATTAGGCGTCCTGATGAGATCCTCCAGCGCCTTCTGCGCCTCATCCACCGCTACCGCCGCCGCCGCCACCTCCATCTCAGCCCGCGCCACCATCGTCGGCCTGCCAATCCCCAGCGCGTTAACATTAGCCGCCGCCGCCGCAACCCGCGCCTCAGCCTGCTCCACCGCATTCCGCAACTCAGCGGTTCTAACCGAATCCAGCGTAGCCAGCGTCTGCCCCGCGCTCACCTGTTGCCCCTCCGAAACCGGCACTTCCCCAACCACGCCCGGCGTATCAAACGCCAGCGACGCCGTGTTGGGAAATACAAGGCTGCCGGCGACCTCTATCGCATCCGGCGCGCCCTGCTCAGCGGCGGCGGGAGCGTCCGCCGGCGGCGTTCCCTGCCCAGGCCCTCCGCCGCCCAGCAGCCCGCATCCGGCAATCACAGGAACCAGCGCCAGCGCCAAAAAAAGCGGCGCCGCCCGCAAGCCAACGCCATCTCGGATAAGTCGTACAATCAGGGGCATTAAGTCCAACCTCGCGCGTATATCTTTCGCTCAGGGCAATGCGCCTATCGCATCCCTACCCAATATGATAGCACAAGCGCATCACGCGGGTTAGTGATTTGCGGCGAAACGAATGCGCGGCAGTGGCATAAGGCGACTACGGCCGCCGGACACCGCTCGCCCAAACCTCGCCCGTCAAGGCAACGCGGCAACGCCAAAGCCCGCCGCTATATGCCCTCCAACCGCGCAAGTTCGTAATCCAAATCCGCGCCCAAGATACTCATCTTCATCAGCCTGTCGCGCACAAGCGCTTCGTCGCCATAGTAAAACGCATCACGCAGAAGGACCCGCAAAGCTCCGATAACCTGGGTTGGAATGCCCACGGATACATCCATAGGCGCATCGGCGGCGTAAGCGCGCCGCTTTTTGTTCCACACAATCACCACTTCGGTTGTCGCAGACTCATCGTCGTCGGACGGCGTCGCCGTTACCCTAGTCCCCTCGTCTATGAACTCAGGAATTATCACTCCCCTGATCCCCGCAAACTCACTGAGAGGATACCCGTGCTGAGGCCCCAGCAAAGTCCAGGCGCCGCCATACACCCCGCTGCGATAGCGCTGGCCGCCAACCTCAAAGTACCGCTTGGGATCTTCTTTCGGCGGCGCAGGTTGCGTCGGCGGCTCATACCCGCCCGCATTATAATCCGGCCCTGCGTCAAACCCGCCAAATCCCCCGAACCGCCAATCATATTTCCCCTGCCAGGATGTATTGCGCTCCCCATCCGACGACTCCTCATAATCGCCGCCCCCAAACCCTTCGCTCACATCCTCCCACAAGTCATACGGAGTGCGCCATCCCCTGCCCGTCCCCTTGCTGCGACTGCGCGTATTCTCAGCCTTGCGCCCGCCCTCAGCCTTGCGCCCGCCCTCAGCCTTGCGCCCGCCCTCAGCCTTATGCAGACTGAACATCGCCTGCCGCGCATCCTCCGGCATATTCTTCAAGCAGTTGAACGCCGCGTTGATCTCCACCATCCGATTATGCGCGCCGCCCACATCGGGATGGCTGGTTTTCGACTTCTCCCTGTATCGCAGCTTCAGCATCGCGTCATTCCAAGGCGTGGGCATCCCCAGCAATTTCATTGCCCGCGCATATGTCATAGGTTTCACGCTCATATCTATGCCTCCTATTTGGCTATTTTAGCATCATTCATCCCGGCCGCGCGTGGTCGCGGACGCACGACGGCGCGGCATATGCTTGCGTAGGAAAAATCGCAACAGGCGCAATCAACGGCTTGCGGCAAGCCCGCCCTGTGTGCGACTTGAAAAGACCTTACAGAAATTCTCACTGCTAATAAAGCAAGCCTAAGGGAGACATCTCATTGTGACTGAAAAATGTCCGCAACGACAGATCTCAGTCACAATGAAATATCACCCTAAGCCAAACATCTCACTAACAACGCCACCCCCGCATTTCCCCACATACGCCCCCGCACCCGTATGACAACCGCGCCCAAAACCATTAGAATGGCGTTGCGGCTACGCAAGACTACACTCAGAAACGGCGGCGCGCTTGGCTCTACAACTCACGGCAAATCTCACAAACTCGCAGGCGCTCGACGCCCTGCGCTACCGCAACTTTCGCCTATACTGGTTCGGCGGCATGGGGCAGGCCGCCGCGATTGGGATGCAGTTCCTAATCTTCGGCTGGCTCATACTAGACCTCACCAAATCGGCGTCCATGCTAGGCCTGCTCATCTTTATGTACGGGCTGCCCAACCTCGCTATGCTAATGTTCGGCGGCATAATCGCCGACCGGCTAGACCGCCGCTGGCTGCTATTCTACAGCCAACTCATCGTCGCCGTCCTAATCGCCATATCCGCCACCCTCACGCTGTATCAGCTCATATCAATCTGGCACCTCTACGGCATAGCCTTCCTGCTCGGCGTCATCCAGGGCATCAATATGCCCGCACGAATGGCGATAGTACCCGACCTAGTGGGCAGGGACGCCATCCTAAACGCCACCTCCCTCAATATGGCGGTATTCAACACCGGCCGCATCATAGGCCCCTCATTCGCCGGTTGGATAATAGAGTACGTCGGAATGGGACACGCGCTCTACCTCAACGCCCTCTGCTACGCCGTAGGCTGCGTATTCCTGCTAATGATGACCGGCGTGCAATCCCGCGCGCAAAGCGCCGGCGGCAAAATCATGACCGACCTCAAAGACGGGATAGCCTATGTTTGGGCGACGCCCGTCGCTTTCACGATGGTCGGGCTGAGTTTCGCATTCGGCTTTTTCGGCGCGGCGTATGTGCAAGTCCTGCCCGCATTCGGCAAAGAAGTCCTGCGCCTCAAAGCGGACGGCGCGGGCGCGCTGCTGTCCGCCACCGGCATCGGCTCGCTCGCCGGCAATATGTTCATCGCGGCGCTCGGCAACATAGAGAACAAAAGCCGCCTGCTCATAGCGATGATAATCCTATTCGGCATAAGCCTGTTCATGTTCGCGTGGTCGCCGATATACATCCTATCGCTCGCCGTGCTTTTCTTCACCGGCGTAGGTTTCACCGGATTCATTTCGGTCGGCACATCCATATTGCAGCTCACCACGCCCGCGCCCCTGCTCGGCCGCATGATGGGCATGTGGCTAATCGGCGCGGCGGTTCACTACATCGGCGCGCTGCCCCTGGGCGTGGTAGCCGACTACTACAGCTGGCCCTTCTCCCTAGCCCTCGGCGCCCTGGCGATGCTCGCCTTTGTGCTTTGGCTCGGCATAATGCGCCCCACCCTGCGCGAATCTAGAGTCTGATGCAACCATTCCTAAGCCTGCTAACGCGCCTGCCGCGCTCCACCCTGAATTCCCTGCGCGGCTTGCGCGACGCCCTCAAAGACGAGGCGGCGTTTCGCCTTGAGCTAATCGCCGCCGCGATCCTAGCCCCCCTGGCGATCTATCTCGGCGAAACCGGTGTAGAGCGCGCCCTGCTCATAGCCCCCCTGCTAATCGCCCTCATCGCCGAGCTGCTAAACTCCGCCATAGAATCCGCCATAGACCGCATCGGCGAGCAACCCCACGACCTATCCCGCCGCGCCAAAGACCTAGCCTCCGCCGCCGTATTCGTATCCCTAGCCCTGGTTGCGGTAATCTGGGTGCTTGTGCTGCTTAGCTAAGGCATTGCGCCGCCCGCCGCCCAATCCCACTATCCCCCCAAACCTAACCCGCGCCCGCCTTGCGAACTTGCGCCCCCAAGCGTGTATAATCTCACCCACACACCCTAACGCAAGGTGACGCCGATGCTAGATGCCAACAACCCCACCAACGCCCCGCTGCTAACCGCCCAAGACTCAAGCCCGCTGCTCATCCTCATAGACGGGCATGCCCTAGTCCACCGCGCCTTCCACGCCATCCGCGAACCCCTAACCGTGCGGCGCAGCGGCGAAGAAGTGTCCGCCGTCTATGGCTACCTCAACGCCTTCCTGAAAGCCGTAGAGGAATGGCGGCCCTCCCACTGCATCGTCACCTTTGACGTATCCGCGCCCACATTCCGTCACCAAGAGTTCGCGGACTACAAAGCGCATCGCCCGCCCACCCCGCCTGAGCTGCGAGGCCAATTCGACCGCGTGCGCCAATTTATGGACGCCTTCAACATCCCCGTCTATGAACTCGCCGGCTACGAGGCGGACGACCTGCTTGGCAGCCTAGCCCGCCAAGCCGAACAGACGCAAGTCCAAACCCTAATCCTAACCGGCGACAGCGACATCCTGCAGCTTGTATCCCCGCAAGTCAGGGTTCAGCTTGTATCCGGCGCGCGAAACGCCAAAGTCTATGACATAGCGCAAGTCCGTGAGCGATACGGCGGCCTAGGCCCCGAATCAGTCGCCGAGATTAAAGCCCTGCAAGGCGACAAATCCGACAACATCCCCGGCGTCCCCCGCGTGGGCATCAAAAGCGCCATCACGCTGCTTACCGCCTACAACACCATAGAGGGCATCTACGAAAACCTAGACGCCGTGAAACCCGCCGGCGTCCAAAAATCCCTGCGCGAAAACAAAGACTTGGCGTTCCAATGCAAAATGCTAACCACCATCCGCCGCGACGCCCCCGTAGCCCTTGACCTTGACGCCTCCCAATTCGGCGCCTACGACCGCGCCGCCGTAACCGCCCTAATGCGCGAGCTAGAGTTCGTCAGCATGGCGAACCGCATCCCCCAAGCCGGCAGCGCCGCCGCCGCGCAACTAGGCATGCTAGACGCCGCGCCCAACGACAACGCCCCCGCCGTTAACTACGCCATCGTTGACACCCAAGCCGCCCTCGACGAAATGATCGCAGCCCTAGCCGCCTCCGACATCGTCGCCTTTGACACCGAAACCACATCCCAATCCCCTATGGACGCCGAACTGGTAGGCATATCCTTTTCCAACGCGCCGGGCAAAGCCTGGTATGTGCCGATCGGCCACCAAGAGGGCAACCAACTCCCCCGCGACTACGTCCTGGATCGCCTCCGCCCCCTCTTGGAACGCAAGCCGGCCGACGGGCATGCCCCAATCGCCGCCCACAACGCCAACTACGATATGAGCGTCCTGGAAAACTACGGCGTCAAAGTCAACGCCCTAGACTTTGACACCATGCTCGCCGCCCACTTCAGCGGCAGAAAAGCCATCGGCTTGAAAGCGCTCGCATTCGCCGAACTCAAAGAAGACATGACGCCCATAAGCGAACTAATCGGCAAGGGCAGAAACCAGCTCACTATGGACAAAGTGAGCATCGCCGCCGCCGCCGACTACGCCGCCGCGGACGCAGACATGACCTACCGCCTAGTGGACGTATTCGCCAACGAACTCCGCCGCAACAGCGCCCGCGAAACATTCGACGCCGTAGAAATGCCGCTCGTCCCCGTCCTAGTCCGAATGCAGCGCAACGGCGTCGCCATAAACGCCGCCGCCCTAAGCGAAATGTCCATTGATCTCGGCGCGCAGCTCGCCCAAATACAGGCGGCAATGTACCAAGTAGTCGGCCACGAATTCAACATCAACTCCTCCCAGCAACTCGCCGATGTGCTGTTCAACGAACTGCGCCTGCCGCCCACTGCCCGCACCAAAACCGGCTACTCCACCAACGCCGCCGCGCTTGACGGCCTAAAAGAGCTGCTTGACGCCGGCGATGTAGAGGGCGTTGACCCCAAAGCATACGAAGTCCTGGATCGCGTCCTGGAGTTCCGACAGCTCTCCAAGATAAAGTCAACCTACGTGGACGCCTTGCCCGCGCTTGTCAACCCGAACACCGGCAGAATACACACCAACTACAACCAGACCGGATCCGCCACCGGCCGCGTATCCAGCAGCGACCCGAATGTGCAGAACATCCCCGTCCGCACCGAACTAGGCCGCCAGGTTCGCAAGGCATTCGTAGCCCAAAACGCGCCCGCATGGACGCTGCTCGGCGCCGACTATTCGCAAATAGAACTCCGCATCCTAGCCCACATATCCCGCGATGAGGGCTTGATGCGCGCCTTCCACAACGGCGAAGACATACACGCCGCCACCGCATCCTCGCTATACGCCGTCCCGATGGACGCCGTAACCTCCGAGATGCGCCGCGTCGCCAAGATAATGAACTTCGGCGTGCTATACGGCCTAAGCCCCTTCGGCATCCGCCGCCAAACCGGCTTCAGCCCCGATGAGGGCAAGCGCTTCATAGAAACCTACTTCGCCAACTACCCCGGCATCCGCCGCTACATAGACTCCGTGAAAGAGAGCGTCCACAACAAAGGCTACGTAGAAACCCTAAGCGGCCGCCGCCGCTACATCACCGAAGTCAAAGCCCGCAACTACAACGTGCGCGCCGCCGGCGAGCGCATGGCGATCAACATGCCCATCCAGGGCACCGCCGCCGACATCATCAAGATAGCCATGATCCGCATCCAACAGCGCATAGACGTCGACCGCCTAAGCGCCCGCATGATAATCCAAGTCCACGACGAACTCATCTTCGAACTCCCCCAAACCGAACTCGCCCCCCTCAAAGCCATCATAATGGAGCTAATGCCCTCCGCCCTCCCCCTAGACGTCCCCCTAGAAGTTGAGCTAAAAAGCGGCGTCAACTGGGGCGATATGCGCTAAATCCGATATAGAGATAAAGGGACTGCGACATGCCCACTCCCCCCAAATTCGCCGTCCGCATCCACCAAGGCGGCTACGACTACCCCTACATCCGCGACCTCGCCATCCGCGCCGACGCGCTCGGCTATCACGCCCTATCCCTCTACGACCTGCTCAGCATCCCCACCCTGGAATGTTGGACGACCCTAGCCGCCCTAGCCGCCCAAACCCGCCGCATCCACCTAATCCCCCTGACATTGGCGAACCTCTACCGCCACCCCGCGACGCTTGCGAAAATGGCGGCTACCCTGTCAGTCGTCAGCGGAGGCAGGCTCACGCTCGGCATCGGCGCCGGCGGCGGCGAGCGCGACCACCGCGCATACGGCATCCCCTACCCGCCTATGCCCCAGCGCGCCGCCATGCTAGACGAATCAATCGCCCTAATCCGCCTCCTATGGACAGGCGAGCGCGTATCCTTCAACGGCGCATACTACCGCCTAGACAACGCCATCTGCCAACCCGCGCCCTCGCCCTCGCCGCCCATCCTCATCGGCGGACACGGCGAAAAACACCTGCTCCGCGTAGCCGCCGCCCGCGCCGACATCACCAACATGAGCGCCGACATGACCATCGCCGACCACCGCGCAAAGCGCCAAGTCCTAGCAGCCCACTGCCGCGCCGCCGGCCGCCCCCTAGCCGACATCCAACTCAGCCACAACGCCCGCATCTTCATAGCCAAAGACGCCCCCGCCCTAAACGCCCTGCTACGCCAACAAGCCGCCCGACAAAACACATCCCCAGCCGAATTCCAAGCCTCCCTAACCAACGCCATCCTAGGAACCCCCGATGAATGCGCCGCCCAACTCCAACCCTACATAGACTACGGCATCCGCCACTTCTTCCTACTCTTCCCCGAACCCATATCCCCCGCCCACCTAGAACTCTTCGCAACCGAGGTTATGCCGCAATTCGCGTGATGATGTGCGCCCGCGCACAATACCCCCGCTAGACATCACAACTTCCTGCGCCGCCTAACCCCCGCTATCATTGCCATCGGCGCGAGCATAACCAGGTTTGCCGCGCACACGCATAAAGCCCACACTTGGACATAAGCATAACCCGCATCCAATCCCCCTTGCCGCCTTGCTAGGTATAACAGGCGTTAGGCACATACGCCGCGTGAAATAAGCGTGCAATCCCAGCCCGTCCGCGCCAAAGCCGGCCAACGCCGCCTACACCTACCCTACCTACTCCCCCGATAATCCCTAAACGGCCCATCCCGCCAATCCAGCGCCGCCTTCAGCCCGTCCGCCTTCGCCCGCCGCGCGAACTCCTTCACGATAGGCGCCTGATGCGCCACCGCGTCCGTCTCCGCCGCGATATGCTGCAGCGTATTGCGCCCCATCAGCTCCAGCGCCCTATTCACGATGCTCTTATTCGCCGCCAGCAGCTCCCACGGAATCCGCGCCATCGTCGCCGCCAGCGCCTCCACCGCCTCGCCCAGCTCCTCGCGCGGCACCGCCTTCCACACCAGCCCTATCTCGGCGGCTTGCTTGCCCGACACCGACTCGCCCGTCAGCAAAAACCACTTCGCCCACTGCGGCCCAACCATATACGTCCACATATGCGTGGGCGGCGTCCCCATAGACCGCACCGGCGGAAAGCCCAGCTGCGCGTCGTCCGCCGCGATGGATATATCGCAGTGCATAGCCAAATCCGTGCCGCCCGCGATGCAGTACCCGTGTATCCCCGCGATAACCGGCTTGCTCAGATTAAGTATCTGCGCCATAGTATTCGGCGTCTGCTTCATCCGATGAATATCCGCGCGGATATTATCCCGCCGCTCCTGCGCCGCCCTCTGCTCCTCAGCCGTCTCCGGCGGCGTAATATCATACCCCGCGCAAAAAGCCCGCCCGTTCCCCGTCAGCGTCATCACCCGCACATCCGGATCATCATCCGCCCGCTGCATGCAATCCACCAGCTCCGCCTGCAGCTCCCTGCTCAGCGCGTTCAGCTTCTCAGGCCTGTCCAGCGCCACCCGCCCAATCCCATCCGCCGCCTCATACTGAATATACTGATAACCCATAGCCATCACACTCTCTTTCTTATCGCATTATCCCAAAACAAACGCCGCCAACCCGCCGGCGCAATCGCCATTGTATCACACCCGCCCAACTACCTTTCCCCCACCCAACTATGCTATTCTTAAATAGCGCGAGGGAGTAACTCAGTGGTAGAGTGCCTGCCTTCCAAGCAGGGTGTCGCGGGTTCAAATCCCGTCTCCCTCTCCATCCCTTTGCCTCATCGCCTCCCTAAGTTCGCGCCCGCCCGCAATGTATAGTATGCTTGCCCCGCAACCAACCGGCAACGCGCGGCATACAAGCATTGAGGCTTTGGAACGAAAATATGGCTTGGCATCAAATAGCGATCAGAGCATCAATCATAGCCGCAACCCCCTTGCTATACCTAACCATCGCATCCACCCCGCCCGGCACAGCCTTCGCCGCAGCCATCACCACCACGCTCACCCGCGCCGCAGCCTCCACCCTAACCCTGCTCAACATCCCCGTCGCCCTAGACGGCCCCACCATCATCGCCGGCGACTTCCACGCCATCATAGCCCCGGAATGCGCCGCCCTAGACATCACCGCCCTACTCGCCGCCGCCATCCTAATCTATCCCGCCCCAATCGCCTCCCGCCTGCGCGCCATCCTCTTCAGCGCCATCGCCCTAGCCGCCCTAAACTACATCCGCGTCATAACCCTCCTGCTCACAGGCATGTACTACCCCCGCCACATAGATTTCGCGCACGAAATCGTAGGGCAAGCCGCCCTCATAATCGCCGCAATCGGCATATGGCTGCTGTATCACAGGCGCATATCAAATACGGCCGCGCCGCCTAAGTCGA
Source organism: Dehalococcoidia bacterium (assembly GCA_965242555.1). GTDB lineage: Bacteria > Chloroflexota > Dehalococcoidia > Lucifugimonadales > JADFKI01 > Bin90. The sequence continues at coordinate 190,966 of CBDESO010000008.1, forward strand.
CAGCGTGATGACGCGCCCTGCACAAACTTTTGCGCTAAACGCTATTCTGATACAATTGCCGCAAATCCGGGGCAACCCATCCCAATTGCCGCAACAACTGAGAGGCTCAAATGGCGCAAATCAATTTCAAAAACCGCACCCTATACCACAGAGACAACCTTGAAATCCTGCGCGGCATCAACACCGAAACCGTGCATCTCATAGCCACCGATCCCCCATTCAACAAAAACCGCGACTTCCACGCCACCCCCGACAGCCTCGCCGCCGGCGCGCGATTCACCGACCGCTGGCGCTGGGAAACCGACATCCACCAGGATTGGATTGACCAAATCCAAGACGACTGGCCCGCCGTCTGGTCAATCATTGAATCCACGCGCCTTGCCCGGGGCGATGATATGGCCGCCTTCCTATGCTGGCTAGGCGTCCGCCTGCTGGAAATGCGCCGCGTCCTGCGCGAGGATGGCAGCATCTACATCCACATTGACCACACCGCCCACGCCTACGTCAAGGCATTGATGGACGCCGTGTTCGGCCACAAAAATTTCCTCAACGAGATTGTGTGGCTATACAAATCGGGAGGCGCCAGCCCCAAAAAATACTTCAGCCGCAAGCACGACAGCATACTGCTATACAAGCGCGGCGCGTCATACACATTCAACCCCCAAAAAGAGAAATCCTACAACCGCGCCCTCAAGCCATACCGCTTTGCCGGCGTCAAGGAATACAAAGACGACATTGGCTGGTACACCCTGGTTGGAATGAAAGATTACTGGCAAATAGATATGGTCGGCCGCACCAGCTCCGAGCGAACCGGCTATCCAACCCAAAAGCCCCTCGCCCTCTACCAACGGATGATAAAAGCCTCATCCAATCCGGGCGACATAGTCCTTGACCCATTCTGCGGCTGCGCCACCACCCCCGTCGCCGCCGAAAGCCTAGGCCGCCAATGGATCGGCATAGACATATGGGACAAAGCCCACGAAACCGTCCTAAGGCGCTTGGCGGACGAAAACCTAGCCGTCCCCGACCTAGACGCCCCCGACGACAACGCCCCTAGTCCTGCCCGCCTACTCACATCCGGCGATGTAACCTACTCAAAACAATCGCCGACGCGAACCGACGACAACGAAGTAGCCGGCCCTATGCTAACCCTAAGAATCCAACGCCCCATAGAGCCTTGGCAGAAACTGCCGAACAGAGTCATCCGCAGCATCCTCAGCGAGGCGCAAAACCCATACGCCGCCGACGCGCCGGATATGCCGCTAACCGCGCAACAAATCGCCCTCATAGGTTGCGCCGGATGCGGGCGCGTACTGGAAAGCCCCTTTATGGAACTAGACCACATCCAGCCCAAAGCCGAGGGCGGCGACAACTACATAACCAACCGCGTGCTTATCTGCCGCCCCTGCAACGGCATAAAGCGCGATAACCTAACCCTGCGCGGGCTAATAAGAGAAAACAAAAGATCCGGCTGGATGCACGACGAAACTCTAGCGCGGCGAATGCTAGACAAAGCCAGACTGCAAGCAACGCTTGTCCGGGACAACTACCACTCCGAAATCATCCAAAGCCTCATAGCCCGCCACACCCAGCGGTAGATAATCCTGTACTCCGCAACAGCCACCTACACCTACACCTCCCCCCATTGACACCACGCCCCACCCCATTACAATATCCCCAACAACAACCGCCCACTAATGGCAATAAATACCCCAACACCACAGGAGGCCCCCCAAGTGATAACCAAATTCGACAGCCTATTCGCCGGCCACGTAGACATGGACAACGTCGGCTACGCCGGCACCCCCGTCAACGACCGCCTATTCGCCAACGAACACCTAGTCACCGCCTACTCCAAGCAGGACGCCATCGCCCAAACTATGGACGCCAACGGCTACGACACCCTCTGGCTCGCCGAACACCACTTCCAGCCCGAAGGCTACGAGTGCATCCCCAACGTCCTTATGTCCGCCGTCCACCTCGCCCACATCACCGACCGCCTCAACATCGGCTGCGGCTTTAACATCGCCCCAATGTGGCACCCCCTCCGCCTCGCCGAAGACTACGCCGCCGCCGACGTCCTCACCGGCGGCCGCGTCATATTCGGCGTCGGACGCGGCTACCACAGCCGCGAAATCGAAACATTCGGATCCCCCCTCTTCGACCAAGCCGGCAACCGCGACCTATTCGAAGAGCAGGTGGACATCATCTTCAAGGCGTTCAACCGCGAATCCTTCTCCCACAACGGCAAATACTACACAATCCCGCCCAGCGTCCCCTATCGCGGCTACCAACTCGAAGAAATCACCCTAGTCCCCCGCCCGCTGCGCCTGCCCGTGGAATGCTGGCAGCCCATCCAAAGCGCCACCCCGCGCGGCTTGGACTTTATGGCGAAACACGGCATCAAGGGCATCATCGGCGGCGGCGTTGCCGAGGGCGGCGCGATGCTCCGCGTCATAGAGGCATACCGCGACGCCTACGCCCGCAAAGGCGAAACCCTCCAACTCGGCGAAAACCTAAGCTTCGGCTTCCACTTCTACCTATCCGACAGCAAAGAAAAAGCCATCCGCGAATCCGCCCGATTCTTCGAAGAAAACCTCAAGATGTTCGGCCCCCTCCGCCTAGTCCGCGCCCTCACCGACGACCAGATAGACGCAATGTCCGACCCCAAGCGCGCCCCAACCGCCGACCTGCCCCGCATACAGGGCGCGGTGGACGCCGGCGGATTCCTATGCGGAACCCCAGAGCAAGTAACCGCCCAACTCAAGCGCCTAGAAGAACTCTACCCCGGCCTAGACCGAATCAGCGTCAGCCAACCCGTAGGAACCCCCCAATCAATCATCACCGAGCAGCTCCAATGGTTCGCCAAAGAAGTAATGCCCGCCTTCACCCCCACCCAACACGCCCGCGTAGCCGACTAAGCCGCGAGGCGGCCCGGCTAACACACAAAAGTGATATGCTTATCGCAACAGCATCAGAATAGGCAACGATAATGCTGACACGAATGACGGTACGCAACTTCAAGCAGTTCGATGATGTAACCATCGAACTGGACGACGTCGTGGTATTCGTAGGCCCCAACGACTCAGGCAAGACCACCGCCCTGCAAGCCATAGCGCTCTGGGAATTGGGACTGCGCCGCTGGCGAGAGCGCTGGGGCATGGTATCCGCTGACGATTTGCGGCGGCCCGGCGTTTCGATTAACCGCCAAGATTTGCTCGCCGTTCCGGTTCGGCGCGCGAATCTGCTGTGGCGAGGATTGCGAACTCGCGGCCCGTCCAACGTGCGTATAGACATTATCGTTGAAGGCGTCAGCGCCAACGGCAAAGAGTGGGTATGCGGGTTAGAGTTTGACTACGCCAACCCGGAACTATTCTACTGCCGCCCGCTGCGAACTACGGATAAACCCGACTCGGACAGGATGCCTATACCTCCCGAAGCCTTCGGAGAGAGCGTAGTCTTCCTGCCGCCGATGTCGGGCTTGTCGTCATCCGAAGTTATGCTTCAGACCGGTGCTATAAATGTGTTGCTCGGCGAAGGGCGCACCGCGGAGGTTATACGTAACCTTTGCTTTGAGGTGTTCCATATGCCCTATGGTCTGTGGGATGATGTGTTAGTCCCGCAGATGAAAGAGGTGTTCGGAGCAGACATCTTGGCGCCGCAGTATAATCCTGAGCGGGGCGAAATCACACTGCACTACAAAGACGCCTACATGCCAAATTTGGAACTGGACTTGTCCTCGTCAGGTCGCGGGTTTCAGCAAACCCTGCTGTTGACGGCATATATGCTGCTACATCCCAACTCAGTCATCCTATTTGACGAGCCGGACGCGCACCTAGAGATACTCCGCCAGCGGGAAATCTACCAGTCAATCACCGAAACGGCAGATCGCCAAAAAAGCCAGATAGTAATCGCCACCCACTCGGAAGTGATACTAAACGAGGCGGCCGGCCGCCATTCGGTTACCGCTTTTGTGGGAACGCCGCACCGCATAGACAGAAGCAGCCAGGTTTCTAAGGCGCTCTCCGAAATCGGATTCGAGCATTACATGCAGGCTAGTCTAACCGGATGGGTTCTGTATCTGGAAGGCTCTACCGACCTATCCATACTGCGGGCTTTCGCCCGGCGGCTTAACCACCCTGTTCAAAAATGCCTAGAACGCCCATATGTCAATTATGTGGGAAATCAGCCTATGCAAGCCCGCAACCACTTTTGGGGGTTGCGCGAAGCCTGCCCCAATTTGATTGGATACGCGCTATTCGATCGCCTAAACCTGCCTGACAGAGGCAGCCAAACCCTCGCCGAGCATAGCTGGCGGAAAATGGAAATAGAGAACTACTTCTGCGCTCCCGAAGTTTTGACGCGGTGGTCGCAATCCGAATCCCCGCTCTTTCAATCTTTTATGACAGAGAGCGTAATCGAGGTGGAAAACGCCCTTCGCCTTCTAGGGAGTGCCTCGCCATGGGAAGGTGAATTAAAAGTATCGGATGTCTTCTTGCCGCCATTGTTCCAGGCATACTACGGCAAGGCGGGCACAGCGGCGGGCATGCCAAAATCCGACTACCACTTCCTCATAGACCACATCGAGCCGGACGAAATAGATCCGGAAGTCATCAGTGTGCTAGACGCTATACTGGATGTCGCCAATAAAGCCAAACCACGCTCCGGCAATAGCGCGGGCAACTAAAAGGCTAAACCTACCCCCTAAAAGTATCAGGAGGAACCCCCAATGCCCAACACCACCCCCACCCAAAAAGGCAACGCCCTCCTTATGGTATGGGCAAACGTCCCCGCCCGCCACGAACCCGACTTCAACCGATGGTACAACGAAGAGCACCTCTCCGAGCGCCTCGCCGTCCCCGGCGTACTCAGCGCCGCCCGCTACGAATCCAACAGCCCCGGCGCGCCCAAGCACCTCGCTATGTACGAACTCGCCGACATCGCCGTCCTATCCTCCCCCGAATACCTCGCCGCCCGCCAAAACCCCACCGACTGGACGCGCCGCGCATCCCCCGAAACCGTCGCATCCCTCTACATCCGCAACACCTACCAGCAGATATTCCCCGCCCAAGTCGACGACGACGCCGCCCAATCCGGCATGGCGCCCGCCCTCCAAATCGGCCGCATGACCGTCCCCCCCGACCTTGACGCCGAGTGGAACGCCTGGTACAACGCCGTCTATGTCCCCAACTACATGAAAGTCCCCGGCTGCATCCGCGGCCGCCGCTACCGCGCCGTTGAGGGCGAACCCGCCTACCTCACCGTGTACGAATTCGAGCATCCCGAAGTCTCCCAAACCCCCGAATGGCATCGCCAGCGCGCCATAGACCCCCGCAACGAGCGCTGGCAAAACACAATGCAGCACGCCCAAGGCTCCCCCGGCGTCTGGGTCAAAACCTTCGAGTTGGCGCAATAACATCCCAGCGACAAAGCGGCAACTTCCCGGCAACAAAAGGCGGCCCAAATGGCGCAAATCAACTTCCAAAATCGAACCCTATACCACAGAGACAACCTAGAAATCCTGCGCGGCATCAACACCGAAACCGTGCATCTCATAGCCACCGATCCCCCGTTCAACAAAAACCGCGACTTCCACGCCACCCCCGACAGCCTCGCCCGAGACGCGCGTTTCCAAGACAGATGGTCTTGGCGCGACGACGTTCACGACGATTGGCTGCTGGAAATTATGCGCGAACACCCCGATGTGTGGAGCGTCATATCAGCCGCCAAGCGCGTGTACGGGGATGATATGGGCGCGTTCTTGTGCTTCATGGCGGTCAGGCTGTTGGAAATGCACAGAATCCTGCGCGATGACGGCAGCCTATACCTGCACATTGACCATACCGCCCACGCATATGTCAAATGCCTGCTTGACGCCATTTTCGGGCGGCAAAACTTCCGCAACGACATCGTTTGGAAACGAACCACGCGCGGGTTCAAGGGTTCACAATTCCTGCCCCGAAATTACAACTCAAACACCGACAGCATCCTATACTATGTCAAATCCGACGAGGCGCTCTTTGATATGAGCAGGGTTCTTGAACCCTACGACCCCGACTACCTCGCCAAAGCGTTCAAACTGGAGGATGACGCCGGCTCATACTACTTGGATGTGGCGTTCAATCGCCCAAGCGCAAGCCCGCGCCCCAACCTGTGCTACGAGTACAAAGGGTTTTACCCGCCGCACGCATCCGGATGGAAAGTCGGCAAAACCCGCATGGAAGAACTAGACAAAGCGGGCGAGTTGGTCGTTAAAAACGATCAACTCTATCGCAAAGTGCGCCCGAAAGAGGGCCGCATCCGCAACAATCTCTGGGATGATGTCAGCGAAGCCAAAGGCAAAGAGCGGTCGGGCTACCCCACTCAGAAGCCGCTTGCGCTGTATGAGCGCATAATCAAGGCTAGTTCCAATCCCGGCGACTTTGTCCTTGATCCATTCTGCGGCTGCGCCACCACGCCGATAGCCGCCGAGCGATTGGGGCGCAAGTGGGTGGGAATAGACATATGGGATAAGGCGCACGAAACCGTTCTAGCCCGGCTGAAGTCCGAGGGGCTTATGGCGGATGAGAGTGGCGCGCCAGACAATACGCGCCTAAATCTCAATTTCAAGGTTCACTACGAAACCAAGCCGCCTATTCGCACAGACGGCGGCGATGAGGCGGTGGCTATACTCGCAACGCCAACCAGTCGGGTCCGAAAGCGTTACCCGCCGCCGCGCTCACAGCACGAAAGACTGCTGCTAGACTTCGGCGCGTTTTGCCAAGGCTGCGGCAGGGATTATAGCTTTGACCCGCGCGTCTTGGAAGTCGACCACATCAGGCCCAAATCGGACGGCGGGACGGACGCATATGGTAACCTTACGCTGCTATGCCCGCCGTGCAACAGGGCTAAGCTGGACAGGATGACACTAACCGGCCTTCAAGAACAAAACCGCAAAGAAGGCCACCTGCTCCCCGAAAATGAAAAGAACATCAAGCTAGGGCGTCGCCCGCGGATCCGGTCAAACCGAAAACGAAGACGCTAACAAGAAACTCGCCCTCACAGCCCCCTAATCCACTAAATCCAATCTTATCCCAGAAAGGAGTAGCCCATGACCACCGCCACACACCAAACCCACATCTACATCGGCATCGCCGGCGAGGGCGACGCCATCGGCCCAGGCGGCATGCTCCGCCGCGCCCACGACGACCCCGATTGGCAGCCCATAACCAACGGCTTGCCCGAAAACCCCCAAGTCCGCGCCCTCGCCATTCACCCGGACAACCCCGCCGTCATCTTCGCCGGCACCCAGCATGGCCCCTACCGCTCCGACGACCGCGGCGCCCACTGGCAGCCCCTAGACGCCCCCAAAGCCGACGTCTGGTCGCTCGCATTCTCCCCCGCCGATCCCAACATCATCTACGCCGGCTACGAACCATGCGCCATAGCCCGCTCCGAAGACGGCGGCGAAACGTGGCGCTCAATGGACGCCTCCGCCGTGCGCTACCCCGATGTCACAACCTATATGCCCCCGCTCGCCAAGCGCGTCATCGGCATCTGCGCCGACCCGTCCAATCCCGCCGACGTCTACGCCGCGATTGAAGTCGGCGGCCTAATCGCCAGCGCCGACGGCGGCGAAACATGGCGCTCCCTAACCGACGGCTTGTACCGCGACAACCACACCGTCGACCTGCACGGCGTCCAAGTCAGCGCCGCCGCGCCCGGCGTGATATTCATTATCGCGCAAGTGGCGATGTTCCGCAGCCGCAACAAAGGCGGCAACTGGGAACACATCCGCTTCGCCGAAATGTTCCCCGGCGGCTCATACTGCCGCGACCTGCTGGTAGCCCCCGACGACCCGCGCGAAATCTACCTCTGCGCCGGCGCTGGCGGCGGCGGCGCTCCCTCAGGAACCCAAGAGGCCGGCGCCCTCTTCCGCAGCCAAGACGCCGGCGAAACCTGGCGCCGCATTGACATCGGCGACACGCCCCCCGGCAGAATGTTCCAAGTCGCCATAGACCCCAACGCGCCCGACAAGATATTCTGCACTACCAACTACGGCCACTTCTTCGCCAGCCCCGACCGCGGCGAAACCTGGACAAGCCACAAAATCCCCCTAGACCTCAAGCGCGGCTACCACATCTACCCAATGGTCAGCGGCTAACCGGCGGCTAACCGACCGGCCGCAAACAGCGCAAAGGCAACCCTATGGCGAACCTGCGCGGCAAAATCGCCCTCGTAACCGGCGCAAGCCGCGGCGTCGGACGCGGCATAGCCCAAGAACTCGGCGCGGCCGGCGCACTCGTCTACGTCACCGGCCGCAGCGTCCCCAACGCCCCCTCCACCGAAAACCTGCCCGGCGATATTCACGACACCGCCGCCCTGGTAACCCAATCAGGCGGCGCAGGCATCCCCATCCGCTGCGACCACACTCAGGACGCAGCCGTCGACGCCCTATTCGCCCGCATCCGCCGCGAACAAGCCCGCCTGGACATCCTAGTCAACAACATCTGGGGCGGCTACGAGCGATACGCCGACGCCCCCTTTGACGCCCCGTTCTGGCAACAGCCCCTATGGCGCTGGCGGCTAATGTTTGACGCCGGCCTCCACGCCCACTACACCGCCAGCCGCGCCGCCGCCCCCCTAATGATCCCCCAACGCTCCGGCCTCATCATCCACATATCCGCCGGCGACGGCCACAAATATCGCGGCCAAGCGATCTACGACGTCGCAAAAGCCGCCGTCGACCGCCTAGCCTTCGCCGAATCCCAAGACCTGCGCCCCCACAACATCGCCGCGGTCGCCCTCCACCCCGGCCTAACCCGCACCGAGCGCGTACAGCGTTTCGCAACCCCCGCCGACCTCGCCGCCGCCGAATCTCCCCGCTACGCCGGCCGCGCCGTAGTCGCCCTAGCCACCGATCCCGCCATCATAAACCGCGCCGGCAACGCCTACAAAACCGGCGCCCTAGCCCGCGAATACGGCTTTACCGACGTGGATGGAACGCAACCCCCGCCATTCACCTTTTGTTAATCGCCAACCCGCGCTTGACACCGCCCACGCCTCTGAGATAGCATCACTACCCGTAACAACCGAATACCTGCCGGGGGGAGCTTGACACTGCAGGCTGAGAGGCTCCGTCTTAATCGGAGCGACCCCGTTACCTGCCGGATAATGCCGGACAGGGACGAGCCTCTTTCACCAAAACCAACGCATCAGCCGCCCGGCCATCAGGGCGGCTTTTTCACGTCCCGCGCAAATTAAACGCCGCGCCCACCCGCCAATCCAACCCCTAATCCAACGCAAAATCACCGCCTAATCCTAATAAGGAGACCATCAATGCTAAACACAACCATTGGCATAATCACGCTGCTAATCGCGGGCAGCGCGTTCCTAATTCTGGGAATCGCCTACGTCTGGCGCAAGCGGCAGACCGTCGAAGACTACACCGTATCCCGCAACCACGCGCCCACCAACGTCGGCATTGCCACCCTGATTGCCTCAATGTTCGGCACTTGGGTACTGCTCAGCCCCGGCGAAACCGGCGCCAACTTCGGCATCGTCGCCCTAGTCGGCTACGCGCTCGGCATCGCCGCTATCCCCGTGATGTTTATGTTCGTCGGCCCCCGCATCCGCCAGCTTATGCCCAACGGCCACTCCATTACCGAGTACGTCAAATACCGCTTTGGCGTCGCCCCATTCGCCGCGATCGCCATTGTCATAATGTTCGTTATGGGCATATTCATCACCGCCGAGATGACCGCCATAACCGCCGCCGTCAGCCAACTAGCCAATATGCCCGACTGGTCGCGCTGGATAGTCTCCGGCGTAATCGGGCTGGTCGTAGTGGCGTACACCGCATACGGCGGCCTGCGTGTATCCATCCACACCGACCGCGTCCAATTCTGGGTCCTGATGCCCGCCCTGTTGCTGGTAGTCGTGGTCGCCGCCGCGCTGATTGGCGGGCGCGGCATTTGGAGCGCCGCCGCCGACACCGGCTTGCTAGGCGCAACCTCATCCGGCAGCTACTTCTTCGCCATCGTGCTGATTATCGGCATTGTCACATCCAACGCCTTCCACCCCGGCATGTGGCAGCGCGTCTATACCGTCCGCGACCAGCGCTCCCTAAACCGCAGCCTCTGGGGCGCCGCCGCCATATCAATCCCCATAACCTTCCTGATGGGAATGGCAGGCATAGCCGCCGTAGCCAACGGCTCGGTTGCCCCATTCGCATACCCCGATGTAGCCGCCGCCCTCTTCGCCCTCGCCAGCGATATATTCCCCCTGTGGATGCACTTCCTCCTGCTCATATGCGCCCTTATGCTGGCGATGAGCACACTAGACACCCTAATGAACGGCCTCGCCAGCAACATCGCCGTCGACCTAGCCGACCTAGGCGTCAATCGCGGCAAGCTAATGCTAATCGCCCGCGCGGTCACCGTCATAGTCGCCATCCCCGCCGTCATAGTCGCCGCGCAGGGCTTCAGCGTCCTGTACGTATTCCTCATCGCCGACCTGCTCGGCGCTGCAATCGCCGTCCCCATGCTCATAGGCCTATACTCCCGCCATATGCCCGGCTGGGCGGTAGTAATCGCTGGCGGCATCGGCATCATCATCGGCGCGCTCTACTACCCCAAGCCCGACCTGCTATCCCCCTGGGCGCTCACCGCCCCATTCGGCACGCAAATGTTCTTCGCATTCGCCTCCGCCCTCATAATCTCATCCGCCATAGCCATTGCCGTAGTCCTATACAAGCGCGCCACCGCCTCCGACGCCGGCTACGACTTCGCCCGCCTCCGCAACGAAGTCCAACTAATAGACGGCTAACCACCCGCGCGCCATTGTCCCGCCCTGCCCCCGCCTTGCGGCAGGCCGGGACAATCCAACACATCAAACGCATACCGCAATTCACACGCACAAGCATAACGAAAGGAACTCCAACATGCCACTCACCCAAGAACTCAGGCAGCAAAACTCCGCCCTATGGGAACGCATGGCAACCCACCCCTTCATCACTGAGCTCGGCGACGACGCCCTCTCCCACGAGCGCGCCCGCCGCTACTTCCTCCAAGACTACGTCTTCGTCGCCGACCTAGTCTCACTGGCGGCGCTAGGCGTCGCCAAAGCCCCCGACATCCAAGCCGCCAGCCAAATCCACGCATTCCTAAACGGCATCCTAGACCCGCAAGCCGCCGAAGAAAACGACTTCTTCCTACGCACAATTGACGCGCTAGGCGCCACCGAGGCCGACTACGCCGCCGCCGCCGCCAATCCCGTAACTGAGGCTTTCGGCAACTTCCTAATGCGCGTAGGCTACGAGGGCGACTTCGAGGACATAGCCACCCTGCTCTACGTCACAGAGGGCGCGTACCTAGACTGGGCAACCCGCCTAATCCAACAAGGCAAGCAGCTGTCCAACCCCATCTACGCCGAGTGGATACGCCTCCACAGCCCCGAGGTTCTAGGCGATTTCGTAGCCTGGCTCGCCGCCCACCTAGACGCCGCCGACCTAGGCCCACGCCGCCCCCGCATAGAGCGCCTCTTCCACACAACCCTCCGCTACGAATATCTATTCTGGCAAGCCGCCTACCACGGCAGCGCCTGGCCCGACGAGGCATAAAGACAAACATAGCGGCATAACGGCGATAGCCCCTAAGCGATAACCAGCCGCCGCGCCACCCTAATCACCGCCACTAACACCGGCATCACCCGGTCCCGCAGCCGCAGCGTCAGCGCCGTCATCATCACCGCGATGAGCGCCCCCCCCGCTATGTCCGCCGGATAATGCACGCCCACATACACCCGCGAAAACCCGTATGCCGCCGCAACGCACAGCAGCGCAACCCCAACGCGCCGGTTCACAACCCACACGGCGGCTCCTATCGCAAACGCCGCCGCCGCCGAGTTCGACGGAAACGACGAATCAGTCGGCATATACATCAGCAAATTCATATCCGCCGCGTCAATCCCCAGAAACGGGCGCGGCCTAAAATAAAATGCGTTCAAAAACGCCACCACCAGATTGGACAGCGCCATAGATGTCAGCGCCGCGAAAACCCCTATCTGATACCGCTCCCGCATTTCGGCGTTGCGCCCGACAAGCCACAGCGCCGCCAGCGTCAGCGCAATCCCCACCGGCGCCAGATAATCGCTCGCCAGCCACTGCATAGCCGCGTCCGCCGCCGCCCACCTGCCCGCCAGCCCGTTGACCCACAGAAACAGCCCCCTATCCACGTCCGCCAACGCCGCCCTCGCCATCATTGCGCCGCCTCAAGCTGCGCCCCAGCGCCCGAACATAGCAAGCCCGCCTGAGCCCATCAAAACCCCCGTCCGGATCCGCCCCGTCATCCCGCATCCTAAAGTTCACAACCGAACTCAGCCCCAGCGTGAATATCCCCGCCGCCATTATCGCCATAAAAAACAGCAGCGCCTGATCATTGGAATCCAGCCCGCCCTCATAATCGTTGATGTTCCATTCGGTCGTAGTGAAAAACCACACAAACGCCGCAACCGCGACCAGCAGCCCCACCGCCCTTGCCACAATCGGCGTCTTGAACACCAGCAACCCCCTCAGCCCGCCAACGGACGCGGCGATCTGTATCGCCCCCACCCCTGCCACGAACACCAGTATGAAATAATCGGCTGCGAATGTGTATGATGAGAACATAGCGATTTGCGGCTTATGCGGCGGGCAAAGCGCCTATGCGCGATTGGCGCTCCCAGGCTATCGGCTTGCCCAAGGCTATCCCGCCTACTCCGGCGACACCGCTGTGCACCAATCAATGTACTTGGGATTGTTCCCGCTGATTATGTCCAAGTACATATCGCTCACCCGCTTGGTCACCGGCCCAATCCCGCCGCCGCCTATGGTTCGCATATCCAACTCCCCCACCGGCGTCACATGCGCCGCCGTCCCCGTCAGGAATATCTCGTCCGCCAGATACAACTCGCTGCGCCGTATCTGCCGCTCCACGATGTCCAGCCCAAGCTCCTCCGTGGCGATGCGTATGGCGGAATGGCGCGTAATCCCCGTCAGGTTGTTGTCCGACACCAGCGGCGTATGAACCACCCCGTCCGACACTAAAAACAGGTTCTCGCCGCTCCCCTCCGACACATTCCCGTCCTGCGTCAGCATTATCGCCTCGTCAAACCCCGACATCGTCGCCTCTGTCTTGGCGAGTATGCTGTTGACATAATGCCCCGAAATCTTCACGCGCGGCGGGATGATGGTATCGTCTATGCGCCGCCAAGACGACGTGCAGCAGCGTATCGCCCCCTCCACGTCTATGTACGCGCCAAACGGCACGACCATCAGCGTGAAATCGCTGCCCAGCTCATGCAGCTTCAGGTTGGCGACCAGCTCCTCGCTCTTATACGCCAGCGGCCGGATGTACAGATCCTCCTTGTACCCGCATCGCCGCAGCAGATCTATCGTGATGCCGCACAGATCGTCCACGCCGTATGGAATATCCATCAGCATAATCTTGCAGCCCTGCAGAAACCGCTCATAGTGTTCGCGCATCCGAAACACATACAATTGGCTCTGCTCCGCGTTCCAATTCCCGCGTATGCCCTCAAACACCGCAGTGCCGTAATGTAGGGCGTGCGTAGTCACGCTCACCCTCGCCTCCGCTAATGGAACGACATTGCCGCGAAAGAAGGCGAGCGCCTCAGGCATTTGCCACTTCTCCTTACTAATCCCGCTTGAACCAACCCCGATTGAAAGCCATCATACATTATAATCCCAATCACAGGCTATTATGCAAGTCAACCTCGCCGCCGGTATTCTTACCTTGCAGTGTTCATTGATTTGAGGGACTGATTTAGGCATTCCTCAAACACTATCGCCAGCAGATGTTTCAGCATCTCAACGCTTTTTGTGTAGCCCTTTGTCCGCCTTACCAGCCTGTTGAGTTTGCTCCTTAGCTTGGAGTGCAGCCCCTCGTTCCAGTTCACCGCTCCGCCCTTGCCTATCACATGCCGGTCGCGCGGCAGCCATTCGTACACAGGATAAGCGTCTGTCTCATACCTGTCAGCTCCCGGCAGCCGATCCAGCAAGCGCGAGAACGCGGACAAGTCCCTGCCGCCCACCTCGTACATCCGCCAGCGGACTCCGTCCCGCTCTTCCACCACCGCAGTCCATATCCACAGGTCTCGACGCCGCTCGCCGCGCCTTATCCCCAAGTATGTCCACATCTCATCAAACGCCACAATAGACGCGCGGACGCTGCCAGGACGACCGCTTGCGCACCACTCCATAAAGCGCGTCAGACGCTCTCTCGCCAAGGCCCCCTTTTTTGACCCACTTGCTCACCGTGGGTACGCTCGCGCCCATCACGCGGGCGGTCGCCGATAGGCTCATCCCCTCCGCGCACATCTTCACAGCCTGCTCTTTCTGCTCATCGGTGAACCGATGCTTTGCGCCCTCTTGATGCTTGCGGCCGCACTGGTTGCACTTAAATATCTGCTTGCCGCGCGAGTGGCCGTCTTTCTTGACCCAATTCGAGCCGCATTTCGGGCATAGCGCGTCATGTCTGTACACTCTTTGGCTCGCCATAATGACACCTGCCTTTCAGCGGTTTCGGAGCGGTTTAGGGCAAGTATATCATATCAGCACTGCAAGGTAAGAATACCTCGCCGCCAATCAGCATCCCAACCCCACCCGCGCCCACAAACGCCCCCATTGCCATCCGAGCAACGGCCGGAAACCTAATAATACACCAGAACTGGAACCACATCCCCCGCCGCCTTCGCCCCATCTTTCGCCACTATCGCCACCCGCGCCTCCGCGCCATACTCCCCAAACACATACACGTCCTCCTCAAGCGTCCACACCCGATAAATATACGTCGCCCCCGGCGACACGCCCGCCCTATCCTCATACCTCATCCTTGAAGACCCCGGCGCCACATCACCCAACTTCACCAACTCAGACTCCAAGCGCCCCGACGCCGAAAACCCCGGACTACCCTCCACGCTCGCCTGCCGAAACACCCGATACCCCTTCACGCCCCCCACTGCGGACGGCGACGTTCCCACATCCCACCTCAAAACAATCGCATCCCCAACCACTTCGGCAGTCAAATTCTGCGCCGCCATTCCGGCCCGACTGAACCGAGGCTCGCCTCTGCCTTGGTCAACGTAATAACCTCTTTGCTCTAGCAAACCCCGTTCATTCTTGGCTATGTATCTCAGATCCGACAGCCCTATCGCCGAAATGACAGGCGATCCGGCCGCGGTTAATACTTCCTCAGGCGCGTTTGATCTGTCCTCAGGATACCCCCCCGCATAACTGCCATTCGGATGCCGCAACATAAACTGCGCCTCTTCACTCGCTCCCGAAACGCCATCCGACGACGCCAATGGCAGCCAAAGCCTGTAATATGCTAAGGAGTAGCCTTCCATCGGATTATTTCCTTCGGGATCACTGTGATAATCTATTATGAATTTCCCCAAGGAGTAATGATCTTTTTGTTGAGTGTGCGGCAAGAGCGTATCAGATTCACTCATGAATACTACCGCCTCTCCTGTATGCAATGGATCTATGAGCTGAACGTATTGCGCGGCAAGCTCGTGCGCGGCTTCTTCGGATTGCGCCCAATCCTCGACATACACCAGCCCCCAGATCGTATTGCCGCCTTTTCCCTTCACGTACTCCAGTGCATCGAACTCATACCATATTTCAGGGAAGTAACTGGAGTGTTCCTCATCCCGCTGGATTTCGCTTCGCACGCTTTTTAGTTTTACATGCGCCACTACGTCCGAAAAATAAGTTGTGTCAAGTATGCCCCTAGGCCTCGGAATAATTGGGGCAGAAAGGTAATACTGCGGCGCAGGCGTCGCATGAACCGCTTTCCCATCCACCCCCTTCCCAGGCGCGCCCGCCGGCATCCCCGCCGCGCAAGCCGCCATCGCCAACCCAACCGCCGCGCCCACAAGCGCCGCCGCCGCCACCCAATTCCCAGCCCTACGCGACACCCCCATCATTCTCACTCACTCCCAGCCGATATTGTCCCCCACAGCCATCCCGCGCCCACCACTCGCCCGATTGCCCCTATTCGCAGTGTACCAAAACCCCAACCCTTTTGGACGCCCAAGCAAAGATATGCGTCAGCGTTTCAATTCAAGCAGTCAAGCATATCTACCACCACAGCCGCTTGAACGGCCTTGCCGTACCCGCCCGCTTTATCAGCAGGAAAGTTAATAATAATATGGTGGAACCACAGCCCCCTTCGCCGTTGCCCCATCTATCGCCACTATCGCCACCCGCGCCTCCGAACCGTATAGGTCAAATAAATAAACATCCTCTTCGAGCGTCCACACTTGGTAAATGTACGTCGTCCCTGGCGATACGCCCGCCCTATCCTCGTACATCATCCTTGAAGACCCCGCCTCCACATCGCCCAACTTCACCAACTCAGACTCCACGCGCCACGGCGCGGGAAAATCCGGATTGCCCTCCAAGCTTGACTTCCGAAACACCCGATACCCCTTCACGCCGCCCAGAGCGGATGGCGACATTCCCGCATTCCACCTCAAAACTATCCCATCCCCGGCCACTTCGGCAGTCAAATTTTGCGCCGCCATCCCGACCCGACGAGCGAAATAGTCCCGGCTCCCTTGCTCCATCACACTCGACGCATTCGCCGCTATATGTCTCAGTTCAGACAGCCCTATCACGGAACTGCCGGACACTTCGGTCGCGTTTAATACTTCCCTAGGCACGTATGGCACGTCCTCAGGATAATACCCCTGATAATTGCCATTTGGATGCCGGAGCATAAACTGAGGCTCTTCGTTTGCTCCTGAAACGCTGTCCGACGCCGCCAACGGCAGCCAATGCCTGAGACCCGCTAGGGAGTAGTCTTCACGCAGATTGGTTGCTTCGATATCTGAAAACCAATCTCTATAGAACCTCCCCAAGTAGTAATGATCTTTTCGCTGTGTACGCAGCGTATACAAAAAGGACTCCGCATCCTCCATGAAGACTACCGCTTCTCCGGTGTGCAATGGATCTATGCGCTGAACGTATCGCGCGGCAAGCTCTCGCGCTGCGTCTTCGGATTGCGCTGGATGCTCCACAAACACCTGCCCGTAAAGCGTATTGCCGCCGCTTCCCTTCAAGTACTCTAGCGCCTCGAACTCATATCTTACTATAGGCCAGTAAGAGGTTGATCCGTCAGTCTGTTGTACTTCGCCTCGTATGCTTTTTAGTTTTACATGCGCCACCACGTCTGCGCGGTAAGTAGTGATAAGCAAGCTACTCGGAATCGGGATATATGGCGCGTTAGAGTAATGTTGCGGCACAAACGTCGTATGAATCGCTTTGCCATCCGGCCCCTTCCCAAGCGCACCCGCCGGCATCACCGCCGCGCAAGCCGCCATCGCCAACGCCAACGCCGCGCCCACAAGCGCAACAGCCGCCAGCCAATCCCCAGCCCTACGCGATACCCCCATCATTCTCACTCACTCCCAGCCGACATTATCCCCCACAATCGCCCAGCGCCTACCGCCTATCCGTATGCCCCTATTCGCAGTGTACCAAAAACCCAACGCTTTTGGACGCCCAAGCAAAGATATGCGCCAGCGTTTCAATTCAAGCAACCAAGTATATCTACCGCCGCAGCCGGTTGGACACCTTGCCCTAGCCACCCGCCTTATCAGTTTGATAACAACTTGCCAAACCCTCAAAACCACCCAAAAACAAACGCTGCCTCGCGCCTAAGATCGCGCCTAAGCGTCCGCCGGCTCCCCCCGCTGCAGCCGCGCCTCCTCCAGTAGCCGCTCCAGCAGCGCCACCGACGCCTCATTCGCGTAATCAAGCTCCGCGATGCTCAGCGCCCGAAACAACACCGCGCTAGACACGCTCGCCTCCGCCGACGCCCCCACCGCCGGTATTCGCAGCCCCAGCGCCTGCGCCATAAACCCGCTCGCCGTCATCCCCTCAGGCGTCAGCCTAAACCGCGCCAGCAGCCGCCCCTGATACGTCAGCGCCACACCCTCGTCATCCTGCGCCAGCGTCAGCCGCAGCCTGCCCCTCGGCGCGCTAATAAGCTCATCCGCGTACTCAGTCACTTCCACAGATTTCATCAGCAAATTCAATCCCCCGTCGGCGTGGCTAACAAGCCCAAATCCAAGCCCAACCCCGCGTTTGCGCCCAACGCGCCGATTGTAAGCCTTCCCTCCTTGCCCGCGCAACCGCCGCCTGCGCCTACCCTATCACATCAAACCCCGTGTACGGCCGCAGCGCCTCCGGCACGACCACCGACCCATCCGCCCGCTGATAATGCTCCAATATGGCGATTATCACGCGCGGCAGCGCCAGCCCCGACCCGTTCAATGTGTGAACGAACCGCGCCCTTCCCCCCTGCTCCGCCCTATACCGTATCGCCGCCCGCCGCGCCTGAAAATCCCGGCAGGTAGAGCATGAACTCACTTCCAGCCATTCGCCGCTGCCCGCCGCCCACATCTCCAAATCGTAGCTTTTCGCCGACTGAAACCCCAACTCCCCCGCGCACAGCCGCAACAGCCGATACCTCACGCCCAGCCGCGCGCATATCCTCTCCGCCTCCCCCACCATCTCAACCAGCGCCGCATCCGAATCCTGCGGCTCTACGAACCTGTACATCTCCACCTTTTCGAACTGGTGAACCCGCTTGATGCCGCGCGTATCCCTGCCCGCCGCCGCCTTTTCGCGCCGAAAGCAAGGCGTGTGCGCCACATACCGCAGCGGCAGCGCGCCCGGCGGCAGTATCTCGTCGCGGTGCATATTCGTTATCGCCATCTCGGCCGTCGGCAGCAGCCACAAATCATCCTCGTCGTCCCGATACATCGTGTCCGCGAACTTGGGCAGATTGCTATTCGCCGTAGCCGATTCGGTCGTAACCATATTCGGCAGATAGAGCTCCTCATACCCATGCTCTTGCGTATGCGTATCAAGCATCCAATCTATCAGCGCCCGCTGCAGCCGCGCGCCCTTGCCCTTCAGCGCGAAAAAGCGCGACCCCGACATCTTGGCGCCCCGCTGAAAATCTATTATCCCCAGCCTCTCGCCCAACTCCCAATGCGGCAGCGGCTCAAAATCAAACTCCGGCGCTTCGCCCTCCACCCGCTCCACCACATTATCGTTTTCGTCCACACCCGCCGGAACATCGTCCGCCGCCATATTCGGAACGCCCAGCAGCAGCCCATTCAACTCCGAATCCAGCCCGCGTATAACCTCTTCCAACTCCCGTATGCGCCCGCCAATCACCCGCATCTCATCTATCAGCGCCTGCGACCGCTCCCCCGTGCGCCCAATCCGGCGGCTCGCCTCATTGCGCCGCGCCCTCAGCTCATCCGCCTCCACGATTGCCGCCCGCCGGCTTGCGTCCACCGCCGTGATCCTATCTATCGGCGCATCTTCCCCCCGCCGCGCCATTGCCGCCCGCACATCATCCGGCCTATTCCGTATAAGCTCAATGCTAATCATTCCACGCCTCAGACATTTTACTTCCCACCAAGTATAGCAAAAAGCCGCCACGAATTAGTGCAACCGACTGCCTTGATATTGCCCTAATGCCCTAATCAGCGTTCATTCGGATGCCGCCCCGACTTGCGCCGCCGACTCCCGCGAAAGGCATCGGAGATATGCAGCGTCCTGCGCCGCCCTATCCTTACGCCGCCGCCTCTCACAAGTCAAAATGCGTCAACTCGTCAGTGAACAGCAGCTCCCCGTCATAGATTTGCCGCACATCCCCTATCCCCTTTTCCCGCGCCCCCGGCTGCGACAGATGCGGCCCAATATGCACCAGCGCCAACCGCTTGACGCCCGCCGCCTGCGCCATCCGCGCCGCGCCCAGCGTCCCGCACTGCCCCGGCGACTCCCCGTCTGCGTCCATTATCTCTTGATCATCCCAGCACATGCACAGCATCACATCCGCGCCGCGCGCCAGCTCCACCACCGACTCGCACGGCTGCGTATCCCCCGTGAACACCACGCTGCCCGCCGGCGTGTCAAACCGATACGCCAGCGAATCCAAGAACGGCTGCACATGCTCCGCCGCCGCCGCGCTGACCTGCCAATCGCTCCCCGAAAACACAAGCCCCGGCCCAACATCCCGCGCACTGACCTCCGGCGGCTTGCGCGGCAGCGTCCCGCCCCTGTTCACATGAATCCGCTGGCTCAGCGGATGCCCGACCCTCGCCTTCCAATCGTGCGCGAACACCCCCTCGCTCTCGTCCAGGATGCCCCGCGTAATCCGCTCAGTCAGCGCAGGCTCAAACGCCCGCAGCGCATTCTCATTGCCCGTGCTTTGGTCCCACCTGCACAGCAGAAAGCACGGATAGTCAATATCGTGGTCAAAGTGATGATGCGTAAAAAACAGGTAATCAATATCGGTCGGCCACAGCCCCGCCTTCACCAGCTTATGCGTAGCCGCCGGCCCGCAATCCACCATCAGCCGCTCTTCCCCAATCCCCACCGCAAACGCCGACCCAAACCGCGCCGCCGTAGGCGTAGGCGTCCCCGCCCCCAGCACATAAACCCGCGTCCCCTTATCAGCCATATCCATCCCTCCAATGCCACTTAGCCGCATCCAAATAATGCAAAGCCGCCCGGCTGCTCAAAACCGGGCGGCGCAATTCCCCTGCCGGCATCCCCGCCGGCAAGAGCGTAGCCTAGGAATCATCCCGCGCCTCAAACAACGCCATCTGCGCTTGCAACAACGCCATCCCGCGCGCCAATTCCCCGGTAGCTGCTTGCAACGCCTCTGTGGACTCCTGCAGCCTGATTTGGCCTTCGGCAAGTGTGGTTATCGCTTCCATCATCTTAGTTTGCGCCTCAACCATCTGCGCCATCATATCCTGCATAGCACCCACCTCAGGATGTGCATGCGCCCCGCTCGCCACAGTGGTCATATCCTCCATCCTTTCCTGCGCCCTCAAATCCATTGCTATGCACAAACCATACCATACCCATCGCCGCGCTGCATAGAGCAGTTCCCTCAACCAATCCCAAACCCACCCATCACCCCTTTCGTTTGAAACCCCACCCCCCAAAGTGGTAACATTCCCCCTACAACTTCTTACCGCCACCCGCCACCCGCCGCGCGTGGCGCAACGCTCATCACTGAGGTCTCAGCGAATATGAACACAACGGAGTTTCTGACCATATCCGCGGCTATCGTCCCCGACCGGCCCGCTATGATCTTCGAGGGCAAGCGCATCACCTACGGCCAGCTCCAATCCCGCGTCAACCGCCTCGCCGACGCCCTAGCCGCGCTGGGCGTCCAAGCCGGCGACCGCGTGGCGATGCTGCAAACCAACTGCAACGAATACATCGAGGCATACTTCGCCGCCGCCAAGCTTGACGCCGTATATGTCCCCCTCAACTTCCGCGCCCGCGCCGATGAGCTCACATTTATGGTCAACCACACCTCCCCCAAAGCCCTATTCGTCGGCGCGCGCTACATAGACGTAATCCGCCAATGCGCCCCCGACATACAATCGGTGCAGCACTACATCGCCCTAGAAGACGCCGTCGACGGCTGGCGCTCCTACGACGACCTGCTCGCCTCCGGCGAAGACATCGAGCGATTCCCCGAGGGCGACGACGAAGACCTCTCAGTCATCCTATTCACATCCGGCACCACCGAATTCCCCAAAGGCGTAATGCTCACCCACGACAGCTTCTCATCCTACATACTCAGCACCGTATCCCCCGCCGACCCCGACGACGAAGAGCGAAACATCCTCACCGTCCCCCTATACCACATCGCCGGCGTCCAATCGGTTATGGCGGCGATATTCGGCGGCAGAACCCTCATCATCCAGCGCCAATTCGACGCCGACGACTGGATGCGCCTTGTGGAAACCGAGCGCGCCAGCCGCGCAATGATGGTGCCCACTATGCTCAAAATGCTTATGGATCACCCCAACTTCCCCGACCGCGACCTATCCAGCCTCCAAGTCATCACCTACGGCGCAGCCCCTATGCCCGTGGAAATCATCCGCCGCGCCATCACTGAATTCCCCGGCGTATATTTCATCAACGCCTTCGGCCAAACCGAAACCGCCGCCACCATCACCATGCTACCCCCCGAAGACCACTTCCTAGTGGGCACCCAAGAAGAAATCGAAAAGAAAATACGCCGCCTGGGATCCATCGGCGTCCCCCTTGACGACGTAGACGTCGCGATATTTGACGAAGACGGCGACCCCGTCAAGCAAGGCGACGTAGGCGAAATCGCCGCCCGCGGCGCCCGCCTGATGAAAGGCTACTGGCAGCAAGACGACGCCACCACCGAAACCATCCGCAACGGCTGGCTCTTCACCGGCGACCTCGGCTATATGGACGAAGACGGCTACATCTACCTCGCCGGCCGCGCCCGCGACTTCATCAAGCGCGGCGGCGAAATGATCTCCCCCGAAGAAGTAGAGCAAGTCCTCCAGAGCCACCACGCCGTCGAAGAGGCCGCCGTCATAGGCGTCCCCGACCTAGACTGGGGCGAGCGCGTCCGCGCCATCGTCGTCCTCAAAGACGGCGCCGCCGCCGCCGAAAACGACCTTGCCGAACACTGCCGCCAGCGCCTCGCCAGCTTCAAAAAACCCGAATCCGTAGTCTTCTGCGACCAACTCCCCCGCAACCCCATGGGCAAAGTCCTCAAACGCCTCCTCCGCGAAGAATTCAGCTACCCCGTAATCGTGGAATAACCAACCATCCCTACGTGCCCCCAACACCCGCGCCTAAACCAAACCCCCGCGCCTAACGCTCGGAGAGATGGCATGCCAGCGAAAATCACCAACCGCGCCTGCCTCCTCGCCATTGCCGCGTTGACGCTATGCGCCCTCCTCCTGCAAGCCCGCGCCGACACCCTATCAGCGGCCTCGTCTGAATGGCACGCCGCGCCGCCGAGCTACCACCTTCACAGCATATCTGTTCCCGCTCCGTACAGCGTGTTTGGCACGCTTTCCCTTGTGGATATGGTAGCGCATGTGAAACTAAAAAGCGTGCGCGCCAAAGCCCAGCAAGATTGGGGATCAAATTACTATCCCGAAACTGAGGGATCAACCTCTTACGACCCTGAAATATGGTTTGAGTTCGAGGTCTTAGAGTACTTCAAAGGAAGCGGCGGCAACAAAATTTGGGGGATAGTGGCCGTTGATGCTCCAGGCCAACCAACCGCAATAGCCGCGCGCGAAGTCGCCACGCAATACATCCGGCACATAGATCCATTGCATACCGGGGAAGCGGTGGTCTTCATGATAGACTACTCTTCTTCAGCGCCTAATACCCGACAACCGAACCATTACCACTTGGGATGGATCCGCGACAACTACTGGAACGGCGAAGCATCCAATTCATATGAAGACTACTCCCTAGCCGCTTACAGACGCTGGCTGCCCTTGGCGTCTCAAGATGGCATTTCCGAATCAAGCGAAGAGCCTCAGTTCATGCTGCAGCATCCGGACGGCAATCTCGCGGGGCATTATCCTGAAGAAGAATCGGGCACGGTCGGAGCGCCCGACAATTCCGTGATAACGCTATCGGAATTGAGATACATAGCCAAGAATGAACAAAGACTGCAAGAGCGAATAGCCCGAAACAACATCAATCGTCAGATCAGAATGGCGGCGCAAAACTTGACTGCCGAGGCTACAAAAGACGCGATAATTTTAAGGTGGAACGTGGAATCATTGCCGGATATTCCCGTCCTAGACACCTCAAGAACCTATCGCGTGCTTCGTCAATCAATTGATGACGATGATGAAGATCCCATTTACGCCTACGTTGAGGGCGTGCTAGGTTATCCCGTGTTGCGATACTCGGATACCAACCTGACAGAACTAACCGATGAAATACCGGCATCCGCAAGCATGAGTTACGAAGACAAATTAGACATATCGCCAGGAACAAGGTATGTCTATCTAGTGCGAACCCTTAGGTTCGGCATCTACCACATAGATGCGCTTGTAACAATAACGGCAACAGACGGAGCAACCGCGACAGGAACCATACTCCCGGCATACAAATTATCAGCCGTCACCCCACGCCAACCGCAACGCCCGCGCCCAGCCCAACTACGACGCCCACACCCGACCGCAGCGCGTCAGTCCGGTAGGCGAGGGCTACGCCCGGCTAAGGCGGCGCACGATGCGATCAATACCTGCGCCCGGACGATGGACGATTACCCCAAACACCCCCCCGCTTGACCTCCCTCACCCAAAACCCGTATATTACCCCACACGCGGCGAGCATCCTCGCCCCCAAGCCAAACGGCTACGGGTGCGCTTGCCCCCACGCCAACCGGCAACGGGCATCCCCTAACGCCCCGCCGCGCGAACAAACCGCGAACAAATTATGGTTGGGAGGTCATAATTATGACATTCGGAAGTGGCGACTACACCTACGAAGTCGCACAGGACTGGGGCGCGCTGCCCGACGGCATGGAATTCCAACAAGTCGCCGACGTCGCCGTTGACGCCGAAGACAGGGTCTATGTCTATAATCGCGGCACGCACAACCTCGCCATCTTCAACCGAGACGGCGCATACCTGCAATCCTGGGATCTCAAGCACAAAGAGCCGCACGGCATCTGCGTTGACAACGACGGCAACGTCTTTCTAGCCGACCGAAACTCGCACGTCGTCGAAAAGCGCGACTCCGAGGGCAAGCTCCTGCTCACCCTCGGCACCCGCGACAAGCCCTCCGACACCGGCGAGCAAAGCCAGCGCTTTCTAGTGGAAAAGCCCGGCGCCCCCTTCAATATGCCCACCGGCATCGCCATCGGCAACTTCGGCGACCTTTTCGTCTCCGACGGCTACAGCAACTGCCGCGTCCACCACTACAACTCCAGCGGCTCCCTTATGAGCTCATGGGGATTCCCCGGCAAAATCAACCCCGGCGACTTCCACCTGCCACACGGCATCGGCATAGACCGCTATAACCGCGTAGTAGTCGCCGACCGCGAAAACGACCGCGTCCAAGTCTTCGACGAAGACGGCGAATTCCAACTAATGTGGACGGGCTTTCGTCAGCCCACCTCCGTCGCATTCGGCCCCGACGGCGAAATATACGTCCCGGAGCTGCAAGGCAGAGTCACCATCATCAACGAAGAGGGCGACGTCCTATCCCAATGGGGCGGCGAGCGATCCCACGCCCCCGGCGAATTCTACGCCCCCCACGGCATGGCGATAGACTCCCACGGCGACATCTACGTCGGCGAAGTCCTAGAGGGCAAGCGCATCCAAAAATTCATCCGCCAACGATAGCCGCGCACGCCGCGCGCCCTGCCGCGCGTCCAAATTTCGCTATTTCGGCTGCCATAACCCAACCCGCGCCGCGCCAAAAACCTGTATAATCTATGCGGGCAAAATTCTGCCCAACTGATAGGGATATACAGGCGGCAAAGACACGCGCCCCCACCAAGCGCGCCGCCTAGCGGCTTTGGATTAGACGGATTAGCGAAAGGATGCGCGGCTTGGCTACACAAGCGCTGATAAGCGTGTACGACAAAACGGGCATTGCGGATTTCGGCCGCGTCCTAGCCGCCGCCGGCTGCGACCTCATCAGCACCGGCCGCACCCACGCCGCCCTCGCGGACGCCGCCATCCCCGCGCGGCAAGTCTCAGACCTAACCCGGTTCCCCGAAATCCTAGACGGCCGCGTCAAAACCCTCCACCCCGCCATCTACGGCGGCATCCTATCCCGCCGCGACCTCCCCGACCACGCCGCCCAAATCGCCGCCCACGACATCGCCCCCATCGACATCGTCGCCGTCAACCTCTACCCTTTTGTGGACACCGTCAGCCGCCCCGGCGCCTCGCTCCAAGACGCCCTAGAAAACATAGACATCGGCGGCCCCGCGATGATCCGCGCCGCCGCCAAAAACTTCCCCCACGTCATCGTCATAGTCGACCCCGCCGACTACCCCTGGCTATCCGACCGCCTAGCCCAAAACGCCCCCGTAACCCACCACGAGCGCCGCCGCCTAGCCCGCAAAGCCTTCCAGCACGTCGCCCTCTACGACGCCGCCATATCCCAATACCTCGGCTCCCTCGCCGACGACGACCCCCCAGCCCTAGACGACCTATCTTTCGGCCTAACCAAACTCGCCCCCCTCCGCTACGGCGAAAACCCCCACCAGCAAGCCGCGCTATACGCCGCCCCCCTATCCACCGGCGGCATAGTCCGCGCCAATCAACTGCACGGCATAGATATGTCCTACACCAACTACCTTGACGCCGACGCCGCGTGGCGCGTTGTCTCAGACTTCCCCGAACCCGCCGCAACCGTCGTCAAGCACACCAACCCCTGCGGCCTAGCCCTCCACCCCGACCAGCCCACCGCCTACCGCCGCGCCATTGACGGCGATCCCGTATCCGCTTACGGCGGCATAGTCGCGTTCAACCGCCCGCTCACTGCCGCCACCGCCCAAGCGATGCGCGGCGTCCTCTTTGACATCATCATAGCCCCCGCCTACGACCCCCAGGCGCTAGAAATCCTGCGCCGCCGCCGCCGAACCCGGGTGCTCCAAGTAGCCCCCGCTACCGGCCCCCAAGAAAGCCTAAACATCCGCCTAATCTCAGGCGGCGCGCTTGTCCAGCAAACCGACGCCCTCCCCGAATCCCCCGCCGACTGGCGCGCCGTCACCGACCGCAATCCCACCGCCGCCGAACTAGCCGACCTCGCCTTCGCCTGGCGCGCCGCCAAGCACATCAAATCCAACACCATCGTCCTTGCCAAAGACAACGCCCTAGTCGGCATGGGCGCCGGCCAGCCCAACCGCGTCGTCAGCGTCCACCTAGCCCGCCGCATCGCCGGCGACAAATCCCACGGCAGCGTCCTCGCCTCCGACGCCTTCTTCCCATTCGCCGACAATATCCAAATGGCTGCCGACGGCGGCGTAACCGCCATAGCCCAGCCCGGCGGATCCATCCGCGACGAAGAAGTCATCGCCGCCGCCAACGCCCACGACATCGCTATGCTATTCACCGGAACCCGCCACTTCCTGCACTAACCCGTCAACTAACCCATCAGAGGATCTGCATGACCAAAACCAAACTGGACATAGTCATCCCCGTCCTAAACGAAGAGCGCGATCTGCCCCCCAGCATCGCCGCGCTGCACACGCATATGAGCGCCAACTTCCCAACCTACGACTGGCGCATCATAATCGCCGACAACGGCTCCGACGACGCCACCCCCCAAGTGTCCCGCAGCCTATCCGACCAGTTCCCCGAAGTGTCCCCCCTGCGCCTTGAACAGCGCGGCCGAGGCCTAGCCCTCAAAACCGCCTGGGGAAACTCAGACGCCGACATCCTAGCCTACATGGACGTCGACCTCTCCACCGACCTAACATCCCTGCGCCCCCTAGTCAGCGCCCTTGACGACTACGGCTACGACATAGCCATAGGTTCCCGCCTAGCCAAAGGCGCGCAGGTGGAACTCCGAACCCTCAAGCGCGAAATAACCTCGCGCGGCTACAGCCTTATGTTTCGCTCAATGTTCCTCACAAGCTTCCGCGACGCCCAATGCGGCTTCAAAGCCGTCAACCGCCGCGTTGCCCGCGAAATCCTCCCCCTCATAGTCGACAACCACTGGTTCTTCGACACCGAACTGCTAATCCTAGCCGAGCGCGGCGGCTTGCGAATCCGCGAAATCCCCGTCCACTGGACGGACGACCCCGACACCCGCGTCAAAGTCTTGAAAGACTCAATATCAAACGCCAAAGGCCTATTCAGACTCCGCTTTGGCGGCATCCCCAAGCGCAACATTTCGCCCTAACCTATCCCGCCCGCCGTATCCACCATCCGCCGCCGCACATCATCCGGCATCTCCCGTATCCGCCGCCGCACAGCCGAATTATGCCGCCTTTCAACGCACACTCCGGCCTCCGCCATCAGCGCAACCCCGCCCAGATAATCCGCCGCGCTGATATACTCCATATCAACCCCCCCGTCCGGATCGCCTATGCTCGTAGTCGCGTTGTGCCAGTTCCCCAGCGGAAACGCCAGCCCCGTAACCTTGTACCCGAACACCGCAAACGCCGTAGCCTCGCACCCGCCGCCGCTCATCAGCTGCCGCTGCCACCTAAACCCGCCATCCCGCGCCGATACGCTCTCTTGCCCCGCGATGAGCGCCTGCTCAGCGTCCGCGTCAAATGTATAAACCCTATCCCCCGTGCGAATAACCGGCCCCTTGCCCTGCTCCACGCCCGGAATAATCGGGCTGCTCTCCACCGAAACCACCAGCGCGTCTTTCGGCAGCGTTCCCGCCTCCGCCATCAGCCGCGCCCCGAACAGCCCGCCCTCTTCGGCCCGCGTGAACACCCCATAGAAATCAGCCCGCGCCCCAACCGCCGCCAAACGCTCCAGCGCCGCGATAATCGCCCCGCATCCCGCCAAATCATCCGCCTCCCGCATCCGAATAACGCCCTCGTCCAGCATAAAATCCGGCAGATCAAACATCACCCCCGCCGGCAAATCCGGCGCAACATCCCCCTTCACCCGCAACCACGCCAGCCTATCCCCGCTACTGCTTGCGCCACCAGCATCACCCGCCATAGGTAGCAACTCAGCTCCAATCCGCTCCCCATCAGCCCCCAAAACCACCGCCGGCGTCCGCTTTCGCATAGACGCCACCGGCACGCCCCCCAGCGCCCTTGCCACATACCAACCTTGCCCTTGCCCACCGGCCGCAGCGCCGCCATCATCCCGCGCGATAATCTCATACCCCGGATGATCCATATGCGCCACAAACGCAATCGGCGTCCTCTGCCCCGAACCCGCCTCCGCCTGCCCCGCCGTGTAATGCGCCACGATATTCCCAAACTCGTCGCGCCAATGCTCCACCCCCGCAATCCCATCCAGCAGCCCGACAATATGCCGCGCCGGCTCCCTCTCATAAAACGGCGCAGCCGCGCAACCGCCCAATCCCGCCAATATATCCAACGCCCGCCTATCCAACTCGCCGTACTCGCTCACTCTATCCCCCTCCAAGACGCCTTTACGCCTTGCTATGCCTTGCTGTCTTGCCACATTGCCTTATCGCCCGCGCCCACAAGCAGATTACCAGCCACAAACCCCTATCGGCAAATTCTTGTCATATTCGCCCAAGCCCCGCTATCAATCCCTTGCCCTCTGCAACCTGCATCCGCAACCCGCGTCAAACTTTCACTCCCTAGTGTATAATCTACGCGGGAGGTTTCGCATATGATTTCACCTGCACACACGCCCGCCGCCGGATCATCCCCCGTCGGCCACGTCGGCCAAATAGAGCGCCAAATCCTAACCGGCTTAAACGACAACCAGCGCGCCGCCGTTACCGCCATAGACGGCCCCCTGCTCATCGTCGCCGGCCCCGGCAGCGGCAAAACCCGCGTCATCACCCACCGCATCGCCTACCTCGCCCGCGTAGTCGGCATCGCCCCCTACCGCATCGCCGCCGTCACCTTCACCAACAAAGCCGCCCGCGAAATGCGACAGCGCCTTATCCCGCTGCTAGGACAAGCCGCCGACCGCATTACCGCCGCCACATTCCACGCCTTCTGCTCCGGCATCCTCCGACGCGACGGCGAGAACATCGGCATCCCCCGCGACTTCGCCATCTACGACGACGCCGACCAAATGGCGCTGATGAAACGAACCTTAACCGAACTCGAGCTTGACCCCAAGCGCTACCCGCCGCGCGCCATACTATCCGCCATATCCGGCGCCAAAAGCCAACTCCTCAGCGCCGAGGGACTAGCCGCGCATGCCGGTAGCTACTGGGAAGAAATCGTCGTCCGCGCCTACGAGCGCTACGACGACCTGCTGCGCCAAAGCTCCGCCGTCGACTTCGACGACCTGCTCCTCAAAACCTACCAACTCTTCGAGCGCCAGCCCGACGTCGCCAAAAAATACCAAGATCGCTTTGTCCACTTTATGATCGACGAATTCCAAGACACCAACGTCGCCCAATACGCCGTCGCCAAGCAGCTCGCCCGCGTCCACCTCAACATCTGCGTAGTCGGCGACCCCGACCAGTCCATCTACGCCTGGCGCAACGCCGACATCCGCAACATACTCAGCTTTCAAGACGACTACCCCGCTGCCAAGCTAATCCCCCTGGAAGAAAACTACCGCTCCACCCAAACCATCCTGAACGCCGCCCAAAGCCTTATCGCATCCAACACCCAGCGCGTCGAGAAAGACCTCTGGACCCGCAACGGATCCGGCGTCCCCATCACCATAAACGAGGGCTACAACGAAGAAGAAGAGGCGCAATTCGTAATCAAAGAAATCCAAAGCCTAACCCGATCCCGCTACTCCGACGCCAACGGCCCAACCCGCGCCGTCCCGCCCCGCCATCAGCTCGGCGACATCGCCGTGATGTACCGCGTCAACGCCCAATCCCGCGCCCTAGAAGACGCCTGCCTGCGCTACGGCATCCCCTACCAAATCGTCGGCGGCCAAAAGTTTTACCAGCGCCAAGAAGTCAAAGACATCACCGCCTACCTGCGCCTCATAGCAAATCCCGACGACGACGTCAGCCTCAGCCGCGTCATCAACCTCCCCGCGCGCGGCATAGGACAGCGCACCCTTGACCACCTAACCCGCGCCGCCAGAAACGCCAACATATCCCAATTCGCCGCCATCCAAGCCCTCGCCAACGGCGGCCTATCCCAAGGCAATGCCGCCGCCGCTAACATCCTCAGCTCCCCCTTCACCGCCCGCGCCCTGGCATCCCTAACCGCCTTTCACGACCTAATCCAAGGCATCGCCGCCGAGCGCGATACCCTTGACCTGCAACAATTGATTGACGCCGTCCTAGACCGCAGCGGCTACTCCCGTTGGCTCGCCGACCAGCCCGATGGCGGCGACGAGCGCTTGGAAAACATCCAAGAATTCCGCGCCAGCGCCTCCGACTTCACACACCTAGACAGGCAAGAGGCGCTAACCGCCTTCCTAGAACGCCTCAGCCTAGTCGCCGACGTGGACAACTTTGACCAAAAAACCGACGCCATCACCCTAATCACCCTCCACCAGGCGAAAGGCCTAGAGTTCCCCGTCGTCTTTATGGTCGGCATGGAAGAGGG
Organism: Dehalococcoidia bacterium; assembly: GCA_965242555.1. Taxonomy (GTDB): domain Bacteria; phylum Chloroflexota; class Dehalococcoidia; order Lucifugimonadales; family JADFKI01; genus Bin90. The sequence goes on from CBDESO010000008.1 coordinate 222,003, forward strand.
CTTGCTCCCGCACTCCCGCTCAATGGACGACCCCGCGCAAGTGGAAGAAGAGCGCCGCCTCTGCTACGTCGGCGTCACCCGCGCCAAAGAGCGCCTCTACCTAATGCGCGCCTTCCGCCGCGGCTTTCGCGGCGGATCCGAACCCGGCCTACCCTCCCGCTTTCTGCTGGACATCCCCACCGACCTACTCCAGCCGCCAGCCCAGCCCAAGCCCACAACCCAACGCAAATCCGCCGCCACCGCCGGCTGGTCCGACGCCGCCCCAAAGCCACCTACCCGCCGCCAACAACCGACCACGCCATCACGCGCCGCAACCCCCAATCACGCCAACCCACAACAGCCCACAACCCCCATCCGCCGCCGCAAACCCGCTCCGGCATCCGCCGCAACCCAACCCGTCGCCCACCTAACCGCCGGCGACAAAGTCCGCCACGCCACCTTCGGCGACGGCATAGTAACCGAATGCAAACCCTCCGGCGGCGATTTCCAAGTAACCGTCGCATTCAAAGACGGCGCCGGAATCAAGCGCCTATTGCTGGGCTTTGCCCCCCTAGAAAAAATCTAACGCCGCCAATTTTCAATCGCAAAGCCTTTCAATATCGCGCCAACCTATCTATAATCGCCCTTGCTTAGCGACAGCCCGGCGCCAAGCCACAGGGCAACGCAAAGCCATATCACACACGGGAGGCCACATATGGATGCTCAGGAAACTTTTCGGCAAGCGTGGGGCAAATACCCCACCGGCGTATCCGTCGTAACATCCATCGAGCCCGACGGCAACGTCCACGGCATGGCCGCCAACGGCATCAACTCCGTCTCCCTTGACCCGCTGCTAGTCCTAGTCTGCGTAGGCCGCAACCGCAACTCCCACCCGCTCATAAAGCAGGCCGGCCGCTTCGCCATCAACATCCTCAGCGACCGCCAGCAGCCCATAGCCCAACACTACGCCAGCCCCGCCGAGGCGCGCAGCCCCGACTTCGCCGTCTCATTCACCTTCACCCCCGCCGGCTCCGCCTTCATAGACGGCAGCCTAGCCTCAATGGACTGCCGCGTTGTCAACGAGCAGGACGCCGGCGACCACACCGTCTTCATAGCCGAGGTAGAGCGCATTGAAATCGCCGACGGCGCCCCCCTAGTGTACTGCGAGGGAAAATTCGCCCGCCTGAATATGGACAACGCATAATGCCAAACCACACCCTAGCCCAACTAGACGCAATGCCCCTAGACGAGGCCCAAGCCCTCCCCTTCGCCGAGCGCGACGCCCTCCTAGACCTCATCCTAGCCGACGGCCGAGGCCAAACCACCGACCTCCCATCCTACCGCACCGGCCTATACGGCGACTACTTCCAAGAAGACCTGCTGCGCCTGCTAAAAGTCCGCGCCGTCAAAATACACATCCGCGGCACCACCCCCTCCGACTTCGCCGGCAAAACCATAGGCGCAACCCCCCAAGACCAATACCGCGCCGCCTTCCGCCACGCCCAGGCTTCCCTGCATGCCGCCGGAACAACCTTCGCCCGCGTAACCACCCTAGTCATATTCCTAACCGACATGACCAACTGGCCCCTCCTCAACCAAATCTACGCCGAATTCATCCCCAACCCCCCCTGCCGCGCCGTCATAGGCACAACCGCCCTAGCCCAACCCCCCCTCTCCATAGAAATCGTCAACTGCACCGCCTACCGCGTAGCGAACTAGCGCAAGGCCCACCACCTTCGCGCCGCAATCAGCAACACAAGCGCTGCCAACGCCGCCACAAGCGCCAACACGGCGCAAAGCATAGCCTCGCCGATGATCGAGGCTAATCGGCAAAGATGGGCGCCAAGAGGATGAGCCCACCCGCAACCGCCCGCGCAGTATGCGCGAGATTGCCCACAATAAGCGCGTGGCTCAAAAAGGCATTGGCAGCCGAGCCTCTAACGCAGTTTCTAGCTTATCGGACAAATGCCCGTCCGGGCAGCGTCCGCGCGTCTATCGCGGCGTTTGATGAGATACGAATATACTCGGCCATAAGGTGCGCCGAGCGTCCCAAAACCCTATGAATATGAACTGCGGCAGCAGATGAACTAGACAACATACGCTGGCAGATGTACGAAATGCGCGACAGGCGAGTCGGCGCTCTCGCGCTTGCCGGATAGCCTGCCTGCTACTGACAGCCACAAGCCCGACGCTTATCTTGTGTGCGTGAATGGCTGCCTAGCGCCCGGCATATGATAAGCAAAGGCGGAGCGGTGAACCGGAACGAGAGGTTGCCGCCCCAATTTGCCAAGCAATCTGAACAGCCTTGCGCGGCGAACAAAGGCTACACAAAGACCCTGAATATGCTGAACACCCCACTGGCGATAGCGCCTGAGGAACGCTTGAATCAGTCCCTCAAACACATTAGCGCCGCCCCATAAGAACACCCTTTGGCGCGCGCCATCACCCCTCCAAAAACGCGAAACTCGCCGCCAAATTCTCAAAAACCCTAGGATGCGGCGGTATCTCCATCACCACAGCCCCCACATACCCCTTACCCCGCAGCGCATCCCGCATCCGCAAGCAATCCACATCCCCCGCGCCCAGCGCCGCCAGCGCCTCCCCCGCCCGCGTCTGCTTAAAATGCGCTATCTTAATCACATCCACCGCCAGCGCCTCCACCTCCCCCACCGGATCGCTCCCCGGATCCACCCGCAGCTGATTAGTAGGATCCGGACACAACCCCAGTCTAACCCCCACATCCCCCGGCAACCCTGCCCTAACCTCACCCACCAGCAGCGCCAAACTCCGAATCGGCTGCCCCGAATTCTCGATAGACAGCGTAACGCCCCTATCGGCGGCAACCCTTACCAGCTCCCCAGCGCCCATAGCCACATCCGGTATATCTCCCGCCGACTCCCAATGCGCCCCAAACCGCGCCGGATCCACCATCCGCAAATGCGGCGCCGACGGCGACACCGCAATCGCCCCCTCAAGCATCGCCTCAAACAGCCCAGACTCAGGCCGCGCCGCCTCCGTCAAACACGGATACGCCACCGCCAAATTAAACGACAGCCCCGGATACCCTGCAACCAGCGCCTCCAGCCTCCCTATATCCGGCCGCCAATCATCCCCTTCCCCGCTTTCACACTCCCCCAAGCAACCCTGCCGCAACTCCACATGCCGCGCCCCCCGCGCCTCCGCCTCCCCCACCAGCGCCCCGATGCTCTCCCGCCCCAACTGCTCCCGCCAAGAATTCGTTATCGCCCCAAGTTTCATATTCCCCATCCTATTATCTGCGCCCGCTTAACCCTAGCCTATGCCCGCCTACGTCCGCCGAATGGCGCAGGCACGGCGTCAGAATTGGCAATTGTCCACTACGCCCCGCCTACGCCCGCCAAACGGTCTATCTTACCCACACGCCCCCACATCACCCCTCATACTTTTCCCCCAGCGCGATTTCCCACCGCAGATAATTCATCATATCCGCGTAACTCCGATCCGTCCCCGCCGGCAGCGCATCCGCCGGCGCCGCCATCACCCCCGCCAACCCACGCTCCACCTCATAGCCCGCCGCAATCCAAGCCTTCACCCCGCCCTCCAGCGCCACCACATCCCCATACCCCAACTCCCCCAACGTAGCCGCCGCGAACACAGCCCCCACTCCATCAACGCAGCTTGCCACTATCGGCGTATCCTTGGCCGCAACCACATCCCCTATCTGCGCCTCCAGCCACCCCCTCGGCATCCACCGCGACCCCGGTATATGCCCGCCCGCGAACTGCTGACTGCTATCCACAAAGATAACCCTAGCGCCCGCCATCCCCCGCAGCTCTTGCGCCGTAACCGTCCTAACCCCCGCCCGCGCCTGATCCCACCCCAGCGGCGCTACTTGCGGATGCCCAACCTCAAGCCCATTCCCCACCCTTTGCCATTCGCCGGTACCGCCATACACCGCGTACACCTCCCTATGCCCCATCTGCCTATACCACGACGCCGTTATCGCCGCCCGCGCGCGCCCGTCGCAGCAAAACACAATCGGGCAATTCTTCACCACCGCCACATCATCCGACCGCTGTACCGCCTGCCCGCCCGCGAACCACCGGAACCCCGGAATATGCCCCGCCGCATACTCCTCCTCAGTCCGCACATCGATCAGATACACGCAATCACTCGCCCGCCGCTCCATAACCGCCCGCAGCCCGTCAATATCCAAATACTCCGCCCCATCCTCCGCCATCACCCTATCCGCGAACTCCTCAGCCGCCGCCACCGACTCCGCTGTCGGATCAGGCAGTTCCACCCGATCCGCCCCCGCCTCCAGCGCATACCCCGCCAGCGACCAGCCCGCCGTGCCGTTCTTCAGCCCAACCGCGTTGTCCACCCCCATCCGCTGCAGCGCCCGCGTCCCGATTATGCTCCGCGTGCGCCCCGCGCAATTCACGACCACCGTGGAATCCGCGCTCAGATCCTTAGCGATGTCCGTAATCCGCAGCGCCAGCTCAGCCCCCGGCACGCTGCGCCCGCCCGGTATGCACAGCCGCCTATACTCCTCCGGCGTCCGCGTATCCAAGATAACCAGCTCATCCCCCCGCTCTATGCGCCGCCGCAACTCCACCGCGTCAATCTCAGGCACCGCATTCTCAATCTCAACGCGCTCCCCGAAATCCTTGCTCGGCACATTCACCCCCCACTCGGTCGGATAATCCTGCGTAACCCACCGATTCACGCCGCCCGCCAGCGCGGCAACATCCGAGTATCCCGCCCCCTCCAGCGTAGCCGCCGCCAGCGCCGCCCGTCGCCCATCGTCGTCGCACACCACGACAGGCGTCCCCTTATGCGGAACGGCGTCAGCCATCCGCGACTCCAGTTCCCTGCGCGGCATCAAACTCGCCCCCGGTATATGCGCGCTGTTATACTCCCCCGGCTCCCTCACATCAATCAGCGCGAACTGCGTATCCCCCCGCAGCAACCCGTCAAGCGCTTGCGGCGTTATCTCTGCAGGCATAATCTCTCACCACCATTTCGCGTATCGTATCGCATCGCTTTGCTTTGTGTTTTGCATTTTCGCATATTGGCGTTTTAGGCTTGCCGCGCAACCCCAATCGCCCCGCAATCATATGCGGGAGAGATTGTTCCCAATCACGCGGGACATAGCGCGCGCAACGGCAGAGCGAACCTAACGCAAGACGCCCAGAGGACGCACAGACGCTTGCCCTTGCCGCCGCCCTTATCGCATTAGCAGTTGCTAAACCGCGTAGTTGCGAAATGCTTTATCTTCCCCGTCTCCAGGTCGTAGCTGCTGCGCTCCAGCCCTCGCAGATCATGCCCATACACATGAATCTCCACCGTCGGCCTATCGGTGAAGTTATCCATCTGATGTATCTCGTCCACATCCGGTATCAGCAGCGAAATATCCCCCGGCGACACATTGTTCACCCTATCGCGCTCCAGCCGCGCGTACTCATCGCTCTCCCCGTCATCCACCCGCCGGAACCGCGTCTCGGTAATCCCGTTCCCTATCACCCCAATCATCCCCCAAGTCCGATGGTCATGCGGCCCAATATGGTCGCCCGGCCCCCACACCACCGACGTCACCAGCAGCCCGTTATCCCCGTAATGCAGCAGATACGTCCCGTGATTAGACCCCGGCATAGGAACGCCATACTCCTCCGGTATCGCCCCCGGCGCATTTATCAGCCGCTCCAAATACGCCGACCCGATGTCAAACAGCCGTTCCTGATCCGGCTGCTCATCCACCAGCCTAGACATATCCTCCACAAACTCCCCCAGCGCATACGTAAGCGCGCCCGCAGTCATCGTAGCCATATCCCAATCCCCCTTACTTCTTGATTGCCCCTGATTGCCCCTTGATTGCATTGCATATCGGCAACCTTGCGTTAAGCATAACGAACATCCCCGCATTAAACAAGCGCGGCGGCTACTCCGGTAGCGTTTCCATTCAAGTGATCAAGTATATCTATCGTTGCAGATGGGAAGAACGCGAGAACGATATGGACACTTAAAAGGCGCGCTAGCAATTGCTAACGCGCCTTTTATTTGACTGAATCCCTAAAATATCAGTGACCCAGTCTGTCCCTTATTTTCCTTCGCCGCCCGACGTCTCTCGGCTCGCGTTAAGTCTCTACGGGTATTAAGCCCCATATCTGGCCCGACAGGTATGTCGCCTGCGTACGTAATACGCTCAGCTCCACGCTCGCCGCGATTTCGCTGATCTTGAATTATATGTGCGCCCATGAGCGCTTTATAAGCGCGTGCGCCTTCACGAGAGTGCACCACTATTTTGCCCGTTGCAAGCGTTACCGACGCTTCCGAAAGCCCCCACCCTAACCGCTCTAGATCAAACAGTGCCGCCACGCCCGGATGCTTATCTATAGCGTCACTCTCTCCGCGAAACATAAGCTCAAGCATTTGGCAGTGATCACTCACAGTTCGCCGCACAGGGAGATTGAGTTTAGCCGCGCTTATTTTAGCTAAAGCCTCCATAGCCTTGTCGCTTTCATACTCTAGTGCGACTAGCGTCTTTAGCCTGCTATTTTGAGGTAGTGAAACCTCTAGAATTGCAGGCTCATCACCAAAACCCTGCCTTTGCATAGCCTCAAGCTTCGGCATTATTTGCATAATAGGGTCCACGCTATCAAGCGCGCCTTCGCCACGCCGCGCTATCAGTTCATTCGCAGTTACCTTGAATGTCCCAGGCACTGCCACCAAATTAACGCCCATTAGGCGACCTCGCTTTCTCTGTATGCCAGAATCAGCCCAAACGTCATTAGGCTTTTTGTCAACCAAGCATCTTGGTTAGGGTCCGATATTGCGCGTTGTCTGTAGGATTCTATCAACCCCTCACGCGCCTCTATTATGCCGGAATGCAACTTTTCTGACGCCGCATTCCATGTCGCCGTTAACGCCTCATCGTCCGGCGCCCATGCCACGCCTATTATGTCTGCATCCTCATCAGTGTCAGGATCGCCTGTCCATGACTCGATGATCCTACCTGGAGCATTATGATGCCCTGCAAGAACCATATCTGCCAGTATAAGGGCAACTTGATAATGCGCTGGCATTACCAGGCTTATGGATGCTTGATATACCTTGTTTTCAGCCAGCCAATTCAGCGCAGCGCCTACTGTCAATTCCTTTTCGCCTACATACGCATCATTGGGAATTGCATCCATGGCCACTAGGGTATTCGTCATCAGTAGCTTTTCTCCTCGCGTAAAGCCGCATCGTTGAGATCATTTTACCATGACAAAGCGCGAACAGCAATAGCATTATCCAAGCGAGAGATAGCGTTTCCATTTAGATGGTTGAGAATATCTAACCGATGCAAATAGTTGGACGGCATTGCCGTAGTCATCTGCTTTATCGGTTGTAGAGAGACTTGGCAAACTCTCAAAACCATCTAAAAAGAAACCTTACCGGCCGCAGCCCCCCATCACTCCGACCCCACCCGATATATCGCCGTAACCCCATTGTCAAACACCTTATCCAACCGCCCCCTCATCCCATCCTCAAACTTATCCAACCCCGCCCCCGGAAAATACAGCCGCTCCAGCTGCCCCACATACACATACTCCACCCCATACTCCCGCATCAGCCCAAGCGCCTCCCCCGCGTCCGTCGTCCGATACATAGTTCGCACATCCTCGATCCGCCGCACAACCTCATCCCGCTGCTCAAACCTCTGCTGCTGCTGATGCCACTCCCACCCCACCACGCTCGGCATACCCGTATAGATTGACACGCGCCCGCCCCACCGATACGTCGGCGTCGACGCCTCCAGCACAACCGGCGATCCCTCCACATTGCCCTTCAGCCACAAGATCCCCTCATAATCCGCCGCCAGGTCAACCAACCCATTCTCATCCCTATACTCAGCCTCCGCGATAAACGCTGTCCCGTCCAGCGTCAGCGGCGTAACATTCCCCTCAAACCTATCCCGCAGCCTATCCCTCGTCCCCATCACGGGATATATCGCCGCGCATATCACAAGCGCAATCAGCGCCCCCGTCCACAACTCCCGCGCCATACCGATGCGCGTCAGCCACGTCCGCTCCGAATTAACCAGCCGCCACAGCAAATACGCCGACGACAGCCCCAGCAAAACCCACGCTTGCAAGTAAAACTTGAACACGCTGTTAAGCCTGTCTATATCCCCCTCCACGCGCCAAAAATCCAGCCCGACCACCAGCCCCAGCGCCGCCAGCCCCAGTATCGCCGCGAACCCAACCTGCGCCGCGTCAGCCACATCCGCCCACGCCAGCCGAGCCGCCGCCGCCAACAGCAGCGCGAATAGCGCAACAGCAAACGGAACCGTGCTGCCCACAACCCCGCTAAACGCCGCCGTCAGCCCAAAGCCCAGCAGCAGCGCGCACGCCAGCGCCCCCACAACCCAACGCACGCTAACGCCGCCGCCTTGCTCCCCCCTAAGCGCCCCTCTCAGCCCCTCGAACTTGCGCCGTAGCGCCATCCAGCCCGCCCGCCCGTCATCAGCCAGCCCATTCACCGCAAACGTCCCCACGATGAATACCGCCAAGCCCGATATGGCGAGAAACTGCCACAAAACCGTCGTGTTCGTAGTAGCCTGCAGACTGCTATAATACGTTTCGTAAGCCAAATGATACGGCAGAAACGCCCCATATCCCACCGCCCCCGCGAACAGCGTCTTCACGCCCGCCCGCGCAAATACCGCCAGCCCAAACCCGCCCTGCGCCAGATACTCCGCCAGCAAAATCGCCGCCGCGCTCACCGCCAGATACGTCGGCAAATCCCACACATTCAACGGAATCAGCGCCCCAAGCGTAACCCCCAGCGCCACAAGCCGCCCAATCCCGACAACCCTGCCATCCGCCCTGCCGCCTTGCCGCCTTGCCGCAACCACAATCGCCAGCGCCAACCCCACCGCCAGCAGCGTGAACGGCAGCGCTATCAAATGCGCGTGCAAATCCGCGAACAAAAACGTAAAGAACGGAAACTCCGTAATCTCAAACCCCGGCGGATCCGGCGGCATCATCCGGCTGCTGCGCCAAAAATCAAACTCCCCCGGCGCCTGACCCGCAAGCCACTGCCCAAGACTCTTGCCCACCTGTATCGCCCCGTCCATATTCCCCAACACAGCCACAAACGCCGCGCCTGCCAACCCAGCCACAGCCGGCGTAAATCGCGCATACCGCCCATACCGCCTAAAATCCCACACAGACCCGCCATTGCCCGCCCCAGCGCCGCCGCCAGCCGCATCCAACCGCAGATCGCCCGCCTTTGCCGCAACCCCATCAGCGCCCTCGCCGTAAGCCGCCCGTGCCCGCCGCGCGCTTTCAGTCATGTTATACACAACCGAATACGCCCCCCCAATCGTGAGCGCAAAGAAAGTAGGCACCGCCAGATTGACCGCAATCGCCGGATCTACCCCCGTAACCCGGATCAGCATCGCCGTCAAAAATTGCCCCCAATAGTAGTAATTAAGATACCCCCCCGCGAACCACGGATCATACGGCGGCATCACGCTAGACCGCAACACCGCGTTCAAATACGCGAAATCCATCGGCTTTTCCCCGCCCCGAAACGGATGCCACAAATCCGGATTAGCCATCCGAACCACCATAAAAACCAAGAACGCCCCCAAAAACAGCGCCTCAGCCGCCAGCAGAACCCGCCACCGCCGCCTAACAAAGCCCACCATATCCCGCCAATACGCCCCCAACGCCCCCAAAGACGCCAGCGCAACCACACCCATCCCCATCGCTATCCCTCCCCGCGAAAATTCCACCCACTGCAAGCTCGCCAACAGCCACGCAACCAACCCAACCACCAAAACCCCCAGCGTCTTAGCGAACACATACCCCCTATCCGGCAGCCCCCGAAACAGCGCCAACGTCAGCGGCAGCGCCAACAGCCCCACCACCTCCACAACCCCCAGCCACCCCAGCGCCGGCGCCCGGCTCAACCACCCCGGCCTAACAATCTCGCTCCAAGTCCCCCCATCCCGTTGCCGCGCCAAATCCCCATCCGAATACACCGGCCCCATCCCTGTCTCAACCGCATCCGGCGCGCCCGCATTGCCCCCATCCGGCGCTCCCCCCCTTGCCACCCTACTCCCCCCATCAATCCGCAGCTGAATCTGCGATATATCCAACCGCCCCTCATTCCGAAATATCATCACCTTCGGATGGTCATACACCGAAAAACTCTCGTCGGCATACCCCAAATCCAACGTCAGCGCCCCCTCATCTTCATTCCCACGCGCCCCCGCCAACATCGGCTCCGGCAAACCCGGCCGCCCAAAAGTATCATCCACAAACCGCACGCCCAGCAACTCAGGATACGCCGTCTCCACCCTCACAAGCGTATAGCCCAGCTCCCCCGAAAACAGCGCCCGGTAATACCGCCCCGTAATCGGATACCGCTCCGGCAAGCGCGGTATCGTCCCATACAAGCGGTTGCTGAAAAAGATCAGATAATCCGCCCGCGACAACGTATGCGCCACCTCCGTCGTCTTCCCAAACCCGTCATCCTCATACAGCCGCAGCTCTTCGTGTACGAATGTATGATTAAGCGCCGGCAGCGACTCCTCCCAATGCTCCTTCACCACATTCGCCCCATCCGCCGCGCTCCCGTTCAGCCACTCCGCCGCCCGAACCGCCGTATGCGTCCCCCCATACACCCCGTTCACATACGCCAGCCCATAAAACCCAGTAGCAACCACCACAACCCCAATCGCAACCCCCGCCGCCACCCGCAACCCCCGCCTGCGCTCAGCCCCGGCATCCCACATATCAAACAGCATCCGCGCCCCAAACAGCGCCAGCAGCGGCGCTATCGGCAACAAATACCGCATAAACTTCACATGAAACGCCCCCGTTATCAAAAAGAACGGCGCAACCCAGCACAACAGCAACACAACCGGCCGCGTCTTCTCATCCCGTACCGGCAGCGTAGCCACCAGCGCCGCCAGCGCCACCCCCGCCGCCAATCCCACCGCCACGATGCTCTGCGAAACCAGCAGTATCCCCGCCGGCGCCGCCCATCCAACCGCCACATACGCCAGTCCCGCCCCTATCGGCATCCCCCGCAGCGACACATACAGCAGCCCGCCCCAAGCCGCTATCCCCAGCGGCGCGCCATACCCCCACAAGCCCAACTGCCGTATGTGATACCAGTACGGCGCCGTATCCGCGTACTGCCGCGTGTACGGATAATCCCGTATCCCCCGCAGCAGCTCCGACTGCTCGCTCACATGCCTGATAAATGTATCCCAATCCAAAAACGCATATGGCTGAGCTGCCACAAACGTCGCAACCCCCACGCCAACACCCACGCCGCCCGCCCGCACCATCACTCTCATCCGCTCCCTGAACGTCCCCTCAGCGGCCCTCCCGCTCATTCCCACCAAAAACATCACATGCGCCACCGCAAACGGCGCCACAATCGGCAGCTGACTAGCCTTAGTCGCAATCCCAAGCGCCACCAGCGCCCCCGCCAGCGCCGAATCCCGCGCCTTGCCCTCGCGCGCCACCCTCAGCATAAAGTACAGCGCCGCGATAGCCAGCAGCGCCTGCAGCGTATCCACCGCGAAGAAATGGCTAAGCTGAATATGAACCACCGCCAGCGCCGTCAGCCCCGCCGCCAGCAGCCCCGTCCGCCGGTCAAACGCCAGCGCCCCTATCCCAAACGCCGCCACGATAGTCCCCACATCCGCCAGCGCCGACACCGCCCGCGCCAAAACCCGAATGTCAGCCCCATCCCCCATCAGCGGCCCACTGACACCCTCCACCGCCCACAGCAGATACAGCGGAAAACTGCCATAGTTAAACCAACGCGGATTCCACCCGCTACTCTCAGCGTCAAAAAACTCCCACGGCGCCGCCAACGAAATCCGCTGAACATGATCCAATATAGCCCGCTCATCCGGATGCGGCGAATGCCCAAACCCGGCATCCCACCCCAGCCCATACAGCCGCAATCCCGCCCCCGCAACCACAATCAGCGCCAACAAGACCTGCCAAGCCGCCACACGACGCGCGAATCCCCCAACTGCGTTAGAGGATGCCAACGGCTCGGATGAGGGAGAATTATTCTGATTAGCGTCCATATAATCGGTTTGCGAACAGACGGCGAACCCGTCCTACCCTAACTTTCATTACCCGCGCCCATCTATCATACCGGCAACGCGCCAATAACCGCCGCGAAACAAATTCTAACCCTTGCAATGATAAGCCCGCAACCACAATCCAACGCGCCCGCTATCCAAGCCCACTTGAAACGCCGCCAATCATCGCCTACCCACAAACCCGGCCGGCCCCCGGACACGCCCTCGCCTCCGAAAGCCGGCCGCCCTCGCGCCTATCGCGCTTGCATATCCCGCCTACAGCACATGATACAGCAGCAGATGCTCCCGCAGCACATCATTGGCGAAATCATTCTCCTCATCCCGCAGAACCGAGTGAATGTGATTCGCCTCATTCTGGCGATTGTCATACTCCACCACGAAGTTCCCCCCGTGGATCCGGTAGTAATGCTTGGTATCATTCTCCAAGCCGCCGCCCCACGCGAAGTAGAAGTCGTCCAACCCCTGCTCCCGTATCGCGCTCAGCTTGTCCTGCGCCACGTCATCCCGTATCGTGGTAACGTACTCATTGATGATAGCCATCATCATCTCCCGCTGCGTCCCCGTCATCTGCGACCCCGGCAACCCCTCTTCCTGCGGAAACACCGCCCGCGAGGAATTGTACGTCAGTATGTCATACGGCGCTTCCGGATAGATAATCGCCCGCCGCTGCTGCTCCGAGCTCAGCCCGTTCACCAGCTCCAGCGCCAAATCCTGCCTATCCCCCAGGATCCGCAGCCCCTGCTCCGGCCCCTGCCGCACCTCAGCCGGGTTCGCCCCAAAGAAGAACGGCGTCGCCGAAATCACCTTATCCCCCCACACGCTATAGTGCAGCGAAACATGATGCCCCTCCACGCGCCAAGCCCACGGCTCCTCGCCCCCCGGCTCACCGAACACCGTAAAGTAATACAGCTCCGGATCCCGCCTGAAAGACACCACCCCCGCATCCTTCTCGATCTTGCCCAGTATCGTCTCGTGGTCAATAATCTTGACCGCCTGCTGATACGCGCGCGGCGTCAGCCCGCTCTCCATAATCCCATACGCCAGCCTGCGCTGCCCCTCGTCCATATCCCGCAGCGCCAACCCGTGCCGGTTCAGCGGCGGATAGTACCAGAACACCCGCTCCCCGTCCATATACTCATACGTCGCCTTATCTCGCTGTTGGCCCGACAGGCTGCCCAGCCAAGCCGCCGCCGCCCTCCCCATATCCCCCACCGCCGCCGCATGCCCATGCCCATTGCCCCCCTGATGATGCCCATTCCCCATTGCCACTACTCCTTTCCAATCGCTTATCGCTACTCCCTGATGATTGCCACCCATCTTTCGCAACGCCTTTCACAACCCAAGTATATCACCTACAAACAATTCGCACACACCCACCCCCGCCTGGCATCACTGCGCCCTAACCTTCTCGACCACCTCCACCAGCCGATACCCCCACGCCGACGCATCCGCCGGCGGCGGCCCGCCATCCCACGGATCATACCGCTCCATCCGAACCCGATACCGAAACCCCGCCTCATGCTCAAACCCCTCTATCTCATCATAAAACAACCCCCCATCCACCACCATACACCGCATCGGCGCAACCCCCACGCAATCCACCAACTCAGCCTCAATAACCACCTCCACCACACACTCCAAATCCGACTCACTCGCGCATACCCGCATCCGCCCCACTGCCGTCGCCGTCGGCTCTGAAACGGCCGTCGTCGTAGTTGACGTTGCTATGGGAACGGCCGTCGCCACCACCGTCGCCTCAGGCGCTACCGTAGCCACCACCCCCGCATCGCTCCCACACGCGACAGCGCCAACCAAAGCAACCGCCCCCATCACAATCATAACCCTACGCATACCCGCTATCCCCCAATGTGAGCGTCGTCCGAACTACCTACCCGACGCCCCTATTAACTTAACGCCTAAGCCCGCTCTACCACCACGCCGCCCACCTCCGCAACCCGCCGCTCATACGTCGCCTGCAAATTCAGCCAAAACTGCGCCGTAGTCCCAAAGTACCCCGACAACCCCAGCGCAATCTCTTCATTAACCCCCTCTCGCTCACCCAAAATCCCAGCGATCCGCCCAGGCGAAACGCCCATAGCGTCAGCCAAATCCCCGACTGACAAGCCAAGATATTCCAGCTCCTGCCCCAATATCTCGCCCGGATGCACAGGCCGCATCTTATTACGCGCACTCATTTGTCAAGCCCCTCGCTAGTGGTAGTCCACGATTTCTACGTCATAAGGCCCATCATCGCCCCAGCGAAAGCAAATGCGCCACTGACGGTTTATTCGTATGCTATACTGCCCTGCCCGCCTGCCGGACAACGCCTCCAGCCTATTGCTGGGCAGAGCAGACAAATCTTGCAGGGTTTCGGCATCGTCCAGAATAACCAATCGGCGTATCGCTTGATTGGCGAAACTCTGATATTCGCGGACTGCCATCCCCTCAAGCAGGCGCTCGGTCTGCCTATCCCTAAACCCTTGTATCATTATAGCGGCTTGCTGGCTTGGCGCGTAACTTTCGCGCTACTCCACCCTAACCAACTTCTGCAACGTCCGCACATCATCCGGCACATCCTCCCCCGCGTTGCTCATATTCGTCCGCGCCACCTCCCCCACATACACGCTGCGCTCAGAATCCACGCAAATCCCATGCGGCGATATGAACTCCCCCGCGCCCAGCCCATACCCGCTCCCCAGCCGCGCCAGCGCATTCCCGCGCCGGTCCAGCACCGACACCCGCGGCCCGATATTCGGCACATTGCGCTGCACCGCCATACCCCAACCAAGCTCCCCCACATAAATATGCTGCTCCGCCGATATGTACAGCGCGCACGGCCGGTGAACATTCGGCCACTGATCCTCGAAATTCCCCTCGGAATCAAAGATCTGTATCCGATGATTCTCCCTATCCGCCACATACACATACCCATCCGCGTCCGTAACGATATTATGCGCGATGCTGAACTCCCCCGGATCCGTCCCCGGCGCCCCCCACGAAAACAGCAGCCTGCCCTCAGCCGAATACTTATGCACCCGCGAATTCCCGTACCCGTCCGACACATAAATATCCCCCGTCTTCGGATCCAGCGCCGTATGCGTGCAGCGATTGAACGGCTGCCCGCTGAACAGCGGCGCCGGCTCCCCCGGCAGCCCCAGCGTCATCAGAACCTCCCCGTCAAGCGTACACTGCCGCACCGTATGATCCCCGTCATCCGTGCAATACAGCGTATTATCCGGCCCAGCGCTAACCCCATGCGCCCTTGTGAACACCCCCTCGCCCCACGACCTCACGAACCTCCCATCCCGGTCGAACACCATCATCGGATGCTCCCCCCGGTTGAACACATACACATTATCCGCCGCATCGGTCGCCACTCCCGCAACCTCCCGCCACTCATACCCCTCCGGCATCGTCTCCCACTTCGGCTGCGCCCTATACCTAAACTCCCCCGCCCCCATCAAGCCCGCGTCAGACATATCCAATCCCCTTTCATTCGCTTGCCTATTCCCTCTAGGCATTGCCATTCTGCTTGCCGCCCCGATTATACACCCTATCGCCCACCCATTTGCAAACCCCTCAAACCAACAATGCCATTCCCCCACGAGCGCCCAACCGCTACCCGCCCCTACTCGCTGCCCAACGACGGCTGCAGCCCGCGCTCCACCGCATGACGCGCTATCTGCTCCGCCGCGAACTCAGTCGCCTCATACAAATCAACCAAATCCGACAACCTGTCAACATACAGCATCCCATTCATCGCGTTATGCGCCCGCAACTCCTCCAGCGTCATCTTGTTTAGCTTAACCCCGTTGCAAGTCCGATGCAGCAGCGCCAGGTTATACAACTCATCGCTGCCACGCGCGCCCTCAGCCGGCCGCCGCGCCCGTATATGATCCACCTCCAGCAGCGACTCGTCCACGCTGCCATTAGGCCGCCTCGGCTCAAACCCGCACCCCCAGCACACCGGCCCAAACCGATTGATAAGCAGACGCTTAGCCTCATCTTTCGGGATCCGCCCCGACCAGCTCGCCGTCTGAGCCGACCGCCGCCCCCCGCGCCGCCTAGCCTGCGCCAACCGATGATGCGGCTCCGGATCATAATCGCTGCGAACCGGCAAATCCCCCGGCCCCAGCGTAACGCTCGCCGTCAACTGCTGCGGCTCCTGAAACCCCCGATGCCTAGTAGCCGACGCCAACGCCTCCTTAGTGGAATCCGTCATATCCGCCAGCGCGATCCCATTCAGATAAAACCGCCGCTTCAGCATCGTCCAAGCCCGATACGCCATATCGCACGCGATCCACCGCCTCCCCAGCCGCTCCGACGCAATCGCAGTAGTAGCGCACCCCGCGAAAATATCCATCACCACATCCCCAGGCTGCGAACTCGCCCTGATAATCCGCTCATACAACTCCACCGGCTTCTGCGTAGCATACCCCGTCCGCTCCCGCCCCATCGCCGGATTGATGTCCGTCCACAACTCGCCCATTGACGCGCCGCGGTCATCGTCCTCATACTTGCGCCGCTGCAGCCTGCCGGTGGGCAAAATAACGAAATTGCCCTTCTGATACTCCTCTTCCATACGTTCCCTGCTCAGCCGCCACCCCGACGGATGCGGATTAGTGAACCCACGCCACTCATAGCACAGATTGGGACGCGCCCCCATATTAGGCGTCCTCCAGATATGAGAGCTGTCGTCATAATATCTGCGCCCGTTTTCGTCCGTAAGCGGATACCTCCGCTCCGACTCCTCGGCGGTCAGAGGACGGAAAGGCGTAACCCTAACGCCGTCCGACTTTGCGTAGAAAAGAATAGTGTCGGTAGTCGCGCCCCACCTTCTAGGCGTGAACTGAGAGCCTCTTTGACTTGATGTGTGCCGCCGCCACACGATCCTATCGCGGAAATTCCGCGCCCCGAACACGGCGTCCATCAGCATCCGCAAATACCCGTCCGCGTGGCTATCGCAATGCAAATAAATGCTGCCCGCAGGCTTCAGCACCCGATGGCACTCCAGCAACCGCGTAGCCATATACGATATGTACGCCGCCTCATTCTCAGTCGCGCACAACTCCACCGACTCTATAACCGAGTGAACCGCCGGATAATCATCCTGAATCCGCATCTTCCAATCGGGATGAACATCGTCATCCCAACTCCAAATATCCCGCACCCTCGTCTCGCCGCGCCCTTCGCTATGCTCAACCCCATGCGCCCTAGCCAGCGCCACCTCCTCCGCGAACTCCGCGTCAGTAATAGGCGGACGCGGCCTCCCCGTAAAAGTCTCATTCGCCGCAAACGGCGGATCAATCGCCACCAAAGCCACGCACTCATTATTCACCCGCCGCAAAAACCGCAGATTATCCATAATCGCCAGCGTCCGATTCTCAACATTCAACTCTGACATACGCATACCCCCGCGCGTTGCGACAAGACGGCCCATTGCTTGCCAAATACCATAGAACAATATATCGCACAACGCAAGCGTCTAAAAGGCGCATCTTGCGCCAAATTCAGCCCAATCCCCCAAAATTCCAAAATTCACCCTTGACACCGCCCTGCCATCACCGCTATTCTAATTACGAACAAATTATCACAAATCCACCCAAAAGTTTTTACTACTTTTCCCCAAAAAAGTAGAGTCCCGGCGGACGATAGGCTTGGAGGCAACCAACATGACAACCGCAACCGCAACCCGCGAACCCACAACGCGGTCAGAGATGCTATCCGAACAAGACCGCGTGCGCCTCAAAATCGCCCGCCGCGTCAACCAACTAACCAACGACGGCGACGAGCTAATCCAATTCATGCTAGACACCGTCCGCGGCGAATACCCCGACGCCAAATTCCACCACCGCCAAATCGCCGCCATAGAACTATCCGCGATGGGCGGCCACCGCCCCCAAGACATGCCCGGCGCCGCATACCGCATCGCCCCCGCCGTCGCCCCCGTCGCCGACGAGAGCGAGCCGCGCCCCAAAAAGCCCAAGCTAACAATGAAAGAAATCGCCAACTGGCACATGGGCAGGGCAATACGCCAACAATCCAACGACTGCCTCGACCTAATCTCAGCCCTCCACGACTTCCTAGACCCGCCCTACGTCTTCCCAAGCGCCAACCCCGACGAGTTCAAATACCAAAAGGCAACCCAAGTCAAGGCGCACCATCAGATGTCCGCCGCCCAAGAAATGCTAAAGCGGCTCGGCGGCAGCCGAACCCCCGACTGCGCCTTCAAAACTTCCTACCTGGAAGAAAAAATGCTCCACTCCAAACTATCCCGCGACCTCCGCGAAATAACCGGCGACGGCGTAGAGCTAACCTCATTCCTCTTCTACGTCATCCACAACCCCAAATTCAACGGCTGGGACGAAATCATCACCGATCCCTACACCCAGACGCACCGCCTCTGGTCAATCAAGCACCTAATCTGGCGCGGCGCGGACATCCCCTGGGAACACATCACCGCCGAGGACATAGAAGAATACTACCGCCAGCTCGACGAAAAAGAGCGCCAAGAACTGGAACGCCGCCGCGCCGAGCGCAAAGCCGCCGCCAAGCTCACCCCTGAGCAAGAGGCGGAAGTCCTAGCCATATTCGAAGAAACCCAGCGCAAACTAGAAGACGTCCAGGCAAAGGCAGCCGCCAAGGCCGAAAAGAAAGCCAACAAAGCCGCCAAGCGCGCCCACGCCGACAAAGCCGCCACCCACGACTACAACAACCCCGCCAACCGCAACGGCAACAACGCCGCTGACAACGGCAACAACGCCGCCAACAACAAGAACGGCGAGATTGCCAACAGCGCCGCCAACAACAATAATGCCAACAGCGCCGCCAATGGCAACAGCGCCACTGCCGCCGATACCGGCGCGAATATCAACGCGCCCGACACTCCCACCACCCGCGGCGCAACCGCCGTCGCCAACGCCCTAGCCCGCCACCCCGAAGTCGACCTAGACACCGCCCTTGAAAACCACCACTCCACCGCCGGCATCCCAAAAGAGGACTTGACCCACGAACAAATCTACGACGCCATCACAGCCGAGGCGAACTTCCAAAAACGCCAAGCAATAATCCAAAGCCGGCTACACCCGGAAAACTCCGACGCCTCTGAGGACGGCGAACCCCCAAAATCCCGCAGTCCCTAACCCCCGCAAATCCGCGGCGCAAGCCGCCCCCAAAAGTTTTTTGCTACTTTTTTCGTAAAAAAGTAGGGCGGCCCCCTGCCCCCGTACCCCCGCTTGGCCCCCGTGCGCCCACTCGCCATTGAATACCGCCCCCATAGCGAGTATCCTATACCCACGCCTATCCCCGCAACGCCCCGCGCAAGTCGTCGGCTAAATAGTCGCATAAGGAGAACTCCCCATGATACTAGGAATGCACCACACCGGATTCGTCGTCAGCGACCTAAACGCCTCCGTCGCATTCTACCGCGACGCCGTAGGCTTGACCCTCATCGGCACCCGCGAGCGCGACGGCGGCCCCATCTCCCAAATACTCGGCTACCCAGACACCCACATCAAAATCGCCGAATTCCACTACGGCAACGGCCACCAACTTGAACTCATAGAATACCTCAACCCGCCCGGCGCCGACGCCCACATCCAAGAGCGCAACGCCCACGGCGCATCCCACATCGCCTTCGTAGTGGACGACATATTCGCCGCCTACGACCGCCTAGCCGAACACGGCGCGAAACGCCTAAACCCGCCCATCCAAATCGTTGAGGGCAAAAAAGGCTGCTACATCCAAGACCCCGACGGCAACTGGGTAGAACTCCTCCAACTATCCTAACCCCCGCCAAATCCCAAACCCTAACTTGCGGCATCACGCCCAACCGAATAGAATAGTGGCGCTATGGCAGACGCAAAAGTGGAATTCACCAACACAAGCAGGCTCGAACCCGACGCGGTCGGCGAACCCGGCAGGCGCATGTTCCGCATCCTAGCCGACAGCGAAAGCAGCTCCGCCGTCCTCTGGATCGAGAAAGAACACCTGCTGGAACTCGCTATGGGCATCCAGCAACTCATGGCGACCCTCCCCGAAACCGACGCCGACGGCTACATCCCCCCGGAACGCGAGGCGCCCGGCCTAACCCGCCTCGACTTTCGCATCGGCAAACTCGCCCTAGGCCACGACAGCCGCAACGGCCTCTTCCTCATCGACGCCTACGACATGGAAGACGCCCCCGGCGACGAACCCACCGTCCGCGTCTGGGCAGACCGCGCCCAGCTGGAAGACTTCGCCGAATCCGCCATCCAAGTCTGCGCCGCAGGCCGCCCACTCTGCCCACTCTGCGGCAGAGCCATCGACCCCGACGGCCACGCCTGCCCCCGCGTCAACGGCCACGCCAAAATCACCGACCCCGATGACGACTAGCCGCGCCCTCACGCCGCCGCCCCTGAGCGCGCCCCCGCCGATACCCTTGCCACCACGAAAACAACGCCGCAAACTCCATACCCCCCGCGCCGAGCCTACGCCCGTCCAAATGACCGAGCGGCAGGCGTTGCCGCTATTGCAATCCGCCCCCGTCATCGGCGGCTACCGCATGCCCTACGGCTCAAACTACACCTTTATGGTCCACCTAGACGCCGGCGACGGCAACTGCATCCGCGCCATATACAAGCCCCGCGACGGCGAGCGCCCGCTCTACGACTACCCCAGCGGCACCCTCTACCAACGCGAGCGCGCCACCTTCCTCCTCAGCCGCGCGCTCGGCTGGCCCAACGTCCCCTACACCCTGCTCCGCGAAGGCCCCTACGGCATCGGCTCTATGCAAATGTACATTGATTGCGACCCCGAAACCACCTACTTCGACCTCATAGAGCGCAACGCCGACGAACTAGCCAAATTCGCCGTCTTCGACCTGGTTGTCAACAACGGCGACCGCAAAGCCGGCCACTGCCTCCAAGACGACCACGGCGTCCTATGGAGCATAGACCACGGCCTAACATTCCACCC
This sequence comes from Dehalococcoidia bacterium, assembly GCA_965242555.1. Classification (GTDB taxonomy): domain Bacteria; phylum Chloroflexota; class Dehalococcoidia; order Lucifugimonadales; family JADFKI01; genus Bin90. Next base: position 243,043 of record CBDESO010000008.1, read on the forward strand.
CGCCTTCAAGCTCCGCACCGTTATGATAGAGTTCTGGGGCAAGCCCATCCCCGACGCGCTCGCCGCCGACCTGGAACGCCTATTGGCGGCGCTGCAATCCCCCGCCCACGACCTACCCTGCCTGCTCGCCGACCTCATCACCCCTCAAGAGATGCAATCCCTAACCCAACGCCTAGAATTCGCCCTAGACCGCCGCGCCCTGCCAATGCTAGACCCCTACCGCAACGTCCCCTGGCCCTGGGTGTAGCGATGATGAGCGTATCCCCGCTACGCCTGCTCCGCGATATGCCGCCGGTAGCGCTCCATCTCGCACGCGAACCACAGCGCCATCGCCCCCCCGCGCTCATCCCACCCGAACACCGCCGGCCTATCCAAATAATCCCGCAGGCTGCCCTGTATCCCCGTCCCCGTGCAGACGTCCACCAGCCCGCCCTCGCCGTCTATGCGCTCATTGACGCCCTGCCACGCCAACTCCAGCGCATCCCCGAAATCGGCGTCCAGCCAGCCGCGCCGCATCCCGCGCGCCATTGCGTAGCCTATCATGCAAGTAGCCGTCATCTCTTGATACGAGCCGGGAAAATCAACCACCTGCCGCCACATCCCCGACGGCTGCTGATACCGCAGCAGCGCCACCAGATGCCGCCTATGCTGCGCCAGCAGCGCCTCGCGGTCGGCGTGATCATCCGGCATATAAGTCAGCGTCTCGGCATACCCCAGCGCCGCGAACCCGTTGCCCCTGCCCCAAAACCACGCCGCGTCGCGGCAGTGCCAGAACAGCCCGTCATCCTGCTGAACCTCCGCGTCCAGCAAGAACCGCGCCTGTATATCCGAATAAGCCCTATCCCCCGTGATCCCCTGCGCCCGCCCCAGCATCGCCCCCCCGAAGAACATATCCTCAACCCGGTAATCGTCATCCGACGCCGGCGGTATCCCGCCCTCGCTGGCGGGCCGATACCCCTCGTCCGCTATCCGAACCAGCAGTTCGCTATATCGGCCGTCCCCCGACGCATCCGCCAGCTCATCCGCCCACACCAGCCCGGCGAGATTAGGCCCTCCGCCGCTGTCCCCGAACACGCCCCGCATATCGCTCGCCGCGTATCCCCGAACCATTCGCTCTATATCCGCAACCGGGCTCTCATACTCGGCGTCAAGCTCAGCCAAGCGCAGCCTGCCGCTCAGCGCAACCCCCTGCGTATAGATAACCGGATTGAGCTTATGCCCATACGCCCCCGCCAGTATGCGCGCCGTTTCTATGGGCGTCCGCGCCCGCCTGCGGTCCAATTCACGCCGCGCCGGCGACGACCCCAGTGCCGATTCCTGCGCCAATATCCGCCACAGCGCGGCTATGGCGTCACTCACCGCCTCGCGCGAGCAAGTCAGCCGCAGCGCGGGTATCGCCGCCAGCCGGTTCGCGCTCCCGTCCGACAGCGCGCTCGCCAGCGAATCGTCGTCCGCTATCGGATATGCGTTCAGCGTCGCCGCTATCCCCTGTATGGACTGCCCCGACGCCTCCCAGCGCATCCCCGCGCCCTCGCGCACCTCCAGCGCCACATCCGGCGCGTTAAACCCGACCCAGCGCCACAGATAGCGCGCCTCAGGGTCGTTTGCGTCGTCGTAATACCGCCCCTCAGGCGGATAGCCCGCCGCGGGATTGCCGCCCGATCCGTTGCTCAGCGTCAATCCCTGCAAAAGCCCGTCCGGGTTGCCGCAAGGTATCGCGCTCAGCGCCACATCCCGCTGCAGCGCCTCGCCCGCCTCGCTGTAGGCGGTCAGCGCCTCAAACGCATTCTCCACATCCTCAGCCCTGCCCGACAGCCCGCTCACCAGCAGCACTCTTGTGCGCTGCGTGTCCGGCACATAGGCGTCCGCATGCAGCAGCGCGGGTATTCGCCGCTCCGACCGCGTTACGCCGCAAGCGTCCAGTTGCCACAACCCCGCATGCCGCTCCACAAACGCCTCGCATCTTTCGTTTATATCCATACTGCCACTCCTAAGGCGCGCGAATATCCGCCGCATCTTCTAGGCGCAAGCCCCGCCAACGCCCGTAAATACTACCATAAAGCCCACGCCCGCACACAATCGGATAAGCCCATCCTAAACCCAAAAGTCATTGGCTGCTTTCTTGCAAACAAGCGGCATCCCGATTTGAATATAAGCCAAAATAGCAATGGCAAGGCAAGCAATGGCAAGGCAACAGGAACAACGGCAATGGCGAAAACAGCAAATGCCCCGGCGCTTTGGAACTATCCGGCAATGGGCGAAATCGCCGAACTACCCCGCGCTATGCGACGGCAGCCCGTTGATAAGCGCCGCCAGAAAGCCCGCGCCAAACCCGTTGTCTATGTTCACGACGCCGATGCCCGTGGCGCAGCTATTCAGCATAGCGAGCAGCGCCGCAAGCCCGTCAAAGCTCGCCCCGTATCCCACGCTAGTCGGCACGGCGATAACCGGCGCGTCCACCAGCCCGCCCACAACCGACGGCAGCGCGCCCTCCATTCCCGCGACCGCCACTACCACCCGCGCCCGCTGCAGCGAGGGCAACTGCGCCAACAGCCTGTGCAATCCCGCCACGCCCACATCAAACACGCGCTCCACTTCGCAGCCCATAATCTCGGCGGTCACCACCGCCTCGCTCGCCACCGGCAAATCCGCCGTTCCCGCGCAAACCACCAGCACGCCCGGCGCCTGCTTGCGCTCGCCCTCCGCGCGGCGATCCACCACAATGCAGCGCGCCATCTCTTCATACCGCGCGTCCGCCGCCCGCTCGACCACCGCGTCATAAGCGTCCTGCGACGCCCGCGTAACCAGCAGCCTATCCGAGCGCCGCAGCAGCGCCTCCGATATGGACGCTATCTGCCCAGGCGACTTGCCCTGCCCGAACACCACCTCAGGAAACCCCTTGCGGAGCGCGCGATGATGATCTACCTTCGCAAAGTCCAAGTCTTCATACGGCAAGTCGATCAGGCGCGAAATGACATCATCCTCGCTAATGCCCTCGCGCTTATAATCCCGCAATACGGCGCGCAGCCGAGTCTCGTCTATGGCAATGCCTCCCTAAGCCGGAAAGGACGCCGGCGCGTAATGTCCGTCCCCCGCATTATAATGCGCCGCCAATGCCATCGTAAAGTTATTGCGCCGTCCTCATTGCGCCAATCCCCGGCGCCCTGTAAAATAGCGCCAACCCGCAAAGCCCTATCAAAACCAAGAGCGAAAATCAAGAGCGCGGCAACAAACCCCGCAAGCCGCCCTATCGCCGGTTTGCCGGTTCTAACGCAACGGCGCGTTCTACCCGGTATTCGCGCGAAACCTTTCTAGGAGCGAAATATGACAAGCGTGGCAATTGACCATATCGCTATGCCCACCGCCGACATAGAGCGGCTTATCGCTTTCTACAAGCGGCTTGGGTTCACCATCAACGACGAGGCCGAATGGCGCGCGGGCAAGGCGAACATCGTCTCAATCCAAGTCGGCGATTCCAAAATAAACGTCCACCCTGAGGGCTACACCGCCGCCCTGCGCGGCCCAACCGCCGTTCCCGGCAGCGCCGACATCTGCTTTGTATGGGACGGCGCCGCCGCCGACTGCGAGCGCATGCTACTTGACGCCGGCGTGGAAATCATAGCCGGCCCCGGCCCCCGCAAAGGCGCGCTGCGCCACAAAAACGCCGTCAGCCTCTACGCCCGCGATCCCGACGACAACCTGCTCGAATGGATGATATACGACCCCGACTAGGCGCGCGCGCCGCTGGCATATCCCCTAGTCAAACCGCTGACACATCCTATTGCTAACCGAAAACTTACAACTCCCTAGGAGGTTCGCTATGGCAAGACTTGACGGCAAGGTCGCCCTCATCAGCGGCGGCGCGCGCGGGCAAGGCGCGGCGGAGGCGTTGCTATTCGCCCAAGAGGGCGCAAAGGTAGTCATCGGCGACATCCTGGACGATGAGGGCAAGCGCCTAGAGGCGCGGATCGCCGAACTGGGCGGCGACGCCGTCTATGTGCGTCTGGACGTCACCAGCGCCGACGCCTGGAACGCCGCCGTCCAAACCGCGCTTGACCGCTACGGCAAGCTGGACATCCTAGTCAACAACGCCGGCATCCTGCTACGCAAAGGCTTGGAAGACACCGGCGCCGACGAATGGGATCGCGTGCTTGATGTCAACGGCAAGGGCGTGTTCCTAGGCGCCAAAGCCGCCATACCCGCGATGCGCGATGCGGGCGGCGGCTCCATCATCAATATCTCGTCCATCGCCGGCCTTGTGGGCAGCAGATACGGCTCAACCGCCTACCAAAGCAGCAAAGGCGCGGTGCGCCTGCTCACCAAATCAATCGCCATCCAGCACGCGCCCGACAACATCCGCTGCAACTCAGTCCACCCCGGAATGATAATAACCGCCATGACCGAAGAGGCGCTCGCCGACCCCGATGTGCGCCAAGACTACCACGACCGCATCCCGCTAGGCAGACTAGGCACGGTTGACGACATCTCCAACGGCGTCCTATTCCTGGCATCCGACGACTCGTCATTCGTCACCGGCAGCGAACTGGTCATCGACGGCGGCCTGGTAGCGCAGTAGCGTGTGCGCCATCCGCCATTGCCTTGCGGCGCAACCATCATCAGCCCGGCTGAGGCGACAAATGCTCAGCCTCCAGCGTTTCCGCCAGCCGCAGGGTATCGGCGGATAGCGCGCCCTCATACAACTCATACCGCTCGGCGAACTCATAGATTATAGACTGGGCAACAGCCGCGTAATCCGCGCCGCCCAGCTCATCCTCTACGCTGCCCACGCTGTCCGGCCGCCACGCGATCCCCAGCGCGTCATACACCGGCGCCAGGATGTCGCGTATGCGCTCGCCGTCGCCCACCACCACTACGCCGCCCACATGCGCCGCGTTGCGAATGAGCCGCTGCCCCACGCCCATCAGCTTGCGCTCCCCCCGCGCGTTGACGCTGTGCTGTCCGGGGCAGTACTCCCCCTCCACCATCCCAACCCGCGCGTCAACGCCCAAGCGTTTCAGCGCGCTCGCCAAAATATCCGCCACCTCGTCAAAGCGCGCCATAACATCCGCCCTAGGCGCGGCGTCCGGCATAGTCCACGAAAACGCTATGGTTTCGTGATGAAATACGGCCGCGCGGCCGCCCGCAAGCCGCTCTATCGCCTCAAAATCCCGCGCGCGGGCGGCGGCAACGGCGTCCGAATACCCCGCCGCGCCGACATCCTGCGGCCCAAACGCCACCACATCCGCCGGCGTGTACAGGCGCAGCGTTTCGGGTTCGTTCCCCTCCGAAACCTGCCGCAGCAGCGCGCGCGACACCGCAGTGTCCAGCGCCGGACGCTGCATAAATCCCTCGGTAGTCAGCCGTATGCTTCGCTCGCTCATACCCAAAGCATACCACACGCGCGGGCGCGTTTGCCCGCCAAGCGCCCGCTAGTCCACAAAAAACCGCCGCAACTCGCCCAGCAGAAACTCCGGATTATCCGCGGCGATGGGATGCCCGGACCCCGGAACCTCAACGAACTGCATCAATGGCTGCGTCGCCCGCATCCGATCCAGTATGTCCGGTGATAGAAAGTCGCTGTGTTCGCCCTTCATTATGAGCGTTGGACAGCGGATGTTAGCCCACTTATCCCACAGCAGCGGCACTTCGTTCTTGCCAAAGCTGCCGTTGATCCAAAACATATCCGGGTCGTGCTTAGGCACATACTTGCCCGCATAGTTTAGCCGCAACCCGTGAACGGCGGCGCTGCGGTGATACTCCGCCGACGCTCTTGGATTCGCCTGCGCGCTGAACTCCACGTATTCGTCTATGCTGCGCCAACCGAGCGGGCGGCGGTTCATCCCGCCAATCTGGTTGCGCGCCGACGCCACGCTCATCTCAGGCCCATAATCCAAGAAGACCAGATGTTTCAGGTGATCCGAATTGTCGCCCGCGTATGGGATAGCGTTGCGCGCGCCAAGCGAGGCGCCCACATAGTCATACGGCGCTATGCCCAGCGCATCCGCGAATTCGGCGAGATCCGCCGCAAACGCGGTCACTGCATAGCCCTCCCGCGTGTGCGAAGAATCGCCATGCCCGCGCTGGTCAATCGCAATCACGCGAAATTCGCTCCGCAACTCCCGCGCGATGTGATCCCAGTTGTGGGCATTGCCGCCCTGCCCATGAACCAGCAGCAAGTTGCGCGAAGAATCGCCGCCCCAGTCAAGATAGTGTATGTCAAGCCCGTTAATGCGGATGGTGTGGTCGGCAGGATTGGCGTCCAACGCGAATTCCTCCTTGCGCGGTATGCGAAACGGGCTAGACGGCGAGCGCGAATTGCCGCGCGACGTTCCCCTGCGGACGTTGCGGCAACGGCTTGGCTTGGCGTTATCGGTTGCGGCGGCGGCGGATGCGGCGCAGGCTGCGCTGCTTGTCCAACCGCGCCTGCTCGCCCTTAGAGCGGAAAAAGCGCCGGTTTCGCAGCTCGCGCAGTATGCCGGAGCGCTGCATAGAGGTCTGGAAACGCTTCAGTAGCGCCTCCGGATCTTCACCCTCACGAAGAGATACATGTGCCAATTGGGACTCCTTTGTGCTGTGTGCCGGACGAAACGGGTATAGGCAAGCCACTTGCCCATATTTCAGGCATAAATATAGCACAGCCGCCTTGCTAGATGCAATTTCGCATGGTAGCGTTTCCATTTAGGTGGTCGAATATATCTACCGTTGCGGATGGTTGGACAGCATTGCCATAGCCGCCTGCTTTACCAGTTGGGGAACAACTTTCCAAACTCTCAAAACCACCTAAAAAGAAACGCTACCTTTCGCATCACTCAGGGCAAACGCATCTTGATTCCTAAACGAGTAACAACCGGCCAAACCTGCTTTTGCCGCGCCACCGCTACGTCGCCATATCGCGCGGCGCCCGCGCAAATCGCGCCGCCTGCAGCTCCTCAGTGGTCACCTCAGGCTCCTCCGCCAGCTCCGCATACAGCGACGCCGGCGGCGTCACATCGCGCAGCATCGGAATCACCTCCTCACCCATCAGCCTCACCGACCGCATCAGTCTTTCGTGTTCCATTCCCCCGAACATCATCCAATTGCTGATATGCGTCGCCCCCACGCTCGCCGCGCGCTCAAACTTGCGAATGACCGTCTCAGGGCTGCCGAAGAACAGCCTGTCCAAGAACGCCTCGTCGTCCAGCTCGCCCTCATATGGGCTGGCGTCCACCGCCCCGTTGCGGACGTCGTGCCGGTTAAGCCCGCGCTGAGCCCGCGTCTGCCACCGCACATACGGCAGCGCCTCATACGCCTCTTCGTCGGTTGGCGCGACATGCGTCATGCACTGCAGCCCCAGCGACAGCCCGTCCATAGGCTTGCCCAGCGCCGCCCGCGCGTGAACCAGCGACGCCATCTGCTTGCGGACGCCGTCCATTCCCATCATGCTTGACGACAGCGGCAGCATATCCATTTTCGCCGCAAGCCGCATAGATTCCACGCTAGTCCCCGTCAGCCAAAGTTCGGGATACGGCCGCTGCTTGGGTTTGGGAAACACGGTCACCGGGCTATCAACCCGCACATATTCCCCCTCATAGGTGAACGATTCGTGAGAAGTCCACGCTTTCAGCAGCACATCCAGCGTCTCTTCAAACCTACCCCGCGACGCGGCGAGATCGCTGCCAAAGCCCGCCATTTCATAGCCCTGATAGCCCCTGCCCACGCCGCACATCAGCCTGCCGTCAATCAGGTTGTCCAGCACCGCTATCTCTTCGGCGAGGCGCAACGGCTGCCACACAGGCAGTATCACCGACGCCGTCCCGATGCGGATGCGCCGCGTGCGCTGCCCGATGTACAGCGCCTGCATCAGCGGCGCGGGCGAGTTGCCGTAGTTCGTGAAGTGATGCTCCGCTATCAGGCAGTAGTCAAACCCCAGCTCTTCGGAGTACTGAACCTGTTGAACGCCCTCTTCAAAGAGCGTTTTCCAATTTCGCAAAGTCGGGTTGGGCCACTCCAGAAACAGGCCGAATTGCATTAGTGAAATCTCCCTTGGCGGCAGTCAACCGCTATATGCGCCTAACCTGCGCCCAGCCTAGTTAAACCGGCTCATCGTTTCGTCAATCCCCTCCGCCAGCAGGCATGCCACGGCATCCGCCGCGCGCGCGACCGCGCCGTCCAGCGCATCCCGCTCATCCGGATCCATCGCCCCAATCACATGCTCCACCTGTCCTATCCCGTCCGGCGGACGCCCCACGCCAATCCGCAAGCGCGGGAAATCCTGCGATCCGGTGGTCTCTATCACCGACTTGATGCCGTTATGCCCGCCCGCGCTGCCCCTGCCGCGCAGCCTTAGCTTGCCCGGCGGCAGATTGATGTCGTCATACACGACCAGCAGCCTGTCAACGCTCAGCGCATACCGCGCCTGCAGATATTGAACCGCGATGCCGCTGCGATTGACATATGTGCGCGGCTTAACCAGCGCCACCGCTTGCCCCTCTATCTCGCCCTCGCCCACGATAGCCGAGCGATGCTGCCGCGCCAGCCCTATATCGTGCCGCCGCGCCAGCGCGTCTATGCACAGAAACCCCGCGTTGTGCCGCGTGTCCGCGTACTCCGGCCCCGGGTTGCCCAGTCCAACCACCGCAAGCGCGAGCGCCCCCCCACGCGGGCGATCTTTGCGGCGGCTGCTCAGCATTGATGATATGATATTCGGCATCCTACAATCGGCGTTTGCAAATCGTTATGAGGCTAATTTTGGCGCAAGGCAATTTATCTCTTTGCGCCCAAATCCGCGTATATGATACACCATCACGCGCCTATGCCGCGCTTATAAAAATGTTCTTGCCCGTCAAATTGTGGACATACCGCATTTTATTGTCTATAATACTTCAGACGCTTGCACACGCGGGTTTAAGACACGCCGCTAATATGAGTGTATGATATGCGGGAGTTCTTAATCCGCGAGCGGGCCGAGGTGGTGGAATTGGTAGACACGCAGCGTTGAGGGCGCTGTGGCCGCAAGGCTGTAGGAGTTCGAATCTCCTCCTCGGCACCAAACATCTACGCCAAATATCTAGGATTGAGGCGACGTAGCCAAGTGGTTAAGGCGGGGGTCTGCAAAACCCCTATCGGCGGTTCGAATCCGCCCGTCGCCTCCAATATCAACTCCCCACATCCCGCCCACGCCTGACCGCCGTGGGCTTTGCTTTGCTAAATCCCGTCATCCCGCCCTATCACGCGCACTCGCCCGCCCGCATTTGCTATAATCAATCTTGGGCTGCGCCAACCGCGCCCCTACTTCTATCATCATAGGCAGGCTTTATCGTGGCAGACAACGCAGAGGCAACGGCATCATCGGTGGATTTGGACGCGCTCGCTTCCCTTGCCAAGCGGCGGGGGTTCATATTCCAAAGCAGCGAAATTTACGGCGGCATCGCCAGCACTTGGGATTACGGCCCCCTCGGGGTGGAACTCAAGCGCAACATCAAAGACGCATGGTGGCGCACGTTCGTGTGGGAGCGCGACGATATGGTCGGGCTGGATTCGTCCATCCTGATGAACCCCGACGTCTGGCGCGCCAGCGGCCACGTCGATAGCTTCACCGACCCGCTTGTGGACTGCCGCGAGTGCAACCGCCGCTGGCGCGAAGACCAGCTCCCGGAGCGCAAATGCCCCGATTGCGGCGGCGAACTCACCGACGCCCGCAACTTCAACCTGATGTTCAAAACATTCATAGGCCCAGTGGAAGACGACGCCTCAGTCGCCTTTCTGCGCCCCGAAACCGCGCAGGGCATATTCGTCAACTTCGAAAATGTCCTCAACGCATCCCGCAAGCGCCTGCCATTCGGCATAGCCCAAATCGGCAAGGCGTTTCGCAACGAAATCACCACCGGCGGCTTTATCTTTCGCACGCGCGAGTTCGAAGTGATGGAGATAGAGTACTTCGTGGAGCCGGGCGAAGACGAAAGCAGCCACGAGCGCTGGATAGATGACTGCCTTGACTGGTACACATCGCTCGGCGTCCGCAAAGACAGGCTGCGCGTCCGCGCCCACGAACCCGACGAGCTTTCCCACTACTCCAAGGCCACCTACGACATTGAGTATCTATTCCCCTGGGGCTGGGGCGAGATACAGGGCATAGCCAACCGAACCGACTACGACCTCAAAGCCCACTCCGACCGCAGCGGCCAATCCCTGACATACTTCGATCAGACGTCCAACCGCCGCTTTACGCCCTATGTGGTTGAGCCGTCCGCCGGCGTCGACCGCGCCGCTATGACCTTCCTTGTGGACGCCTATACCGAAGAGCAAGTCCCCGCCGCCGACGGCGCAGCCCAGACGCGCGTCCTGCTGAAACTCCACCCCGCGATAGCCCCCGTCAAAGTCGCCGTGCTGCCCCTCAGCCGCAACGCGCGCCTTTTGCCCCTCTCAAGAGAGGTGTACGACAGCGTCCGCCGCTCCGGCGCCGTCAGCGGCTTTGTGCAGTACGACAATGCCCAGAGCATCGGCAGGCGCTACCGCCGCCAAGACGAAATCGGCACGCCGCTCTGCGTCACCGTGGACTTCGATTCCCTGGACGACAACGCCGTAACCATCCGCGACCGCGATACTATGGAACAAACCCGCGTCCCTATCGCCGACCTAAACGCCGAACTGAGCAGCCGCCTGCCCGCCGTTTAGCCCACGATTTGACGCCAACGCCAGCCTACCATACCAGGCAAGGCAACCGCATATGCGAATACTTCATTTCGCCGACCTGCACATCGGCGTCGAAAACTACGGCAGAATTGACCCAACCACCGGGCTTTCGTCCCGGCTGGGCGATTTTCTGCATACCTACGATGATCTTGTTGACTACGCGATCGACACGGGCATTGACCTTGCGCTGTTCTGCGGCGACGCATACAAGAGCCGCGATCCCTCCCAAACCCACCAGCGCGAGTTCGCCAAGCGCATCGCGCGGCTGTCGGCCGCCGGCATCCCCACATTCCTGCTAGTGGGCAACCACGACACCCCGCAGGTCATCGCGCAGGCAACCGCCCTGGAAATCTTCCCTACTCTGAATGTGCGAAATGTCCACATCGGCGATAGGCTGCAAACATACATGGTAGAAACCCGCGATGGCCCCCTGCAAGTCGTTGCCGTCCCCTGGATTAAGCGCAGCGAATTCCTTGCGCGAGACGAAATGCGCGGCTTGACTCACGAGCAAATTAACCAAGCCCTAGAAAGCGCCCTAACCAACGCCATTCGATTGCAAGCCGACGCGCTTGATCCCGCCATCCCCGCGTTGCTCGCGGGCCACGTCACCATCAGCAATTCGCGCCTGGCGTCTGAGCAATCAATGATGCTCGGCCACGACCACGTCCTTCTGAACAGCAGCGTAGCGCTGCCCGAATTTGACTACGTCGCGCTAGGCCACATCCACCGCTACCAGAAACTCGGCGAAAACCACCCCTACGTCGTGTACGCCGGTAGCCTCCAGCGCGTTGACTTCGGCGAAGAGCATGATGACAAGGGTTTCTGCGTAATTGACCTTGACCCCGCGCGGCCCGCCGGATCCCGCTTGCGAAACTTCGAGTTCGTCCTGAGCGACGCCCGCAGGTTCGTAACGATAGACGTCGAACTCAAAACGGGGGACGACGATCCCACCGCAAGCGTAGTCAAGCGGATCGCCGCCCATCCCATTGACGACGCCATTGTGCGCGTGCGCCTAACAATGCCCGCCGAACTAGAGCCGCATCTTAACGAAACCGAAATCCGCGCCGCGCTCAGCCGCGCACATCACATAGCGTCCATCTCAAAGCAAGTCTTAGACAGGCAAAGAACGCGTCTTGGCGACGCCGATACGCGCGGCATATCCCCCAAAGAGGCGCTGCATCTCTACTTCGAAACCCGCAGCGTCCCCAAAGACCGCGCCGAACTGCTGCTGCGCCACGCCGAGGCGCTCATTGACGAGCAGCCCTAACTCGCGCCCTATGCGCCCGCCCGCCTATGAACCCCCGCGCGTTCCCGCGCATCCAAACGATATACGGCAATATACGGCAAATCCCCCGAACACGCTTGTGGAGGACTGCGGTGGCAAGAAACAAGACAACGATAAGACGCGCTATGTGCGGCATTGCCCTGAGTTGCCTGGCGCTTGCGCTATCTGTCGCATGCGCCTCGCAAGACGCAACTAACGACGCATCCGCGCCAACCATCACGCCAACGCCGGAACCTGCGCCCGACTTTTCCCTTTCACTCTACGGGTCAGACGCCCGCGCCGATGGCGAAACCCTCCAAATGTCCAGCCTTGAGGGACAACCAGTCGTGATGAATTTTTGGTTCCCGTCCTGCCCGCCCTGCGTCGCCGAAATGCCCGACTTGGAGAGCGCATATCAAAAGCATAAAGCCGACGGCGTAGAATTCATCGGCGTGCAGCTCGTCGGGCTAGACACCGTCGCCGACGGCAAGGACTTCATCCGCAAAATGGGCATCACTTATCCCGTGGGCGCCGACGAGGACGGAGGCATCGTGCGAGAATATCGCATCACGAGCTTTCCCACCACCGTCTTTATTGACGGCAACCAGGACATCGTCCGCAAGTGGTCGGGCGTCCTGAACGAAGAAAAGCTTGAGGAGCTTGTAGCGGAGATAATGAACTAGCGCCCGCCCGCCGCATCCCTATGACAGTAACCGAACTATTCCTGCTGTGCGTCAGATGGCTGCACCTAGTATCCGCCGCCGCGTGGGTTGGCGGCGGCATATTCTATCTAGTGGTGTTGCGCCCCGCCCAACGCCGCGCCCCCGACGCGCCCGGCGTCCTCGCCGCCGCCGCGACCGAGTTTCGCGCTCTGGTTGACACCTGCGTCTATGTGCTGATTGCCACCGGCGTCATCCTAACCCTAGACCGCCTCACGCCCGGCGTAGTCGGCGCGCCCTACGTCATCGCGCTCGGCGCAAAGATCGCCCTGTCTGTCTGGATGTTCACGATAGCCTGGGCCCGCCGCAAGCGCTCGCCCCTGCTCGCCGCCTTTCGCGCCCCCGAACAACCCCCGCAAGGCCGCCTCAACAAGATCCTCCGCGCCATCTCCGGCTACAACACGCTTGTCATACTGGGACTCATCGTATTCCTAATATCAGACCTGCTAAAATCCCTGTACGAAATCGCCCTAAGATAACGAAATAGCGCTGATATAGCCGCCAACGCCCGGCGCGCGCTTTCGGCTGGGAGTAACCTATGCGACGCCAACTTATGGACATTCTGGTATGCCCGCAGTGCCGCTCCGAACTCGCCCTGACCGTTGACGAAGAGCGCGATGGCGAGATCGTCACCGGCAGCCTGCAATGCCAAGCCTGCGTCGAAACCTATCCGATAGAGGACGCCATACCCAATATGCTGCCGCCCGCCCTCAGAGACTAGCCCACCATCGCCGCCCGCCATTCCACCCTGCTGATTGCGCCCGGCTGCGCGGGCAATCGCCCAAGCATCTCGCGCACGGTCAAGCCGCTTATCGGATGCGCCAAGTTCGGCGCTATGTCCGCCAGCGGCATAAGCGCGAACAGCCTCTCGCCCAAGCGCGGATGCGGCAGCGTCAGCGACGGCGCGTTCAGCGCCATGCGGTTGTAAAACAAGAGGTCAATGTCAATCGCGCGCGGCGCGTTCAGAAAGCTGCGCTGCCGCCCTATCGCCGCCTCCACCTCCATTAGCCGCGCCAGCAGCTCATAGGCGTCCAGCCGCGTCCGCAAGCGGCAGGCGGCATTGTAAAACGCCGGCTGGCTGCCAAACCCCTGCGGCGCTGTCCTATACAGCGGCGATACCTGAATATCAACCGCGAACTCCCGCATCAGCGCCAGCGCATCCCGCAAGTTCCGCGCCGATTTGCCCAGATTTGAGCCAAGCCCCAGATACGCCTCACTCAGCATCAGACGGCCCTCCAGCGCGCGTTATGGCGTCGCTCATACGCGCCACTCGCGCCATTTCGCGGACGTCGTGAACCCGCGCAATATCCGCGCCGCCCGCTATGCACAGCGCCACCGCCGCCGCCGTCCCTTCCAGCCGCTCTTCCACCGGCAGCCCCAGCGCGTAGCCAATCACCGACTTGCGCGAAACGCCCAGCAACAGCGGCGCGCCCAGCGCCCGGAACTCACTCAGCCGCCGCATAATCTCAAGGTTATGCTCAGCCGTCTTGCCGAACCCTATGCCTGGGTCAAGGATGATGTTTTCGCGGCGAATGCCCGCCGCCCGCGCGTCCGCCGCCGTCCGCCGCAGCGCGCCTATCACATCCGGCACAAGATCCGCGTAGCGCGCATGCGCCTGGTTGTGCATCAGCGCCGCCGCCACGCCCGCGTCCGCGATGACGCTTGCCATATCCGGGTCGCGCCGCAATCCCCACACGTCGTTCACCATAGCCGCGCCCGCCGCGATAGCGCGCCTTGCCACCGCCGCCTTGTATGTGTCAACGCTGACGGGAATACGCAGCTCCGACGCCAGCGCCTCAATCACGGGAACCACCCGCCGCAACTCCTCAGTCTCAGACACCGGCGCCGCCTTGCCGTACACCGCCGTAGGCCGCGTGGACTCGCCGCCCACATCCACAATATCCGCGCCCTCCGCCTGAAATCGCAAAGCCTGCTCCAGCGCGGCGGCAACATCCGCGCCCAGCCCGTCGCCGCTAAACGAATCAGGCGTGGCGTTGACGATGCCCATAATATACGTGCGCTTGCCCCACTCAAACAAGCTATTCCCGATGCGAGTTTTTTGGGGCGCGCAAGGCTGATTTTGTCGCATTAACTTGTCATTAGTGGCTGTTATCTGTTACCTTTTGCTTAACGGGCAGTGATATGCCCGCCCGCGTTGACGGCATCCGATATTATAGCCGCATTATAGGCGAGCGGTCATTGGATTTGCAGTTATGGTAGTTCGCAGAAAAGTGGATGACGCGCTTGACAGGCTAAACGAGATGCGCCGCGAGGGGCGTCTTGGCGGCGGCAAGCCGCGCATCCAAGCTCAGCGCAAGCGCGGCAAGCTAACCGCCCGAGAGCGCATCGGATTGCTCTTCGACGACTGCACATTCACCGAACTGGATCCATTTGCCCAACATCGCAGCGCCGATTTCGGGCTTGACTCCCAGCGCTACCTAGGCGACGCCGTGGTCACCGGCTACGGCAAAGTTCACGGCCGGCTCGCATTCGCCTACTCCCAAGATTTCACCGTGCTTGGCGGCTCGCTGTCCGAGGTCGTGGGGCAGAAGATCTGCAAGGCGATGGACTTGGCGGCGAACAGCGGCGCGCCTATGGTCGGCCTCATAGACTCCGGCGGCGCGCGCATCCAAGAGGGCGTCCTCAGCCTCGCCGGCTACGCCGACATCTTTCTGCGTAATGTGCGCTCGTCCGGCGTCATCCCCCAAATCTCGGTCATTCTAGGCCCCGCCGCCGGCGGCGCTACCTACTCCCCCGCCCTTACCGACTTCATCTTTATGGTCAGGGGCGTCGGGCAAATGTACATCACAGGCCCCGACGTCATCAAGGCGGTAACCGGCGAAGAGATTAGCCACGAGCGCTTGGGCGGCGCGGATAGCCACGCATCCCGCAGCGGCGTAGCCCACTTCGCGCTAGACTCCGAAGAACTATGCTTTGTGCAAATTCGGCGGCTACTCAGTTTCCTGCCCCAAAACAATATGGAAGACCCGCCGCGTTCCAACCCGTCCGACGACCCCGCCCGCCGCGACGAATCCCTGTTGCACATCATCCCCGACAACCCCAACTCCCCCTACGATATGCTGCATATCATTGAGCGCGTCGTGGACGACGCCGACCTTATGCAGGTTCACGAAAGATACGCGCGCAACATCATCGTAGGCTTTGCCCGAATGGACGGCAAGCCGGTGGGCATCGTGGCGCAGCAGCCGCGGCAAGTGGCGGGCGTCCTGGACATCAACTCATCCGACAAGGCGGCGCGATTCGTCCGCTTTTGCGACGCCTTCAACATCCCCCTGGTCACATTCGTGGACGTGCCCGGCTTTATGCCCGGCTCCAACCAGGAATACGGCGGCATCATTCGGCACGGCGCGAAACTCATCTACGCATACGCCGAGGCGACCGTCCCCAAAATCAGCGTTCTCACCCGCAAGGCATACGGCGGCGCGTACATCGTGATGAGCAGCAAGGGCTTGCGCGGCGACATCAACTACGCATGGCCCACCGCAGAAATCGCCGTTATGGGCGCTGACGGCGCAGTCAACATTATGCACAGAAACGAAATCCAAGCGACGGACGACCCCCAAGAGATGCGCGCCCGACTCGCGCGGGAATACAGCGATAGGCTTGTCAATCCCTACATCGCCGCCGCGCATGGGATGATTGACGATGTGATAGATCCCGCCGACACCCGCCCGAAAATCATAGACGCGCTCGCTATGCTGGCGAACAAGCGCGAAACGCTGCCCCAGCGCAAGCACGGCAGCATACCCCTATAACGCTAATCGCCAAGGAACTTATAACGCTAATCTAACGCCAAGGAACTTATCGGATGCAATCGCCCTCATACACAATAGACGCCAAGCGCATCGCCGCCATCAGCGCGGCGGTGCAGGCGTTTATCGCCGGCGAAACCCCCGCCGCCGCGCCGCCGTCGCCTGAGCGCGCCAATGAGAGCCTATCCGAATGGCGTCGCGCCGGAACGCCCGACGGCGGCGCGCTCGCAAACCGCCCCCGAAACTGGACTGCCAGAGACTAGGCCCGGAAACTAGACTAAGAGAAAACAGGTTGAAATAATGGCTGCCAATCCTGTCAAAATAACCGACACCACCCTGCGCGACGGCCACCAAAGCCTTATGGCTACCCGCCTGCGCCTGGAAGACATGACGCCCATCGCCCCCGCTATGGACGCCGTGGGCTTTTCCGCTATGGAAGTCTGGGGCGGCGCTACCTTTGACGCCGCAACCCGCTTTCTGGGCGAAGACCCCTGGGAGCGCCTCCGCGTATTCAAATCCCTAATCCCCAACACGCCGCTATCTATGCTGCTGCGCGGCCAATCCCTTGTGGGCTACCGCGCCTACGCCAACGACGTAGTGGACGCATTCGTAGAGCAGGCGGCGGCTACCGGCATAGACATATTCCGCGTCTTTGACGCGCTCAACGACACCATCAACCTAGAGCGCGCCTGCCAATCCGTCAAGAACAGCGGCAAGCATCTGCAAATCGCCATATGCTACTCCGTTACCGAAGAGGGCAGGCTGGGCGGGCAGTACTACAACCTTGATTACTACCTAGACAAGGCGAAACGCTTTCAAGCGCTGGGCGCTGACAGCGTCTGCATCAAGGATATGGGCGGCTTGCTCGCGCCCTACGACGCCTACGACCTGGTATCCGCGCTCAAAGACGCGCTTGACGTGCCGCTGCAGCTGCACTGCCACTACACAAGCGGCATGGCGTCTATGTCCGCGCTCAAAGCGATTGAGGCGGGCGTGGATGGCGTGGACACCTGCGTCGCCCCCCTAGCGCTCCGCACGGCGCAGCCCGCCATTGAACCGCTGCTGTTCGCCCTAAGCGGCGGCGAGCGCGATCCCCAACTTGACCTGGACAAAATATTGGAAATCGGCGACTACTTCGAGGGCGTATTGCCCAAATATCGCCAATACCTTGAAAGCCCCCGCACAGCCGTTATAGACACAAGAACGCTCATCCACCAGATACCCGGCGGCATGATGAGCAACCTGGTATCCCAACTGCGCGAGGCGGACGCCATTGACAGGCTTGACGATGTGCTGGCGGAAATACCCAGAACCCGCAAAGACTTGGGCTATCCCCCGCTGGTAACCCCGATGAGCCAGATGACCGGCGCGCAGGCGGCGAACAATGTGCTGTTCGGCCGCTATGAAATGATTACCGGCGCCGTGCGCGAATACGTCGCCGGTATGTACGGCGCGCCCCCCGCCGCGATAGATCCCGATCTGGAAAGCAAGGCGCTCGCCGACGGCCAAGAGCGCGTCGTCGGCAACCCCGCGGACACCCTAGATCCCGAAATGGTAGCCGCGCGCGACGCCGTAAAGCACATGACCTCCAGCCGCGAAGACGCGCTCACCTACGCGCTATACCCCGCCACCGGCATGAACTTCCTGCGCGTCAAGCACGGCTTGGACGCCGCGCCGCAAGACGATACGCAGCCCGAACCGACGCCGACGGCGGCCTCGCCCGCAACCCCCGCCGCGGACGCCCCGCAACTCAGCGACGCCGCCCGCCTCTTCAACGTGCATATCAACGGCGAGCGCTTTGAAGTCGTAGTCGATCCCGCAGACGCCGCAGACGGCATCCGCATCGCCGCCGCTCCCCCGCAAGCGCCCGCCCCTGACACGGACACTTCCGCCGCGCAACCCGAACCGTCCGCCCCATCGTCGGCGTCAGACACCGCCATCACCGCCCCTATCCCCGGCGTAGTGCTGCGCTACGAAGTAGAAGTTGGCCAAAGCGTCCAACAAGGCGATGAGGTCGTAGTGCTAGAGGCGATGAAAATGGAAAACACGCTGCCCTCCCCCGTGAGCGGCGTCGTCAAGGAGTTGGCTGCCGACCTAGGCGCAACCGTCGCCAAAGACGCCGTACTCGCCATCATCACTGCCGAAGACTAAACAATCACAACACGCTCTCATATGAGCCGAAAGGAGCCTAGTTTGGCAACCACACAAATAGACGCTGCGAAAGAACATTTCGGCGAAGTTCTGCAACAGCAGCTGGAGCGAGTGGAACGCCTCAAGCAAGAGGGCGACTGGGTGGACTATTCCAGCGTCAGCCCCATAATCATCGGCATGCTGGGCGGCGACGGCATCGGCCCCAGCATCAGCCGCGAAACCCAGAATGTCCTTGAATACCTGCTGCGCGAAGAAGTCGCGTCCGGCAAGGTGGAGTTCAGGGTAATAGACGGCCTGACCATCGAGAACCGCGCCGCCAAAATGCAGTCAATCCCCGACGACGTTCTGGCCGAAATCCGCCAATGCCACGTAACCCTAAAGGGCCCCACGCACACGCCCGAACAGGGCGATGGCTGGCCCAACATTGAAAGCGCCAATGTGTCTATGCGAAAAGCGCTTGACCTGTTCGCCAACGTCCGCCCCGTCCGCGTTCCCGGCCAGGGAATAGACTGGACTTTCTTCCGCGAGAACACCGAGGATATGTACGCGGTCGGCAGCCAAGGCATAAACGTCTCCGACGACCTGGCGATAGACTTTCGCGTCATCACAAGCCAAGGCTCGGAGCGCATCATTGACGCCGCATTCGCCCACGCGCAGCGCACCGGCAAGACCCGCGTCACCATCGTCACCAAAGCGAACATCGTCAAGACCACCGACGGCAAGTTCCTGGACATAGCCCGCTCAGTCAGCGAGCGCTACCCCGGAATAGAGTGGGACGGCTGGTACATAGACATAATGACCGCCGCGCTCATAAACCCCGCCCGCCAAAAAGACTTCCAAGTCCTCGCGCTGCCCAACCTCTACGGCGACATCCTCACCGACGAGGCGGCGCAGATCCAGGGCGGCGTGGGAACCGCCGGCAGCGCCAACATCGGCAAGCGCTACGGGATGTTTGAGGCGATACACGGCAGCGCCCCCCGCATGGTCGCCACCGGCAGGGCGCAGTTCGCCGACCCCAGCTCCCTCGTGCGCGCCGGCGCTATGATGCTGGAACACATCGGCTTTGAGCAGCTCGGCGGCAAGCTCCACAAAGCCCTGGACATCTGCGGCCAGTACGAGCGCAAAATGGTAATGACCGGCCGCGATACCGGCGTAACCAGCGCCGAATTCGGCGAGTACATCATGCAGACCGTCGAAGATCCCAACGTAGAGTCCCGCTGGGACGAATACGTTGCCGCCGGGGCCTAGGCGCGCATACCGGATAAACAACCCCCCCTGCAGCCGCCCGCGCGGCGCGCTGTCAGGGGGTATCGCTTGAATACTTGAAAAGCCACACTAGCGGAGGAGACTAAACACCTATGCGTAGCAAAGTAACGGTTGTGGGCGCGGGCAATGTGGGCGCGACTGCCGCGCAGCGCATCTTTGACAAGGGATACGCCGACGTCGTCCTGGTCGACATCGTGGACGGCTTGCCGCAAGGCAAAGCGCTGGACATTCTCGAGGCGGGCCCCGTGCTGGGATCCGACGCCTCCATCATCGGCAGCAACGGCTACGACGAAACCGCCGGCTCCGACATCGTGGTCATTACATCCGGCGTAGCCCGCCGCCCGGGTATGAGCCGCGACGACCTGCTGCTCACCAATATGCGTATCGTCACAAGCGTGGTCGAAGAGATAGTCAAACATTCCCCCGACTGCGTCATCCTGCCCGTCACCAACCCGCTTGACGCAATGGCGCAGCGCGCCTACCAGGTCAGCGGCTTTCCCAAACATCGCGTAGTCGGCATGGCGGGCATCCTGGACACCGCCCGCTTTCGCACATTCCTAGCCCAGGAACTCAGCGTATCCGTCAGCTCCATAGAGGCGTATGTGCTTGGCGGACACGGCGACACTATGGTTCCCGTGGTCGGCAGTACAACCGCCGGCGGCATCCCCGTAGCCAATCTCATAGAGAGCGGCCGCCTCGCCGAAATCGTGCAGCGCACCCGCGACGGCGGCGCAGAAATCATCAACTACCTCAAAACCGGCAGCGCCTACTACGCGCCCTCCGCGTCAATCGTCCAAATGGTAGAGGCGATCCTATTCGACAAAAACGAAATCCTGCCCTGCACAGCCCTGCTTGAGGGCGAGTACGGCATCAACAACCTGTTCGTGGGCGTCCCCGTAAAGCTGAACGGCGGCGGCGTAGCCGAGATAATAGAGTTCGATCTAACCGATAACGAACTCGCCGAGCTGCGAAAGTCCGCCGACGCCGTGCAGGAGCTCGTGGATGTAATGGCGTCCGCGGAATAAGCGGATTAGCCGGCCGGAGCCGGCCGCGCCGACGCGGTTCGCGCCCATCAGCGGTTGCGAGGCGGATATACCGATATGAGGTATCCCTGGGCGAACACGATACTCCTCGCGCTGATAGCCGTTGAGCTTGTCAGCGGGTTCTTCGGCTTGGTGTCCAACTCTCCCGACGAGGCGGCGTTCATCCTGGCGCACAGGATAGCCGGCTGGGGCATCATCGCCGTCCTGCTGTGGAAGGCGCGCAACATAGCCGCATCTCTGCGCTGGGCGAGGCGTCCCGCTCCTCGCGCGGCGTCCCTGGTCCTGGCGGCGGCGCTCGCGCTGACACTCGCGCTTGGGTTCGCGTGGTCATTCGTCGGCCCAATGTCTTTTTGGCTATTCAGTGGCGTCAGCTGGCACATCTACATCGGCGGCGCGCTTGTGCCGATCCTCATATGGCACGCGCTATACCACACGCGCGGCTTTCCCGCGAAGTTCTGGGTGGATAGGCGCTCGTTCCTGCGCTTGGCGGGCTTGGCGATAGCCGCCGCCGCGCTCTGGCGCATAGGCGAAACCGCCGCCGCGATAGGCGGGCTCAGCGGCGCGACCCGCCGTTTCACCGGCTCATACGACGCGGGCAGCTACTCCGGCAACGCATTCCCCCTCACATCTTGGCTCAACGACAACCCCGCGCCAATCAGCGCCGGCGACTGGCGGCTAACCATCCGCGGCGCGGTGGCAAACTCCGCCATCCTACGCTACGATGACATAGCGGCGGACGCCGAACTAACCGCAACCCTGGACTGCACCGGCGGCTGGCACTCCACGCAGATATGGCGCGGCGCATCGCTCGCCCGCCTGCTCAGCGCGGCGCAACCCACCGCCGACGCCGCCAGCGTAACCGTGCGCTCAGTCACCGGCTACTACCGCCGCTTTTCCCTCGCGGAGGCGGAAGGCTACATCATCGCCACGCGCGTAGGCGGCGAGCCGCTATCGCACGGACACGGCTTTCCCGCGCGCCTGGTAGCCCCCGACAAGCGCGGCTTTGAATGGGTAAAATGGATTGACGCGATAGAAGTCAACCAAACCGGCAAATGGCTGCAGCCGCCCCTGCCCCTCCAATAACCCGCGCCAAAAACGCCCCAAAACTACCACCGCAACCAACACTTACTTAAACCGGCTGGTGAACAAACTATGGCAACCGAAGAGCAGATACAAAAAGTAATGAACCGCTTGGCAGACCTCCCCGGCTGCCCCGAATGTGGCGTCCGCGTCCGTTTCGGCGACCTAGAATGCCCCCGCTGCGGCGCGGACATCTACGACGACCTCTGCGCCTGGGCGGAGCGGTTGGTGGACGATGTCTGCGAAGAATAGCCGTGCCGCCCGCGCTACCTATGGCGCATCTGCTTTCGGTGGACCGATAACGGCGCAACCGACCTTGAAATCACCGACTACCACTGACATTGTGAGGCGAACAATGGACATTGCAACCCCAATTCACCCCGGCGAACACCTCGCCGAAATCCTAAGCGAACTCAACGTCAGCCAATACCGCCTTGCCAAAACCATAGGCGTGTCGCCGCGGCGCATCAACGAAATCGTGCAAGGAAAACGCGCTATCACGGCAGACACCGCGTTGCGAATCGGCAAAGCGCTGGGGATGACGGCGGAGTCGTGGCTAAATCTGCAACGGATATACGACCTGGATATAGCGCGGCAATCCACCGACACCGACGAAATCCAGCCGCTAGTCAGTCCTGACTAGGCACGAAACCACGCTGTCAGTCCCGTCAATCGCATCCCCATCCCAATCCCCTACGGCGACACCCCCACCGCGCTCAGCAACCTCCGCGTGGATACGATGTGCTTGTTCAGCCGCATCGCGGCGGGGTCTATGCCCAGCGCCAGCCCTATCATTTGCGGCAAGTGCAGGATGGGCAAGTCTATCGGCTGCCGCGCCTGCTTTGCCGCCTGCGGCTGGTAGCCGTCCAGGTTGAGATGGCACAGCGGGCACGGCGTCACCATTGCGTCCGCGCCCCTGCCTTTGGCGTCAAGCGTGTGGTTGGACACCATTTTCATAGAGTTGGGCTGGTTGATGGTCAGGATGGGAAAGCCGCAGCACAGCGTCTTGCCGGGAAAATCCACCACCGTGGCGCCCAGCGCCTCTATCACCTGCTCCAAGGCGTCCTCGCGCTCAGGATTTTCGTCAAAGCCCAGCGCCGATGACGGGCGCACAAGATAGCAACCGTAGAACGGCGCAGCCCTAAACCCTGTCAGCGGGCGCGTTACCTGCGCTCTGAGCTTGTCTATGCCCACTTCCTCTACGATTATCCAGAGCAGATGCTTGGGATCCGCCGTCCCCTTGTACTCCAAGCCCTCTTCGGCGAGGTCGGCGTTGATTTCGGCGAGATAATCCGCGTCGGCGGTGAGCCGCGCGTTTGCCTGCGACATAACGCCCTGGCAGGTGCTGCATATCGTCAGCAGCGGCAGCCCGGAGCGCTCCGCCAGCGCGAAGTTGCGCGCGTTCAGCGTATCGCCCAGCCGCCGGTTCTTTTCTTGCAGCACGCCCGCGCCCGTGCAGGACGCGCTCCGCATCGGCTCGGCGTCAAGCTCAATGCCAAGCTTGCGGCACACCTCTATCGTGGAATTGTAAAGTTCGGGCGCGGCGCCCTGCGCTACGCAACCGGGGTAAAAGGCGTATTTCATCGCTTATCTTCAACCTTCTGGAATATGCGCCGCACATTTTCGGCTCCGGGGCGCGCTTTGTGAATCAGAGGCGGCACTTTGCCAACCCTAAACGACCGCGCCGCCACCGGAATGAGTTTTATCAGCTCAGGGAAGTTCGTCTTGCCGTAGGTGTTCACCACCAGACTGGTTTCGTCAAGCCAGCCGCTATGCTCAACCGACTTGGCAAACGCCTCCGCGTGGCGCGCGCCGTATGAATTCGTGTAGCCAACCTCGATTGCCTTGTCCCGCAGCGCCATTATCCGATCCATTGGCGCAACGCCCTTGGGACAAACCTCAACGCACTGCATACAACGGGTGCAATCCCACATCCCGCCGTATTCGTTTAGGCTGCCCAGCCGAGAGTCGTCGGCGTCATCGCGCGGGTCTGCCACAAACCGATACGCTTTCGCAAGCGCCGCTGGCCCCATGAAGTTCTTATCTACTTCCAAGGATGTGCAGTCCGAAACGCACGCGCCGCACATTATACAGCTCATCACGCCCGCCAGATGCACCATATCCTCGTTGGGCGCGATGTACTCACCCTCAGGCTCCGGCCCCTCATGCTGCATCCAAGGCTGAACGGCCCGAACCTTGTCCCAGTGGATTGCCATATCGGTCACAAGATCCTTGACCACCGGCATATTGCCCATCGGCTCAACCACGATTGGCTTATCGCCGCGCATCGCGTCCACCACCTTAGTGTTGCAGGCAAGCCCCGCCTGCCCGTTGATACGCATCCCGCACGAGCCGCATATCGCGCTGCGGCAGGAGCATCTCAATGTCAGGCTGCCGTCCACCTCTTCCCGAATTCGTATCAGCCCGTCCAGAACCGTGGACGAGTTGTCCATTTCCAGGGTGTATTCCTGAAAATAGGCGTCCCGCCCATCCTCTTCCGGGTTGAAACGCTTGACGCTGAAAGTTACTTCCATCTGATCCATCCCCAATCGTTTGGATGAACTCCGAATTTACTGGCAACCGCCCGCGCGCTAGTAGCTGCGAACCTGCGGTTCCCAGTCGGTTATCACAACGGGCATATAGTCAACCTGAGGCCCGTCCTCAGTGTGCTTGACAAGAATATGGCGCAGCCAGTTCTCGTCGTCCCTATCCGGCGCGTCCGTCCTTGTGTGCGCCCCCCTGCTCTCTTTGCGCTCTATCGCCGACAGCGCGACCGCCTCCGCGCAGTCCAGCATAAAGCCGAGTTCAAGCGTGAACAGCAGGTTCGTGTTGAATGTCTTGCCCTTGTCAGGCACCGCCACGCTGTTGTATCGCTCGCGCAGCCCGCGCAAGTCATGCAGCGCCGCCTCCATCCCGCTCTGCTCGCGGAACACCGCCAGGTGTTGGTTCATCGCATCGCCCATTTCGCGGCGGATCTTGCCGAACATTTCGCCATCGCTGTCGTTGTCTAGCAAGCGTTGGATATATTGTCGGTCGTCGTCCGCGGACGCCTCGCCAACGCTTGCGCTACGCCCCTTGCCCTTGGCCGCTTGCGCCGCATGCTCGCCCGACCGCCTGCCGAACACCAGCGTATCCAGCAGCGAGTTCGCGCCCAGCCGGTTGCCGCCATGCACGCTGACGCACGCCGCCTCGCCCGCCGCGTACAAGCCCGGCACCTGCGTCTGCCCGTCAACGTCCGTCTTAATGCCGCCCATCTGGTAGTGCATTCCGGGGCGTATGGGTATCGGTTCTCTGGCAATATCCACATTGGCGAAGTCGCGGCCAATTTCGCGGATCTGACTCAGCCTTTCTTCTATCACGCGGATGCCCAGATGCCGAACGTCGAGCATAACGCACCCGTCTATGCCCCTGCCCTCATTGATCTCGGTCTGCTCCGCGCGCGATACCACATCGCGGGAGGCGAGTTCCATCATATTCGGCGCGTATCGTTTCATAAACCGCTCGCCGTCCGCGTTGAGCAGATACGCGCCCTCGCCGCGCGCGCCCTCGGTGATGAGAACGCCGCTGCCCTTGAGCGTAGTCGGGTGATACTGAACCATCTCCATATCCATCAGCGAGGCGCCCACCTTGTACGCCGCCGCCATGCCATCGCCCGTGCATATCAGCGCGTTGGTGCTGGGCTCGAACACGCGCCCAAGCCCGCCCGACGCTATGATGACCGCGTTGCAGCGAACAACATGTATTTCGCCGCTGCGAATTTCCATTATCACCGCGCCGTTGCACTCCCCGCCCTCTACGATTAGCGACAGCAAGAACCACTCTTCATAGATGCGGACGCCCGCCTTCATCACTTGCTCATAAAGCACATGCAGCAGCGCTTGCCCGGTGAAGTCGGATACGAAGAATGTGCGCGCCTGGCGCTGCCCGCCGAATGCGCGCGTGCCGAGGCGCCCCTCATCGTCGCGGTTGAATATGACGCCCATATGCTCCATAGAGATGACTTCGTCGCCCGCCTCGCGGCACATCACCTCAATGGCGTCCTGGTCGCCGAGATAGTCGCTGCCCTTGATGGTGTCGTAGGCGTGTTCGCGCCAGTCGTCGCCCCTATCGGTCAGCGCCGCGTTGATGCCGCCCTGAGCCGCGTTTGAGTGGCTGCGAACAGGGTGAACTTTCGTCACCACCGCCACATCCGCGCCCGCCTCCACCGCGGCGAGCGCCGCGCGCATCCCCGCAAGTCCCGCCCCAATAATCAGGACATCATGGTCGAACATAACTGACACCTCTACTCTTTCTCGCGCCGTAAAAGGTATCACATTGCGCTATGTTTAACAAGATAAACGCAGGCTTGCGAAAGCCGGTTGCGCGGCGATAGCCGATGCGCCGCAACGAAACGCGCGAATGGCGCTAAATGGCAAGCGATAACGATACGCCGCCTGAGATTAACGCCGCGCTGCACGGCGTCAAAAGATAAGCGCGTCCTCTTCCTCGGCTTGCTCCGCCGTTTCGGCCTCATGCGGCGTCAGCGGCAGCTCTATGATCATCTCGGTGAACTCGCCCGGCTCGGTGGTGACGCTGATGCTGCCGCCATGCCGCCGCACGATGTCGTTGCACATCGCCAGCCCAAGCCCGGTGCCCTGGTTAGTGGGCTTGGTAGTGAAGAACGGGTTGAATATCTTGTCAACCACATCTTCGGGTATGCCGCTGCCGTTATCCTTGATGTGTATCTCAAAGTTTTCGTCATTGCGTATCGTGGACACCAGCAACGTGGGCGTGTACGCCTCGCCGCTCTCTGCCTCTTCGATATTGCGCCGCTTTTCGTCGGTGGCGTAACAGGCGTTGCTCACCATATTCAGCACAACGCGCCCCAAGTCCTGCGGGATGACCTCTACCTCGCCCATATTTTCGTCAAGGTCATTTCGCAGGTCAAGCTGGAAGTTGGCGTCAAGCGCGCGCGCGCTGTGGAACGCCAGCCGCGCGTGTTCGTCAACCAAGTTGTTTATGTTCGTGAACTGCCACTCGCCCGAATCCCTGCCCATCATCAGCATGTCGTGTACGATGCGATCCGCCCGATTGCCATGCGACCGGATGCGCTCCATATTGTCCGCGAGATCCTGCGAGATTTCGTCTATGTAAGAGCGCTGGTCTTCTTTTATGTCCTCCGCGCTCTCGTCCATTACCTCTTTCAACTCCTCCAGCAGATCCTGCGAGGACTCCGAGAAGTTCTTGACGAAATTAAGCGGGTTTCTGATTTCGTGCGCCACCCCCGCCGTGAGCTGACCGAGCGCCGCCAGTTTTTCGCGCATAACAATCTGGTCCTGCGCCAGCCGCAGATCGCCCAGCACAGACTCCAGCTCATCGTTCTTGCCCTGCAACTCCTCCGCCAGCTTTTCCACAAGGTTAAGCCGCTGCACTTCCAGGGCATGCAGCCGGAATATCTCCAGAGCGGCAGCCATATCCGCCACCTCATCGCGCCCGCCTATCTCGACCTGCGCCTCCAGATCGCCGCCCGCCATACGGCGCATCCAATCCGACAGCATCTCGAGCCGCCTCAGCAGCACCCTGCCCACGAACAGCCACGCGATTAACACCGCGCAGCCAATGCTAAGCGCGCTAATCGCCAAGAGCAGCGTGCGCCCGGTAAATATCGCCTGCGTGGACGCCTGCGTAACCGCGCGCGCCTCAGCCCGCGCGTCGTTCACCAGCGTGTCCACCTCGGTTATCAACCCGACCGCTATGACGTCGTTCTGCAGCAACAAGCCCTGCTGCCGATCCTCCAAGCGAAGTTGGTGGGGAATCAGGTCAAACACGCCTTGCTCGCCTATCCCCAGTTCCAACATCCTGTTCACAAGCGGAAAGATTTGGGTAGTGGAAGTATTCTGAAAGCCCGCCGCGCCGTTCTGAGACGCCGCGCTCTGTCCGGCGTCCAGAACCGTCAGCTTGCGCCGGATGCGCTCAGCCGCCGCCTCAAACCGCTCCCGCAGCGGCTCCAGCGTAGCCGCGTCCGACGCCGTGAACGCGCTCGCTATCAGCTGCGACGCGAAAGCGATGTCCGACTGCAGCTCCGACAAATGCCGATAGCGCTCCAGCTCCCCCTCGGCGAAATGCTCGGAGCGCGGCAAGGGCGGCTGCCCCAGTTCGCGGTAGCCCGTAAGCGTATAGAAAAATTGGTCGTCCAGCGCCGGCGCCACAAGCCGGTCAAGCCGCGCGTTTATTTCGTCGAACTCGGCTTGCAGCAGCGCGCGATAATCGTTCAGCTGATACAGCTCCTGCTGGCTGCTCTTGATGGAATCTATGTTGAAGATGAGCGTGTCCGCGCCCGCGCGTATGCCGTCAAAGCGCGCGTTGGCGCTCAACGCCTGCCCCGCCTCGGGATCGCCGCCAACATCGTCATCAAAGTCCCCGCCGTCCACGCTTTGCTGCAGCGCCGCCAACTCCGCCTCAAAGGCGTTATGCGCCTCAGTGATTTCCCCCGATATGCGCTCAAAGTCATCAGGCGTAGCGGCTGCCAAACTCGGCCCCGCGCCCACCAGCGCGCCGCCGTACTGCGCCACGCCGAAAGCCGCCACCAGCTGCGGTATGCTGTCGTCGTTCACGCGGCTTTGCGCGTTGCCAACCTGGTTGAACGAAAACCACCCGACAAGACTAGCCGCAATCGTCAGCGCCACTGAGCTGCCAATGGCGATGTAGAGCTGCGTGGAGATGCGATAGCGGTTTTCAAGCAGGCGTTTCCACCAGCCTGCCACCGACTCGTAAGTCGCCTCTCCCGACGATGTGCGATAGTCGTTTTCAAGCGGGCGTTTCCACATAGTCAGTTCTCATTTCTTGATACCGCCTCAACCGGGCGATAGTTGCCGTCCGCCCCTATCACCGTCAAGAATACCTCGTCGGATCCCTGGTTGTCCCCCTCGCCGTAGCGCAGCATAAAGCCGTCCACGTCAATCGCGCCCTCGCCCCGAAAGCCGTTCAGGAAACACGCGCGGTTCACATCCGGCCCGCACTTTTCCAGCGCCGCGATAGCCAGCCGCCCCGCCAAATATCCCTCAAATGAGACAAAGCCCGGCGACATGTTCGTCAGCCCTGCGTCATTGCTGTAATCCGACAGCGCGCGCAGGTATGCGCTAACCGCGGGTATGGAATCGTCGGTTGGGAACGGCACTACTTGAGTGACATACACGCCCTCCCCTTCAGGCCCCAATTCCCTAGACAAGGCGTTGCTGCCCACAAAAGACACGGTCATAAATATGGCGTCCATTCCCGTGAATCTAGCCCAGCCTATCAGCTCCGCCACCGGCTTGTACGCGCCCACGAGTATAACCGCCTCGGGATCGCCCTGTTGCAAGTCAAGCAAGCCCCTCTTAACCGCCGTAGTGTTGCGCGGATACAGCCCAATCGCCACCGGCTCCATACCCCGCCGCTCCAGCGCCGCCAGCGCCCCCCCGTAGCCTGCCCTGCCAAATGAATCGTCCTGATACATAACCGCGATGCGCTCTATGCCCAAGTCTTCGGTGAGCCGCGCCACCATCTCTTCGGTCTCTTGATTATAAGACGCGCGCAGATTGATAATGTTGTCCCACTCAGGATCGCGCAAAAACGCCGCCCCCGTGAATGGCGCGACATACGGGATGCCCGCCGCCGCCGCGACCGGCGTGGCGGAGCGCGATGTGGGCGTCCCCACAGCGCCAATCAGCGCGAACACCGCCTCTTCTTGTATCAGTTCCATTGTGTTGGCGATGGCCGCCTCCGGCTCATACGAATCGTCCAGCGAAACCAACTCCAGCGTCCTGCCGTGAACGCCGCCGCGCTTATTCGCCTCCGCGAATGCCGCGTCTATCCCGCGTTTCATATTCCAGCCCAAATCCTGCGCCGGCCCGCTGAACGCCGCCGACTGCCCGAACACAATGCGGTCGCAGCAGACGCCCTCCACGCACGCGCAGGCGTCAGTTTGCTGCGGCGCGGCGTCGGTCGTCGCAACGGGCGTGGGCGTCGGAGTATCGGCAGTGTTGGCGCAACCCACAAGCAGCGCCGCAAGCAACATGACCGCCGCCCAAGCCAAAGCACCGCGCGAAACGCGCCCAACAAACGTCGCGCGCCCGTAAAACGTTGCGACAGCAGAGCGGCGGACTAGACCTGCGCTATACACGGCTCGCCCCGCCAATCTAGCCCTGCTCGCCAAATCGCTTAACCAAAGTCAAGTGATTCTTGCCATGCTCGCGCCGGTAGCTCATCTCATCCATCATTGAGCGTACCAGATGGACGCCTAGCCCCCCTATCCGCCTGTCTTCCATCGCCGCGCTTGGATCAACTTGAGGAGCGTCAACGAGCGGATTGAACGGCTTGCCGTCGTCAACCGTGGCGACCGTGATCCCGTCGGCGTCCGAAGTCAGCGTGATTTCAATCTCATGAACGCCCTCGTCATGCCCGTGGTTCATAACATTGATAACCAGCTCTTCCAGAGCCAAGTTCACCTGAAACGCCATAGGCGCAGGCCAATTCTCGCGCTCGCCCATCTCTTCTATCGCGGAAGAAACGCGCGCGAGTTCGTCCATCTTGGTTTGGATTGTGAGTGAAAGTTGCGCGCTCAAGTTGCTACCCGCGATGGTGAAGTGTTAGGCAAGCCACGTCGTCGGATTGGGGCGCCTCGCCCGCGAACTCGCTCACCGCCTCAAAAACCCTTCGGTTTGCCTCCGCGGCGCTGTTCGGTGGCGAATCCGCGAATATCTTGCACAGACGCTCCACCCCGAACTCTTCGTTGTTCACATTCATCGCCTCAGATACGCCATCCGTGTACAGGATAACCATATCGCCGGGCGTCAGCGTCACCGTCTTCTGCTGATACTCCAAGCCCGGCATCACCCCCAGCGCAACCCCCTTGGTGGGCGGCAGCAGCGAGGACGTCCCGTCCTTATGAATGACCACCGGCATAGTGTGGCCGCCGTTGGAATAAGTGAACTTCCCGTTGGCGGGGTTGTACTCCGCGTACAGCACTGTCACAAAGGTAACCGTCTCGTTCCCCTCGCACAGCATATCGTTCACTTCGGCAAGCACCTCGGACGGGCTACCCACGCCCACGGCTGTCCCTTTCAGCAATGTGCGGCTGGACATCATAAACAGCGCCGAAGGCACGCCCTTATCGGACACATCCGCTATCGCCAGCCCCACCTTGCCGTTGGCGAGCCGCACAACGTCGTAGAAATCGCCCGCCACCTCGCGCGCCGGCGACATGCCCGCGTATATCTCATAGTCGGCGCTTTTCGGAAACTCCGTCGGCAGAATGGACTGCTGTATCTTGCTGGCTACCTCCAGCTCATTCTGCAGCGCCACCAGTTTGTCCCGCGAAATCAGAGCGTCCCGCCACTCTTCCATATGCCGCAGCGTGCGCTCAATGGTTATCTGCAGATCCTCAAAGTCTATCGGCTTGGTCACGAAGTCAAACGCGCCGCGATTCATCGCCGTGCGGATATTCTTCATATCCCCATAAGCCGACACGATAACCGACCGCACATTCGGATCCACTGAGGGAATCTGCTCCAGCAACGTCAGCCCGTCCATTCGCGGCATATTGATGTCCGAAAGCACCATATCCACATCGCCCTCTTGCCCCATCCGCTCCAGCGCCTCAACGCCGTTATGCGCGAAGACGAACGTGTAGCGCCCCGACCGCACCTGCCGCCGCATCCGCTGTTTTACCAGCGGCTCCAAATCCGGCTCATCGTCCACCACGAGGATCTTGTATGGTTCAGGCATTTGCGTTATGTCCTAATCACTGAGTTTGGCATTATGCGCCCGCCGCGCCGCGTTAGCCGCTGAACGAGGCTTTCGCCTCCGACTCGGATGCGTGAACGGGAATTATCTGGTCAAACCCGCTAATCTGGAAGACTTCCAAGATGCTTTCCTGGAGTTCGCATATTGCGAAACCCGTGTTCCTGCTCTGGAGCGACTTGGCAACCAGCAGGATGACACGCAACCCCGCGCTGCTTATGTACGAGAGCTCTCTGAGATTCAGAATCACCATCTTGTCGTCCGATTCAATGGCTTGCTCCAGATTATTCTGGAACTCGCGGGCGTTGGCGCCGTCGACCCGCCCGGACGCCTTGGCAACCAGAACCCCATCTTCGCGCGCAGTGATAGTCTCCACAGGATCCCACCTCTTTTTATTTCTGATATGGCTATCGCAATTCCCGCCCATTTTCGCCACAGCCCAATGTGCGCGATTTGCCTATCGCAATTATACTTATTCGCGCCGCGCATAGCAAATATCGGCGCATAATCGCCGCAAATGAGCATTTCGCCCCGCGCGACAGCCCCGCCGCGCGGCTATTTCTACCGCTCCGTTTCGTTCCACAGCTCCGCCCGCCGCATAAAAACTGAGCTATCCGCCAGCCATTCGGCGTAGCCGATATTGCGGTTGTCGGTCAGCCGGTTCACATTCTTGTCAATGCAGTCCGCCAGCTCCGCGTCATCCGCCGCCAGCGCGAACCCGCCGAACTCGACCTGCGGGTCAAGCGCGGTAACCACGAACTTGCCCCCGCTCTCTGCCGAGGCGTCTCGGTTGCCTATCTCCCCCCGCGCTATCGCGTCTATGCCGCCGTCCGCCAGCGCCGCCAGCAGCTCCGCCTCGCCCAACTCGCTCCCAAGATACACCACCTGCGGCTTGGAATCATCCGGCGGATGCAAACGCAACCTTTCGCTCAGCGTTGGCGATTCGGCGGCGGCGGTAATCTCATAGTCCGCGCCGCCGTCGGCGGTTATTGTCCCCTGCGGCGTCTCAATCTGAGTTCCCGCAATCAGTGCGCCTTCGGCGTTCACAAGCCCAGTCAGTTCCAAAAGCCTTGCCTCGCCCGTAGTGTCCGCAAGCGCTCCCACGCGCACGTCGCTTGTTAGCGCGTCATGCGTCGCAAGCCTGCCCGCATCCTCCGCCCGAACCAGCAGCGATTGGCGGAAACTCACATGCCCCGATGTAAAGCGCACCGCTGTTTCGCCTGATGCGTCGCGCGTCCGCGAATCCAAAATGGTAATGCCCCCGCCCACGACGTCGTAGTCGGCCCCCGCGGGCGCCAGCCAAATGTCGGTCCACTCCGCGATAGGCTTGCGCTCGAAAGCCAGCCCTACGCCGTCCATAGCCTCCAGCGCGGTTAGTATATCCGATTCGTAGCCAAGATGCGTGTTGAACCCGTCCGACTGAGGGTCTTCGTCCGCGCTGTAGCTCATCGGCGCGAAGTGCGCGTAAAAGCCGTATTTCAGCATAGCGTCATCCTTAACGCAGGCATTGGGACTGGCGGCTTGCCCCCCGCACGCCGCCAGGGACAGCAGCGCCGCCGCCAAAACCATCTTTGCCATCATACCACAGCCGCTTGCGCCCATTCTCGCCTTCCTCCGAATGTGTGCCGTTGCTCTTAATTACGCGGATCGCCCAGGTTCACTACCCCGCGCTACGCCGATCCCAGCGTAGATTATACCGCATTGCAACGCGCCACGCAGACCGCATCGCGCTGAAAATCGCGCCGCAACGAAAATCACCCAATATATTTATCTGGAAATGCGGCCGCATTCGTAGTAGAATGGAATGGTGAGCCAACGTGCCAACGTAGCTCAGTCGGCAGAGCAGCTGTTTCGTAAACAGCAGGTCGGTGGTTCGAGTCCACTCGTTGGCTCCATCTTTCTTTGCACATTCCCGTGCATACGCATCTCCGCGCGGGCGAGAGCGTCTCGCAAATCGGCATACGAGCCAACGTAGCTCAGTCGGCAGAGCAGCTGTTTTGTAAACAGCCGGTCGGTGGTTCGAGTCCACTCGTTGGCTCCACAACGCCCAAACCCTACATCCGCTTGCCGACACTCCTTTATAAATAGATATACCTTAAACCCACACTCAAAAGTTTTTGGTTACTTTTTACAAAAAGTAACACATCCCTGTTATCCCCACTCCGCTTTGACACCGCGCCTACGCAATAGTACGATTACCCACGCGCGAAAAGCGCAGACTTTGCCCCCGGCGGCGCTTGCGAATATGGCAACTCTCACATCGCCATCACTTGAACTCACGATAGTCATCCTTTGCCGCAACGAAGAGCGGGCTATATCCCACTGCGTCGGGCAGGCGGTCGGATTCCTGAACCGCAAGTCCATCAACGGGGAAGTGGTAGTGGTGGACAATGGCAGCGAAGACGGCTCGGCGGCGCTCGCGCAACAGGCGGGCGCGCGCGTAGTCAGCGAACCCCACGCCGGCTACGGCAACGCCATCAAAACCGGCTTGGAATCCGCCCTGGGCGAATTCATCATCCTAGGCGATGGCGACGGCGAACACGACCTCAGCGCGCTAGACCAGTTCCACGAAAAACTGCGCGAGGGCTTCGATTTCGTGGTAGGCAACCGCTTTCAAGGCGGCTTCGACCCCGACTCCAACCCGCTGCTAAACCGATACATCGGAACGCCCCTCCTGTCCGGCATAGGCAAGCTTTTCTTTCGCGCGCCCGTGGGCGACTTCAACTGCGGCTTGCGCGGCTTCAGCGCCCACGCCGCCCGCGCCGTCGCCCCCCAGTCCGCCGGCATGGAGGCGTCCAGCGAGATGATAGTCAAGGCTATCCACCGCAAACTCCGCATCGCCGAAGTCCCCATAGTGCAGCGCCGCGCCGCCGACCCCGACCGCATATCGCATATGCGCCCATTCCGGGACGGCTGGCGTCATCTGAGACTGCTGCTAATGCTATCCCCCAAGTGGCTATTCCTATATCCCGCGTGGCTGCTGCTGGCGGCCGGCGCGCTTGCAATCGCGTTCCCCATCATCAATCCGGTTGAGCGAGGCGGGCTATTCGGCGCGTACACGATGCTATTCGGCGGCGCGTTCCTGATATTGGGAGCGCAGCTAGTCGGCATATACCTATCGGCGCGCGCCTTCTACGAAACCTCCGGTCTAATTGAGGGCAACCTCAACGCCCGCCTGCGCGAGAACAATGTGCTTGAAACCTGGCTTGCGGCGGGCATCCTGCTTGCATTGGCGGGCGCGGCGGTAGCCGCGTGGAGCCTATTCGTATGGGCTGGCGGCGGCGAAGTCGCATTCCGCCTGCGCCTGCTCATAGCCGCCGTAACGATGATGATCCTCGGCGTCCAAACAATGTTCCACGGCTTCCTAATTTCGCTGCTCGCGGCCCAAGCGGCGCGCCGCTAACCGGCGCAAGCGTCCCATGACCATCAAGCCGCGAATCCCCGACCGCACCACCGCGCTAATAGCCTGCATAGCGGCGCTCGGCGCGGCGCTAGTCCTCGCCCGCGAGGCGACCTACGGCCCAGCGCTATCCCACGACTCCTTAAAATACTTCATCCTAGCCCGCAACCTGCTTGAGGGCGAGGGCTACATCAACTACCGAGGACTCCCCCACACCATCCATCCACCCTTCTATGCCACCTTGCTGGCAGCCGCGGGACTAGGCGTATTAGAGCCGCAAACCGTCGTCGGCCCGCTCAACGCCGCCATCTTTGGGGTAACCGTATTCGTCTTGGGGCGCTACTTGCGGCATCGCATCCAATCCCGATTCTTAGTCATCTGGACATGCGTCGCCGCCGCGCTATCGCTCCCCCTAACCGACCTGGCGTCGTGGGCGCTGTCCAG
Organism: Dehalococcoidia bacterium; assembly: GCA_965242555.1. Taxonomy (GTDB): domain Bacteria; phylum Chloroflexota; class Dehalococcoidia; order Lucifugimonadales; family JADFKI01; genus Bin90. The sequence goes on from CBDESO010000008.1 coordinate 278,613, forward strand.
CCCCACGTTCATCCTGCTCGCGACCCTTGCCCTAATCCAAACCGACGCCTTTCTGCGCCACGGCGGCGTCTCGTCGCTGATATGGGCGGCGGCGCTCAGCGCGCTCGCGTGGCAGACGCGCCTCATTGGGGTCGCCGCGCCAGTTGCCGTTGGGCTGGCGCTGCTCTTGCAGACAAGCGCGCCCTTAACGCGGAGAGTCAAGCATATCGCCATCCTGTCAATCATAGTCGCCCCGCCTATGGCGCTTTGGGCATTACGCAGCTACCTGCTCGCGGGAAGGCTACCGGGCACCGACACGATTGTTGACTATTCCCTGCCTGCTATCTTTTGGGACGCCATCCAAATTATGGCGTCGTGGTTAGCGTTTGACCTGCCTGTTGCGCGCTTGCCCATATTCGCGCCCATCGCGCTTGTACTCTTTGGGATTGCCGCCGCCTGTGTCGTCATCAGCACGCGCCGCGCCAAATTCGCGCAATTAGACTGGCGTCCCTGCTACCTATTCGGCGGTTTTGCGCTGATATACCTGGCGCTGATGCTCGGAGCGCTGATTTTTGGCCGAACTCTCTACGGCGTAGAGCAGCGCTTTATGGCTGTAATGTACATCCCGCTGCTAGTCGTCGCCACAGTCGCGCTAGACCACTTTCTCCGCTACGAGCGCGAGCGCAAACTGCTCGGACACCTGCCCAGCCTGCCTTTGCCGCCCCCGCTTGCGAAAAGAGGCACCTCGTCGCCCACCCTGCTCGCCGCGCTGCTGATGGGTGCGCTTGCGCTGTGGGCGGCGGCGCATGCCCTCCCCCACGCCGCGCAGATAGCCCGCGCCAACTCCGGCGACCTATACCGCGGCTACGCCTCCCCCCGCTGGGCGCACTCCGAAACCCTGCGATACATCCGCGAAAATCCCTTTTCCGAGAACGCGCTCGTGAACAGCAACGAGCGCGCCCTTGTCAATCTGCACACCCGCGGCGGCGCGTCCCACTACGGCAATATGCCAAGAAACCGCATCGGTGGCAATGTGATTGGCGTCGGATTCCCCGACATCGCGCCCGCCGAAGAGCGGCTGGACGATCGCATCGCCAACTCCCCCGACGGCGCATATGTAATCTGGTTCAAAACCTGGTGGAACTACCAATTCTACGACTACGGCGCGGCAGACTTGCGCCTTATGCCCCGCTTGCAACCCATAAAGGAACTTGCGGACGGGATGATATTCCGCGTGAACAAAGCTTACGCGCCGCCCGCAAATCCATATCAAGATGCACACGACGCCATCGCAAGCGGCCAGTACGGCGAGCCGCTAGTCAACTCCGACTTCCATATCTACCAGCGCAATGACGCGATCATATACTTCAAGCAACCCTGCGCCATTGAAGATGTGCAAACGCGATTCATCCTGCACCTCTATCCCACTGACCCAGCCGACCTGCCGGATCACAACAACCGCCCCCGCTTTGACAACCGCGACTTCAGTTTCAGCGACTACGGCATCATCCTAGACAACGAACCGGATGGCGGCTGCCTAGCCATAATCCCCCTGCCCGCCTACCCCGTCGATCGCATCCGCACGGGCCAAATCATCCCCGGCAATCCCGCCGTATGGCGAACCGAGTTCGCGCTTGACAAATAGCCGCATACGACGGCAACCGAAACGCCGCCCCACTACGGCGATAGCGGCAAAACGCTTTGCGACAACAGCATACAGCCACAATGCCCAAACCCCCATCCCAAAACCCGCCCGCCCACAACAATCTGTTGACAATACCGCCGCGTGTTCGCTATATTTTCTATTAGCAGACAAGCAACCCGTCTGCTAATTCGCGGCCGCAAACAGCCTACCTGAACGCGGCGAGCGAGCGCAATTATCGCAGTTCAACATCACACACTTGGAGGTTCACAACACAATGGCGACGCAAACCCAAACCACATTCAAGCCGCTCGGCAATCGGGTGGTGGTGCAGCCGTCCGACGCCGAAGAGCAGATGAGCGCCGGCGGCATCTACATCCCCGACACCGCCAAAGAGAAGCCGCAAGAGGGCAAAGTCGTGGCAGTCGGCCCCGGCAGGCTTACCGACGACGGCAGCCGCGTGCCTATGGAACTCGCCGTAGGCGACACCGTGGTCTATTCCAAATACGCCGGCACCGAGTACAAAGACGGCGAAGACGAGTACCTCGTGCTGCGCGAAGACGACATCCTCTTCAAGAAGTAGGGATTTCACAACCATCCATCAAGGAGGAAACGCAAATGCCCAAGCAACTCAACTTTAGCGAGGACGCCCGCGCGGCGATGAAGCGCGGCATTGACACCATGGCGAACACCGTGGGCGTCACCCTCGGCCCCAAAGGCCGCAACGTAGTCCTGGACAAGAAGTTCGGCCCCCCCCAAGTGTGCAGCGACGGCGTCACCATCGCCAAAGAGATTGAGCTGGAAGACCCGTTTGAGAATATGGGCGCCCAGCTCCTCAAAGAAGCCGCCAGCAAGACCAACGACGTCGCCGGCGACGGCACCACCACCGCCACCGTCCTCGCTCAGGCTATCATCCACGAGGGCTTTAAGAACATCGCCGCCGGCGCCAACCCCATGGCGCTCAAGCGAGGCATCGAGAAAGGCGTGTCCGCCCTCCGCGACCAAGTCGGCAGCATGTCCACCTCAGTCGAGGGCAAGACGCAGATAGCCCAGGTAGCCTCCCTCTCCGCGCACGACGACGAAATGGGCGGCCTTATCGCCGATGTCATGGAGCGCGTGGGCAAAGACGGCGTCATCACCGTTGACGAATCCAAGGGCTTGAGCTTTGAGCAAGAGTTCGTGGAGGGGATGCAGATTGACAGGGGCTACATATCCCCCTACTTCATCACCGACCAGGACAAGATGGAATCGTCCATTGACGACCCCTACATCCTCATCACAGATAAGAAAGTCTCCGCGGTCGCCGATGTGCTGCCCGCGCTGGAAAAGATCCTGCAGGTCAGCAAGAACCTCGTCATCATCTCCGAAGACATTGAGGGCGAGGCGCTCGCCACCCTAGTCGTGAACAAGCTGCGCGGCACCCTAAACTGCGTCGCGGTGAAAGCCCCCGGCTTTGGCGATAGGCGCAAGGCTATGCTGGAAGACATCGCCGTGCTGACCGGCGGCCAGGTCATCAGCGAAGAGGTCGGCCGCAAGCTGGACTCCGTGGGCGTGGAAGACCTCGGCAGGGCGCGCCGCGTGGTAGCCTCCAAGGAAGAGACCATCTTCGTGGACGGCGCGGGCGAAGACAACTCCATCACCGGCCGCATCAACCAGATTAAGGCGCAGATAGACGAGACCACCTCCGACTTCGACCGCGAGAAGCTGCAAGAGCGCCTCGCCAAGCTCAGCGGCGGCGTCGCCATCATCAAGGTTGGCGCGGCGACCGAAGTGGAACTGCGCGAAAAGAAGCAGCGCGTCGAGGACGCCCTGTCCGCCACGCGCGCCGCGGTGGAAGAGGGCATCGTCCCCGGCGGCGGCCTCGCCCTCATCCGCGCCCGCGACGCCCTGGACGGCGTCACCCTCAGCGGCGACGAGGCGACCGGCGTCACCATCCTCCGCAAGGCGCTGGAGCAGCCCCTCAAGCTCATCTCCGAAAACACCGGCGTATCCGGCGAAGTCATCCTCTCCGAGAGCATCAAGGCGGAGGGCGACTGGGGCTATGACGCCGAAGTCGGCGAGTTCGGCCACCTGCTGGAGCGCGGCATAATGGACCCCGCGAAGGTAACCCGCGCCGCCATAGAAAACGCCGCCAGCGTAGCCTCAATGGTGCTCACCACCGAATCCCTAATCACCGACGTCAAAGAAGAGCAGCCCGCCGCCCCCGCAATGCCCCCGATGGACTACTAGGCGGCAGCGCCCGGCGTATGTGCGATAGGCGCAGTGCCGCGTAGCGGATAAACGAAAGCCCTCAGGCAGGATTTGCCTGGGGGCTTTTCTATATCCCCCAGCGCCACAACGATACGCCATTGCCAAAAAATCACGCCTAATTTACCCGAAAATACCCCAAAATCACCCTTTTATCCCCAAGCATCCACGCCCCAACAATGCTATAATTCGGATAAGCATTTGAAACGCTTGAACTTATTTTAACCAAAGTGTTAGCCAAAGTTCAAAACCATGAGCGCCAACCGCTAACCGCCCAATAATCACCAAAAGGAGCGCCGCTTGTTCACCCACCTCCATGTACACACCGAATACAGCATGCTGGACGGGCTGAGCCGCCTGGAAGACCTCGTGTGCCAAACCAAGGCGCTCGGCATGGACAGCCTCGCCATCACCGACCACGGCGGGATGTACGGCGCGATTGACTTCTACCAAATCGCCAAAAAACACGGCGTCAAGCCCATCATCGGCTGCGAAATGTACGTCGCCCCCGGCAGCCGCCGCGAGCGCGGCTCCGACAGCAGATCCCCCTACCACCTAACCGTCCTATCCCAGAACGCGCGCGGCTACGACAACCTGGTGAAACTCGTCACCAAATCCAACTTGGAGGGCTTTTATTACAAGCCCCGCATCGACCGCGAAATCTTGGAACAGCACAGCGAAGGCCTCATCATCCTGTCCGGCTGTCCCAGCGGCGAGATCCCCAAAGCCATCACCCGCGGCGATATGGATGGCGCTCGCGCCGCCGCATCGTGGTATAAAGACCTGTTCGGCGACCGCTACTTCCTCGAGCTAATGCAACACGGCGACGTCCCCGAACTCCCCCAAATCAACGACGGCCTGATGCAACTCCACAGGGATTTGGACATCCCCGTCGTAGCCACCAACGATTCCCACTACACCCACAAGCACGACGCCCCCCTGCAAGACATCCTAATCTGCATCCAAACCAACACCAATGTCCACGACGAAAAGCGCCTGCGAATGGAAGAGGATTCGTACTACCTCCGCAGCCCGCAAGAAATGGCGGCGCTGTGGGCGGAAGTGCCGGACGCCATAGCCAACACCCAGCGCATCGCCGATATGTGCGACCTAGACCTGGACTTTTCGCGCATGCGCCTGCCCCAATACCCCGTGCCGGGCGGCATAAGCGCCGACGAATACCTGGCGAACATCTGCCGAGATGCGCTCACCCAGCGCATCCCCACCGCCGGCGACGAAGAGTTCGCGCGGCTTGACTATGAGCTGGACGTCATCCGGCAAACCCAATTCGCCGACTACTTCCTAGTGGTGTGGGACATCGCCAAGTTCGTGCGCGAGCGCGACATCTTCTTCGCCGTGCGCGGCAGCGCCGCCGCCAGCCTCGTGCTGTACTGCCTAGGCGTCACCAACGTCAACCCACTCCCCTACAAGCTAGTCTTCGAGCGCTTTCTGAATGTCGAGCGCAAAGAGATGCCCGACATTGATATGGACTTCCAAGACGACCGCCGCGAAGAGGTTATCAACTATGTGGTGGACAAGTACGGCGAAGGCCATGTGGCGCAAATAATCACATTCGGAACTTTCGGCGCAAAAGCGGCGATCCGCGATGTCGGCCGCGCCCTCGGCATGCAATACGGCGACGTCGACCGCGTAGCCCGCCTTGTCCCCACCCGCCTCAACATCACCCTCAACGACGCGCTTGAGCAGAACCCCGAAATGAAAGAGGTGTACGACGGCGACGAAACCGTCCGCAACCTTGTGGACACCGCAATCGGCATGGAGGGACTCACCCGCCACACCAGCACCCACGCCGCCGCCGTGGTCATCTCGCAAGAACCCCTTGACGACATTGTGCCGCTCCAGCGCCCCACAAGGGGCGGCGCGGACGGCAGCGGCGTCGCCATGACCCAGTACGCCATGGATCCCTGCGCCGAACTCGGCTTGCTCAAAATGGACTTCCTCGGCCTCGCCAACCTCACCATCCTGGCGCGCGCCCGCGATCTCATCGCCCAAACGCGCGGCATCAGCTTCGACCTCACCGACATCCCCCTAAACGACGGCGCCACCTTTGATATGCTATCCCGCGGCGACACCGCGGGCGTGTTCCAGCTTGAGGGCGGCGGCATGACCCGCTACATCAAGGAACTCAAGCCCACTTCCCTCAGCGACGTCGCCGCGATGATAGCCCTCTATCGCCCCGGCCCAATGGATCACATCGGCTCATTCATCGACTCCAAGCACGGCCGCGCCGTCCCCAATTACCCGCATCCCGCCCTCAAAGACATCCTGGAAGAGACCTACGGCGTCATCGTCTATCAAGACCAAGTGCTGCAAATCGCCCGCACATTCGCCGGCTATTCACTCGGCGAGGCGGACATCGTCCGCAAGGCTATGGGCAAGAAAATCCCCGAAATAATGGCGGAAGAGAAAGACAAGTTCGTCAAGGGCGCGCTCAACCAAAACTACACCAACCGGATGGCGGAGCAGATCTTCGCGCTCATAGAGCCATTCGCGGGCTACGCCTTCAACAAAGCCCACAGCGTCAGCTACGGCCTCATCTCATACTGGACTGCCTACCTCAAAGCCAACTTCACCCCCGAATACATGGTAGCCCTGCTAAACTCATACCGCGACAACATAGACAAGGTCGCCGCCGCCGTAGCCGAGTGCCGCCGCCTGGACATCCCCGTCCTGCCCCCAAGCGTCAACCACAGCGACGAATACTACACAATAGAACACGACGACGCCGGCGCCGCCTCCATTCGCTTTGGCCTGTCCGCGATAAAGAACGTGGGCGAGGCTGCGGTCGCCCCCCTGGTTGAGGGGCGCAAGAAAGCCGGGCAATTCGAAAGCATAGAGGATATGTGCCAGTCCGCCGAACTATCAGGCGTGGGCAAGAAAGCCTTGGAAAGCCTAATACGCGCCGGCGCCCTAGACGACTTCGGCGACCGCGGCGGCTTGATGAGCGTAGTCGACCGCATCGTATCCCTAGCGCAGAGCGAGGCCGACCTCCGCAATTCCCGCCAATCCACTATGTTCGGTATGATGAGCGGCGGCGGCTCCGACGACGCGCTCGTTAAGATTGACATCCCCAACACGACCACATCCGACGCCGAAAAGCGCCAGTGGGAACAAGAGCTGCTGGGCGTATCCACATCCAACAACGTCCTGCTAGACCTGCTCGCCCAACGCGGCGGCGGCAGCGAAATCCTCGCGCTCAAAGACCTGGACGCCGATATGGCCGGCAAGCGCGTCGTAGTAACCGGCATAGTGTCCGACGTCAGCATGCGCTACACCCGCGACCAAAAGCGGTTCGCCATAGCATCCCTAGTTCTAATGGACGGCGCAATAGAAGTGTTCATCTGGGACGACAAGATGCAGCAAACCGAGCGCCTATGGGAAGACGGCAAGCTAGTTTCGGTAACCGCAACCGTCCGCGTCCGCGACGACGAAGTCAGCCTAAGCTGCCTAGACGCCAAAGAAGTTGATCTCCCCTCAGCGTCATCAGTTCAACCCCTGCCCGCCCAACCCGCCCCCGCGGCGCCCGCCCGGACACAGCTGCCCGCGCCAACCCCCGCCAAGAGCGCCGACGCCCTGCCTACCCAACCCGCAAACGGCATCGCCGAACCCGAACCCGACTACGCCGCGCCCGCCGCCGAAACCGCGCCCGCCCATATGAACGGCAGCACACCTAAGCCGCCGACTGACGATCCCACCCACGCCACGCCCGCCGCTACAAACCCGCCCGCCGCTGAGCAACCCAACACCACCCTTCCCAGCGCCCCAACAACCCCGCCATCCGACGCCCCCGGCGCAAACGGGAATGGCGCAACGAACGGAAACGGCGCAACCGCCGCCCCAACATCGTTGCCATCCCGCAAAGTCAACGGCAACGGCAGTGAAAACGGCTTGCCAGTCGCCCCGCCTAGTGCGCCCGTCGTCGCCGGCAACCTAACCCTCCGCCTGCGCGAAACCACCCCCGCCGAAGACGGCCGCATGCTGCAAGACGTCAAGTCAATGCTAATGGAACACGCCGGCGATTGCGAAGTCACCCTGGAAATCGCAACGCGCGGCCACATCGTTATGATGGAATGGCCTATGGTTCGCGTGGACGCCCGCCCCGACCTAGTTGAGCAACTCCAGCGCCTGCTCCAAGCCTCCGGCGGCGACGCCTACGTCAGGTCAGCCTAGCCCAAATCCGCTTCGCCCTAGCCATCCTGCCGCTCCAAATCAAGCAACCGCTGTTTCAAGTCAAGGCGCGTTGTCCCCTTGCCGTACCCGCGCAGACTGCCGTCGCTTGCGATAACGCGGTGGCAGGGTATCACGATAGCCAAGCGGTTCTTCGCCATAGCCTGCCCCGCCGCGCGCGGCGCGAGCGCGTTGCCCGCCTGCTCCGCCAGCCACTTGTAGCTTCGCGTTTCCCCCTTCGGTATCGCGCGGCACGCCTGCCACGCCGCTTGATGAAAGCCGGATGCGTCCCCCACATCTATCGGCTCGTCCGCGAACGTCACATCCTCGCCCAGAAAATACCGCGCCAGCTTATCGCGCAGCTCCGCGAACCGCTGCGGCGCCGGCAGCGCATCCTCCACCGCCGCGCCCAGCTGCGCCACGCAGTCCTCCGGCGACGCCTGCGGCAGCGTTGTCCGCCGCAAGCCCTTGTCCGAGGCGACCACGCCCATCCAGCCCGCCGGCGTCTCAAACACATCGTAGTAAAGATCCGTCATCGTTGATTTCCTCCCGGCAACAATCGCCTAAACGCCAGCGCCGTCAAGCCGCCTCTAATCGCGCGCCAAGCCTGCTCCATATCATCCGCCAACCGCGCTTGCGCCTCCGATGCGCCGCCCTCATCCCCGGCGGCAACGTCCGCCGCCGCGCCCGTATATCGCAGCGCCGCGAACTCCGCCCCAATGCGCCGCGCCGCCGCGCCCGACTCATCCAGCGCGCCCGCCAGCATAGCCGCGTACTCGCTCGGCGTCTGCCCATCCCGCCGCCGCATCCCCGCGATAGCCCCCATCCGGTTCATCTTCGCATACGCCCGCTCCACCGGCGACAGCCCGCGCAGCCCGGCGTTCCACACCCAATACAGCAGCCCCCATGCGGCGGCAACGGCAACAAGCGCTATCCCCCCGCGCGTGGCAATCGTCGCCAGCGCGCCAATAGACACGAACCCTGTTCCTTGCCGCTCATCCACCAAGCCGCCGATCCCCGGCAACCCGATTTCGTTAAACGGATCCAGGAACTCCGACGTATCCCCCGACATCCCTGCCGCGCCGCCCGACGGCAGCGATCCCGCGATAGACGCCGAAGTCAGTTCGCGCTGATGCTCAGGCCACGCCGGCGTAGGCTCAAAGTCAATCCACCCGTACTCAGGGAAAAACACCTGCACCCACCCATGGCTATCGTTATCGCGCACCACCCGCACATCGTTTTCGGCGTCATACTCGCCCGGCGCGTACCCCGCCGCCAAGCGCGCCGGAACATCTACCGCCCGCAACAGCACCACCATAGTGGACGCGAAATAGTCGCTATACCCCGTCTTTGTCTCAAACAGGAAATAATCCACCCCGTCGGCGTCGCGCGGCGGCGCGTCAATCTTCTGGGAATATGTGAACTCTTCCCCCCTAAGATATTCGGCGATAACCGTCGCCTTGTCATAGGGATTGTCCGCGTTCTGCGTAAGATCCACGGCCTTATCCCTGACGCGCTGCGGCAGCGACAGCGGCAGCTGCAAGTAATGATCTGTGATGAATGTGTTGTAATCCACGCTCGCCGCGCGCAGATCCTCGTCAGTCGCCACCGACACATAAGACACCATCGCATATGGATGATTTTCGGGCTGCCGGTTGGCGAACTGCCACGAAACGATTTCGGGCGCGGCGGTATCCTTGCGCTCCAAAGACACCGTGTCCAGCACGGGAACGCCCGTCGCCTCATCGTCAATTGCGAACCTGATTGAGTTCAGCACGATGTCGCTGGGCAACACGCGCGATATGTACGACTCTGCGAAACGCTGCGGCGGATCCCCCGCCTCCCTAAGCGCCTCCGCGATCTCCCGAATATCCGGCGGCAGCGTCTTATCCGCGTCCGGGTTGTGCATCTGAATAACGAACTCTTTCGGCCGCAGCGTTTCCACCACCGCGTCATGGCTCAGCCAATCCAAGTTCCCCCCCGCCAGAAAGCTATCGCTGGCAAAGTTCAATTGAACCGTCTGGTCAACCTGCAAAGTCTTGCGCCACTCGGGACGCGGCGGCGGTGCTGTGCTAGGCCCCACCTCAATCTCGCCGGTCTCGCCCGCCTTCCAACCCTGCGATGTGTATTCGCTGTATGTGTTGGAAAGCCAGTATGAGGGATACTCGGTATTCGCCCAGAACACCGCCTCGCCCCCAAACGAGATTTCCCCGATAAACGGCAGCGTCTTGCCAAAGAACCTTCCCGGCACATCCTTGCGCGAGGGAATTCCCGCCAGCAGCCGCTCAATATCCTCTTCCAAGTTGGCGATTGGCGCGCGCGCCGTGTTCCACCAGTTCGCCAAATCGTTGGACACATACACGCGCAGCGGCAGCATCGCCGCGATAACCATCACCGCTATCCCAAACCAGATGACCGAGTGCATCGTCAGCCAGCTGTTCATCATCTCAAAGCGCACGCCGCGCCGTCGCCATTCGGCTTGGTTCTGCACATCGCTCGCCCGCACAATCAGCAGCATCGCCAGCAGCGCGAATATGAAGAACTTAGACGAGAACCCCAGCGTTGGCGGCAAGAAACTGAGGTTGGTAAGTATCGCAACGCCGCCGACCACAACCGCAACCCATGCGTTGGTATTCCTGAACAGAAAGAACGAACTCACATACCCGACCAGCCAAGCCACCGACAGGATGGCGATAGTGAACGGCAGCAGATCGGTCGAAATCCCGTCGTTGGCGGCTGCGTCATACCACACGCTCAGCCGGCTCCATATCTCAGGCAGCGCCGCGTCCAGCGTAACGGCGTCGGTCTGCGACAGCGCCTGCCACACGACCAGCGCCGCCCCCAGCGCAATCCCTATCGGATGCAGCAATACCGCCGGCACAGGCGCCCTCGCCAGCGCAAGCCCCGCTATCGCCGACCAAAACAACAATACCGCAAGCCCCGGCGTCGGCACCCAGCTGCCGTCGTCCACCGACATGCTTATCATCATCAGCGCCGCCAGCAGGATAAGCAGGCTGCTCCACCCCTGCGCCGGCCTAACGCGGTCGTTCAGCCGCAGCAAGATATGCCGCTCGCGCCCGGCCGCCGACCCGCGCGATTGCGGCATAGAGATAGCAACGCGCTCGGCGCTCATACCCTAACCTCCGTTTCGCGCAGCCGCGCCGCGTCGTCCAGCTCCGCGCTCGTATAGACGCGGCTCAGCGCCACCGGAATGTCGTCGCCCTTTCGCACAAGATACGGCGGTATCCCCGCAAGATAAAGTTCCGGTATCAAATCCGCGGTATTAAAGAACCCGCCGAAAGACGCGCCGTCAAGCAGAACCACCGCCACGCGCACGCGCCGCCGCGTCAATTCCCGCAGCGCCGTTACCCACTCCGGCCGCGCAGACGGCGTTATCACTATCAGCGAGCTGTGATACCCCCACAACTTCTCCTCGCGCGGCAGTAGCGACTCCAGCGCCACGCTCCCCTCCGCCTTGCTCAGCGCCAAAAACTCCAGCGCCCTGTCAAACTGCCCCATCCCCGTATCCGCGCCCAAGAAATACCGCTGATCCCCCTGCGAAAGCAGCCCGGCGGGCATCCCCGATTCCAAATACTTGCGAATAAGCGACGCGCCGATTGACACCGCGTACTCGTCAGTGCTCTCTTCCAACTCCCCCGCCTGCACGTCGCGGTGAAGATCCACCAGCACCCACACATCGCTTGACTGCCCCAAATCGAACTCTTTGGACATAAGCTTGCCCAGCTTAGCCGTGCTGCCCCAGTGAACGCGGCTGATGCTGTCCCCGAAAGCGTACTCGCGCACACTAGAGGCATGCGGCGTCAAGTCATGCGACCGCCGCCGCGTAGAGCTTTCCCCCGACAAATCCGCGGCGGGAATGGCGAACTCCGGCAATGGCTGAGTGCGTGGATATACAATAAGCTGCTCTGTCCCGCAAAAGAACTTTTCGCGCCGAAATATGCCGAATGCGTCCGTGTTGGATACCCTCACAGGCCCCATCGTATAGACGCCCCGCCGCCGCGCCGGCGTCTGCGTCCGCCACGACCGGAACCCCTTTGACTCCAGGCTGATAGCCATCCCGCTGGAATATCCCGGCAAATCCGTCAGATCCTCCACCTCCAGCGTTGGCTTGGGCAGCGCCCCCATATTGCGGATGGTTATGCGCTCTTCCACATCATCCCCCACCCGCACGCGCCGCGACCGCCGCTCCACGCTCACATCCAGCGACTGCAGGCTGATCATATTCCACAGGTAGCCCAAAATCAGCGTCAGCCCCAGTATGTAGAACAGCCGGTAAAACAGCGCGAACCCCGTCGCCGCGCCCGTCAGCACGGTAACCGCCCCAAGCGCCACCACGAGATAGAACCGCCTTTGCAGGTAGGCTTTTAGGTCAAATCGGTCTAGTATGACGCTATCTCCCGAACCAGCCCCGCGCCTGCGCTCCCGGCACGGGAATATCATCCGCGATGGAGTTCATAACCTCGGCGGGATCCACCCCGCGCATCCTCGCCGCCGCCGAAATGATGATGCGGTGGCGCATAATCGGCACAATCAGCTCTTTGACATCATCCGGCAGCACATACTCCCTGCCGCGCAGCACGGCGAGTGCCTGCGCCGCCCTAAACAGGAACAGCGACCCGCGCGGCGACGCCCCAAGCGCGATGTCGTCATGCTCCCGCGTCGCGCTCACGATGGTCACTATGTACTGCTTGATAAGCTCGTCCACATACACATCCCGCGTAGCCCGCTGCATCTCCCCGATCTCATCCGCGGTTGCGACCGGCTGCAGCGTCTCTATCGGATGCCCCAGCTGCTGCCCGTCTATCACCGCGATCTCTTCCTCCGCCGAGGGATAGCCCAGCGAAATCATCACGAAGAACCTGTCAAGCTGCGCCTCAGGCAGCGGAAACGTCCCCTCATACTCGATCGGGTTCTGCGTAGCCATAACCATAAACGGCGATGGTACCCCGTGAGTAACGCCCTCAACGGTAACCTGCCGCTCCTCCATCGCCTCCAGCGTAGCCGACTGCGTCTTGGGGGTGGCGCGGTTCACCTCGTCCGCCAGAACGATCTGCGCGATAATCGGCCCCTGCCGGAACTCGAACTCACCGCTCTTCTGGTTGAATATGGAAACGCCCGTTACGTCGGTAGGCAGCAGATCCGGCGTGAACTGAATTCGCTTGAAAGTGCAGCCCGCCGACCGCGCGATGCTGCGCGCCAGCATCGTCTTGCCCACGCCCGGCACATCCTCTATCAGCGCATGCCCCTCGCACATCAGCGCGATAACCCCCAGCTCAATCGCCCGATCCTTGCCGATAATAACGCGCTTAACATTATCCACAATAAGCTGAGCGATCCCCCGCGCCGCCTCAATCTGCTGAACCAATGATGCCCCCTCCAAACAATCAGTTGCGCCTGCGCCCATTCAAAGCGCATCGTTTCACCTATCATACTTGAAAAACGCGGGCGTGTCATTGTTGTTAGCATTTATTGGCGGGAAACGTAGCCCAATCCGACAACCCTGCCCCAAAATCCCCTCACTCAAAAGTTTTTTGGCTACTTTTTCCAAAAAAGCGGCATCCCCGCTCCCTTGCCGGCGCCTACACCGCTATCGCCCGGTTCCCAACCGCCCCCGCCTCCACCGCCGCCACGCGCGCCACGCCACATACGCCGCCGCCAGCGCCAGCAGCAGCCACCACCATGACCCCGCCCCATTCGCCACCGAGGTAATCAGCGCCGGCGTAGCCTCGTCATCATCAGCCGCCGCCGTCGCAACCGCCGCTACCCTCGCGTCAGCCTCGCCGTTCATCCCTCCCACCCCATTCCCCGCCGGCGGCGCCGCCACAACCGTCGCCGTCGGCCCCATCGCCACCCCCTGCGCCGCAACCGCGCTAACCGTCGCCGTCACTCCCGGCCCAATCCCTTGCGCCACAACCGTCGCGATAGCCGTCGAAGTCGCCGCCCCCACAGACGTTGCCTCTTGAACCACAACCGTCGCCGAAACCACGCCCTCCCTCACATCCGCCGCCGCAGTCCCCGTAGCCGTTGGCGTCAACGTCGCCGTCGCGGGCGAATCATCGGCGTCCGGCGTCCCCGTAGCCAGCGCAATCGCCACAGCCGTCGCCGTTGCCACCGCCGTACCCGTCGGCGTAACCACAGGCGTGATTGTCGCAACGGGCGTAGCCGTCGCCGTTGCCACCGGCGTCCCCGTACCCGTCGCGACCGCCGTTGCCGTAACCGCCGCCGCCGTCGCCGTTGCCCTAGGCGTCCGCGTGGGCTGCCGCCGCCGCGTATCCCCGCTCTCCGGCGTAGGCGTAGCCACAGCCGTAGCCGTGGGCGTAGGCGTGAGCGTAATCGTTGCCGTCGCCGTCAGCGTTGCCGTAGGCGTGAGCGTAATCGTAGCCGTTGCCGTCGCAGTTGGAGTTGCGGTCTGCGTAGCCGTTGCCGTAAGCGTTGCCGTAGGCGTAGGCGTGCTGGTCGCAGCCGCGCCCATCTCCCTCACGGGCGTCCGAGTAACCGTCGGCGTCCGCGTAGGCTGAGATATTATGATGGGCGGCTCAATCACAGTCGTGGCGGTCGCCGTGGGGGTGGGCGTGGGCGTATCGGGCGGCCGCTCTTTGTCCAACAGCCTTATCGCGCCCGCCCTGCCCGTAACCAGTTTAGTAGCGCGCTTAACCTCGCCCAAATAATGTATGGCGATCCCCTTGCCGCTCACGCTCAGCGAAATCGTCTCATCGCCCTCAACGGCATCGTCGTCCTCCGGCGTAATCGTTATGCTCGCCGCCGCGCTGCCCATCCCGTCCGGCAGCGCGCTGCGCTTCTCAGTCGTGAGCGGCGGCTCAATTGTGGCAATCGCGCTCGGTATCGTGAACGCCGCGCTGGGCGTTGCCGCAAAGCCCACCACATTCGCGCCCCCGCTGCCCGCAGCCTCTATCACCACATCCTGCCCCGTGAACGCGCTTGTGTAGTTCGCAGCCCCCGCCGAAACCGGCCGCGCCCACGCCTGCGCCAGCCACTCGCTGCCCGCGTCCACCCGCGCCGTCACATTCACCGTCGTTTCCCCGTCCGCCTCGCCCAGCGTCGTCCTGTCAGGCGTAAGGTCAACCCGCGTGATAAGATCGGGATTGTCCCACACCCACAGGGACTCCATCCCGCTCATCCCCCGCCATTCGGGCGGGATCACGCCCTCAAGGCTGTTGCTGAACAGCGCCATATAGCCCAACCGGCTCAGGCTGCCCAGCTCACGCGGCAAAGCCCCCGTCAAGCCGGGATGCGTTACAACCGTCTCCCCCGACTCATCGTCCACCGCCTCGCGCTTTTGGACATGCAGATACAGCGTAAAAAGATTAGACAGCCTACCCAGCTCAGCCGGAATTTCCCCCGACAGCATATTGCGCCCAAGCTGCAGCCTCACCAGCGAACTCATCCGCCCCAGCTCCGGCGGGATGCTGCCCGTGAGCTCATTCCTGGTCAGACGCAATTCCCTTAGATTGGACAGATTGCCCAGTTCGGGCGGGATGCTGCCGCTAAGGCTATTGCCCTCCAGCCGCAGAACTTGCAGGCTTGACAAGTTGCCCAGCTCGCCGGGAATTGAGCCGGTCAATCCCGTGTGCGTCTTATTCCCATCGTCGTCATAGAACGAGTTGTAGGTGGCGCGAAAGTCCCGCAGCGAGGATAGGTTGCCCAGCTCTTCGGGGATGCTGCCCGTCAGGAAGTTTTCGTCAATGAGCAGCGTTTCCAAATTGCTGAGGTTGCCCAGCTCCTCCGGGATGCTGCCCGTCAGCTGATTGCCCTCCAGCCACAGATCCTCAAGGCTGGTCATCTGCCCCAGCTCCGGCGGGATCTGCCCGCTGAACGTGTTGGTATAGATCCTATTTTCCGGGCGCACATTAAGGCTATACCCGCGCAGCGAAAGCAACGTAAGCTCTTTAAGGTTGCCCAGCTCAGGCGGGATTGTCCCCGTCAAGCCCGCGCGCCCCAGGTTCAGCGACCTTAACTTGTGCAGGTTGCCCAAAGCCGCGTGAAGACTGCCATTTTGCAGATTGCATCCTTGGCAGCCCAAAGACACCACCCGCGGCGCCGATCCGGCGGCGATGCCGCGACAATTTTCGCCGCCAACGCTCCCGTCCGCGCGAGGGCAAATTATCACCCCCGACCAGATGTGCATATTCGTACTGGCGCTCCAGTCCTTGAATACCGCCGTCGAGGATGCACTCGGCTGCAACGTATCCCTCGCCGCCAGCAGCGAGTTGCAATCGGTTATCAGCGAGCCGGTCGTGGTCGCCATCAAGATGCTGGGATCCGTGGCCGACCCCGGCACGGCGGATTGGATAATCGTGGCATACGGCGATATAGCCGGGCTTGTCATCGCGCAAGCGTCCGGCACCGTCGTCCAAGCGACAACCGGCTTGCCCCCGCCCAGATGCTGCGCCAACACAACCGCCAGCGCCGTCAGCGCCACCACCGTAAACGCGCCCGCTATCGGAAAATACCGGACTAGCATCCGCCTATTTTGACGGGGGGGGGGGGGGGATATGATATAATGGCGTGATTCTGTCATCGGTAACCATAACCGCTTTCGCAATTCGTAATCGCGCGTTTCAAGCGTAATGATAATCGCCGATTTGCCGTATCCATTCACCTGTTAATCGTCAACGCCCACTGCGCCGCTAAATTCTTGCGAATATCGCAAGCCCAAAGTTTCCCTACTTTACGCCATACGCCCCGCCTTTGCAACCGCTTTGCATCCCTGCTTTGCCGATTTCGCGCAAATCACGCCCGCACCCGCAGGCATAGCCGTCAATATCAATCCCGAAACCTCACCCGCCCCGGCAGGCATAGCAAGCCGCGGCGCTACGGAGAGATTGGACGCTACGGCCAACGTCGGAGGCGTTTCGCGCGGCGTTGCGATGCCGCAATCGCAGGAACGCGGCGCAATCCCATTTCCACTTCCAACGAGCGCCGGCCGGGCTAAGCCTTAGCCCGAATACCCGCCCCCCCTACTCCATCCCCAGCTGATAATGCTTGCCCTCAGTCTTAATAGATGGCGCCACCACTACCTCAGCGGCGTGCATTTCCTGGATGGTCTGCGCGCCGACCATGCCCATGCAGACTTGCAATGCGCCCATTAGGTTTTGGGTGCCGTCGGTTACGGAGGTGGGGCCGAAGAGGATTTCTTCTAGGCTGCCGTTGATGCCGACTTTGACGCGGGTGCCGCGCGGGAGGGCGGGGTGAGGGTTCGCCATGCCCCAGTTGTAGCCCTTGCCGGGCGCCTCTTGGGATTGCGCGAGGGGAGTGCCTAGCATCACGGCGTCGGCGCCGCAGGCGAATGCTTTGCAGAGGTCGCCGCCGGTGCGGATGCCGCCGTCGGTGATGATGGGGACGTATCTGCCGCTTTGCTCATAGTGGTCGTCGCGGGCGGCGGCGCAGTCTAGCGTGGCGCTGACCTGGGGGACGCCCACGCCGGTGACCTCGCGCGTTGTGCAGGCGGCGCCGGGGCCCACGCCCACGAGGACGCCGTGTATGCCCGTCTGCATAAGCTCCAAGGCGACGCTGTAGCTCACGCAGTTGCCGACTACCACGGGGACGTCCACCTCTTCCAGCAGTTCGGGGAATCGCAAGCCGCGCGCGCTGTTGGATATGTGGCGCGCTGTGGTGACCGTGGACTGCACGACTATCATATCCGCGCCCGCCTCAGCCGCCACGGGGGCGAGCCGCTTGGCGCTGGCGGGGGTAACAGAAACGGCGCACGCCGCGCCGTTGTTCTTTATCTCTTGCATCCGCTCGCCCACTAGGTTGTCCCGTATGGGCGCGGTGTAGAGCTTTTGCAGCAAGCCGGTTACCTCGTCCTGCGGCGTGGTCACAATCTGGTTGAGTATCTCGTCGGGGTCGTCGTAGCGCGCCTGGACGCCCTCTAGGTTCATCACGCCAAGCCCGCCGAGCGCGCTCATCTTGCCGGCGAATTTGGGGGATACCACCGCGTCCATAGCGGACGCAAGCACGGGGGTTTTCAAGGTCATGCCGTCCACCGCGAAGTCAGTGGCGGCCAGCTCAGGGTTGACCGTGAACTCTCCGGGGACAATGGCGACTTCATCAAATCCATACACTCTGCGAATCTCACGAACACGGGGTATTGCCATAGTGATGCCCCCTTTGGCGGCTTGCGGTCGGCTTTTCGTTGACGGGTAATTTTATGAATATATCAAAGCCGAAAGGGTTATATCAAGGGAAATTCGTGGGCAAGATAGGGCAAGAACGGGGATAATCGCACGGGCAAGCGGCGGCATAGTCTTTGTATTAGGGCTATTCGCGCCTGATGTTGCGTATGCCATATATGGGATTGGGATGATATTCGGACGCGCGCTGCGATTGGCTTGCCGCGCTAAGTGGTATAATGCAGGCGCTGGGCGGGCAATCCTCGCATAGCGATAAGGGCTATCTCGGCGGGATATGCGGGCGGCGGCGATGCGGGCGATGCGCGGGCGCGGCGGCAAATGGCGGCAAAGGCGAGAGAGCGGCGCAAGGCAAGGGCAAGGCTATGAGCGAAACGCGGCAGGCGCAGGCGAGCGTTAGGCTGAAGGGCGGCATCCGGCGATACGCGCGGGAGTGCGGGTTTGACATCGCGGGGTTCGCCACTGCTGAGGCGTTTGCGCGGGATGAGGCGGCGGCGATTGAGCGCGTACGTGGCGGGCTTATGGACGGGCTGGCGTGGTACACCGAAGAGCGAGTGAGGCGCGCCAACCGGCCCAAGGCGCTGCTGGAGGGCGCGCGGTCGGTCATATCGCTGGCGCTGAGCTACAACACGGGCGATCCGCCAACGCCGGACGACCAGCCGCGCGGCAAGATAGCGCGATACGCTTGGGGCGAGGACTATCACGCGGTCATCAAGGCGAGGCTGCGGCGGTTCGCGGACGGGCTGCCCGAAATCGCGGGCGCGCCGGTCAAAACGCGCGTGTTCGTGGACGACGGCCCTATGAACGACCGCGCGGCGGCGGAGCGGGCGGGCGTGGGCTGGTTCGGCAAGAATACGAATATCCTGACAAGCAGTCTCGGCTCTTGGGTATTCCTGGCGCAGGTTATCACCGATCTTGATATAGAGCCGGATCCGCCGCTGAAAAAGACTTGCGGCAGCTGCGTCCTCTGCATAGACGATTGCCCTACGGGCGCTATCGTTGCGCCGTATGTATTGGACAATCGCCGCTGCATATCGTATCTGACGATTGAATTGCGCGGCGGCATCCCGCGCGAGCTGCGCCCGCTGATAGGGGACTGGGTGTTCGGCTGCGACATCTGCCAGGATGTTTGCCCGGTGAACCGCAAGGCGGCGGGCAGCCTTGAGCCGGCGTTCCAAAAGCGGCATGACTTTGACGCGCCGGCGCTCATCCCGCTGCTGGCGCTGGACGACGCCGCGTTCAGCGCGCGTTTCCGGCGCAGCCCAATCAAGCGGGCTAAGCGCGTGGGCTTGCAGCGCAATGTGTGCGTGGCGCTGGGGAATATCGGGGACAGCGCCGCCACTCCCGCGCTGGCGGATGCGTTGCGTAGCGATAGCGCAATCGTGAGGGCGCACGCCGCCTGGGCGCTTGGGCGCATCGGCGGGCAAGCGGCGCGGGATGCGCTAAGCGCGGCGCTGGCCGGCGAAACCGACGCCGACGTCGTTGCCGAGATGCGGGATGCGCTCGCCGATATGGACGCCGGCGAGTGAGCGGCGGCGGCTCGGCGCTGTTCTCGCCGGATAGCGCTTATCGCTACTTGCTAACGCGGCGCATAGGCGGCTCGCGCGGCAGGCTGCTGTTCGTGATGCTAAACCCGTCCAAGGCGGACGAAACGCGCGACGACGCCACCATCCGCCGCTGCATAGGGTTCGCAAAGCGCTGGGGATACGGCGAGCTGGAGGTGGCGAACCTGTTCGGGCTGATGGCTACCGACGCGCGCGAGTTGCTGCGCCACGCCGACCCTGTGGGCGCGGGCAACGACGCCGCGATTAGGGATGCGCTGGAGCGAGCGGATGTGGTGGCGCTTGCGTGGGGCAATCACGCGGCGCATCCGAAACATCGCGCTAGGGCGGCGGTTGTGCTGCGAATGGTGAAAGGGGCTTGCATGCCGTATCGCATTGGCGGGCTTACTAAGCAAGGGCAGCCGCGTCATCCGCTGCGGTTGGCGTATGATGAGCGGCTTGTGCCGCACGAGTAGGCGTCAATGAGTGGGCAAATTTGATACACTAGCGCGGGTTGCAATAGCAGGGATGCGGGGATTCTACTTTTTGTGAAAAGTAGGCAAACTTTTGAGTATGGATAGCTTGTGTTCGCAAGTGGGGAAATATCCACTTAGGGGCGCAATGATACGATGACGCAACGGCATAGGGGGCGCAATGGCTGGCAATTCGGATAATCCCAACAACAAGGTTTTCGTTACGCGGACGCATATTATTCCGGAGGCGATTGAGTATCTGCGCGGCCGGTTTGATGTGCGGGTGTGGGAGGAAAATACGCCGCCGCCGAGGGATCTGCTGGTCGAGATGGCGGATGAATGCGCGGCGTTTCTGACTGAGGTGACCGATATAATGGACGCCGAGTTGCTGGGCGGCGCGCGGGCGCTGAGGGTGGTCGCCAATCGCGCGGTGGGCTTGGACAACATAGACATTCCCGCCGCAACGCGCAGCGGCATATTCGTGTGCAGCACGCCGGGGACGCTGCACGAATCCTGCGCCGATTTCACGATGGGGCTGATGCTGGCGCTGGCGCGAAATATCGCATACGGCGACCGCAAGATACGCGCGGGCGAATGGCGCGTGTTCGACCAGATACCCTATCTGGGAACAGATGTCAACGGCGCGAAACTGAGCATAGTGGGAATGGGGCTAATCGGTACGGCGGTAGCGCGGCGGGCTAGGGCGTTTGATATGGATGTGGCGTATCACTCGCGGACGCGAAAGCCGGACGCGGAGCAGGCGCTGGGCTTGCGCTGGGCAGGCGGGCTGGACGCGGCGCTCGCCGACGCCGACTTCGTTTCGCTGCATATGCCGCTGACCGCCGACACTGAGCATCTGATAGGCGCGCGCGAGCTTGGGCTGATGCAACCAAGCGCGTTTCTCATTAACACCACGCGCGGGCGCACGGTGGATCCGCGCGCGCTGTACGCCGCGCTCACCAGCGGCGCAATCGCGGGCGCGGCGCTGGATGTGACGGATCCCGAACCGATCCCGCCGGACGATCCGCTGCTGTCGCTGGACAATGTGCTGTTCACGCCGCACATAGCCAGCGCGAGCCGCCAAACCGTGCGCCGCATGGGCCAAATGGCGGCGGACAACATCGTTGCGGCGCTGGCGGGCGAGCCGATGCCCGGCTGCGTCAACCCTGAGGCGCGGCGCTAGACGAGCATACGATTAGGCTAGGCGTCCCGGAATGCGTTGACGCCGGTGACAAGCGCCGGCAAGCCGCCCATCAGATAGGCGACGCGCAGGGTTTCGGCTATCTCGTCTTCGGTAGCGCCCAAACCGCGCGCGCGGTCGGCGATTACGGCCACGCCGTTTTCGTGCGCCAACAGCGCGTCGCACAGCATCGTCATAAGCGTCTTGGTCTTAGCGGACAGCGCGCCGTCCGCCATTATGAACTCGCGGTTGGCGGCGAGCAGTTGCGCCAGGTCAGGGTCGTTTGCCGCAAGCGCGGCGGCGTATGGGGGCTGCTGCTGCGTCATATCGCTTTCCTTTCATTGGGCAATGGGCAAGCGTAGTTCGCGCCGATTTGTTATCGCGCTAGGTTCGCTTATCACGCTAGGTTTGGCTATTGGGCTAGGTTTGCCGTTGCGCCCGATTTCCCGTTACGCCGCTTTGCCGTTACGCCGCGCCCGCCTCGGCGGATGTGTCGCGCATATGGGTTGGGCGTATCCTGAGCTCGGGGATGCACGCGCCCTGCGGCAGGCTTGCAATCAGCATAATCGCCTCGGCGGCGTCATCGGCGGTGACCATAGTGGCGCGCGCCTCGTCGGAGGGGGATATGGGGCGGTTGTCTAGGATGGGCGTGTCCACCTCGCCGGGGATTACCACGCTGGAGCGTATGCCTGTGTTTCGCAGCTCAGTGTTAAGAAAGGCGTTGAAGTTGATGACCGCCGCCTTAGCCGCGCTGTACGCCATTCCCGCTAGCAGGCTGGCGCTTACGCCCGCCATAGACGACACATTGATGATCGTTCCCTCTTTGCGCTCTATCATATGCGGCACGACGGCTTGGGCGCAGTACACGGATCCCGCCACGTTGGAGTCCATCACGGCGCGGAGTTCGGCGGGCGTGGTGGTGAGCAGCCGCCGGTGATGCGAGCTGTGGCCCGCGTTGTTGACAAGCACGTCGATGCGCCCGTATCGCGCGAGGACGTCGTCCGCCATTCGCATCACGCCGTCGTAGTCGGCCACGTCAAGCCCGATTGCCATGGGGTTAGTGACGCCATACTGCCCATGCCACGTCTCAGACTTTATTTCGTCGCGCACCGCCTCCACCTTAGACGCAGTTCTGCCCACCAGAACTACGTTCGCGCCCGCTTGCGCCATCATCAGCGCCGCGCTGCGCCCTATCCCGCTGCCGCCGCCCGTTATGATGCACACCTTGTTTTCGAGTCCCATTCAGCGCTCCTCTTTGCTAAGTTTTCGCTAAGTTTGGTTTGGCTAATGCTTGATTGGCGTTGCTTTGGTTGGCTAATGTTTGGTTGCGTTGCTAGAACGGCCGCCGCGCTTGCCTTATGCCCGCGTATGCCGATTTCATCCGCCGCTGCCCGGCGTCCCCGGCCAGCTGCCCGGCGCAAGCGCGAGCGTGATTATCCCGACTAGGGTTATGCCCACGCCCACCCACTGGTTTAGGGCGAGGCGCTCTCTGAATATCACCACGCCGCCCACTATGGGGATAATCAGGTAGATGCTGGCGGCGGTGGTTACCAGCGATATGATGCCCTCTTCGCTGCCTCTTGCGAAAGCGAACAGCCCGCCTATTTCCACCAGCCCGGCTAACAGGACGCCTGCGGCGAGCGGCAGGGTTACGCGGTTGAGGTTGAACTGCTTTACCGCCACGGTCATGGGGATGAACATTCCCAAGGACATAAGGCGGCTGACATACACGGGCAGAAACCAGCCGATTTCGCGGGACATTATGCCGAGGCTGTACTGCCACAAGCCCACGCAGAGTATCGTAGCGCCCGCGAATACCACGCCCAAGCCGACTATCTTGCCGGTGTCGGTTAGCCTGTCCTCAGGGCTGAACGCGGTGAGCGCCGCGCCGCCTATCGCGGCGGTTATGCCGATTATCTGCATCATATTGAGGGTTTCGCCCGCGAAGGTCACCGCCAAGAGTATGACTACGACTGGGTGCGTGGACGCTATCGGCGCCACTGCGGAGACCGGCCCTAGCTGCAGCGCGCGATAGAACGCGATGTACATTAGCACGGCAAGCACAGCCATTCCCGCGAGCGCCGCCCAGTGGATTGGCGTTACCATCTCAAAGTGCAGCGGCGCGGACACAAACATATACGCGGTGGCGACCAGGATGGATGCGATATGCACGCCGGTTGCCGAGCGCATAACGCCAAGCCGCTTGGAGGCGGCCGCCATAAACAGGTCGGGCAAGCCCCAGCCGATGGCGGCGAGGACGCCGTAGGTGATGCTGATTAGTTCTACTGACACGATTGCCCGCGCTCCCGCGCAACGGCGGCGTGATTAGGTGTTTGCGGCATTTGCGGAATCCGTTGGGGAATTGTTGCGATATGTATGGGCGGCGCGCCCGGTAGATATGTTGGACGCGCGAACTTGCGCCTATGAGCCGTTTGATATATGCGCGTTCAGGTCAAACCTTGCGCGTATGTCTTTGAGCCGGTCTAGGTTGGGCTTGTCCGGCCCTTTCTTGTTCGCGCCGGGGACTTCCAGCAGAAACGGCGTTTGGGCGAAAGCGGGATGCGCCATAATCGTCTCAAAGCCCGCTATGCCGATGTAGCCCTCGCCGATGTTTTCGTGGCGATCCACGCCGGAGCCGAATTCCACCTTGGCGTCGTTGGCGTGAACGA
The DNA here is from genome assembly GCA_965242555.1 of Dehalococcoidia bacterium. GTDB lineage: Bacteria > Chloroflexota > Dehalococcoidia > Lucifugimonadales > JADFKI01 > Bin90. The sequence continues at coordinate 302,704 of CBDESO010000008.1, forward strand.
CCAGTAGCTTGTCCAAGCCGATTTCCGCCTCGAACTCCGCCATAGTGTCCCGCAACCCCTGCGGGTCGGCGATATTATACCCCGCGGCAAAGGCGTGTTCGGTGTCAAGGCAGATCTTCACGCGCGGGGAATCCGCCGCGTGGACAAGCCTGCCCAGCTCCGCGAAAGACGCGCCGATTTGCGCGCCCATTCCCGCGCAGTTTTCTATGATGAGCGCAACGCTCTCGTCAGTGTTGTCCAGCACCTGCTTGATAGCGCCGACCGCCCGCTCGAACACAGTGTCAAAGCCCACGCCCTTGTGGCTGCCTGAGTGGAATATGACGCCCTCGGCGCCAATCTGCGCGGCGGCGTTCATATGGTTGGTGAGCGAATCCACCGACTTGACTAGGTGGTCGGGCTTGCCGCCGATGTTGACTAGGTATGAGCCGTGCAGGAAAGTGGACGCAATGCCCGCGGCGGCTGCTTTTTCGCGGAACGCTTGGGCGCGCTCGTCGGGAATGGGCTTGAACGCCCAGCCGCGCGGCGATGACGCGAATACCTGTATGGTCTCTGCGCCGATGCCCACCGCGCGGTCAACCGCCTTGTCTATGCCGCCCGCCGCGGATACGTGCGCTCCCAAGTGCATGCGCCCCTCCTGTCTTGATGCCGTGATATTCGCGCCGCGTCTTGCGTCAATCGCGCGCGGTTCGCGTTGCGGCTTAACTTCAATCGCGCGTGGGTTTCGCCGCGCAGCGTCGTCAGCGCCGCCCGCGCAACGCCAACTAGAATTATAAGCCGCCGCCGCATCTTGCAACAGACAATTTCGCCGCGATTTTGGCGGCGGCGTCAAAATGCGGTTAGTTTTATCGCACAACCTAGCCGAATTCTGATATTCTATCGCATAAGAATACAATATGCGCCGCTTGGCTTAAGCGCAAGACAATTAAGTCCTGGCAAATTAAGCAAGCCTAAGGCGCGGCAAGGAGTTTCCCGTATGTCAGTACACACAGTCGCAATACTTAGCCCCGGCGATATGGGTTCGGGCGTGGGCTACGCGCTGGGACAGCACGAAATAGATGTGATTACCTGCCTCAGGGGCCGCAGCGACCGCACACGCGAGCTGGCGGGCAAGGCGAGGATACGCGATGTGCCGTCAATGAACTTGCTTGTTTCGCAAGCGGATGTGATATTGTCCATACTTGTGCCGGAGCAAGCGAGCGGCTTGGCGGACAGGGTGTCGGCGGCGATGCGCGAGACGGGGCAGCGCCCGGTGTTCGCGGAGTGCAATGCCATAGCGCCGCAGACCACGCGCGAGATAGAGCGCGTCATCACCGACGCCGGCGGGCGCTATGTTGACGGCGGCATCATCGGCGGCTCGCCCCTGCGCGGCGATACCCCGCGCATCTACGTTTCGGGCGAACACGCGCCCATAGTCGCCGAACTGGACGGGATGGGCATCAGCGTAAAGCATATCGGCGACGAGATCGGCAGGGGTTCGGGCATCAAGATGTGCTACGCGGCGCTGACTAAGGGCACGGCTACGCTGCAGATAGCGCTGCTTGCGGCGGCGGCGTCTATGAACTTGTCCGACGAACTTCGCGCCGAATTCGAGCATAGCCAGCCCAACGCGCTCAAGCAGATGGACGGCGGCATATCGCGGCTGCCGCCCAACGCGCACAGGTGGATCGGCGAGATGAACGAAATCTCCGCCACATTCGGGCATCTGGGCATCCCGCCGTCGTTCCACGAGGGCGCGGCGGAGATATACCGGCTGCTCAGCCTCACGCCTTTCGCGCAGGAAACGCCTGAGGCGGTTGACAGGGATAGGCCCACATCCGAAACGATAAGCGCCGTGGTAGAGCGGATAGCGGCAGAGCGGGCGGCGGAGTCTGAGCTAACCAGCCGCGCGTCTTAGGGCGAATGCGGCATGCGCGGCCCGCGCGGCGACCTAATGCGCGCGGCGGCGTAACGACGATGGGGGCGCGATATGAAAGCGCTTGTAGTTAGCGCGCCTAACGGCGGGGGGGATGCGCCCGTTCTGCAAGAGCGCGATATTCCCATCCCGCGATTGGGCGAGCATGACGCGCTTGTGCGCGTAGCGGCTTGCGGCATATGCTACCACGACCTAGCGGTTGCGGACGGCGTCCTGCGGCGCGGCGTCAAGCCGGATGTCGTGCTGGGACACGAAATCTCAGGCGTGGTAGCGGATGTTGGCGCGGGCGTGAACGCGGTAAGCGTGGGCGATAGGGTTGTGGCGGCGCTCACCGCGTTCTGCGGCGAATGCGACCGCTGCGCGCGCGGGCAAGACTATCGTTGCCGCCAAGGGCAGGGCATAGGCCACGCGCTTGACGGCGGGTTCGCGCAGTTCGCGCGGCTGCCGCAGCGCAGCGTCATCCCCATACCCGATTCGCTTGACTTGCGGCAAGCCTGCGCCATCGCCTGCCCAATGGCGGTAGCGCTCAGCGCGTTGCAAGACGCCGCGCGATTGCGGGCGGGCGAGACGGCGGTGGTAGCGGGCGCGGGCGGCGGGCTTGGCGTTCACCTGGCGCAGGCGGCGGCGGCAATGGGCGCGCGCGCGCTGGCTATCACCGGCTCGGAGCACAAGATAGCGGGGCTGGAGGCGCTCGGCAGTCCTGACGCGCCCATAGAGGCGCTGTACGGCGGGGACTTGGATTTCTCAGAACTGGTTATGGCGCTGACGGACGACGAGGGCGCGGATGTGGCGCTCAATCCGGTGGGTTCGGCGCTGTTTCGCTCTTGCCTAGCAAGCCTGGGGCAGTACGGCCGGATGGTTGCGCTGGGGGAAATCGCCGGCAAGCCCGCGCGGTTCAATCTCGCTGAGCTGCTGTTTAGGGATGCAAGCGTGATAGGCGCCACCGGCGCGTCAGTGCGCCACATTCGCGCGGCTATCGGGATGGTTGAGCGCGGCGAGATGCGGCCGGTAGTATCGCGCGTGTACGAATTCGGGGAAATCGGGGATGCGCTTGCGGCGATGCGCGCGGCGCAGCCTTTCGGGCGCATCGCGCTTGCGCCGCCGGAGTAGCGCCCTCTAGCGTGGCCTTAGCGCAAAGTCCTGGCGCATCCGGCGCGCCATCGCTACCCAGCCGCGCCCGCCGTCTGATTGCGCCGGAGCGGGTTCAGCCGCCCAAACGCGCCCGTTTCCCACGCCACAAGCACTTGGCTCGCCACCGCTATTGAGCTGTACGTCCCCGCTATCACGCCTATCAGCAGCACAAGCAGGAATGAGCGTATCGTAGGCCCTCCGAACAGGATGAGCGCGAGCAGCGTGAACATCAGCGTTATGCTTGTGTTTAGCGAGCGTCCCATTGTTTCGGATATGCTGATGTTGACATTCTGCGTAAAGCTGCGGCCGGAGTAGTTGACTACGTTTTCGCGCAAGCGGTCAAAGACCACGATGGTATCGTTGACGCTGTAGCCTATGACGGTAAGCGTGGCTATCAGGAACATCGTGTTTATCTCGACGTCCAGCAGGTAGCCCAGCGCGGCGAATATGCCGACTACGATGAGCAGGTCATGCAGCAGCGCCACGATAGCCGCCGCGCCGTAGCGGAAGGGCTTGGGGACATTGCGAAACGCCCACCACAAGTACAGGAATATGCCCACGGCGGCGGCGATTACCGCGTAGATGCCGTTTAGCACGGTATCGCGCGCCACTACGGGGGATACCAGGTCAAACGACAGCAGATCCACGCCGTCGGGGGACAGGTTCGCCTCCATTCGCTCTACCAGCGCGTCCTTTTCCGCCTCATTCAGTTCGCGCGTGCGGACGAAGTATGAGTTGTCGCCGAGGTTCTGCACGGTGGCGTCCACCTCGCCCTGCGCCGCAAGCTCATCCCTGATAGCCTGCTGCGTAACCGCGCCCGCAAAGCCCAGCGTCATGGACGAGCCGCCCGTGAAGTCGATGCCCGTCTTCAGGCCGGGGTTTAGCCCCAGGAACGCAACGCCCGGCAGAATTACCAGGAGCGAGACCAAAAAGAACCAGTTTCTTTTGCCTACGAAGTCCAACTTATTAGCTCCTCTGAATGGCTGGCGAGACGGCTTGCTGGGGCATATCGGCGGCGCCCGTGGGGACGAAAGCGCCCAGATGCCGCGAAAGCCGCGTGGATGCGATTACGCGCAGTATTGTCCTGCTTATCACGATTGCGGAGAACATGCTGACCATCACGCCGATAGCCAGCGTAACCGCAAACCCCTGCACTATGGTTGTCCCCAACTGGTTGGAGAAGTAGAACAGGATGCCGCAGGTTATCAGGGTGGATACGTTGCTGTCCCGTATGGCGGGCCAAGCGCGGTTGAACCCGATGTTGATGGCGCTTATCAGCGTGCGCCCGTTGCGGAGTTCGTCTTTCATGCGCTCAAATATCAGCACATTGGCGTCCACCGCCATGCCCACTGAGAGTATGGTAGCCGCTACGCCCGAAAGCGTCAGCGTAACCGGCAGCAGCTTGAATATGGCGAGAACCATAGTCGCGTACAGCAGCAGCGCCACCGACGCCACAAGCCCCGGCACGCGGTAGTACAGCGTCATGAACAGGAATACCAGCGCCAAGCCGACCATTCCCGCCACTACGCTCTTGGCGAGCGAGTCCGCGCCGAGTATGGCGTCCACGCCGCGCTCCTGTATCAGCGTAATCGGGATTGGCAGCCGCCCGCCCTCAAGCTGCAGCGATATGTCGTTGGCGCGATCCAGGGTGAACCCGCCCTCTATGATGGCGGTGCCGGTGGTGATTGGCTGGCGCACAACGGGCGCGATGAGCTCAGCGCCGTCCAGGAACACCGCGATGGAGTCGGTGGGGCTGCCGGCGATTTCGGTCGTCTTTTCGCCGAACAGCCGCGTTCCCGTGCCGTCAAACTCCAGGTTGATGATGGGCTGGCCGGATGTGGCGTGCAGGCTGGCATACGCCCTGTCCAGGTTATCGCCGCCAAGCCCGAAATCTTCGTCCACCTGTCCCTGCTGCTCAATGAAATCGGCGGTTGCGGCGTCGCCAACGATGCTTTGGGCGCGCGCCAGGTCGTGCAGCCCCTCGCCGGCGGCTTGCGCGGCTTGCGGCTGCGGGTATGGGAACACATAGCGGTTGGTGTCGGGCAGCCGCGATATGAACAGCGAGGGAACGGCGTCCAGCACAAGCGGTTCGTTGCCGTTGATGGTGATGTTTAGCGCGCTGGGAACGCCGCCCGTCGCTACGGCATCCTCAAGGGATTGGTTTAGCCGCGCTATCACTTCGTCGAACTTCTCAGCGCCCTGCGGCGTGAACTCTATGATAATCACAGGCGTAGGAGCGGCGTCCGTCTCAGTATCGGGCTGCGGGGTTGCCTCCGCCGCCGTCTCTGCCTCAGGGGTTTGCGCCGCGCCCTCCGCCTCAGGCGTTTGGGATGCGCTCTCGGTCGCCGGGGTAGCGGCGGTTTGCGGCTCGGCGGGCGCGGCGTCGGGGTTGAGCTCGTCGGGGAGCGGCTCGGCGCTGACGCTGACGATGTCGGCGGCGGTTACCACGCCCTCAGTTGTGAGATTGCGCGCCACGTTGAGCTTGCGATGCTTGAACTCCAGGCGCGCGGTTTCGCCGATGATGCTCTTCGCCCGGCCGCTGTCGCGGACGCCGGGGAGCTGTATGAGCAGCCGGTCGTCGCCAAGTATCTGTATGATTGGCTCGCCCAGCCCGGACGAGTTGACGCGCCGCTCTATGATGCGCTGGAGGGCGAGCATCTCTTGGTCGCTGGGCGGGCGCGGCTCGGCGTCCCCGTCGTCGGCTATGCTTTCGGCTTGATAGACCAGGTGGCTGCCGCCCTGCAGATCCAGCCCTAGGCTTAGTCCCAGCAGCGTATCGCTACCGCGCTGGAATCCTCCCAGATTGATGGTCTGAAAGCCCAGCAGCAGCCCTGACGCCACGATAAGCAGCGCAATCAGTGTCAGCGCTCTCCAATTTCTACGCACCGTCGCCTCCACGCTCAAGGCTGCGCTCAACCAGCGCCAGCGCCTGAGATCTTGTAGTAACGTCCCCGCACGCCTGCGCCTCCTGCGCCATAGCCAGCAGCCTGCCTACGGCGGGCCCCGGGGCGAGCGAAAACTCTTTCATTATATCGTAACCGTTGACCAATCTTGAAATAGTTTCGGGGGACTTTTGCCGCCCGCCCTCTTCAAGGATGCGCCGGATCAGTTCGCAGTGGCTTGCCCAATCGCCTTGTTCAAGCTCGGGCCCTCGCGCGGCGAGGTAGTCGGCTATGTTGAGATAGAGCGTGTCCACGGCGGTATCGCCGGCGTCGCGGTAGTATCTGTACAGCGCGCGCGCGGTGGGCAAATCGCCCTTCTGCGCCATCTGCGTGGGGCGCAGGTGATGGCGAACCATCCGCGCCACATGCTCCACGCCGCCGTTGGCGAACCGCAACCGCGTTAGCGTTTCGCGCGCTGCCCGCTCGCCTTCAATGTGATGGCCGATAAAGCGGATGCGCCCGGACGCCTCTATCGTCTTAGTGGCGGGCTTGGCGACGTCGTGCAGCAACGCGGTCAGTTTCAGGAATGTCAGCCGGTCGTAGCCATCCGAAACCGCGCCGCCAAAGTATTCGCGTATGCCGTCAATCAGGGGGATGCGGCTAAGGGCGTCCGCCGCGCTTATGCCGCCGCTGTCGTCTATATCAGCGCGGCTGTCGTCGTGTATATCGCTACCGAACATCGCGTCAACCCATCCCACGCTCTCTACCAGATGGTTGAACACATCGTAGTAGTGTTCTTTGGGCTGCGCCACGCCTTTTGATTCGGCGAGTTCGGGCATAAGGGCGCAGAGCAAGCCCAAATCGTCAAGCAGGCGCAGGGATTGGCGCGCGCTGGGGGCTTGCAGGATTTTCATAAACTCGTCGCGGGCGCGCTCAGGCGCGGCGCGGGTTAGGCGCGCGGCGTCGGAGCGGATGGCGGCGGATGTGTCGTCGTCCGGCGCAAAGCCTAGCTGAGCGGCAAGCCTAGCGCCGCGCAGCAGCCGCAGCGGATCTTCCCGCAGCGCAGCGGGCGTTGTCATACGCACTATGCCGCCCCGCAAATCGCTAAGCCCATTGCAAGGGTCAATCAGGCAATCATCCCAATCGGCATACGTGGTGTCTTGCAACGGCAGCGCCATAGCGTTGATTGTGAAATCGCGGCGGCGCAGATCGCTATCAATATCGCCGTCAATCGCCGTCAAGTCTATGTGCGCGGAATGGCTGTCCGGCGGCAGTATGACGCGCGCTATCTGCCAGTCCTGATGCAGGCGCAGGTAGCGGCCGCCTAGCGCGTCAGCGAGCGCTTGCCCCGCCGATGTCACGTCCGCTTGCGCCGCAATATCCATATCGGCGGATTGCCTGCCCAGCAGCGCATCGCGCACGCTACCGCCCACCAGATACGCCGCTATGCCGCGCGCCCGAAAGAACGCGGCGATGCGCTCAGTCAGGGATGGCGCGGGCGCAGGCGCGGCGGCGGGCAAGCGAATTGTGCGCGGCTTAATGGCAGTGGCAGTGTTGTTCATAGTTGAAAAGCGGGGGATATTCGCTAGGGAATAGGCGCAAGGCGGGCGGGCGCGGTTGCGCGGCGGTTCACAGGATTATTTGATTTTGAGCGAGGCGGGCGTGTTTCGCGGGTCTTCGGCGGCGTCGGGGATCCAGAGATCGGCGGCCGGCGTTGCGGGGATGTCGGCGGCTGGCGTTGCGTCTTCCTCGCCGTCGTCCTTTGCGTTAGGCTCACCCGGCTCTACCTTGACAAGCTTTTCGTGCGCCTCCATATGGTCTATGTACAGGATGCCGTTCAGGTGGTCAACCTCATGCTCCAGCGCCTGCGCCAGCATATCCTCGGCTTTCAGCTTGACCGTCTTCGCCTCGTGGTTTAGGGCGCGAAACTTGACCCATACCGAGCGGGTAACCGTGGCTTTGTAGCCCGCAATGCTGAGGCAGCCCTCTTCCACGCGGCGCTCGCCGTCCCGCTGGGTTATCTCAGGGTTGATGTAGATGCGCGCCTCATCGTCTTCGTCGGGGATCTGTATGACGATAACGCGCAGCAACTCGCCGACCTGGTTGGCGGCAAGCCCCACGCCCTCCGCCCTTCGCATCGTGTCCACCATATCGTAGGCGAGCGTCAGGACTGACTTGTCTATGGCGCGCACTTTTCGCGCCCGCTGCCTCAGCGCGGGATGCGGCAGCTGCAAAATATCTCGGATTGCCAACGAAAACCCTCAGTCGCGCGCAAGTCGGTTACAATTGATACGCGGGCAAAGCGCCCATACACAACGATTGATTATAGACGCAACGGCGGTTGGCTGTAAAGTTTGACGGCGGCGAATAAGACGGCCGCGCCGCGCGGTTGCGGGAAAGGACGCCAAATGAAAATCGTAATCGCGGGATCGTCCGGGCTGATAGGCGGGGCGCTTGCGCGGCGGCTGCGCGATGAGGGCGACGACGTGACGCGGCTTGTGCGGCGAGCGCCGGCGGGCGACGACGAGGCGCGCTGGGATCCGGACGCGGGCGAACTAGACGGCGGCGTATTCGCGGGCGCGGACGCGGTCGTTCATCTGGGCGGCGTCAGCATCGCGGGCAAGCGCTGGAACGCCGCGCGCAAGGCGGCGATACGCGACAGCCGCGTCAACAGCGCAAGGCTGCTCAGCGAGACGCTTGCGGGCTTGGACGCGCCGCCCGCCGTATTCGTGTGCGCCTCCGCCCTAGGCTACTACGGCAGCCGCGCCGACGAGATCCTGACCGAGACCAGCGCGCAAGGCGACGATTTCCTGGCGCGAACCACCGCCGAGTGGGAGGCGGCTACCATTGCGGCGGCAGACGCCGGCGTCCGCGTAGTCAACCCGCGCATCGGCGTAGTGCTGAGCGCCGAGGGCGATATGCCCAAGCGGATGCTGCCGCCGTTCAAGCTTGGGCTTGGCGGCAAGCTTGGCGGCGGGCGGCAATATATGAGCTGGGTTCACATAGACGACGTGGTCGGCGGATTCATACACGCCATCCAAACGCCGGCGCTGCGCGGCCCCGTGAATCTCACCGCGCCCAACCCCGTAACCAACGCGGAGTTCACGCGGGCGCTCGCTCGCGTTCTTGGCAGGCCCGCCGTATTCGCCGTTCCCGAATTCGCGCTGCGTATCGCGCTTGGCGAAATGGCGGACTTTATGCTCGGCTCTGCGCGGCTGCAGCCCAAGCGGTTGACCGAAAGCGGGTTCAAGTTCCGCTGGGAATCGGTAGAGGATGCGCTGCGGGATGTTCTGGGCAAATAACGGGCGCGATAGCAAGGCGCATTAGCGGGTTTGGCTGCGGATGTTGACAAGGCGGCGGCTACCCGCTTAGCCCGTGCGCGGGGAAGAGCAGGCGCCGGATAGCCTGGGCGCTCGCCTCCGCGAATGCGCGCGTGTCTTGCAGGGTTTGTTCGGGGATGGGCAAGGCATAGGCGTCTTGCAGCGTGGTTATGCCGTGTTGCGCGGCGTATGCCTGGGGGATCTCGTCGGGCAGCGTCTGCTCGGACATCAGCGCGAAGTCCAGCGTCCACGCGCGCGCCACCGCTTGCGGGTCGTAGCCGCCGCCGCCGAGCGCGAGCCACTTGGGGGCGCCCAGCCGCGCCAGCTCCGCCACCGCCGCCGCGTGTCCCTGCGCCGTCAGCGCCAGATGCGTGATTGGGTCGCGGTAGTGGCTGTCTATCCCCAGCTGCGTCACGAGCGCGTCCGGCCGAAAGCGCTCCAGCAGCGGCATCACCGCCTCGCGCAGCGCCCACAGATACACCTCGTCGGATGTGTACGGATACAGCGGCAGGTTCACCGAATATCCCCTGCCCCTGCCCGCGCCCGTCTCCTGCACATAGCCCGTTCCCGGAAACAGAAACGCGCCCGATTCGTGCATAGACACGGTCATCACGGCGTCGGTATCGTAGAAAGCGTGCTGAACGCCATCCCCGTGATGGCAGTCTATATCCACATACGCCACGCGCATCCCCGCGTCAAGCATGCGCTTGATGCCAATCACCGGGTCGTTGAAAACGCAGAACCCGTAGGCATACGCCGGCATGGCGTGATGCAAGCCGCCCGATATGCTGAACGCCACATCCGCCTCATCGTCCAAGAGCGCCTGCACTGCGGTAAGCGTGGCGCCGGTAGAGAGCGCCGCGGCGTCGTACATTCCCTCATACGCGGGATTGTCGCCGGGCCCAAAGTTGAACCTGGCTTGGTTAATGGATGCGTCGCCATCGCCCAATCGCCGCACTGCGTCGGCGTATTCGGGCGCGTGATACGCCAGCAAGTCGGCGCGCTCGGCGGGCTGAGGCGCCAGCAGCGCCACATTGGGCGCGTCAAGCGCGCCATACGCCCGCAGCAGGTCGTATGCGTAGCGCAGGCGCACTGGTTTCATGGGATGCGTTTCGCTCAGCATATGCCGCGAAAGTCTGTCGTCATACACAAACGCCGCTCTTCTTGCCATAACTATCCCGCCTGCTCTTTCGCTAGATGCCGCCGTATGCCGCCGCCGTCTATATGCCGATGTATGCCGCCGCCGTGATATGCCCGCATCCCCGCTTGTCTTGCCGTTAGCCGCGCTTACCCGCCGTCCGCCGCCAAGCCGCCGAGATCATAGCGCCCATCCGCCTCCGTGATGATGAACCGCTGCCCGGTCGCGCGCGTGATTTCGGCGAGTTCGGATCTCACCGCATCTTCCCAAGGCGGGTTGATGTGCGAAACCAGAACTTGCGGCAACCGCCCATGAAGTTTGCGAAAATCATCCAAGACTTTCATCAGCAGCGCGGGCGTGAGATGGCCGGTAGTCCGCGCCGCCGCCTCATTCGCGTTGCCGAATGTGACCTCAGTGAGCAGCACGTCGGGGTTGATATGATCCCAAGCCGCGCTCAGCCCCCTGCCGGTATCGCCGGTATAGAACAAAGTCACGTCGTCTGATTGCAGCATAAAGCCCGCCGCGGGGACCGCGTGCGGCACGGGCATCGCTGTCGCGGTGTAGCCCAACACATCAAACGAGCGATAGAACTCTACGGGATGCAGCCGAAATGTGGGCGCGTCGGCGCTTGGGGATTGCGTGAAATCGGGGAACAGCCTGCCGCTCATCAGCGTTTCTTTCAGCGCGTCAAGCGTATCGGGGATGCCGTATATGTCCACCGGATCGCCCTGTCCGCGAATGGCTATGCCCAGCGTGGGAATATCTTTTATGTGGTCGTAGTGGCGGTGGGACAGGATAATCGCGCGTATGCCGCGCTGCTCTTGCGGCGTGAGCGCACGCGTCAGCGAACCCGCGTCAAGCGCGAGGCGGCCGTCTATCAGATGGCTTTCCATTCGCGTATGGCGGCTCTCCGCGTTGTGCGCTCCCAGCGTTCTTAACTGCATGCGGCGTAACTCCCTATTATGGGTTATGGGATATTGGATGGGATATTGGGATTGGGATAGCGTAGCGATAGCGCGGCGTCGCCCGCAACGGCGGCGTTTCGGCGGCGCTATATGCCGACTATCTTGATCATAGAATGGGCTTTGTACGCGCGATTGATGTTAAGCAACAGCGCCGTCAGGTCTTCCACATACCGCGCATTCGCCAGTCCTCCGCCATCCACCGCTCGCGCTCCGGCGATAGTCTCGGCCAGGCGCATCACGGCGCGCTTGGCGTCCGCGTCGTCGCCGCACACCACGATGTCGGTGTCAAGGCGCTTGTCCGGCTTGAGCAGCTCAGGCGCGCTGACATTGTGAAACGCGGCGATGTGCGTGGCGTCCGGCAGCAGCGCCTGCGCCTCCAGCGCCGCCGAGCCCTCATCCACGCGAATGGCGCTCGCCACGCCCTTGCTGAACGCCAGCGGCACAACCACATTCACGACTAGCTTGCCCCTCAGCTCATCCGCCAGCGCCGCCAGCGTAGGCTTTTGCGCCGCGTAAGGCACCGCTACCACCACAATATCCGAGCGCGTTGCCACCTCAGGATTCAGCGCCCCCTCAACCGACACCTCCGGCGCTAATTCCCGCACGCTATCCGCCGCCGCCTGCGCCCTATCCGCGCTGCGCGAGCCTATCATCACGCTCTCCCCCGCCAGCGCGAACCTCAGCGCAAGCCCTCGCCCCTCAGGCCCCGTTCCGCCGATAAAGCCAATCATAAGCCAACCCCCCGTTATTCCCGAATACCCAATTTGCGAAAACGCCAATCCCGCCTTTGCGCCTGTGCGCCCGCGTGTACAAGCGCCCGTATGCAACGCCTACCCGTAACTCTACTCGCATCCCCGCTTACGCGCAACCTGCGCCGCGCCCGTCAAGCGCTACCGCCCCGCCGCGAACTCCACGCGCCAGACAACCCCCTCGCCGCTGACGAACTGCCCCGCGCGGATGCGGTCTATCGCGTAATCGGGCAACTCGCGCGTAACCACGCACATATCGCCTACGTGCGCGCCGTGGTCGGCGAATTTGAAGTCAAGATTGGCAAAGCCGCGCTCGCGGGCGTCCGCCGGCAGATCGTCGGGATCCGCGGGGATGATATGCAGGAGGAAACGCGCGTCCGTATCGCCCTCAGCGCAATGGGTTTTTTTGATGTATGTCAAGGCGTTATCGCGCAGATACAGATCGAAGTGGGATTGGGCGGCGGGCGCGCCGTAGTCGCCGGCCGCGATGCGGTCGTGAACGGCTTGCGCGGCTGCGCGGGCTGCCATGTCAATGTCCGCGCGCCATTTATTGCCGCCGCCCGCCATCGCTTTCTGCCCCGTTCTGACGAGGGCGATGGGGTAATCGGGCAGATCGCGCGTAGCCACGCACTTGCCGTTTATGTCAACGCCATGCTCATCAAACCGGAAGTCCATGTTGGCGAAACCGCGCTCGCGGCTGGCGTCAGGCAGGTCGGCGGCGCTGGCGGGAAAGATATGCAGGATAAAGCGGACGTCGGCGTCGGTTGGGGCGCAAGGTTCCTTGATGTACGCCAGGGTATTATCACGCATATACACATCGAAGTTGGCTTGGACGACGGGCGCGCCGTAATCCCCGGCGGCGATGCTATCATACGTGGCTCGCGCCGCCGCGCGGCCAGCCAAATCAACGTCCACCCGCCACTCCGCGGCTACGGACGCCGTTTTCTGTCCAGTCCTTATTCGCGCGATGGGGTAACCGGGCAAGGGCTGCCTGTGCATGCACTTGCCGTCAAAGAACGCGGCGCGATTGTCAAGCCGGAAGTCATGGTTATCAAAGCCACGCTCGCGGCGGGCGGCGGGCAGGTCGGCGGGATCCGAGGGGGTGATGTGCAGGAGGAATTTGGCGTGGTCGTCGGATGGGGCGGGTGGCGGGCAATCGGCGCTGAGGTAGTAGAGCGCGCCGTCGTAGGCGTAGATGTCAAAGTCGGCGCGGGCGAGCGAGTCGCCGTTTGCGATGATGTCGGCGTATGCGGCGCGGTAGGCGTCGATGTCTTTGGCGAAGACTTGCGCGATGGGGTTGCCGTATGCCTTGACGCTGTAAATTGGCGGCTGATCCGTTATGTCGCGCGGGTCTATGAGCGGGTGGAGATAAGATCCCACCTGTTTCGGGTCTGGGTCGGGCAGTTGGTAGGGCCATTGCGAAGTCCATAGATAAAAGTCCGCCGCGTATAGGCTTTCCAAGGTTACGATGCGTTCCCTGTAGTTTTGGGGCAGGACTAGCAGGCTTTTCTTGTAGGGCCAGACGCGCAGCATGTCGTCGGGGTAGCGGGCGAGCAGGTATTCCAGCGATTTGCGCTGCGCCACTTGCCAGTAGTCCAGGGCGTAGCGCTTGGCGAGAGCGCCGGGCGCGCCGGTGTCAACTAGCGCATTGAAATAGACCTGTTGCTGAGGGTGCATCGCCGCCATAGCGGTTAGGGTGGTTATCAGGCCAAAGCCCGTTGCGCCATACACAAGCGTCCGCCGGGCTATGTGCAAGCGGATGCCGTTGCCGTGAATCCAAGCGGGCAAGCGCGCTGCGATTTTCCAAATATCCCCTCTTATGCGGATGTTCGCAATGGTGTGCAGCCCGACCGCCGCAAGCAGGCAGAACGGCGCCCACAAGAAATACATATGCCGCCAGCCGTTGTAGGCGCTTGATTGCAGGATAACGACAACCGCCACAGGCATCACAAAGCAGCTGAGCAGCAGGATGCGAAAGCGGGTTTCGCGGTCGCTGAGAGCGGCAAGAGGGCGCGTGATTGCGCGCCAGCAAATTGCGGCGCATCCGATAGCGCCCAGCGGCAGCGCGATAGGCGGCGCGGTGATGGCAAACCAAACGGGGATGTAGTTCCATGGCACGGCGTCTGCCAGGTAAATCTCGCCCATAAACAGGTTCGGTGTAAGGCTGGGATGATGGGACTGAAAGCGGATGCCCTCAATGAGCCGCAGCGGGTTTTCCCAGTAGTATGGGTGGCTGATGTACAGCGTGGCGAGCGCCGCCGCCGCGAACAACGCGCATGTTATCAGGATGCGCTTGCGAGCCGCCCAGCCCGACGCATGCCACATATCAGGGGCGCGCATAGCGAGTATCATCGGCGGCAGCATAAGGCCGAAAGGGCGCAGATTTATCGCCACGCCCGCGACTATGCCGCATAGCAGGAACGCGCCTAGCGTGTCTTTGCGAAAGGCGCGGTGTGTGAGATAAAGCGCGATTGCCAGCATCGCCGCGAAAGGGATGTCCTTGCTGTTAAAAAACGAGTGGGCATACAAGCGCGGATGTAGCAGGAATATCAGCATAGTCAGCAACGCTATCCAACGACTGCCGAGCATGCGGTAGGCGAGCATCGCGCAGGCAAAGCCGCCCGCGATAAATAGCAGGTGAGTGAGCAGATGGCGGGTCAAGTAGATATGGCGAGTGTCTTGTAGTTGGAACGCGCGCTCAGTCAGCAGCAGGGGGATTTCAAAGGCGACGCCGTAGTAGCGATAATCGTATTTGTACAGCCCGTCAGTGGCGGCGGCGGCGATGTAGTCGGCGTTGGCTTGGGCGATTTCGCGTTGGGCAGGCTCATCCCAGCCTACCCCGTAGTCGTCCAGGATGGCGGCGCCGGTGATGGCGAATAGGGCGCAGAGGGCGAGCGCTTGCGCCCAGAATGGGAGGCGCCGCAATGCGGCTAGGCGGCTAAGCGGGAATTGGGACAGCGTTGGCGTCATCACGCGGGGAATTATAGCAAGCCGGGCGCGTCAGCGGCTATGCGCTATACGCAACGGGCAGCGTTTCGGCCGCCCACGCTTGCGCGTTTGACTTTCATTGTCTAAAATTAGGCGGCATCAAATCTGTGGAGGAGGAAACCAAATGCCCGCTTTTACAACCGACAAACTGCGTAATGTGGTTCTGCTATCGCACGGGGGAGCCGGCAAGACTATACTCGCAGAGGCGATGCTGCATAGCGCGGGCCACACCACGCGCTTTGGCAGAGTGGAGGACGGCACTACCTCGTCCGACTTCGAGCCGGTGGAAACGCGCCGCCAGTCCAGCGCGCAGGCGGCGCTGCTCGCTTGCCCCTGGCGCGACCACAAGATCAATATCATCGACACGCCCGGCTACGCCGACTTTCGCGGCGAGGTGATTTCGGGCATCCGCGTGGCGGACGCCGCCATCATCGTGGTGTCCGGCGCGGCGGGGATAGAGGTCGGCACGGCGCAGATGTGGGATCTCGCCGACGACCGCAGCCTGCCGCGCGTCATCTACATCAGCAAGATGGATCGCGAAAACGCCAACTTCGAGCGCACCGCGGACGCGCTATCGGAGCGGTTCGGCCGCGAATGCGTGGCGGTTCAGCTGCCAATCGGCGCTGAGTCGGACTTCTCAGGCGTGGTGAATCTGCTGGATCCCAACGCGGACATCCCCGCCGACCTAGCCGACGAGGCCGAACTCGCCCGCGAGCGCCTCATAGAGGCGGTTGCCGAGGCGGACGACGACCTGGCCACCAAATACCTTGAGGGCGAAGAGCTCACCCAAGCCGAACTCATCGGCGGCCTAAAGCAGGGCATCGCGGACGGGCTGATTATCCCCGTGCTTGCGGGCGCGTCCACCGCGCAAATCGGCGCAACCGAAATACTGGACGCCATCGTGGACTTTCTGCCATCCCCCGCGGACGCCGGCGCCGTCAGCGCCGCCAATCCCGACAGCGGCGAGGAAGTGTCCCTGGACGCCGACAGCGACGGCCCCCTAGCCGCGCTCATATTCAAGACCGCCGCCGACCCATTCGTGGGCAAGCTGTCGTATTTTCGCGTGTACAGCGGCACATTCAAGAGCGACGGCCAGCTCTGGAACGCCAACACGGCGCAGGCTGAGCGCATCGGGCAGGTGTTCGTTGTGCGCGGCAAAGAGCAGACCGCAACCCCCGACCTCGCCTGCGGCGACATCGGCGCAACCCCCAAGCTCAACTCCGCGCTCACCGGCCATACCCTCTGCGCGCGCGACAACCGGCTGACGCTGGAGGGCATAGAGTTCCCCGGCTCTGTGTATCACATGGCGGTTTTCCCCAAGACGCAGGCGGACGTGGACAAGATGACCAGCTCGCTCTCGCGCATCGTAGAGGAAGACCCCAGCCTCACGGTCACCCGCCAGCCGGACACCCTAGAAGTGCTGCTTGGCGGCTTGGGCGATACCCATGTGGACATCGCCGTGGAGAAGATGAAGAACAAGTTCGGCGCTGAAATGGCGCTGCAAATCCCAAAGGTCGCCTACAAGGAAACCATCAGCGGGCGGACGCGCGTTGAGTATCGCCATAAAAAGCAGAGCGGCGGACACGGCCAGTTCGGGCATGTGTGGCTGGAGCTGGAGCCGCTGCCCAGGGGAACCGGCTTTGAGTTCGCCGAAACCGTGGTGGGCGGCAATGTGCCGCGCGAGTACATCCCCTCTGTGGAAAAGGGCATTACCAAGGCTATGAGCGACGGCGCTATCGCCGGATTCCCGATTGTGGATGTCAAGGCAACCCTGTTTGACGGCAGCTACCACACCGTCGACTCGTCCGGCATATGCTTTGAGATAGCGGGCAGCCAGGCGCTCACAAAGGGCGTGCAGCAGGCGTCGCCCACGCTGCTGGAGCCCATTATGCGCGTGGAAATCACCGTTCCCGACGACTTCACCGGCGACATCATCGGCGATATGAACTCCAAGCGCGGGCGCATACACGGGATGGTTCCCCAAGGCAACAGCATGACCACCATCGAGGGCGAAACCCCCCAATCCGAGATGCTGCGCTACGCCACCGACCTGCGCTCAATGACGCAGGGGCGCGGCTCGTTCACAATGGAGTTCGACCACTACGAAGAGGTGCCGGGGCATCTGCTTGACCGCATTGTCCAAGAGATGAAAGAGCGCGAAGAGGCGCGCGCCTAGCGGCAATCGGCATACTCGCGCTTACGCAAAGCGGCGGGGACGGATTAGACTTGCGCTAACCCGTCCCCGCTTTGTTATGCCCTGATGTGGCTTGTTACGTTGAGCAATCTTGCGTCAGTATGCGGCGAGCGCGTATTAGGCAATCGCGCAACGCCGCCTTATCCCCTCACTCGCGCGCCGACCAAATTGTGCGGTAGTTCTTGCCGGTTACCGCGTTCATCTGCTCAACGCGCTCCATATCGCGCAGCTGGTCAAGCGCCTTTTCGCACTCTTGGATGGCGTCATACTCGCCCGCGCGCTCCAAGCGGCCTATCAGCCGCTCCCACAAGCCCAGCGATACCAGGCTGTCCACATAGCGCATCCAGGGTATCACCGCCAGGTTGCGGACGCGCGGGAATCCCACTCGCAGCCGCCGCAGGGTTCGCAGGCGCTCCTGCGGGGACGCCGCCATTGGCATTATGCGAACCAGCGGGCCGTCGTTGGCGTTTGAGCGCGGATCCACCACCAGCGCCTTGCGAAATGTGGGGAAGAATATGGATATGGCGTCGGACTGGTCTATGGAATTCATCATCCCCTCAATCTCAAACATAAAGTCGCTGTTCATTTCAAAGCCTCCGCGCTTTGCCCCGTTATTGCATTCCCGTCCCGCAGTCCAGTCCTTGTTCCCATTTTGCGTCAATGCCAAGCCGCGCTTAGGAATCCACCAGTTCGCGCACGGTCTCTATGAAAGAGGGCAGCACGCTCTTCCAGTCGCCGACCACGCCGAAACTTGAGCTCTTGAAGATGTTGGCGTCTGCGTCGCGGTTGATGGCGATGATGTGCTTGGACGCCGAGCATCCCGCCATATGCTGACTAGCGCCCGATATGCCCACGGTGATGTACAGGTCGGGCGTGATGGTCTTGCCCGTCAAGCCCACCTGGTAGGAATGGTCAAGCCACCCGGCGTCGCACACGGCGCGCGAGGCGCCCACCGCGCCGCCCAGCAGCCTTGCCAGATCCTCCAGCATATCAAACGGCTCCGGCCCCCCCAAACCCCTGCCGCCGCTTACCACGACCGCGGCGTCTTCCAGGCGCACGCCCTCCGCCGCTTGCGTAACCGTCTCTACCAGCCGCGCCTTCACCACTGAGGGATCAAGTTCGGTTCGCACTTCCACAATCTCGCCGCTGCGGTCTGCGTCGGCGGCGAGCGGTTCGTATGCCTTGCCGCGCACGACCGCCATCTGCGGGTTGGCGGCGGGGAATGTCACCCGCGCCAGCGCGTTGCCGCCATACACCGGGCGCACGGCGGTTACCCTGCCGTCGTCGCCCGCGTCCACCTGCAGGCAGTCCTGCGCCAAGCCCACGCCCAGCCGGAACGCCAGCCTAGGCCCCACATCCCTGCCGGTGAGCGTGCGCCCGACTAGGACGACGCCGGGCTGCGTTTGGGCGCATATCTTTTCAAGCGCGGCGAGTTGCGCGTCAATCTGCATATCCGCCAAGACGGGATCGCGCGCCACATACGCCTTGTCCGCGCCCAGCGCTATCGCCGCTTGCGCGAGCGCGTCGTCGCAGTTCAGCAGCGCGACGCCGACCTCCTCGCCCAGCGCGTCGCCCAGCCTGCGGCCCGCCGCGAGCAGCTCGCCCGTTATGCTTTGCAGCGCATCGCCGCCGTGTTCGCCTATTACAAGAACTCCAGCCATAAGTATCTCCGTTCAGTATGCCATTCTTTCGGGGCGTCGGTTTCGTTGCCGTTCTTCCCGGCCGCTCAAGCCGTCCAATTTCGGGGGCAATCGGATTTCGGCTTTCGGTTAAATCAGTTTCTCTTCGCGCAGGCGCAACGCAAGCTTTCTGCCGGCGTCCGAGTCGTCCTCGCCCTCAATGAGCTCGACCTGGCTTTCGGATACGGGGATGAAAAGCTCAGTCAGGTTTAGCTTAGGGGCGAGCGCGGATTCGTCAAGCCCAACGTCCGCCATAGACCAGTTTGTGGGCTGCTTTCTGCCGGCGGTCATTATGCCGCGCAGGGTGGGATAGCGCGGCTCGCCGAGTTCGTTTGTGACGGTGACCAGCGCGGGCATTGGCGCCTCCACCACCTCATAGCCGTCGGTGAGCGCGCGCTGCACAATCAGCCCGTCGCCCGCGAGTTCTATCTTTTGCGCCAGCGTAACGCAGGGCAGCCCAAGCATTTCGGCTATCCCCAGCGGCACATGCGCCTGGTCCCAGTCCGACGCCTGCCTGCCGCACAGGATCAGGTCGTAATCGCCCACTTTCTTGATTGCCTCAGTCAGGACGCTCGCGGTGGCGTAGGCGTCCAAGCCGACCAGCGCCTCGTCGTCTATCAGCACAAGCTCATCCGCGCCCATAGAGAGCGGCTTTTTCATCACATCCATCACAAAGCCGCTGCCCATAGAGATGACGGTAATCTTGCCCGCCTCGCCGCCGTCTTTAAGGCGCAGCGCCGCCTCCACCGCGTTCTCGTCAAAGCCGTTGACCACCGGCGGTATTTCCGGCGCGGGCGCAACGCTCTTGGCGTCCGGCGCTATGCTGAACGCGGACGCCGGCGTCTCGGGATCCATCACCTGCTTAACGCACACGATTATGTTTATCGGCATACTTTCCTCTCGCTTGGCAACTTGGCAATTTGGCGCTTGGCAATTTCGCTTGTCGGTTTGGCCGGCTATTCGCTATTCGCTTAATGCGCCGCGCTTACAGCCTAAACTCCATTCGCGGCTTGAGCAGATGCTCGCCGACGTTGGTTTCCTGCATAAACTTGATGAGATACTGGTGAATTTCCCTTGCCGTTTCGGGCTTTTGGGATATGACATTGACTTGCTGCTTGGGATCGTCGGCTAGGTTGTACAGCTCGGACATACCCTCATCCATGCTGTACAGGAACGACCAGTCGCCGGCGGTCACCGTGGTAACCGGCGATGAGCGCAGGTTGCGGCGGATGTTGTCCACCGAGCGCACGGGATCGCCGGGGTTGGCGAATGGGATCGTGCTGACCACGAAATCGCGGCCCGGCGCCGAGCCGTCCCGCATCCTGGGCAGCAGCGATCGCCCCTGAACGCGGGGCGGAACGTCCTGGCCCGCTATGTCCAGCGCGGTTGGCATCACATCCACCACTGAGGTCAGGCCATTGTACTCGCCCGCCGCCACGCCCGGCGCATAGACAAGCAGCGGTATCTTGACCAGCTCTTCATAGAGCGGCGAGTGCGCCCAGCGCGCGTCGGGATCGCCGTGCCGGTATAGGCCGCCCTCCGGCCGCTTGTCAAATGTCATCTTGCCGAACAGCCCGCCGTGTTCGCCGAAATAAAAGCCGTGGTCGGATGTGAATATGATGGCGGTGTTGTCCATAAGCCCCATATTTTCAACGCGCCGCAGCAGGTAGCCTATCCATGTGTCCACCATCGTAATCTCGCCGCGATAGGTGGCGTTGGCGAGCTGCACGGTCTCTTCGGTAAAGCCCGGCTCGTCCTGCCAATGCCCGTATATCGGCTGGATGATTTCGCCGTCGTAGTTGGGCCAATACAGCTCGGAGTAGTAGGGCGGCGCCTCCCAAGGCTCATGCGGATCCCATGTGTCTATGTACAGAAAGAAGTCGTCCTTGTAGTGGCGCTCCAGCCAGCGCATAGCGTTGGCGAATGTTTGGGGCGCGTTGTGGTCGGCCTCATGCCGCCACGCATCGCGGATGTCGCGGGATTCGTGGTTGCCCACCTGCAGCACGCGCGTGGGCGATCCCTCTTGCCCAGGGTGCATAAAGAAGGTTTGGTAGCCCCTATCGTAGTTCATCCCGCCGCGAATGTAGAACGGCGTGTCAACCGCTGCTGCGGTGTGATAGCCGTTCTGCGCCAATATCTGCGCGAGTGTAACCTCGTCTTCCGGCAGCGGTTCCCAGCCCATAAACGACATCGTCCAGCGGCCGGTCGCGTGGTCGGCGCGCGTGGGCATAGTGGGAAAGCCGCCCGCGTAGTGGCTATTGAACCGCGTGGACTTGGCGGCGAGCGCATCCAGCGCGGGCGTGCGAACCGCCTTGTGGCCATACGCGCCCATATGGTCTTGGCGAAAGGTGTCCGCGGTAATCCAAATGATATTCATTCGCTCACTCCCCCTCTCTATGCCTAACCTCTGCGCTTAGCGTCCGCGCCCAGCCTAGATTTTCGCGCGATTGCGCCCCGCGATTGAGCGCCGGCGCAAACCCCGCGCAATGAATGTTATTAGTCTGCGCTTAGCGTGTCAAATAATGCGCCCGCCCCGCGCGGCGTATGGCGCGGCATACGACTCGGTTGCGTCGGAATGACGCGCCGCGCGCCGTCGGGATATTTCGCAGAAAGGTTCTAAGACGCCAATCTCAGAATCCCCGAAATCGGGCGAATTTAGCCTGCCAAAATGCCCTTAAACGCCAACGCTATGGGCAAAACGGGGCTTTCTGAGAGCGCTCCGGGCTGCGTTTGGACGCTGGCGCCAGCAATGCCTATATTAACTGCTACACGCTCAGGAATGCCTTGTTACAGGCGTTCCTGGATTGCTTTGAAATTCGCCGAAATTGCTATTTTTTACCCTTGACACGATTTGCGGCGATTTCATAGGCTTACTTCAGGCTTTTTATTAGACAAGTTTGGAACTCGGATAAAACAAACCAGAACAGAGGCGAAAGCCAAGACGCAACCCGCAGGATCAGCCCTGCGGCAGCGCGCGATAACAGCGCCTCTCACAGCGCTGAGTCATCCAAGCGGCGAGGGCAAAACCGCCCGCCAAGCCGGACATAGAAAGCCAAGTTCCCGCCTGACGGCGGGGGGAAATTTTTCGCAGCAATGGCGTTGTTGGGGGGACGTTTGCGCCTTTTTTGGGGCGCATCCCCGCGCGGCAATGCCGGAAAGGAGTCGAGAAGCCAATTATGGTAGTGAAACGGGAAGATTACGAAGAGTGTAGCCCGCAACTTGTTAAGTCTGCCATACGCAGTCTCGTATGCCCCAGGTGCGACTCTCGGCTACACCGAAACTACGACGAAATCACCTGCCTGCAATGCGGGTATGTAGATTACAACTTCAGCATAAACAGCGCCAACCGGCAGAAGAATATGATGAGCACGGCGACCAGATATGTCCTGCGCTACATCGGCGACTTCCCTCAGCTAACCGACCGGCTGACGCATGTGCAGCTGAAGCGCTACCGCAACCGCGCGATATACGCCGTAACCTGCCCGTTCTGCAACGCAGAGATGGAGCAGTCTTCCCTTTCGGGCAAGCGCCGCGAAGTGCGCGAAGAGCGCTACAAGTGCATGGACGGCCACCGCATATCCCTAATGCCCGGCAAGAACAGCGAGCTGGGCTGGAAGTAGCGCGCCACACGCGCCGCGCATTCACAAGTCCATAAATAAGAATGGCCGGCGGGGCGGCAACGCGCCAACCCCGCCGGCCGTTCGCTTTGCGAAAGAGATGCCCACGATAGCCGAAACCTGCGCCGCCCGCCCGGACGCGCCGCTAATCATATGCGACGTCTCGCCGCCCAGAGGCGCGTTGCCGCAAGCGCTCGCGCCCGCCGCCTCGCTTGCGGCGGACTGGATCTCGGTGGCGTACAACCCCGGCAGGTCGGCGCGCGCCAACTCCGCGATGGCGGCGCATTGGATCCAGGCAAACGCGGGCAAAGACGCCATCTTCACCATCGCCACCCGCGACATAAACCGGCTCGCCGCGCAAAGCCTGCTGCTGGGCGCTGAGTTGCTGGGGCTGCGAAACGTAGTCGTGGTCAAGGGCGACGACTTCGCCGCGCGGGAGGCTGGCGGCGCAAAGCCCGTCAACGACTACGCGCCCACGCAGCTCATTCGCGCCATAGCCGATATGAATCGCGGCATTGACTTCAAGGGCTTGCCGCTCGCCGCGCCCTCCAACCTGTGCGTAGGCGCTACGCTAGACACCGCGCGCGGCATAGAGCGCGAGCGCGACCTAACGCGCCGCAAGATTGACGCGGGCGCGCAATTCTTCATCAGCCAGCCCACATTCGCGCCGCATACGCCGCTGCGCTTTCTGGACGCCTACGCGCGGCGGCACGGCGACGCGCCGCCCGCGCCGATATTCTTCGGCGTTCAGATGGTATCGGCGGCCAGCGTCAAGGCTTTCGGCGAAACGCCGCCCGACTTGCAAGCCGACCTGCGCCTCGGCCGCTCATCCGCCGACATCGCCCAGCAAACGCTGAACGAGTTCTTCGCGGCCGGCTTGCGCCGCATATACCTGCTGCCCCCAATCCTGCGCGGCGGCGAGCGCGATTACGACGCGGCAAGGCGGGTGTTGGATGGCGTCAGGGTCGGCGGCTGAGATGCCGCAAGTGTGCGCCTAATACGCTGACTCAGCCGCTAGTTAAAACCGCCCGTGCGCCGCATTGCAATTCCCCCCTGCGCCTAGCAGAGCCGCCCGCTGACGGGCGCGCGCGCCGACAACTATGCAGCCAAACAGAATAGCCGCCCGTTAAAGAGCGGCTTTCTTTCACATTGCGGAGCACCGATTGCGCCAGGCTAATCGGACGATGGCAGTTTTCGCGGCTGCTGCAACTCCATCTGCTCGCCATTATAGCGCAGATCGCACTGCCCCGCTTTGGTAACCAGCACGGTCACGCTGCTATCGTTGGACTGGTATCGCCGCCCCAGGTTAATCGTCTGAGCGTCCGCGCCGGGCGCATTGCCCTCGCCAAACCCCGCGCCGTTATCCTTTTCCTGCAACGGCACCGCCCCATCAGTCAACATCCCGTCGCCGCCCTTAGTAACGACGAGCTCCGCTCCGCTAGGGGTCACATATCTGGTTCCCGCCTTTATCATTCTCGCAAATCCCTCACTCTTGCAGTTGCTATCGCCTTGTCACAACCCGTCCCGTCAGCGGTTGCGCCGAACCGCCAGCGTCTATTTTACCGCTAGATTAGCGATTGTTCAAATGGAACACGCACCGCGCTTTCGGATTAACGCCTGCGGCGAGCGGCTTACTTGCCGTTATCGCCGAACCTGGGCGGCGGCTCGTCAAAGTCCTCGCCCGCCTCCAGTGCCGCGCGCATCCGCTTGTAGTAGGCAGCGTTCTGCCTATTGATGTCTTTGTACGCCTCGGCGCGGCCCTTTTCGCGCGCTTTGTCTAGCAGGTATGATGCGATGCCCATGGTGTACTTGCCTCGTTAGCGGCCGTTGCTGCTGAATCTGGGTGGAGGCTCGTCGAATTTCTCGCCCGCCTCCAGCGCCGCCTGCATCCGCTTGTAGTAGTCTTCATTCTGCTTGTTGGCATCTTCATACGCCTCCACGCGCCCCTCCACACGCCCTTCTACACGCCCCTCTACACGCCCCTCCTCGCGCCCCTTCTCCACGCCCCGCTGTACCATGTGATATGCGATAACCACGATGTAATGGCCTCCCTCTACCACGGCCGATAGGCCGGCTGACACCACCGACACCGCCTGTCCCTTGACTATGATGGCGATAATCGTCGCCAGCGGCGTGTCGTGGGTAACTTCCACGATTTCGTACCACGTCACAAGCGCCATTCCCAATACGAATGACACTGAGAACGCGGCTACCGATAAAACCCGAACCCAGCTGTTAAAAGGCGTCAATGTAACTCCTATGGCTGTGTAGTTTATTATTGGCTAGAAATGAGCGGTTGTCAATTATCGTCGGCATACGCAATCGCGCTATGTTGCCGACAAGCGACCGCCGATAGCGCAATTCTCAGCGCCCTCACCCCCCGCTCGCCGCCGCATGCTGCTCGTCGGCGTGATACGAGCTCCGCACAAGCGGCCCCGCCGCCACATGCCGGAACCCAAGCGCCTCGCCCTCGCGCCGCAGCTCGGCGAACTCGCCCGGCGTGTACCAGCGCGCGAGCGGGGCGTGCTTGTCTGAGGGGCGCAGGTATTGCCCTATCGTCAGCAGATCGCAGTCCACGCCGCGCAGGTCGCGCATCGTCTCTATGATCTCGTCCCAGCTCTCGCCAAGCCCGACCATCATCCCCGACTTGGTTACCGCGCCGGGGCTCAGCCGCTTGGCGTTTGCGAGCAGCTCCAGCGAGAGATCATAGTCCCCGCGCGGGCGCACGCGCCGGAATATCCGCCGCGCCGTCTCTATGTTGTGGTTCAGCGTATCCGGGCGCGCGTCCATCACTTTCGCCAACGCCTCGGCGTCGCCCTGGAAGTCGGGTATCAGCACTTCCACCTTGCAGGCGGGCAGCCGCTTGCGTATCTGGCGGATGCACTGCGCGAATATGAACGCGCCGCCGTCCGGCAGGTCGTCGCGATCCACCGATGTTATCACCGCGTAGCGCAGGTTCAGCCGTTCCACGGTTTGCGCCAGCCTGACGGGTTCTTGCAAATCAAGCGTTGTGGGCGCGCCCGTGTTCACCGCGCAGTAAGAGCAGGCGCGCGTGCAGGTATCGCCCAGCACCATAAAGGTGGCGGTCTTGCGATCCCAGCACTCGCCGATGTTGGGGCAATGCGCCTCTTCGCACACCGTATTGAGCCGCTCCGACCTGACAATCTGGCGCAATTCCAGATAGTTGCGTCCGCCGGGCGCTTTGACTTTCAGCCATTCGGGTAGCCGTCGTGTTACGGGTTTCGTTGTCATATTCTCTCCCAGTGTCAACTTGCGCTTATAATATCAGATATTGCTAATCTTGGAACGGCAAACGCCAAACTGCTAATATATCTATTGCCGCGCAATTCCTAGCGGCGCAACGCTTGGCGCTATTAGGATTTGCCAAGACATTCGCAACCGACGGCGCAGTTAGCCGATTAGCCGATTGGCAAAGACAAGCAGGTATTCTATGAGCGAAAACAATCCGCAGGAAACGGCGCAAGAAACCGCCGCGCTTGACCTGCATTCCTGGGGCAGCTTGGGCGATACCCTAGCCCGCTTTGAGGGCGCGGACATCAATGTGTTCGGGGGCATCGTGGGCGAGCGCGTTATGGCGAACATTGTGCGCTATCGCCGCCGCCGCCAGCAGCGCGTAGCCGCCATCGTAACCCAGCCGCTGACGCCCTCGCCCCATCGCGTCGCCGCGTCCTGCCCCTACTTCGGCGGCTGCACAGGCTGCCAGTGGCAGCACATCGCCTACGACTACCAGCTTGAGCTCAAGCGCCAATTCGTCCAACAAGCGCTTGCCGAATACCCCGAACTGCGCGGCGCAGGGGTAGCACAGGTAGCCCCCACGCTGCCCAGCCCGCAGACGCTCGGCTACCGCAATCACGCGCGTTTCACCGTGCGGCAGGCGGGCATGCTGGGCTTTATCAACCGCGTCACCCGCCGGTTCGCGCAAGTGGACGACTGCGAACTGATGCACCCGTGGATAAACCAAGCGCTGCGGACGCTGCAAGGCAAAGCCGCCGAGACCACGCAGCTCTCGGTTCGCTACGGCGTTCACACCGGCGATTGGCTGATACAGCCCACGCTGCAAAACCCCGACATCCCGCTCGCCACCGGCCAAACGCACTACTGGGAGCGGCTGAACGACCGCCGCCTGCGTATCGCCTCCCCATCTTTCGCGCAAGTCAACACGCCCCAGGCGGAGCGATTGGCGGATCTCGTGCGCGAGCGGCTGCAACTCAGCGGCAACGAGCTGCTGATAGACGCATACGCCGGCGTAGGCACATTCGCCGCCCTGCTCGCGGATTCGGCGCGCCATGTCATCGCCATAGAAGAATCATCCGCGGCGGTCAAAGACGCGGCGGTGAACATTGAGGGCATACCCAACATAGAGTTCGTAGAGGGCAGAACCGAGGATGTGCTTGACAATTTGCCGCAGCGGGCGGACGCGCTGATACTCGACCCGCCGCGCGTAGGCTGCCACCCGGACACGCTCAGCGCCCTCGCGCGCCGCAAGCCCAAGCGCGTTGTGTACGTGTCCTGCGATCCCGCGTCCCTAGCGCGCGACCTCGCCATCCTAGCGCGGGGCGGCTTTGCGATAACCTCCGTAGAGCCTATGGATATGTTCCCGCAAACCCACCATATAGAGTGCGTAGTGGCGCTAACGCCCGCCAACGCCGCAAGCGCGGGCTAACACGGCGGCGATTAGTGTAGAATATGGCTATGGCAAACGGCGCATCACTCGCATCATCCCCATCACCGGCCTTGCCCGTATCATCATCCGGGCAAAGCGGCGCGCGCAGGCGATTGACGCTTGCGTCCGGCTCGCCGCGCCGCCGCGAACTCATCCGCGCGCTTGACATTGACGCGCGTATAATGAACAGCGGCGACGACGAAGACGCGCCCAAGCCGCGCGAAACCGCAAGCGCCTATGTGCAACGCCTGGCGCTAGTCAAGGCGCAACAAGCGCGCAATGCGGCGGAGGGCGCGCTAATCCTGAGCGCGGACACCACCGTCGACCTAAACGGGTTGCTGTTAGGCAAGCCTGACGACGACGCCCACGCCGCGCGTATGCTAACGATGCTGCGCGGCAAAACGCACAAGGTAGTCACCGGCGTTGCGCTGCTAGACGCCGCCAGCGGCAGATGCGCCACCACCGCGCGGGCGACCAAAGTTCGCATGCGCCACTACTCCGACGCCGAAATCGCCGCCTACATCGCGCGCGGCGAAACGCCGGACAAGGCGGGCGCTTACGCCGCGCAAGACAAGACATTCAACCCGGCGGCAACCATCAACGGCTGCTATCTCAATGTGATAGGCCTGCCCCTATGCGACGTTCTGCGGCTGCTGCGCGATATGGGCGCGCCCGCGCGGCTGCGGGACGGCTGGCAACCGCCCAACGGCTGCGACGACTGCGCTCAATGGGCGGCAACGCCGCAAACCATCCGCGCGGGCTAGACGCTAGAACTAGGCGCAAGGGCTAGACATAAAGCTTAGGCATAGGGAAACATCTATGAGTTTTCTAGGAATGGGCCCCTTTGAAATAATCATCGTTCTGCTAGTGGCGTTCATCTTCCTAGGCCCAGAGCGCATGGCGGAGGCGGCGCGGACGCTGGGCAAATGGACGGGCGAGATCCGGCGAATGGGCGCGGGCGCTCGCGCCGAAATGGACGACCTCATAGCCGAAGACGCGCCACGCCAACCGGCTCGCAGGCCCGCCGGGGCGGACGCCAACAACGCCGAAACTGCCGCATCTACCAATCCCACCGAACCCGATGACGGCCCCGTAGCGTTTCGCGGCGGCACTGCCCCCGATACGCAGTCAGCGGCCCCGACGACAACCCAAACGCCAAGCCCGCGCAAGCCAAACGAGACATCCCGCAACGACAACGCCCGCAATTCTGAGGAGAGCAAGGCGTGAGCGCCGAACAGCAAGGCCAGCCTTTCAGCGAGCATCTAGCCGAACTCCGCCGCCGCGTCAAGTACTCGGCGATAGCGGTCGTTCTCACCACAATCGCCGCGTTCATATTTCACGAACAGATACTGCGCCTGCTTATGGAGCCGGCGCAGGGCTTTGCCAACATCCCCAGCGGCAAGCCCATCTACACCGACCTGACCGAGTACATCGGCGCGGCGATGAAAGTGTCCCTGCTTGCGGGGCTGTTCGTTGCGATGCCCTTTGTGCTATACCAGCTGGCGCTTTTCGCGGCGCCGGGCCTTAGCCCGTCCGAGCGCCGCTACCTGTACGCGCTAATGCCCGCCGTGGTCGTGGTATTCGTCATCGGCGCGGCATTCGGCTATCGCGTGCTGTTCCCGCCCGCCATCACATTCCTGCTCAGTTTCGGCAACGACGTGGCGACGCCCTACATCCGCATCGGCAGCTACGTGAACCTAATGCTCTCGCTGCTGCTTTGGATGGGCGTGGTATTTGAGCTGCCGATAGTCTTGTTCTTCCTATCGCGGATTGGCGTGGTGAACCCGCAGCAACTCGGCCGCCAGCGCCGCTACGCGATAGTGGCGGCGTTTGTGCTGGGCGCGATTATCACGCCAACATTCGACCCGGTGAACCAGACATTGGTCGCGCTGCCCATCATCGCGCTCTACGAGATAGGCATATGGCTTGCGAAATTCGGCGCTCGCCAGCGGCGTCGCGCCACCGAAACCGAACCTGAGCTCAGCGGCAGCGAGCGCGGCGGTTAGCCTACGGGCGTCTTCTTAGACTCGTCGTCCGCGCTATCCGAATCAGACTTGGCGACAGCGGTTTCGCCATCATCGTCGGCGTCAATCTCTTTCTGGCTCTGCCGGAACTGCTTTACGGCATTGCCCATAGCCTGCCCCACCTGCGGCAGCTTGCCCACCCCGAAAAGCAGCATCAGCGCCACAAGAATAAGTATCAGCTCCAGGGGGCCCAGTCTGAACGGCATATCCAACTCCCCGTCAGCCCTAATCAGCAAGGGCTATGCAGTCGTTTGCATGTAGCAATGTGTGTGCATAGATAATAGCGTCAAGCCCACGCGCAAGTCAATACGGCAACAGGCAATCGCGGCGGCGGGATGGACTATCCGGACTATCGCCGCGCACTCATTCCCATATTTCTGCCACCCGCCTAGCGCGCCAGCGAACACTTATGCTATGATTATGCTATCATAAGGATAAGCGAAACGCGCTTGAAACACAATTACTAGCCCATCGCATCCTTGAACGGGCAGAACGCTCTCATCTACTATCACATCATTCCCACAATAATAATCCACTGGTGAACACAATGCTTACGCTTGACATTGCCCCTGCTATCACTCCAACCGTAGCCGATGCCACTCAGGACATTGCTGAGCAGGCAGAAGACCTGCGCCAGCAACTCAACCGGCACAACCACCTGTACTATGTGCGGGACGCCCCTGAGATTACCGACGCCCAATATGACGCCCTAATGCGCGAACTGCGCGAGATAGAGGCGGCCCACCCTGAGCTAATCACCCCCGAATCCCCCTCCCAGCGCGTTGGCGCGGAGCCGGCGGAGCGCTTTGACCCCGTAGAGCATCCCCGCCCGATGTTCAGCCTCGCCAACGCCTTTGACGCCGAAGAGTTCGCCGCATGGCATAAGCGCGTTGCGAACCTGCTGGAGCGCGACGCCTTTGATATGGTCTGCGAGCTGAAGTTTGACGGCCTAGCGGTGGCGCTCACCTACGAAAACGGCGTGTTCACGCGCGGCGCAACGCGCGGCAACGGGCTTGTGGGCGAAGACGTCACGCTTAACTTGCGAACTATCAAAAGCATCCCCCTTACGCTAATGCGCCAAGACGTCCCCCAACGTCTGGAAGTGCGCGGCGAAGTCTATTTCCCCATATCGCGCTTTGAAAAGTTCAACGCGGAACGCGCCGCGCGCGGCGAGCAGACCTACGCCAACCCGCGCAACACCGCCGCCGGCTCCCTGCGCCAACTAGACCCGCGCAACACCGCCCAGCGCCCCCTGGACATCTTCGTCTATTCGCTCGGATACGCCGACCCCGACGCCGCAATGCCCGAAACTCACTGGGACACCCTGCGATACCTCAAAGATCTGGGATTCAAAGTCAGCGATTACAACCGCCGCGTTCACAACGCGCAGGACGCCATAGCGTTCTATGAGGGCTGGCTAACCCGCGCCGATTCGCTTGACGTCGCCGCGGACGGCGTGGTTGTCAAAGTGGATCGCCTGGACTACCAGCGCCACCTAGGCGTTGTGGGCAGAGAGCCGCGCTGGGCGGTGGCGTACAAGTTCCCCGCCGAACAAGCGCAAACCCGCCTGCTAGACATCCGCGTGAACGTGGGCAGGACGGGCAGCCTAAACCCCTACGCCGTGCTGCAGCCCGTAGTCATCGGCGGCGCAACCGTCAAGCAGGCTACCCTGCACAACGAGGCGTACATCCGCGAAAAAGACTTGCGAATAGGCGACTGGGTAGTTGCCGAGCGCGCCGGCGAGGTCATCCCGCAAGTAGTCAGCGCAATCGCCGACAGGCGGGACGGCGGCGAGCGCGAATTCGCTATGCCCCAATCCTGCCCAAGCTGCGATCAAGCCGTTGTCAGCCCGGAGGACGAGGCGATGTCCTACTGCGTCAACGCCGCCTGTCCCGCCCAGCTTGTGCGCCTGCTAGAGCATTTCGTCAGCCGCGGCGCGATGGACATAGAGGGAATGGGCGTCAAGTGGGGCGAGCTGCTCATCCAACAGGGCTTGATACGCGATGTGGCGGACATCTACCGCTTGCGCCGCGAAGACCTCGCCCAACTAAACCTGCTTGACGCCATAGACGCGGGCAAAGCGCGCGATATGGCGGACTTGCTCGGCAATATCGGCATCCCCCTTGTAGGCAAAAAGAGCGCCGAACTGCTCGCGGCGGCTTTCCCAAATCTAAAGGCGCTGATGGATGCAAACGAGTACGCGCTAACCGACGTGAACGGCATACCGCTAAGGGTAGCCCGCAGCGTCACCGCCTATTTCGCTGACGAACAGCATTGCAATCTGATAGCCCAACGCGGCGCAACGCTCCTGCAACAAAACCTGATTGCCGACCAAAACGACCTATGGCGCATCAGCAAAGACAACCTCCGCCACCCTGAGCGCATGCGCCAAAAGAGCGTGTCCAACCTGCTAAACGCGATTGACGCGAGCAAACAGCGCCCCCTAGCCCGCCTCCTCGCCGCGCTCGGCATACGGCACGTAGGCGCGGAGATAGCCGAACTGCTCGCCCGAACATTCACCACGATAGACGATATTATGCGCGCCAACGAAGAGGCGCTAACCGCCATACCCGCCATAGGCCCCCGCATCGCCGAAAGCGTAGCCTCGTATTTCGCCAACGACGCCAACCGCCGCGTGATAGAGAAACTGCGCGCCGCCGGCGTCCGCCTGCAAGACGCGCCCCGCGCCGAGCCAACCGAGCAGCCATTCGCGGGCATGCGGTTCGTAGTCACCGGCAGGCTGCAACGATTCAGCCGCTCGCAGATACAGACGCTAATCAAAGAGCGCGGCGGCGCAGTCAGCGGCAGCGTCAGCAAGAAGACCGACTACCTGGTAGCGGGCGAAGACGCCGGCTCCAAGCTCGCCGACGCCGAGCGGCTTGAAGTGAAAACGCTGGATGAGGCGCAGTTCTCGAAAATGCTGGAAATGCCGCAGGATTAACGCGCGCTATCGCGTCGGCCGCCGCTACGCCGACACGCGCGGTATAAAGTGCGGCGGCCGCTGCATCAGCGTAACGCGCGCCGCCTTGCCAAGCTCGGCCTGCGCCGCCGCGAGCGCATCCTCCACGCTCGCATACGCCTCATAGCCCATCCGCCGCGCGACAGCCGCGTCCTGTACGCCCGCGAACATTATCCTGCTCAGGTAGCGGCGCGGGATGCCCGTGCTATTCCACATAAAGAACGGGTGCGCCCCGTGATAGGCGTTGCCGTAGCGATAGCCGTGAATGTACTCCGGCCGATGCGCGAACTCCTCCACATAGTTCTCCCACAGCCAATACGGATCGGTATCCTGCGGCAGCAGCCTATCGTAGAACTCGATGTACGGCGCGAACCGGCGCTCGTCAAACCGCGCCGTCAACGGATGCGCGATAATCGCCACGCCGCCCTCGCGCGCAAGCGGCATCCCTTGGAACTGCATCACCGTATTCGCCATAGCTTGGTTTGCCGCCAGTATCGGGTTCACCGCCGAGAATTTGGAATAACACTCGCTGCGGTTCGCCACGCCCGCAATCAGAATGTCCGCCTGCCCGTCCACATCGACTACCTGCTGCTCCTCAATCGCCGCGAGCGTATGCGGATGAACCTCAGTCGGATGCCCGCCGTACAGCGCGATAAGATCCTTGGCGGGATCCGCGTTGTCATACACCGACTCTATCGTAAATACGCGCCGCCCCTTTTCGGCGAGCGCCCGCTCAATCAGCGCCCCCTGCTCCCACACCAGTTTCTTGAACGACGAGTTCTTGGGATCGTCCACCGACTGCCCGCTCGCTATGGGCCAGGGCCTATGATGATGGCGTATTGACCGGAATGTGCCAAGCCCCACCGCAGTGGACTTCCACCCGCCATTGAACGGCGCCCACATAGTATTCAGGTAGATAAACTGGTCGGCGTCCAAAATGGCGCGGTTCACCTCAACGTCAAAGCCGCGCTGAGTATAGCCAAGATGCGCGAGTTGGCTAGGATCCTCGGCGTCGTGGCAGTACAGATTGTTATACCCAAACTGCAAAACAAGCCGCCTCCCCAAAAACGTCTCCATCTCAGTGCGACTAAGCTTGCGATGCAGCCCCTGCGCCAGCAGCAGCGTGATATTCCCCAGCGCCACGCCCGCCTTGCGGAGCTCCTCCACAATAACCTCAATGGCGACCTGCCGAAAATCCGCCCTCCGCGTCTGAAAATACGCCCCCGACGCATCGTCAAACGCGATAACCACCTTAGACTTCCCATTCACCAGCCTACTTAGCGGCTCATGCGCGATAGGCTCAGCCAGCACCGCGCGTATGCTGCCAGCGATGTCCGGCAGCGATGGCAACGGCCGTTTGCCGCCGATAACGCGCGCATGCTCCGGCAGCGCCGCCCTGATATACCCGTCCCCGCAAGCGATGTAGTGTGTCTGTGCGTTTGCCATAGCGCCGCCTCTGCTTATTCGCGTTGCCCGCGTTGTTCGTGTATTGCGTGTTGTTCGCGTATGCCGTGTATGCCGCCGTATGCCGTGTACGCAAAGGATATTCGGATAGCGCCTACCCGGCCAGCGCCCCCCGCAGCTGCGCCAGCGACAGGTTCCCCCCGCTCATCACCAGCGCCACCTTCTTGCCCCGCAGCCGCTCCCTGATTTTCAGCGCCCCCGCCAGCGACGCCGCGCCCGCGTGTTCGGTGAGATTGTGCGTCTTTTCCAAGTGGATGACGATTGCCCGCTCCATCTCTTCGTCGGATACCAGCACGAAATCGTCCAGCAGCTCGCGCAGGATGCTTTGCGGCAGTTCGTAGCCCCTGCCCGTAGCCAAGCCCTCGGCGGCCGACTCCATCGGCGCGGACGCTATCTCGCCCGTCTTCCAAGACAAATACGCCGCCTGCGCCCGCTCCGCCTGCACCGCGATTACCTCTATGTCCGGGTTCACGCTCTTCGCCACGATGCAAGCCCCGCAAGCGCCGCTGCCGCCGCCCAGCGGCACCACTATGCAGTCAACATCCGGCAGATCTTCCAATATCTCAAGCGTGTATGTGCCTACGCCCGCTATCAGCATCGGCTCGTTGACCGCGTGAACATAGCGGTAGCCCTCTTCTTTGGCGAGCCGCTGCGCGTGTTCGTTTGTCAGGTCAAAGTACGCGCCGTTGTGGATAACCCGCGCGCCCAGGCTTTCTATCGCCGCCACCTTGTCCGGGTTCGCGCCCTCCGGCACGCACACCACGCAGCTTATCCCAAGTATGCCCGCCGCGTATGCGATGGACTGCCCGTGATTGCCCGACGACGCGGTGATGACGCCGCGCGCCCGCTCTTCGTCCGAGAGCTGCGACAGCAGATTGATGCCGCCGCGCATCTTGAACGCGCCCAGCCGCTGGTGGTTTTCGTGCTTGACCCAAACCTGCGCGTCCAGCAGCGCGTCAAGCCCCAGATAGCGATGCAGCGGCGTCCGCCACACATACGGCGCGATGCGCCCGCGCGCCTGTATAACATCGTGCAGTGTAGGTCTATTCCACAAGGCGGTTTCTCCTGTATGTATATGTCTTATGTATATGTCTAATAAGCCCTAACAAGCCTAATCGTATGTCCAATCTAGGCATAATCGCAAGCCCAGTTCGCGCGATTGCGTAACGCTTGGGTTGCGCCCTGCTATCTGATTATAGCCTAGAATGGCGGCTTAAACCCATCCTTGCCCTCGCCCAGCCGCGGCAGCCGCGCTTTTAGTATCTGATGCGCCGCATTGTAGCGCTCCATATAGGCGTCCTGAAACGCCTCGCGGCTGCAGCCCAGCTTTTGACACATCAGCGCCACCGCTTGCTCTCGCGTTGACGCCACGAACTTGCCCCGCGCGAAATGGAACGCTTGAATGATGAAGTTTTCCACGCCCGTTTGCAACAGAGCGTCGGCGAATTCATCGGGTTCGCCTACCGGCAGCAGCGGCGTCATCGTAACGCAGGTTTGGACGCCCGCCGCTTGAACCTCGCCGATAGCCCGCAGCCGCGCCGGATTGGACGGGCAAAACGGCTCAAACACGCGCCGAATGTCCTCGTCGTCGGTAGTCACGCTCATATTCACCTGAACGCGCCCGCCGTTATCCTCGATGCGCCGAAACAGATCGACGTCCCGCGCGACCAGCGGGCTGCGCGTCTGCACCACAAGCTTAGGCGCGTGGCGCTCCGCCATAACCTCAAGTATCCCGCGAGTCACCCTCACCTCGCGGTCGACCGGCTGATACGGATCGGTAACGCTGCTCAGATAGATAAGCTTGCCGTCCAAAGAGCCGGGCTTGCGCTTTGCCATCAAATCAACCGCGTTTTCTTTCACGCTAACCCAATGCCCCCACCCATCGCGGTTTTCTTTCGTGCGGCTAAAAAACGCCGCATAGCAATATGTGCAGCCGAAAGAGCAGCCGCTGTACGGGTTAAGCGTAAAGTCATACTCCGACAGAAACCCTGACGCGCGCGTCAGTATCTCGCGCGTGAGATTATAGCCAACGCTTGTTTCGCCGATGCTATCCGGCCGCGAATCCGGCGCCCACGCCGAACCCGACGCGGCTTGCGGCGCATTGGCGTTGCTTGTGAACAAGGCGGGTTGGGTAGAGGTTGTGGTCATGGGCTACTGCCTTGTGTGGGTGCGTATGACGACATCACTCCATTTCCAAGTAACTCGGCGGTTCAAAAATTTTGTGCTGATACCATCTGGGTAATCGAGAGAGTCAAGCAGTTCGCGGCGCACTCTGGTTGTTTCTTGAAGTTTGCCTGTAAAGATGCGGTGTATGCTTTGTTTATGTTCTTTGTACCCATTACGCCAGAATGGCGATGCAATATCGGCAGCGCCTGATCTTGAGAGAGGAGAAGTGACGAAGCCTGCGCTTGGTCGGAGATTTTTGGTTAGCCTATCCAAATCTGCTTGTACAGCGCGTTTGTTTGCGCTAAAAGCCGCGTGGATCGCGCTAAGCCAAATTATCTCGTTGCTTTGCCGATCCCTAAAAGGCCTGTCAACTTGCATCTCTATCAGATCGCAAGCTTGCTCAAGGTAGGGGAGTCTAGCGTCTTTTCGCACCTCTGACTTGAACTGTTCCCAAGCCTTCTTTCCGATGTTTATCATAGCCTTACTCTCGTCGTAAGACACAACGCAGGCTGAGTGTATTTTCTGATTATTTTGGAGCGCATCCGCTATCGCCAACGCGACTCCGAAGTGCATTGCCAACGCGCCACAACCAAAATCTACAACATATAGCCTGCCAGTGTTGGTAAGTATCTCTTTGCGGATACTTTCTTCAGCCACAATATCCGTAATCGTGGAGTAGGTAAGATTTATCTGGCGTGGCTGGTACCAGCTAAGATAGAATGGCGCAACCCACTCATCATATTTAGGCATTTCGCCTTGAATTTTCCCTAGCTTGCCAAGTTCAACAAGGGCATCCTCCACTTTACTCAATTTTTCAGCATCACTCAGGTTCTGCTCCTGAATAAGATGCTCTACCTCACTGCGAAAGACATCAGCAATCGCCTTATCCAACACCACCGCCGCGCGTTCTTGCCCCTCATTCATTGTCCCCTCCTTGCGCCCTTACGCCCCATCTTGACGCCGCCAATTCATTGCTCATATCTGTTCTACCCCCATATAATACCACATTCCACCTAGACAAACCCCCTACAAATTTGCGTAAATTGATAACATATAACCAAAGTCAGGGCGCACAATGAACATCTTCTTCGACATGGACTACACAATTATGGGCGCGGACGGCAGCCTCCGCCACAACACCCGCGAAACCTTTCGCAGGCTAACCGACGACGGCCACGCCATATTCGTATGGTCGGGCGTGGGCATCCGAACCGCCGAAGTGCGCCGCTTTGGGCTTGCCGACTACGTCACTGCCATATTCCAAAAGCCGCTCGAAGACTACGAGGCATCCCTGCCCAAACTCGGCGTATCGCCGCGCCCCGACTTCATCATAGACGACCACCCCGAGATTGTGCGGCACTTCGGCGGCTTTATCTGCCGCCCGCACTACTTTCGCAGCGCCGCCGACTCCGAAATGGACGAAATCTATAAGGCAGTCAACGATGTGATAGCCGAGGGCTGGAGTACGCATACCGCCTATCGCCCGCCCAATCGCCGCGCCCGGAACGCCCAGGACTCCGCCTAATGCCCATACGCCTGCTGTCCGATCACATATCGTCTATGATAGCCGCCGGCGAAGTCATAGAGCGCCCGGCGTCGGTCGTCAAAGAGCTTGTGGAAAACGCGCTTGACGCCGGCGCCACCGAAATCTCGGTGGACATCCAAGGCGGCGGTATAGAGCATATCCGCGTCGCCGACAACGGCTGCGGCATCCCATACGACGAGGTTGAGCTGGCGTTCCAGCGGTTCGCCACCAGCAAAATAGCCGGCGCCGAAGACCTGGACGCCATAGCCACGCTCGGCTTTCGCGGCGAGGCGCTGCCCAGCATCGCGTCGGTGGCGCGCGTATCCCTCACCACCAGAGCCGCCGGCGCCGACGCCGGCGCCCGCCTGGAAATCAGCGAGAATGTGGTAGGCGAAAAGCGTCCAATCGGCGCGGCGCAAGGCACCGTCTTCAGCGTCCGCCAGCTCTTTCGCAACGTCCCCGCCCGCCGCAAGTTCCTGCGAACTCCCGCCACCGAAACCGCGCACATCCTAGCCCTCGCCACCCGCTACGCGCTCGCCTACCCCGAAGTCGCCTTTCGGCTCAACGCCAATCGCCCGCTGCTCGCCACGCCCGGCTCCGGCAGCCTGCGCGAGGCAATCGCCGCCGCCCACAGCATCGACGTAGCAGACGCTATGCTAGAAATCGCCGCCGCCCACCCCGACGACCATCCCGACGCGCCCTATGATCCCATCAACTCGCGCGGCAGCCGCCGCAACCCCGCCGCATCGGTCGGGATTGACGGCATGGTCAGCCGCCCCCACGCGGACAGGGCTAATCGCGGCTATATGAACTTCTTCGTCAACCGCCGCTGGGTGCAAAGCCGCATGCTCAGCTACGCGCTTGAGCAGGCGTATCACGGCTTTCTCAAAGAGCGCCGCTTTCCAATCGCGGTTGTGAACATATCGCTTGACTACGCCGATGTGGACGTCAACGCGCATCCCGCCAAGACCGAAGTGCGCTTTCGGCGCGGCGACGCCGTCTTCAGCGCGCTGCAGCAAGCCGCCCGCCACACCCTCACCGCGCACTCGCCAGTCGCCAACGTCCGCCCCGCCGCCGCAACCCATCCCGCCTGGGACGGCGTATCCCGCCAGCCCTCGCCGCCATCCCGCTTTTGGGGCGTAGAGCCGTTCCAACGCGCAAACGGCGGATCTGCCATCGGCGCAGACGCCGGCGTTGCAATCAGCGCCGGCGGCGAGAACGGCGTGCGTCAGCCGCCCCAAGACGCAAGCGCCCCGCTTACCCACAAACAAACCCTGCCCGCCCTGCGCGCCCTGGGCCAGATTCACAACACATACATTGTCGCGGAGGGCCCCGACGGCGTCTATCTCATAGACCAGCACGCCGCCCACGAGCGCGTGATGTTTGAGCGCATCAAAGACGCCGCCGCGTCCGGTAGCCCGGAGTCCCAAAGCCTCTTGCAGCCCATCACCATTGAACTCACGCCCCGCCAGCAAGAGATAGCCCAAGAACATCAACCTATGTTCGCCGCGCTTGGGCTGCTCGTAGAGCCTTTCGGCGGCAATGTCTATCTGATGCGCGGCGTCCCCAGCGTCCTAGCCGACGCCGACCCCGCCAAGGCGTTTGTGGATATGCTGGACGAAATGATGCAAGGCGGCGACGTGGAATCGTGGAGCGACCGCGCCGCCTATTCCCTGTCCTGCCACGCCGCCATTCGCGCCGGCAAGCAGCTCGCCCCCGAAGAAATGTCCGCGCTCACCCGCCAGCTCGAGCGCTGCCGCCAGCCCCACACCTGCCCGCACGGCCGCCCGACCATCATCCATATGAGCGCCGCCCGCCTTGAACGCGAATTCGGCAGACGATAGCCCAGCCAAAGCCCTATCCCTATGCCCCCATGCTACCCGACGCTA
Source organism: Dehalococcoidia bacterium (assembly GCA_965242555.1). Classification (GTDB taxonomy): domain Bacteria; phylum Chloroflexota; class Dehalococcoidia; order Lucifugimonadales; family JADFKI01; genus Bin90. Next base: position 341,990 of record CBDESO010000008.1, read on the forward strand.
TTGGTTAGAGAAAGGAAACCCTCGCTATGAAATTCGGCATATTCCTAGGTGTCCAAATATCCCCCGACGCATCCCTCGCGCAACAAATATATGAGAGCGCCGAGCAGGTTCGCGCCGCCCGCGACGCCGGCTTTGACCTCATCTGCGCGGGCCAGCACTTCCTATCCGCGCCCTACCAGCAGCCCGCCACGCTGCCCTTCCTGGCGCGTATGGCGGCGGACGCGGGCGATATGGAAATCGCCGCCGCCGTGATGCTCGTCCCCCTGCACAATCCCGTGGATCTAGCCGAAAGCGTCGCCACTATGGACGCCATATGCGACGGCAAATTCATATTCGGCGTCGGGCTTGGCTACCGCGACGAAGAATTCGCCGCATTCGGCGTCCGCCGCTCCGAAAGAGTAGGCCGCCTGCGCGAGGCTATGGATGTGATGAAGATGCTCTGGACTGAAGACGAGGTAGAGTTCACCGGCAAATACTACGCCGTTCCAAAGACCACGCCGGTGACGCGCCCAATCCAAAAGCCCTATCCGCCCATATGGGTTGCGGCGAACAACGACGTCGCCATACGCCGCGCCGCCCGCTGGGGCTGCCCCTGGCTCATCAACCCGCACGCCACTATGTCCACAATCGCCCGCCAGACCGCCGTCTATAACGCCGAGCTCGCCAAAGCCGGCCAGCCCGCGCCCGCCGCTATGCCGATGTTCCGCGAAATGTACGTCGCCGCCGACCGCGAAACCGCCTTCGCCGAAAGCCGCCCCTACCTTGAGGGCAAGTACGCCGCCTACGCCGCCTGGGGCCAAGACAAAGCGCTGCCCGGCGAAGAGAGCTTCCACGTGCCATACGAAGAGCTCGCCCGCGACCGCTTTCTGCTCGGCGCGCCCGACGACATCGCCGCCCAAATCCGCCGCTACCAATCCGAACTCGGCGCGAACTACATCATCCTGCGTATGCAGTGGCCCGGCATGCCCCACGCCCAAGTGATGCGCCAGCTCGACCTGATGGGCAGCGAAGTCATCCCGCGCATCCGCCAAGACAGCGCATAGCCGCCGGCCGGCCGCCGACGGCTACGCGATATGCCTGCCCGCCTTGCGGTTGGGCGAAATGCCTATCGGATAAAGCCCGCGCCTACTCCGGCGCCGGCGCCCCCGCCGTATAGACCTCGTGCGACAGCGCCACTATGGACGGATCCGGCTCCCCCACCACCTCGCGATCCTTGCCCTCATAGTCCATCACGCCCAGCACATAGCGCATTGAATTCACGCGCGCCCGCTTCTTATCGTCCGACTTCACGATTGTCCACGGCGCAACCTCAAGGTTCGTCAGCAGGAACATCGCCTCTTTCGCCTCGGTGTACTCAGTCCACTTGTCTTTGGACATTATGTCTATGGAGCTGATTTTCCACTGCTTCAGCGGATCCCGCATGCGCTTCTCAAAGCGCCTCAGCTGCTCGTTCTGGCTCACCGAGAAGTAGAGCTTAACCAGGTGTATCCCGCTCTCCACAATCATCCGCTCCAGCATCGGAACCTGGCGCATAAACAGCCGGTATTCGTCGTCTTTGGCGAACCCCATCACGCGCTCCACGCCCGCGCGGTTGTACCACGATCGGTCGAACAGCACGATTTCGCCCGCCGTAGGGAAGTGGCTTATGTAGCGCTGAAAATACCACTGCCCGCGCTCCACGTCGGACGGCTTGTCCAGCGCCACCACGTGGGCCGTGCGCGGATTCCAGTGCTCCATAAAGCGCGTGATTGTGCCGCCCTTGCCCGCCGCGTCCCGCCCCTCGAACAGGATTATCAGCCGCTCGCCCGACTCCTTCATCCAGTTCTGCAACTTGACCATCTCGATCTGCAGCGGCATCTTCTGCGTGTAGTATTCGCGGTTGCTCATCCGCGTGGCATACGGGAAAAGGTTTTCCCTGAAAAACCTCACCCGGTCGCGCTGCGTGATGTTCAGCGGATCGTCAAGCGGCTCAGAATCCGGGATTATCGCGCGCGGCTTGCGCGCCGGCGCCGGCGCTATATCGCCGCCTATGGCTACGTTTCCCTGAACGCGCCCGTCTTTCGCTGCGACCTCTTTTGTCGCGATGTCTTTCGTTATGATGTCCTGCTCTATCATAAATCACCTCAGCGCGTTCAGCCTTGCCGGCGGATACTTTGACTGCGCGGCGGGCATATCCCAGCGATGCCGGATTTGCGCCCGCCGCCCCTGCGAATTGCGTGTTTGCGAACAGCGTTCTTGCGGATGTTGATATTTAGCGCGGCGCTTGCCTTTACCAGTTCAGCAGCCCCGGCTTTTGCGCCCGCCAGCCCTCGTCCGATGGGAATATCGTGTTCATAGGAACCGCCTGAGTGTCCCCCTCAAACCAGTCCTGCACCGTCTCGCGCCACTTCTTGTAATGCGGCGCGTTGCGATGCGCTACCATATGCGCCTCCTCGTTCTCATACACCTCATACAGGTAGAATGTGTTCTCATCCGTCTTGCTCTGCAGAATGTCAAACCGCAGGCAGCCCGGCTCATCCCGCACCGACCCTTGGCTATCCCCCAGACTCGCCTCCTTGAACCGCTCCGCGTACCCCGGCTTTATCTTAATCGTAACGAATATCGCGTGCATATCTGCTCCTTGCCTATAGTCTAGCCCCGTCGTACTAGGGCTATTGGGCTTGCCGCCCGCCGGCGCCCTTGCGCCCCCGCGAGCTTGCGATTTATCCGCGCCCGCAACCCATATTATATTTGCGCCGCGCCATCCATTCAAGCGCCGCAAAGCCGCTACCGGCATTTCCCATTCAAGCGGCAATGTGCATCCACCGCCGCCGCCGTTTGAACGGCGTTGCGGCGGCTAAGCGCTGGGGCGGTATTGCCAACCCCGCGCGTTGGCGAGTTCGTTCAATTCGCCTGCCACAACCTCAATGCTCCTTCTGCTGCGTCCGGTGAAGTCTATTGCGACATGCTCCGGAAAGCCGACTAACGGGTCGGGGCTGACTGTGAGATTGAACGATTCACATTCGGCAATCGCAACCGCCAATACTCCCACCGCTCTTTGGCCGAGGCCTGGCGGAGGGCTGGTAAAATGTTCGTATGCGTTCTGCGGGCTGATTTGGTCGCCATCATAAACGGACAATCGCCCGTTATCTTTTCGCGTGGGCTTAAAGGTTTGGGATGTTGGGCGACCCTCTAGCATCCATGAGGGATGAACCATCCGATATAGCAGGGTATCCGAGTTCATTCGGCCTGCTCCAAAGTCTCCCGGATTCTGTCTGCCATCCAAGCCCACCCGCCAGGGTCGTCCAAATTGAGGATCTTATCCTCGTAGTCCTCGAAGATGTTGGTGTTTTTGTCATACCACAGCCAATCCCCTTTGCGGGAATCCAGGTCGATTTCAATCTGAAATCGGAACTGCCCTATCCCCCACTCGCACTGAACGCCGCCGTCAAAGGTGGGGTATGTATATGGCAGCGGGATGTCGTCCGGGTATCCGCGCCGAAACGCCTCGGACAGCCAGTCCAGCCCGCTATGCGGCGGCGCTTTGCCGTCTTCGCCGTCATACCAGCCGTCCCGCATATTGCGAAATTCGTCCAGGCAGGCGTGAAAATCCAGCGGATGCAGCAGCGTAACGCGCTCCACCGACTCCAGCGCAATCAGGCTATCTTCGCCATTGCGCTCCCCCACGCCCTCAACCACGCCCTCAATCAGAACGCGAGCGGCGTCTTTATGGCCATTGAGCGCAGCCGCGAAAGCCTCGCAATACCGCTCAGGCACCGGCCCAGACACCTTGCCATCCCCATAAATCGGCTGCATCTTGAAAGTCATCCCTGCCCGGTCGAACTCGGTCACCTTGCCGCGAATAGCAATCTTTTCACCCATTGCCGCCTCCTATCTAGCCCACTATGTATAGCCCACTATGTACAGATATGGCGAGTATGTACGCCCGATTTTAAGCGGAACGCCGCAACCTGTAAAGGCTTGGCGCGTAGGCGGTAGCCTTTCTATTCAAGCGATAATGTGTATCTACCGCTCAAAAACACGCCCTCGCCTATCGCCCACCCTGCAGCTGCGTCAGATAAGCCCGCACAATGCGTATCTCATCATACGAAACCCCGTCCCCAAGCGCATCCTTGATAGGCATCAGCGGCTCATCAACGCCGCCCGCCCTATCAAATTCCGCTACGATTGCCCGCACAACATCGTCCGGCGGCAGATGCGGCATCAAGTCAATCGCAACGCCCTCGTCCACCAGCTTGTCTATGTGATTCATGATAGTCATAGGCGTCAAGCCGCGCCGCGCCGCCGCCTGCCCAATCGTAAGCCCCTGCGCCAGCAACTGCCGCGTCTGCTCATCGGTGGGGATTTTGCGCCCGCCACCCCCACCCTGCAGCTGCGTCAGATAAGCCCGCACAACCCGTATCTCATCATAGGAAACCCCATCGCCAAGCGCATCCTTAATAGGCCTCAGAGCCGCGTCCATGCCGCCCGCCTTGCGAAACTCCGCCGCAATCGCCCGCACAACATCATCCGGCGGCATATGCGGCGTCAAGTCAATCGCAGCGCCCTCAGCGACCAGCCTATCTATGTGATTCGTGATAGTCATAGTCGTCAAGCCACGCCGCTCCGCCGCCTGCCCAATCGTAAGCCCCTGCGCCAGCAACAGCCGCGTCTGCTCATAAGTGGATGCTTGGCGGGTTGCTCCGCCGCTTTGCCTGCGCTCGCCGCCGCCCAAAATCTGCCGCCGCCCGCTACCCAACGCCGTCTGATGCGTCCTATCCCCCAACCCCCGCGGCATCGCATACGCCCGTATCGCATCCAAAAAGTCGTCGCCATACTGCTCCAACTTCATCGCCCCGACGCCGTGTATCCCCGACAGGCTTTCGCGGCTCTGCGGAAAATAATGCGCCATCTGCTGCAGCGTCACATCCCCGAACACCACATACGGCGGTACCCCGTGCTCAGCGGCAAGCCGCGTCCGCAACGCCCGCAGCTCGCCAAACAGCCCTGCGTCAAAATCCGGCGGCGCATCCCTAACGCCCGCGCGGCGCGGCGCAACCGGCGCTGCCGGCGCCGCCTCCTCCGCCCGCCTAGGCCTACTCAGCGTCAGCGCGTCATCCCCCCGCGCGAACTCCCAGCCCGCGCGCGTCGCCCCCAGCGTGGCGTATTCGGCGCTGTTCTTGTACAGCAGTTCCCTATCCACCAGCAGCGATGCTATATCCCGTATCTCCGCCGCCGAGTAATCCGCCGCTATCCCGTGAACGCCTAGTTCGTGATGCCCGTTGCCCACCACCCGCTTATCGTTTGACCCGCGCAAAACCTGCGCCACATAGCCTATCCCGAACCGCTGCCCCGTGCGTATCACCGCCGTGATTATCTTCTTGGCTATCTGCGTTGCGTCAAACTCCTCCATATCCGCCAGGCAGTTGTCGCAGGCGTCGCATTCGGGCGCGGCTGTGGCGTCCCCGAAATACTCCAGCAGGTAGCGGCGGCGGCAAGAATTCAGCTGGCAGAAGTCTATCACCTTGCCGAGTTTCTGCTGCGCCGCCCGCCGCTCGCCCTCATCCTCCACGCGATCGATAAAGAAATCCTGCTTTACCTTATCCCCATACGAGTACAGCAGAACGCAATCGCTCGGCAGCCCATCCCGCCCCGCGCGGCCCGTTTCCTGATAATACCCCTCAATGGATTTGGGCAGCGTCTGATGCACGACCAGCCGAACGTCCGGCTTGTCTATGCCCATCCCGAAAGCGATGGTAGCCGTGATGATGGGAACCTCGTCCCTAATAAACCGCTCTTGCGCCCGCCGCCTAGCGTCATCCGCCAGCCCCGCGTGATACGGCAGCGCGCTGAACCCGGCATCCCGCAGCCGCTCCGCCAACTCCTCAGTGTCTTTGCGCGAAAAGCAGTAGATTATCGCCGACTCGCCCTGATGCTTGCTGAGCAAATCGGCAATAGCGTCAAAGCCGTCGCCCTTGGGCAACACCTCATAGTACAAGTTCGCGCGATTGAACCCCGCTACGAACTGCTCCGGATCCCGCAGCCCCAGTTGCGCGATTATATCCGCCCGCACCTGCGCCGTCGCCGTCGCCGTCAGCGCGATAAACGGGACTTGCGGCAGACTGCGCCGCAGCGCGCTCAGCGTCCGGTAGTCCGGCCGGAAATCATGCCCCCATTCCGATATGCAGTGCGCCTCGTCCACCGCAACCAGGCTGACGCGCAGCTCGCTCAGGAAATCCTGAAACCCCGCCAGCGCCAGCCGCTCAGGCGCCGCGTACAGGATCTTCACCTCGCCGCGCAGCGCCGCCCCCTGCACGCGCCATATCTCACCCTGCTCTATCGTGCTGTTGATGAACGCCGCCTCTATCCCGTTTGCCCTCAGCGCGTCCACCTGATCCTTCATCAGCGCTATCAGCGGCGACACCACCAGCGCCACGCCGTCCATAACCAGCGCCGGTATCTGGTAGCACAGCGACTTGCCCCCGCCCGTGGGCATCACCGCCAGCGCATCCCGCCCGTCCACCACCGCCCGTATCGCCTCCTCCTGATACGGCCGGAACTCGTCATACCCAAAGCGCCGCTTCAGCAATTCCCTCATATCTATCCCCATACGCGGCCCCCGACTGCCTATACCCCGAACCCAATGTTGGCAACCCGATAATACTACATCCCGCAACCCAATTATATCTTGCCGCGCCCCGTTATATCCCGCTTATATCCCCGTTATACCCCGGCTATATCCCGCCATCATATCCCCCAAAATCTCAGATCCCCGATTTAATGCAATGATAAATTCCCCCGTATGCGATACAATATAACCCGCCGGTCAAGACTAATGCTATTCGCAATCTTAAACTAAGCGAAATTAGGGAAACCAATAGGGAAAACCGCCGCGCCCGCCCTTTGCGCCGGCCGTCCAAACACAACCTCTGCCTGATTAAGAGAATACAAGAGGAGACGACAAATGAGCCTGCTTCTCAACCGCGAAACCATCCGGGGACTGCTCACGATGAGCGACACTATGGCGCTGCTGGAGGGCGCATTCGCCGAACTCGCCGCCGGCGACGCCGTTATGCCCCAGCGTACAGCGCTGCCCGACCCGGAACACAACGGCTGGTACGCCTTTATGCCCGCCCAGCTCAAAAAATCCGGCGCGCTCGGCATCAAAGCCGTCACCGTGTACAAAGATAACCCCGTCATGCGCAACCTCCCCAGCACGCTCGCCACCATCATCCTGCTGGACAGCGAAACCGGCAAAACCACCGCCGTGATGGACGGCGGCTTCATCACCGCCATGCGAACCGGCGGCGTATCCGCCCTAGCCACCAAATACCTCGCCCGCGAAGACGCCAAAGTCGCCGGCGTGCTTGGAATGGGCGTCCAAGCCCGCGCCCAATGCGAGGGAATGGCCGCCGCCCGCGACCTAGACCGCATCCTTTGCTTCTCTATGGACGCGCCCGACGCCCAGCGCCAATTCGCCGACGACATATCCCAGCAGCTCGGCGTCCCCATGCAGATAGCCTCTAGCGTCCGCGAGGTCGTTGAAAGCGTGGACATCCTCGCCCTAGCCACCACCGCCGCCACGCCCATCGTCAGCGGCGACTGGCTGCCCGCAGGCCTGCACATCAACGCCATCGGCTCCCACGCGCCCGGCGTCCGCGAACTGGACACCGCCTCCGTGGTCAAATCCAAGATAATCTGCGACCAGACCGCCGCCTGCCTAGCCGAGGCCGGCGACATCCAAATCCCCCTAGAAGAGGGCGCGCTATCCGAATCCGACATCTACGGCGAACTCGGCGAACTCGTCGCCGGCGCCAAGCCCGGCAGAGAATCCGCCAGCGAAATCACCCTCTTCAAAAGCGTAGGCTTGTCCATACAGGACATCTCTACCGCCTACTACGTCTATCAACAAGCGGTAGAGCGCGGCGTAGGAACCGAGTTCGAGTTCTAGGCAAGCCTAGTCATATCTCAGCAGGCAGCGGGCATCAGGACACCAGAGGGCTAGGCGGATGAACGCAGGAATGAACACAGACTTTGGGCTAATGGCGGCGATAATCGTCTCAACGCTGATAGCCTACTTGCTTGGCGCGCTGCCAATCGCGGCGTGGATAAGCCGCCGGCGCGGCGTGGACATCTTCAAAGTAGGCACAGGCTTGCCCGGCGCATCCAACGTCCGGCGGCAGGTCGGCAACGTCCCCGGCGGCCAAGTGCTGATAGGCGATATGGCGAAAGGCGCGATAGCCATCGTAGCCGCCCGCCTTATGGACGTCCCCGGCCTATGGCTCGCGCTGCCCTGCTTCGCCCTTGTGCTGGGGCATTGGCGCTCCATATTCACCGGCTTTCGCGGCGGCGACGGCCTAGCCCCGCTCGGCGGCGCAATCCTAGTGATGTTCCCCCCATTCAACGGCTTCCTCGCCGTCGCCATAGGCTCGCTCGTGATGCTAGGCGGCCAGCGCCTGCCCTACACATCCCTATTCGGCTTGGTAGTGGGCATAGGCGCGCTATTCCTGATAGCCGCGCGCTACTCCCCCCACCAGATCCCGCTCGCATTCGGCGTCGCCGTCATAGCCCTGCTAGTCCTGCTGCACGCCTCAGTAGGCCACAAGCGCCGCAACGCCGACGCCGACGACTGGGAAGACGCCGACGACCCAAACGCCGATGCATGGAACGACGCCGACGACCCCGACGCCCTCAGCGAGCGCCACCGCTAACCCGCCTTGCCGCTTAGCTTGCGCCTTGCCGCCGCTTGCCCTGCTTAACCGCTACACCGCGTCCACCGACACGCTAGTAGTCGTCCGAACCACCCCGTCAAGCAGATGTATCTCGTCCGTGATGAGCCGATGCACATCGTCCAGCTCAGGCGTCTGGATCACCGCGATAACATCATACGGCCCCGTAACCCTAGACGCGCTCGCCACGCTCGGATGCCTTGCCAGCGCGCTCGCCACATCCCCCGAATGTCCCGCCGCCACCTGTATAAACACATACGCTTTAACCACTTGCCCTATCTCCTGCTATGAAAATTCTACGCAAGGTTACACTCTCCCGCCCCGTCAAGCAAGGCGGGCGGCCCGAAACAAACCCCGCCCGACGCCATCCCCATTTCGCCGCATCCTCAAAATTGCCCAAACGAACAACCAAATTCCCCGTGCATCAGCAAGGGCAAATGTGCTATGATAAACTCCACGACTTTATCGACTTTATCACTGGAGTTTTTCTATGCCTAACGGATGCAACGTACCAAGCCGAACCATATTCACCGGCGACAACCTGGACATCCTGCGCGGCATCAACTCCGACTGCGTGGATCTCATCTACCTGGATCCGCCTTTCAACTCCAATCAGACATACGCCGCCCCTTTGGATAGCGCCGCGCGCGGAGTCGAATTCCGCGATGTATGGACGCTAGACGACATGAAAGAGGAATGGGTTGACGAAATCGAACTGCGTATGCCCGCCCTCTACCACCACATCAACGGCGCTCGCGTATCCCACAGCGAGAGCATGGCGGGCTACCTAACCTTTATGAGCATCCGCCTGATAGAAATGCAGCGCGTCCTAAAACGCAACGGCAGCATCTACCTCCACTGCGACGACACCGCCGTCCACTACCTAAAACCCGTTATGGACGCGCTATTCGGCGCGCAGAACTACCTCAACAATATCGTATGGCGGCGCTCCACAGCCCGAAACGACCCCAAACGCTACGGGCGCATCCTTGACCACCTGCTCTACTACTCCAAAGGCAACTCCCCCACCTGGAACGGCGACGCCGTCGCAGACCCTAAGGATGAGGAAGAACTGCGTAGCGCCTACCCGTCCGAAGATGAGCGCGGGCGCTACCGCACCGGCGACCTTTCGGGCGCAAAGCACAACGCCGCGCGCGGCAGCCCAAGTACGCTGCCTTGGAACGGCTACGACGTCTACGCTATGGGCCGCGTATGGGCGGTTCCCAAAACCGGCAAATACGCCGCCTACATAGAGCGCGAATTCGTGCCCGGCTATCGCCAAATCGCAGGCATCCACGACAGATTAGACGCCCTAGACAAGGCCGGCCTAATCCACCACCCCCAACGCGGCAGATGGCCCGGCTTAAAAAGATACGCCGCCGCCGACACCGGCAACCCGCCCCAGAACCTAATCACCAACCCCATCGGTTTCACCAACTACAGCACAAAATCCGGCGAATACACCGGCTATCCCACCCAAAAGCCCCTAGCGTTGCTAGAGCGCATCATCGCTGCCTCATCCGACCCCGGCGACCTTGTGCTAGACCCCTTCTGCGGCTGCGCCACCGCCTGCATCGCCGCCGAAAAGTTGGGCCGCAACTGGATCGGCATAGACATAGCCCCCCAAGCCGCGCAAGTCCTGCAAGACAGGGCGCGCCGCGAACTACAAATACCCATTGACGACGGCAACGGCAACGGCAGCGACTGGCAAGACTGGACGCCCTTCATACTAACCGAACCCACGCCGCGCACCGACCTGGAACTATTCCATCCCGCCGACCTGAAAACCATAAAAGAAACCCTCTACGCCAGCCAGCAAGGCCGCTGCAACGGCTGCAAACACCCCGCGCCCATCCACATGCTCACCATAGACCACATAGTCCCCCGCTCCAAAGGCGGCTTAGACACCGCCGCCAACCTCCAGCTCCTCTGCCACACCTGCAACGCCATCAAAGGCAACCGCGACATGCCCTACCTCCGAACCCGCCTCCGCCAACTGGGGATCCTGCTCGACTAGCCTATCGGATACCCCACAACGGCAACGTTCCCACTATCCAAACGCCGCCATTCCAAAATCGCCGAAACAACAACCAAATCCCCCGTGCATCAGCAAGGGCAAATGTGCTATGCTAAAAACCACGACTTTACAACGGGGGTCCGCATATGCCTAACGGCTGCAACGTACCAAGCCGCACCATATTCACCCGCGACAACCTAGACATCCTGCGCGGCATCAACTCCGACTGCGTGGATCTCATCTACCTAGACCCGCCATTCAACTCCAACCGCACCTACTCCGCCCCGCTAAACAGCGAGGCGCGCGGCGCTGAATTCAGCGATGTCTGGACACTCAGCGATATGAAAGAAGAGTGGGTTAATGAGATTGAAGTGCGTATGCCCGCCCTATACCACCTCATCAACGGCGCGCGCATCGCCCACAGCGAAAGCATGGCGGGCTACCTAACCTTTATGAGCATCCGCTTGATTGAGATGCAGCGCGTCCTAAAACCCAACGGCAGCATCTACCTCCACTGCGACGACACCGCCGTCCACTACCTGCGCCCCCTTATGGACGCGCTGTTCGGACCGCAGAATTACAAGCCCACAATCACCTGGCGGCGCACATCCGCGCAAAACTCTTCAAGAACATTCGGCAGAATCCTGGATCACATCCTCTTCTACAGCGGCCGCCCCCGAATAAACGCAGACGCCGTGCGCGTTCCCCTTGACCGCGACTATGTGCGCCGAAACTACCGGCACGAGGACGAGCGCGGGGTATATCGGCTTGGCGACCTTACCGCTCCACGTCTTGGAACGGGTGAAACCGGCCAGATTTGGCGCGGGCATGACCCGAACATTAGCGGCAGGCAGTGGAACGCGCCTTATCTAGGCGATTACGCCGATTGGATTGACGAGGAGGTTATTCCAGGATACAAAAGCATCACAAGCCCGCTGGCGCGCTTGGACGCGCTTGACGAGGCGGGTCTGATATACCATCCCCCCGAAGGCGGCATCCCAAACCTCAAGCGCTACTTGGAACACAATCTCGGACGAATACCCTCTAACCTATGGACAGACATCCGCTGGATAGGCGCACGCGCAAGAGAGCGCACCGGCTACCCCACGCAAAAGCCCCTCGCGCTGTTAGAGCGCATCGTCGCCGCCTCATCCGACCCCGGCGACCTTGTGCTGGACCCATTCTGCGGCTGCGCCACCGCCTGCATCGCCGCCGAGCGCCTGGGCCGCGATTGGATTGGCATAGACATACTGCCCCAGGCGGCGCAAATCCTGCAAGACAGAGCGCGGCGCGAACTGCAGATACCACTTGACGACGACAACGGCAACGGCTGGCAAAACTGGACGCCGTCCATACTCACTGAGCCTACATCCCGCACTGACTTGGAACTACTGCAGCCCGCCGACTTGCAAACCATAAAAGAAACCCTCTACGCCAGCCAGCAAGGCAGCTGCAACGGCTGCAAACACCCCGCGCCCATCCACATGCTCACCATAGACCACATAGTCCCCCGCTCCAAAGGCGGCTTGGACACCGCCGCCAACCTCCAGCTCCTCTGCCACACCTGCAACGCCATCAAAGGCAACCGCGACATGCCCTACCTCCGAACCCGCCTCCGCCAGCTCGGAATACTGCTAGACTAGCCTACCGGATGCCCCCCTAAAATAGCGCCGCAAGGCGACAATACCGTCGGCGGCAACGGCTACGCGCCGCGCTTGACCGCGCACGCACACTCAGTTATCGTAGTCAGCGCCGTGGCAACGCAATCACCCCAACAAACCCAAGCCAATCGGAGGCGCGAATGAAAGTAACCAACATCAAAACCTACGCCTTTGAGGACGCGGAGGACAAACTCTACTTTATCGTGAAAGTGGAAACCGATGAGGGCATCTACGGGCTGGGCGAGGCGGGCATACCGCGCTGGGGCAAGGCTATCGCCAGCGCGGTGGAGCATCTATCCGAACTGGTAGTCGGGCAGGATCCGTTCGCCACCGAGCGCCTGTGGCAGCATATGTTTCGCGGCGGATTCTTCCCGGCGGACAAGGTATATTGCTGCGCCATCAGCGCGATAGACATAGCGCTCTGGGACATCAAGGGCAAGGCGCTGAATATGCCGGTGTACAAACTGCTGGGCGGGCCCGTGCGGGACAAAGTCGTGTCCTACCCCCACACGCAGGGCGCCACCACCGACGAACTCGTCGCCAACAGCAAGCGCGCCGTCGCCGACGGCTGGAAGTTCGTGCGCTGGGGACAGCCCGAAACGGGCGGCGTCTTCGAGTATCAAGGCATGGACGGCCTGCTGGAGCCGGTGGAGTCGATGCGTATCGCCGAAGAGCAGATGGCGCTCGTGCGCGAGGCGGTTGGCCCCGACATCCAGCTCTGCTTTGACATTCACACGCGCCTGGACACCGCCCACGCCGTCCAAATGTGCCGGCTACTGGAGCCGTATCGCCCGTTCTTCCTAGAAGATCCGCTGCGCTCCGAAAACCCGGCGAGCTACCGCACGCTGGCGCGCCACACCGCGGCGCCTATCGCGGCGGGCGAGCAGTGGGCGAGCAAGTGGGCATTCCGCGAGGTGATCGAGGACGAAACCATCCGCTACGCGCGCATAGACCTGTGCATCGCGGGCGGGCTGACGGAGGCGCTGAAAATCACGCATTGGGCGGAGGCGCACTACATAGACATCGTGCCGCACAACCCGCTAGGCCCCGTGAGCGCCGCCGCGTGCGTGAACCTGTGCATGGCGTCCACAAACGTAGGCGTCCAGGAAATGCCGCGCCGCCCCGGAACATACGCGGCCGACTTCTTCCCCACGCAGACAGACTGGGCGGACGGCTACTCATTCGTCCCGCCCGACGCCGTTGGGCTTGGCGTGGACTTCGACGAGGCGCTAGTGGCGGCGAATGTGGTTGACCCGACGGGCTGGCCCCCGCAGCTGCGGCGCAGGGACGGCGCTTTCACGAATTGGTAGCGCCGCCCGCCGCCATTCCCGCCCGCCGCCTTGCGGGTATTCCCACATCCACCCCCATCTGATACACTTGCCCTATGACAAGAACGCAATTTGAACGACTCGTCAGGCGCGCCCTGGACAGCATCCCCGAAGACATCCGCGCGCGCCTGGACAACGTGGACATCGTGGTGGAGGACGCGCCCACCCGCGACCAGCTCGTGGGCTCCGGCATCGAGGACGACGCGCTGCTGCTAGGCCTCTATGAGGGCTTGCCCCTCACCGAGCGCTACGACTACGGCATGGCGTTGCCCGACAAGATTACCCTCTTCCAAGCGTCCATAGAGTCCATCTGCGCCACCGACGAAGATGTTATGCGCGAGGTTCAAGACACCGTGGTTCACGAAGTAGCCCACCACTTCGGCATCGACGACGACCGGCTGCACGAGTTGGGCATATAGCCCGCAACGCCGCCGCCGCGCTTGCCGAATACAGCGCCGCATACCCGCACACTCAGGGAGTTTCGCATTGAAAATCAAGTCCATCAGAGCCGCCAGCATAGACCTCGCGCCGCCGCGCAAAACCGAACCGCGCGTCCCCCGCCAAGACGCGCCCGACTGGGTCAGCCCCACGATGGGCTACTCCGAGTTCACCAAGTCAGGCGTCAGCGCTCCCTGGGGCAGGACGGCTTGCATCGTCACCGCCGAGGACGGCGCTTTCGGGCTTGGCATTACCATCAACAGCGAACCCGTCAACAGCATCATCAACGACCACTTCGCGCCCCTGCTGACTGGCCAAAACTGCATGGCTACCGAAAAGATGTGGGATCTGATGCAGCGCGCATCTATGCACTACGGCAACGTGGGCTTGGCGAGCTACGCCGTCAGCGCCGTTGACAACGCGCTCTGGGATCTCAAAGGCAAGCTGCTCGGCAAGCCCGTGTACGAGCTGCTTGGCGGCCCCCAAAAAGACAAAATTTTCTGCTACGCCAGCAACACCGATACCTCATACGGCGTCGCCAACAGCATAGATTGGTTCCTGGAACTCGGCTTTAAGGCGGTCAAACTCTTTGTGCCGCACGGCCCGCAAGAGGGCATTGAGGGGCTGAACAAGAACGTGGAACTCGTCGCCGGCGTCCGCGAGCAGATAGGCGACGACGTTGAGCTTATGCTGGACGCCTGGATGTCCCTCAACACCGAATACGTCGTCCGCCTGGTAGAGGCGCTCAAGCCCTACCGCCTCAAGTGGCTGGAGGACTATGTGCCGCCCTACGACACCGATAGCTACATCAAGGTGCGCCAGCGCGTTCCCTCCCAGATCCTCGCCACCGGCGAACACTGGCACACCATCCACCCATTCGCGCTTGCCGCCGGGCAGGGCTTTGTGGACATACTGCAGCCCGACGTAGCCTGGGTCGGCGGCATCAGCGCCATCGTCCGCATCTGCCACATCGCCGAGGCGCACGGCGTCAGCGTCATCGGACACGGCGGCATGAACTACCCCTACGGCCAGCACCTCGCCTACGCTATGCCCGCCATCGCATGGGGCGAGCGCTCCGAGGGCGTATCCCCGCCGGGCGTCCCCCTGGAAGAAATGGTAGCGCTGCCCGGAACCCCAGTCATCAAGAACGGCTACCTTATCCCCAGCGACGCGCCCGGTTTCGGCATAGAAGTCACCCCCCAATGGCTGGAAGAGAGGACAATCTAGCCCCAATCTAGCCCCAATCTAGCCCGCCCGCCAACATCCGAAAGCCGCGCCGCCCAAAACCAATGCGGGCTAACGCGGGCAACGCAGGCATAGGCAATTCAAGCGCGGATATTCAAGCCCACGCAACCCAAGCCCAGATAATCCCCGGATAACCCAAGCCCAAGCAATCCAAGGAGGAGCGCCAATGACAACCGCAAGCGTCAAGCATCTATCTATGGACGAGCTGCAGGCGGGCCTAGACGCCATCCGCCAAGCCCCCGCCGACAACGGCGCGCTGCATATGATTGTGCGCCGCCCTGACACCGGCGAGCGCGAGATTATGGACGAGGGCGCGCTGGATACGGCGGAGGGCCTTGTGGGCGACAACTGGCGCGCGCGCGGCAGCAACAGCACCGGCGACGGCTCAGCCGACCCCGAATGTCAGATTACCATTATGAACTCCCGCGTAGCCGACCTCGTGGCGCAAGACCGCGACAGGTGGCATCTCGCGGGCGACCAGCTCTATGTGGAAATGGACATCAGCCGCGAAAACCTGCCCCCCGGCACGCGCCTCGCGGTGGGCGACGCCGTCCTGCAAGTATCCGCCAAGCCCCACACCGGCTGCGGCAAGTTCGTCCATCGGTTCGGCGCCGACGCCATGAAGTTCGTGAACAGCGCCATCGGCCGCGACCTCTGCCTGCGCGGCATCAACACCTGGGTCATACAGCCCGGCAAGATTGCCGCCGGCGACGTCGTGCGAAAGATGTAGCCGCGGATATTCGCGCAGCCCACGCCTGCCGCCCGCGCTAATCCCCGGGCCCAAACAGCGCGTCCACATCCCGCTCAGCCTGCGCCCGCAACTGCGCCTCGTCCGCGAAACCAAGCTCGCGGTATGACGCCGCGCTGCCGTACTCGCGCGTCTGTATCACCACCGGCATCGGCAGCGCATGCCCGAACACAAGCGCCTGCCGGTTTGACTCCAGCCGCGCCAATACCGTCCGCAGCTTGCGGCTGCCCGATACCCCCGATAGCACGGCGTCGGTGTCCTTTTCGTTGTCAAGCAGGCAGGCTATCTTCGTCCCCAACTGGCTCATAACCTCATCGTCTATCCCGCTTGGGCGCTGGTCGACCACCAGCAGCGTAACATTGTACTTTCGCATTTCCCGCGCGATATTCCCGAATATCGTATTGCGCGCGATGGACGGGCTGAGGAACTTGTGCGCCTCTTCTATCGTGATGACAAGCGGGCGCGGTTCTTGCGTAGCATCCCCGCTCGCCTCCTCGCTCATCTTCACATACCTTTGGTAGATGCGCCGCGTGAGCAGATTGGCTACCAGCAGATAGGCGTCTATGTCGTTGCCGTAGCGCCCGAACTCCAATACCACATGCGTCCCGCGATTGAGATATTCCAGGATCTCTTTCACCGAGCCGCCCCCGCCGCCCTCAGTCGTGAAACCGAAACGCCGCAACTTCATAAGCCGGCTTCTCAGCGCGCTCATCGTAGAGTGATGCACACTCAGTTCTTTCGCAAGATCGCTGAGCTCATCGCCCGAATTCGCCAGGAATTTTGTCAGCCACTTATCGCCCAGCCTGCTACGCAGCGAATAGGCGGTATCCGCCGCTATGTCCGAAAGCCCCCAGGCGTCTTTGAGTATCGCCACATCCTCCGGCTCTATGTCGTCGTAGCCTATGCTAATCTCGCGATCCACCGGAATCCTGCGCCGCCGCGCGCTCTCCCCGTCCAGCGTGAACACCGCTACCCGCGAACCGAAAAGCTGCTTTAAGCCTTTCACTTCGCTGACATCCTCGCTTGATCCGCGCCAGCCATACTCGCCGTGCATATCGAATACCAGATTGCTTGCGGCATTGCGCTGCAATATGCCGATGAGCAGCAACCGCGTGAGGAATGTCTTGCCCGTGCCGCTCTTGCCGAACACGCCGTTGCTGCGCTTGACCAGTTCGTCTATGTTCAAGCAGAGTTTCATTTCCATATCCATCGGGTTGCCGATGTAGAAATTGCCCGCGTCTTCATCGCCGAACACGGCGCTGATGTCTTCCTCGGACGCGGCATAGGCGCGCGAAAAGTGGGGCGGTATCGTCTTGGCGGGCTGAGGGCCGTCAAGCGCGTCAACATCCAGCGTCAGCATCGGCTCCACGGTGATTGCGCCATACGCCGTTGTGCCGGACATCACCTGCTCCAGCAGCGTGCCGCCCATATCCGGCGGCGCGGCGATGACGCCGTCGTCGGTGGACGCAAGCTCTATCTCGGTCAGCACGCCCAGAAAGCGTTTCTGCTTGCCCTGTATGCTCACGAATGTGCCGACCTTGACGTCCTCCGTGCTGACGCCGTCGTCCAGGCGCGCGCGGACGCCCTCGGCGAGCGAACCCGACGTGACTATGCCCAGCGGCTTGCGCCCGCCGCCGAAGTCGGCCGAACCGCCCGACAAATCCCCCGAAGATCCGGCGGGATGCGCGCCGTTTATGCCGTTCATTGCAGCCTCCTCAGAATATCGCCCAGCCGGTATGTCTGCCCCGCGAGCGCGGCGGCCAGGCTTTTGCCCGCGCTTATCAGATAGCCGTTTCGGTCGGGATGCGCCTCGCTCGCCTGCCGCAGAAACGACGCTATCACATCGTCCTGCGCGCTCACTTGCGGCGCGAGCAGCATCGGGATGAACTCCAGCGGCGGCCGGCTGAACTCCGCCAACTCCGCGGCGTCGCAGCGGCTGACGAATGAGTACAGGCGCGGCGCGTCCGGCGGCAGATAGCGCCTGATTGCGCCGTCCGCGCCGCGATAGCCCACGCTGATTGCCCGAAAGCGCGTGTACAGCAGCCGCTCCAGCTGCGGGTTGCTCCGAAACACCCCCGCCTCGTGGCTTTCTGCCTCGCCGCGCGGTATGGCATGCCGCCCCGGATCCAAGCTCTGCGTGGACGCCTCGCACACTATCCCGAACACCGGCGCATCCTCCCCGCAGCGCACCAGGCTGCCCAGCGGCGGCGCGTCATACAGCGCATAGCACTGCGCCGTGAACTCCGACGTCGCCGCCTCTACCACTTCCCCAACCCGCGCATCGGCGGCTTGCATCCCCTCCCGCGTTTCGCTCAGCGTCATATCCCTTGCCCTCTCATACGCTCCCTAGTTGCTCCCTTTGCGCCCTATATTATTCCCGCAATCGCGCCATATGATAGGCGTCCACATATTCCCCCGCGCGAAAAGCGAGCCGCTTTCGTATGCCCTCAGTCTCAAACCCGAACTTTTCGTACATTCGGATAGCAGTCAGATTATCGGTATAGACATCAAGCTCAACGCGCCGGATGTTCAGCCAGTTGTCCGCCAAATCAAGCGCCGCGCCGAGCAGCGCCGTTCCAATCCCCCTGCCCTGATAGTCGTCGTGAACCGCCATGCCAAGCCCCGCCACATGCGCCAGCCGGTTGCGCCGCCTGCTAATACTTACGCTGCCCACGACCTTGCCGTCCACTTCAGCCACTAGCAGATATTCGTCAGGCGCGAGGTTTCGCAGCCAATCCCGCCGCTTGTCCAATGATACATACGGCAGCTGCAGCGTGTTTCGCACAACGCCCGCGCAGGCGAATATCTCGTATATGTCATAGCAGTCGTCCGCCCTAGCCGCGCGGATGATAGCGCCGTGTTCCATATCACAGCCACCTGTATCGCTTTGAATTATTCTTTTCTGAAGAATAGACCGGCAGCCCGTTATCCGAAAGCGCCGCCTCTACAAGCCCCACGAAATACTGCCTGTCCGCGCCCGTTACGACCGCCTGCTCATGCGCCTCTTTCAGCGCCACCGGATAGCCGGGCCCAAGCCTGCACTGCTCCACCACAAGCGCGTGAACCAGCGTCAGCAACGTTTCGTCGGCCGCCGCCCAGTCGGGCAGTTCCACGCGCCCTATCTCTTCCTCTGTTCGCAGATAGAAAAAGCAAACGCCCTGCTTGCCATAGTGTTCGCGCACAATGGGCGCGTTGCTGCCAAACACGGGCGTCCGCTCGCCCGCCGCCAGCGTCCTTGCGAACAATTCGCGGTCCAGAACGCCGCCGCCGTCATCATCCAAGTCTGCGCCAGGATGCGCGGGATAAGCGTCGTCGACCAGCCGCAGCGCACTCGCCACATCCGAGCTGCGCGGCAGGCTGATGTAGCTCGCCGCGGCCACTTCGCGCTCTTGCGCCAGTTCGCGTATAGCGTCCATAGCCGCCGCGAACCCGTCGTCAATCAGCTGCCGCCGCACAAAATCCGGATGCCTGTGCATCCCGAACATTATCAGCGAGCCGTCCATCAGCCCCAGCGCCGGCGCGTCCGCGGGTAGCCGCTCCAGTTCGCGCGCCAGTGCCAGCGCCTCCTCCACCGCCCGCTTTGCGTCCAACAGCGCGCCGCTGATAGTCTCTTTCTGTCGAGGCGCGTACTCGTCGCGTATCACAAGTTCGTCCTCGTCGGCGTACAAGCGCGGTTCGCTAAACGCGCTCGCTTGGGGTGCGCCGCCGTATCGCAGCGATATGCCGCCGATGTTTATCAGATAGCAGCGCGCCGCCAAATGCCTGCTGACGTCTATGTGCGACCCGTCCACGCCCACGACCGCGTAGTCCGGCGGCGGCGGCGGCGGCGCGTATGCCACGCACGGATTTTCGCGTATCGTAGGCGGCGGCCGGTTGATATGAGATCCCAACTGAATCCGCCTAGCCTCATACTCCCGCGGATCAAGCGCCTGCGCCGCCGCCATAGCCCGCGCCAGCCGCGCATGCTTATCACCGCGCCGCTCCCTGAGCATAATCGCCATTTCGTCTATCTGCGCCGCCGTCCGCGTCAAATCAAGCGCCATATTCGTCCCCTTGGCGTCATATGCGCCCGTAGCCAATCCCTTGCGCCTATCTATGCGTATCTATCGCGCCGTTGCTATCGCGCCTATCAATCGCGCCCGTCTATTGCGCCATCACTATCGCACAAAGCATCACAAAGCGTATGTTATCGCCGCTAGACCATTTGCGTTAGGCAAATAACGGGCAATTCCAAGCGAATAACGCGCCATAGCCCGCATAAGCCCGCGCAAACCCGCGCTTGCCACTATCGCTACCTGCCATTATCTCAGCACCCGCGCATCCCCCACGCGCCGCGTAACCCGCTTGTGGTCAAGATAGTCCATCAGCGCCAGCGCGTACTTGCGGCTTGTCCCCAATATGTCCCGCACATTCGCCACCGATATTTCCCCGTTTTCGCGGATGTGGTCGGATATAAGCCCGACCATCTCATCATACGCGGCTACCGAAAACACCACGCTTTCGCTCACCTTGACCACCTTGCCCTGTTCGTCCAGCAGGTTCAATACTTCGGCGTCGAGCGGCGCGTCTGTGGGCGGCGCAAACGGGCTTGCCGCCAGCCGCGCGAGGTAGGCGTCCACATCCGCCTGCTGCGCCTCAGTCAGCGTTGGCTCATAGCCCGGCAGCCGCGCCAGCGCCCCGTCCTCGGCGACCGCGCCATCCTCTCGCAGCCGCGCAAACGCCAGGTTGAACACCTGCGGCGTCATACGCAGCCTGCTCCGAACTTCTTCCTTAGGCGCGCCCCGCCGCAGCGGGAACTGCCGATAATACCCCTCCAGCGACTGCCGCGCCTTTTCGCTCACGCCGTTCCAGCCGCCCGCGCTGAATATGTGGCAGCCACGCCCTATGCCCTGCCTGCCCGCCGCCATAAGCGCCACCACAAGCCCATCGCTCGCCATAGCGTCCAATTCCCCGCGCGCGACGTCTGCGTCCATATTCGCGCGGTTCACCAGCGCCCCGAACTCCGCCGGCTCCGACTGCTCTATCGTCTTCAGCAGAATATCCCGCTCCGACCCCAGCTCCAGCGCCGCCAGCCGCTCTATCGTGGGCGCGTGCATGCGCCGGTGCCGCCGCGCGTGCGGCTCCACGATATTGCCGCCCCCAAGCGTGGTTCGGTTGGAGCGTATGACATAGTAATCGCCCTTCACGACCGCGAGCGGCGTATCCAACTTTATCTGCGCCCAGGTAGTCTCGCCCGGCTCCGCCGTATCGCGCTCCAGCAGCCGCAGCCGCCCGATGACCTCGCTGCTGCCCGTGTGCGCGGTGATGTGCATGTTGTGCCTTAGCGCATGTGGCGCGTCCGGTATCACGCGCAGCCGCACATCGATCGCGTCCGTGGGCGTCAGCCAGCCGGGCGCCGTCAGCACCTCGCCGCGCGCCACCTCGTCCTGCGAAACCCCGATGAGGTTCGCCGCGACCCGCGTCCCCGGCTGCGCCTCGTCCTGCCCCTTCCTGTGCGTCTGTATCCCCCGTATGCGCGTTGACTTCCCCGACACCGCCAGCGCCGCGTCCTGCCCTACGCCCAGCTTGCCGTCTATCAGCGTTCCCGTAACCACCGTGCCAAAGCCGGATATGGTAAAGGCGCGATCTATCGGCAGGCGCGGCCGCCCCACATCGCGCTTTGGCGGGGTATCGCGCAGCATCCCGTCTATCGCGCCGATAAGCTCAGGCAGCCCCTCGCCCGTCATAGCCGATACCGCGAATATCCGCGATCCCTCCAGCGCGGTTCCCTCCAGCGCATCCTCCACATCCGCCGTAACCAACTCCAGCCAATCGTCGTCCACCAAATCGCGCTTGGCGATAGCCACCAAGCCGCGCCGTATCTGCAGCAGATCCAGTATCGCCAGATGCTCGCGCGTTTGCGGCATAACCGACTCATCCGCCGCCACGACCAGCAGCCCCAAATCTATCCCGCCCACGCCCGCCAGCATATTGTTCACGAACCGCTCATGCCCCGGCACGTCCACGATGCTAACCTCATTCCCGCTTGGCAGCCGCAGCCACGCGAACCCCAAATCAATCGTCATCCCCCGCTCTTTCTCCTCCCGCAGCCTATCCGGATCAATCCCCGTCAGCGCCTCCACCAGCGTGGACTTGCCGTGATCCACATGCCCCGCCGTCCCGATAACATACATTCGCGCGCCTCCCGCCGACTCGTTTCACACTCGCCCCCATAATATAGCACAGCGGCATATCCCCGATTGCGCCTTTTGGCGGCGTAAGCCCGCATCTTGCAAACCGATAACTAGCCCAATAGCCCGCATGGGGAAAGGCGATAGCGCCCAATCTGTGCAATAAAGCCTTGCAGTGATATTTGAAATCCGACAATCGCCTTACATTGACGCCCCAAAACCCGCCGTGATACGGTTTCGGCTATGCCGCTCAACAGCATCGCCGCGCCCAAACTTGCCACTTACGCCGCCGCCGCCATAGCCGGCGTTGCCGCAAAGATTTGCCGCGCACTAATCGCGCTATCCCGCATCGCCGCTATCTCGCTCGCGTTGGCGCTGCTTGCCGCGCTTGCCGCCTGCGCCCAAGACGCCACGCAAACGCCGCCCGCCGAGCCGCAATCCCCGCAAGTGTTCACCACTGAGCAAGGCCCCCGCTCCCTCGCCTTTGACGGCGAGCATCTCTGGGTTACCCTATTCGGCGTCCAAACCGTCGCCAAATACACGCTTGACGGCGAAATCGTTGGCAACTACAAGGCGGGATCTTTCCCTCGCGCGCTTGCGTTTGACGGCGAGCATATGTGGGTGGGCAATAGCTCGGACAACACCATAACCAAGATTGCGCTTGACGGCGAGACGCTGCAAACCGTCCGCATCGGAACTCCCGACACATCGCCGTCCGCGCTTGTGTTTGACGGCGCGAACATCTGGGTAGCCGCGTCCTGGGGCAACTCCGTCAGCAAGGTGAACCTAGACGGCGCGGTTGAAAAGACCGTCCGCATCCCCGGCTACCATCCCTCGCCCTGGGCGCTCGCCTACGACGGCGGCTCGGTTTGGGTGGCGAGCATGGGCAGCAATATGGTTGACAGGCTTGACGGCGCGGGCGAGCTCACGGGATCGTTCAAAGTGGTTGACCTAGAAGAAAACCTGCAGCAGGCTTGGGGCGGCGGCGGCACGGCAATCGCCTTTGACGGCGAGCATATCTGGGTCACCGTCAGTTCCGCCGACAGCGTAGTCAAGCTAGACAAGGCCGGCAATGTGCTGGACGCCTACGACGTGGGCAAATGGCCCGTCGCGGTCGCCGTAGCAAACGGCAGCGTCTGGGTAGCCAATTTCCTGGACAACAGCGTCAGCCGCCTTGCCCCCGACGGCAGGCTCATAGACACCATCGGCGTAGGCAGAGGCCCCCACGCGCTACTAGCGGTTCACAACTCCATATGGGTAGCGAACTTTCAAGGCGATTCCCTCACAAAACTGCCCGCGCAATAAGCGCGCCAAGCCGCCAGTCTCACTATAATCTCATAGATAATCCGGGATAATCTCGGCGCGGCGCAACGATACGCAAGCGAACACGCGAATACCCAACATCGGAGAAAGAACCTAGCTTTATGAAAAAAATACTGATTGCCGCCATACTAGCCATCCTAATCGTAGCCGCGCTTGGCGCTGCCGCCTACACCTACTTCGGCGCGGCGAGAGACGCCCAGTCCGCCGCCGTCTTGCGCGTGGCGCTGGCGTCGTTCAGCGCCGAAACGCTTGACCCGTCCCTGGACACCCAAGACGGCCTGCGCTATCACGGGCATATGCACGACCACCTAGTCGGCGCGGACGCGGACGGCAGGCTGGACGCCCGCTTTGGGCTGCTTGAAAGCTGGAGCGCCAACGGCGACGGATCCGAGTTCACTCTAACGCTGCGCCCCGGCGTAGAGTGGCACGATGGCGAAACGGCAAAAGCCGCGGATATACTCGCCAGCCGACATTACTACTTCCGCGAGGGCGCTGCCTGCGGCGCGTGCGGCATCCTCAAAGATAAGATAGCCGAGATCAGCTTGGCAGTTTATCCCCACACCGACAACCGCGTGGTTTTGGTGCAGCTCAATCAGCCCGACGTGGTATTCCCCGCCCTGCTCGCCCCCATAGAGGGCGACACGCCCCTGCTGCCCGCGCGCGTGATTGAGCGCTACAACGGGAACGCCGCCGCCCTGGACGAAACCCCCGTTGGCAACGGCCCCTGGCGTTTCGCTGAGCGCGCGTCCAACGACTATGTTCGCTACGAGGCTTTCCCCGACTATTGGGACGAAACCCGCATCCCCGCGTTTGGCGCATTGCACATATCGCAAGTCCCCGAAGAGGACGCCCGAATAGCCCTGCTTGACTCCGGTCAGATTGACATAGCGCCCATAAGCGCGGCGTCAATCCCCGCCATCAAAGACAAGGGTTTCGGCGTTGACGGCCCCAAGAATGTGGTATCAACCACCCTGCGGTTCTTTATGGGCTACGACCCCGACTACCTCACATCCCGCCTTGAATTTCGCAGAGCGCTCGCCGTCAGCGTAGATATGCCGCGCATAGTAGAGGCGCTCTATCCCCCCGAGGCCGCCTCCCCCGCCACTGGCTCGGCGCTCTTCACGCCCGTATCCCCCGGCTACATCCCCGACCTGCCCGCCTACCCGCATGATCCTCAGCAGGCGCGCGAACTGCTCGCGCAAATAGGCTACGCCGGCGAACCCGTCAGCCTGCTCTCGCTTACCGCATACGGCATATCCGAAATGCCGCGCATCAACGAGATGATAGCCGCCCACTGGCAAGAAGTGGGCATAAACGCGCAACTCATCCCAACCGAATGGCCCGCCGTGCAGGCGCTGTTCACGGCGTCGCCCCAGCGGTTTGGCGAGTACGCGCCCGCGCCCGTGCTGCACGGCGCCGCGCCCGCGCGGCCAGGCGGCGATCTCAACGGCATTCGCCGCTACATCAGCGGCGCGGACGGCGCTATGCTCACCTACCACGCGCCCAAAATCGGCGACGGCATGCTCGCGCAGGTCGCCGCAACCGCAAACGCCGCCGACCGCGCCATTGTGCTGCAAGCGCTCAACCGCCGCACATACGCCGAGTACTGGGCTATCCCCGTTATGTGGCGGCACGACGCCTACGCCATCAACCCCGCCATAACCGGCTGGAGCCCTGTTAATGGCACATCATCAACGCTACGCTTTGAGACTGCGATGCCCGCGCCCTAAGCGCCGCGCGGCAATGCGACAAGCCGGGCCGGACTGATATGCGGCAAACAGAGCAGGCCCACGTCAACGCGCCGGCTCCACGATTTCAAGCGTCTGATTAACGGCGATGTCTTGCATCATTTGGACGCGCCCGCTTGGCCAGCGCACTTCTACGCTATCCACGCTATCGGCTTGCCCAATCCCGAACTCCAAATCAACGCTGTCCATAGACAGGTAGCTCGAACCCGCGCGAACCTCCTGCACCTGCGTCTTGCCGCCCGCCGTCAGATACACGCGCGCGCCAATGCCGTCCGCGTTGCTGCCGCCGCCGTCAATCGCCATTCGCCCTTTCAAGCGCAGGCTAATCCAGTTGTTAGCGCCGCCCGGATTTATCCAAACGAACATTGGCCCCCCCGCCTCGCTGTAGCTCACGCGGCGCGAGTCTTCGTACAGGCTGCCCTTGCTATTCGTGCCGATGAGATCCACATACCCGTCGCCATTCAGGTCGCCGTGCGCCAAGCCCTTGCCGTTCTCATGATACTCCGCGCTGACGCGATGCACCGCCGCGTCCCGCTTGGGATCGGCCGGGTCCAGCCGCTCATAGCGCGTCCGCTGTACATCCACCAGTTGCGCCCGCGCGGTGATGTCCTCAAACCCGCCCGCGCCCGTGTTACGCATCATCCGACCCGCCGCCGGGAACACCTCGCCGCCCGGCGCCTCGCCCCTGTCAACCGTGGATCCCAGCCAGTACAGGTCTTGGTCGGTATCGTTGTCATAGTCAAAGAAAGTCGAGCCGAACCCGAAGTCATACGCGCTCAAGCCGGTGGGCATAACCTGCGCCGGGTCGATCTTGGCGGGATCGATGGAGTCCGGCGGCATAAGCGGGCTTGGAATCACGGGCGTAATGGGCGCTACGTCGTAGTACAGCCCCACCACGCCCATGCCCGGCGCATCCCTAACGCCGTCGTTTCGCAAGAGATAGTGCAGGCAAGTTCCCCACGCGAACTGCTCGTGGTAGGCGCAGTAGGGCATAGGCGTATTCGGCGGCGGCAGCAGGCGCGGGTGATAGCCCACATTCGCAACGAAGATGTCCAAATCGGCGTCGCCGTCATAGTCGCCGATTGCGAACCCCATCCAAGCGCCCACCTGGTCAACGCCCATATGCCGCGCCACATCGGTGAACCGCGGATTCCCGCGCGTAGAGTCGTTGCGATAGATATGCAGCCTATCCCCGTCGTTGGCTACCCACAAGTCCATATCGCCGTCGCTATCGTAGTCGAAGAACGCTACCGCCTGCGTCTGCCCGCTCGGATCGCCCACGCGATTGCCCAGGTCGTCGCGCAGGTTTGGGTCGTAGCCCTCAAACCGCTCCCCCGTCTCGTCGTCGGTGTACACAACCGGCTTGCCGTCCGGCTCGCGCATCCAAATCTGCGCCCCCTGAACGCCCGCGCTCTCCGCCACATCCGCGAAAGTCAAATCCCCGTTGTTGCGATACAGCGTATTGAACTGCCCGTTCTGATACGGCACGCTCATCCCGCGAAACTCGTCCTCCGCGAGGTTGCCCACATATATGTCAACCCACCCGTCGTTATCCACATCCGCGCATGCCACGCTCATAGCCGAGCGCGTATTTACGGCGTCCCCGAAAGCCGCGTCCGTAATATCGGTGAAAGCGCCGTCCCCATTGTTCAGCAGCAGCCTATCTATATTCTGCCGCCCCTCCGGCTCCGACCGATAATCCAGCCTATCGGTCAGGCTGCCCTGCGCGCCCACATACAGGTCTTGATAGCCGTCATTGTTCACATCGCAGGCGACCGCGCCCGTCCCATGCGTCTGCCGCAGCGCCGCCCCCGCCTCATCCGCCACATTGCGAAACGAGCCATCCCCCTCATTGCGATACAGCCAGTTCCCAAACTCATAGGCGTTGGTCACATAGAAATCCATATCCCCGTCGCGATCATAGTCAAACACCACCACGCCCGGCCGGATATTCCAAGACTCCTTCAACCCATGAACAGCGCCGCTATGCGTGATATTCACAAACGGCCGCACATCACCACCCGCGCCCTCATCCCCCTCCCCGCCAAGCCCGCCAAGCAACGAAACTTGCCCGCAAGCCGCCATCAGGACAGCCGCCGCAACAGCGCACACGACGACTATCCCAATCGCCACTTGAGACCTCTTCTGCGACACAGGCGCTTTGCCCTGCCTTGCCCCGCGCTAATCCGCCCCGCGCAGGCGCGGATCCAGCATATCCCGCAGCGCATCCCCAAAGATATTGGAACACAGCACCACGATGGTAATCATCAGCCCCGGCGCATAAACCAGATGCGGGTTATCGGTGAAGTAGCTTGCCGCCCTAATAAGCAGGTTGCCCCAAGAGGATGTGGGCGGCGCGATGCCGATGCCGAGGTAACTCAGCGACGCCTCTATCACGATTGCGTTGCCCACATTGACCGCCAGCATCACAATCCAAGGCGCCCACGAATTGGGAACCATATGGCGCAGGATGATGCGCGCGTTGGACGCGCCGATAGCGCGGCTCGCCTCAATGTACTGCATGCTACGCAACACTAGCGCGTGAGAGCGCAGCAGGCGGGATGCGTATGGCGATATGCCGACCGCGATTGCCACAATCACCCACGTGAGGTTAAACCCCAGCGAAATTGTGATTGCCATAGCCAGCACTAGGCTGGGAATCGCCATTAGGGTGTCGGTAAGACGCTGGATTATGAGGTCGGTTAGCCCGCCGAAGTACGCGCCGGTAATGCCGCACAGCGCGCCAAAGGTTATGCCCACCGTGGGCGCGATCAGCCCCACTAAGAGCGATACCCGCCCGCCGTACAGAATTCGCGTGACCAGATCCCTGCCCAGCGTGTCCGTCCCTAGCAAGTGGACGCCGAAATCTCTGCCGGGAGTGAGCGGCTCAGCCAATCGGATGCCGTAGGGCTTGTTGGGTTCGAAAGGCATTATAATCCCTGCGCCTATCGTTGCCAAAAGCACGATTGACAGCACGACAACCGCCACGGACGCGGCGGGGTATCTGCGCCAAAACCTGGCGATTGACCGCCTCGCGTTTCGCGCCATATCTCCGGCGCTGGGCCGGGTGGCTTGGTATGGGAGACTAGCGTAGCTCATTCTGTCTTTAATCTCCTTGAGTTGGCGGGGAGTTGCCGATCCTATGAGTATCTGATGCGCGGGTCAACGACCGAGTAGAACAGGTCGGTCACTAGGATCCACGCGGCTAGGATCACCGTGAGTATCACCACTATGCCCACCACCATATCGTAGTCTCTGGCGAAGATGGACACCAATACCTGCTGTCCAAGCCCCGGAATTGAGAACACATTCTCAATCACCACCACGCCGGACAGTATGGCGCTGAAGTGATAGCCCGCCATAGTCAGCACGGGAATGGATGCGTTGCGGAGGGTATGGCGCAGTATGACCAGAAACTCGCGCAGCCCTTTGGCGCGCGCTGTCCGCACATAGTCTTCGCGCAGCACTTCCAGCATCATTGATCGCACAAGACGGCTCAGGATGGCGGAGGACGTCAATCCGGTGGCTATGATGGGCAGAAAGAGCTGCGCCATATTGCTGGCGGGATCGCTGAAGAACGATGTATAGACTATCGGCTTGCTCCAGTTAAACGTCCTGGACGCGAAGATTATGAGCAGGATGCCGAGCCAGAACGACGGCACGGCGAGCGATAACGCGGTGAATATGCGTATGCCCTGATCCCACCACGAACCGCGTTTCACCGCGGATATTATGCCCAGCGGGAACGCCATCGCCAGCGAGAATATCATTGCGAATATGGCGAGCGTCAGCGTAGCCTCTATCTTGTCCTTGACAATCTGAGTGACGTACCTGTCCTGGTAGTGAGAGTATCCAAGATTGCCGTTAACCGTTCCCCACAGCCACCGGCCGTACTGCACAATCATCGGGTCGTTCAGCCCAAGCTCTTGCCGCAGCTTGGCTTTGGATTCTTCGGTAGCGCCGCCTTCGGATGTGAGGGTGCTCACTATGTCGCCCGGCAGCACGCGCAGCATAAAGAAGACCAGCGTGCCGGCCAAAAACACGGTGGGGATGATGAGTATCAGCCGCCGTATGATGTATTTCCACATAAGAGCCTCTCCACACTCCGCGCGCTTGTCAGCCTATATTCGGCTGATGTAGTAAGTGTATGCCCGCCCTGAGCCTAATCCTAATCAATCAGGAGCAATCAGGGCGGGATTCTTAGTTATGTTGCCGCAGCCGGACGTCGCTTAACAGCTTGGCCCCGCGTTGGGAGCGTCGCAGTCCAGCCACACGTCCTCGAACTTGTTGTTGCTGAAGATTTCCTGCACGACCAGGTTCCAGTTGTGGACATAGTTCCAGTGGAACTTATTCTGGTTGACCGCGCCGTAGGGAACGCTGGGCACCCACTCTTCCAGCATAATGCGGTGCATTTCGCCGAACAGCTCGTTGCGCTCAGGGCTGTCCACCAGCGTGCGCGCCTCGCCCCAAGCCTCCAGGTAGTTCGCGGGCGGATCCCAGCCGCCATTGCGCCCGCCCTTTTCGCTGTACATAATGTCCGCCAGCGGCACTACGCCCCCGTAACTGGGCGCTGTCCCGCCGGTCGCCGCCTGATAACGCCGCCCCTCAACCGCCGCGACCATCGCCGTCCAGTCAAGCGGCCGCACATCCACATTGACGCCGATCTCCGCCATATCCGCCTGTATCAACTCGGCGTGAGCGGTGCGCGCCGTTACCACTATCAGCTCAAAGTCCGTCAGCCCGCCCTTTTCGGCGAAATCCCGCGCCATCTCAATCTCTTCGGCGCGGTTCTCATGCTTGTAGCCCGGCACCGTGTCTATGATCTCTTGGCTTGACGGGAATATGTAGCTGAACCAGCTTATCGGGTAGTACGGCGCTTGCTCCCCTTCGGAGTCTATTATGCACTGCTTGCAGACGCCATAGAACACCGCGCGCCGCGCGTCTATGTTGTCAAAGGGGGCCGACTGGTTGTTGAGCTGGATGCTCGCCACATCAACGAAAGGCTCAGCCTTGAATGTGGTCTGGCCCGGGAAATCCCGCTCTATCACCGCGTATTCGGTGTGCGGGATGTTGATGGGCTTTGTGGCGTCCGCCTGCTGTGAGCGAATAGCCGCCACCGCCGCCTGCGGCTCGACTATCGTGATTGATGTCACATTGTCAAGATACGGATACGGCGACCCGTCCGGCGCATCCCTGAAGTAGTCAACGTTCTTCTCAGACGCCACCGAAATGCCGTCCTCGGCGTCGGTTATCTTGTACGGCCCCGTCCCGATAACATCTTGCCAGCGCGGTATCGTGTTCTCATTCGCCTCCAAGATGTGCTGCGGAATGACGCCATGCCACTGGTTGGCCGACTCCGCTATGAAGTCCCCGAATGACTCGCTGAGATTGATCTCAAGCGTGGTGTCGTCCACCTTGTTCATGCTCTCAACCAGATTGAACGCGCCAACCCTGGGCTGGATGATGCCCTCAGGCGGGTTCTTCCACCTGTTGATGGAGTAGATGATGTGGTCAATCTCAAACGGCGTGCCGTCATGCCACTGCGTCAGATTGGGGTTTATCTTGAATGTGAATGTGCTCACATCGTTGCTGACTTCCCACGAATCCGCCATATCGGGCCAAATCTCAATGCCGTCGCGCGGGGAGAACTGCAACAGCCCGCTATACATCCTGCCGCCATAATGGAACAGCGAAATCCAGGTGCTGGTCTGAGAGAAGTCCCACTTCGGCGGGAATGTGCCGTTGATTACGCGAATGTGGCCTCCGCGCATCGCGTCGCCGCCCATTGCGGCGGCCGGGGCGGCTTGCGCGGGCGCGGCGGCGGGAATGGCGGGCGGCACCACCGTCGGCGGAAACGTCGCCGTAGCCTGCGGCTGAGCCGCCGGCGCCGACGCGCCCCCTCCCCCATCAGACGCCGGCGCGCTCGAACACGCCAGCGCCAGCGCCATTGTTGCGAGTATGGCGGCGCATACCCACGCAAGTTTGTTTGTTAGTCTTGCTTGCATCTTTGCCTAACTGCCTCCTCAATTGTAATTTGGGTAGCCGATTATCGGCGCGCGATGCCCGGTCGCATCGCGTGAAAAATATGCGGGAACGCCGCGCGAATGCACAAACGATAAGCGCATTATAGTTAAGTATTATCATCTGTCAATAGGGCAAGGCTCAAAACACGCCCGCGATATGGCAAATGTGCGGTATGAATACACGACTTTCGCCCGCTTGCAACGCCCTCGTCGCCCCCTAATGCTCCCCCATAAACCCGCGCCAGTCCCTATTCGCTACCGCCGCCCCCAGCGCCGCTCGCTGCCGCCACAGATGCGTTCCCGCCACCAGCGCCGACAGCGCCAGGCACAGCGCGATTTGCCCCGGCGGCTGCGCCGTCGCTATCGTCAGCGCGTTCAGCGCGATGAACACCCCCGCCATTCCCGCTACGATGTGCCGCGCCGCAAGCCCAAGCGCCAGCCCTATCGCGCCCGACACCAGCGTTATCTGCCACAGCATCAGCAGCGATATGCCCAGCACCGTCGCCGCGCCCTTGCCGCCGCGAAATCGCAGGAACGGCGTGAAGTTGTGGCCCACCGTCGCTAAGAACGCGGCGATGTACAAGCCGCCGTCCGACACCCCCAGCCGCTGCCCTATCACAATCGCCAGCGCGCCCTTGCCCGCGTCCACCGCCAGCACAAGCGCGCCCGCGCCCTTGCCCAGCTGCAGCGTGGCATTCGCCGCGCCCGGATTGCCGCTGCCCACGCCGCGTATGTCTATCCCGCGCAGCCAACGCCCTACCAAATACGCCGTCGGTATGCCGCCCAGCAGATACGCCAGCAGCGCCACGCCTATCGCCGCCGGGTCAGCCATTCTAATCGCCGACCAGCGCCGCCGCGCCCTGCATCCCAAGCCGGTAGCCCACTATGCCCATCCCCGTCACCACGCCCCTGCACGCCGGCGCTATCTCAGACACGCGCCCCCGACTAGCCGGGTTGGACATATGCACCTCCAGCGTGGGATACGCCTGCCCGCGTATGGCGTCCGCCAGCGCCGGATGCCCCGCCGTGTAGCCGCCCGGATTGATGAGCGCCGCGTCCGCCTCCGCCGAGTTCAGCTTGGCGATTACCTCGCCCTCGTCGTTGGAATGAAAGATGTCCACATCCAACCCCAGTTCGGCGGCGTATCGCCGGATATGCTCATCGTATTCGGGCAGCGTCATCGTCCCGAATATCTCAACATCAACCTTGCCGCGCAACTCCATTCCCTGCCCATGCAGAACCAGTATCTTTGTCATATTCACCTCTTTCGCTTATCGTATTCGCGCTAATCCCGCGCATCGCGCCCGCCGAAACCCGGCCCTAGCCGCTACTCCAGCGCGGCGAAACACGCCGCAACAATCCCGTCAACGCCTATGCCGTACTCGCCGTACAGCTCAGGGTAGCTCCCCGATTGCCCAAATTCGGTTACGCCAAGCGGGATAACCCACGTTCCCAGCGCCCCGCCAAGCCACGCCAAGGCGTGAGGATGCCCGTCCATCACGGTTATCACCGGCGCTTTGCGCTCCTCCGCCGACAGGATGTCCGCCATAAACGGCGCGGCGCGCTCCCCGTTCACCATCGCCCGCGCGCCGTCCTGAAAGCGCGTGTAGAGCTGCCCCGGCCCCGTCAGGTTGACCACATTGGCGTATATCCCCTCGCGCAGCGCCAGCTCGCCCGCCTCTATCGCCTCCGGCAGCATAGCCCCGCAAGCCATTATTTGGACGACATTCTCGCCCGGCGCATAGCCCGCCTCGCCCCGCCTATCCACCAGCCGATACGCGCCCGCCAACGTCTGCCGCCGCAGCCGCTCGCGCTCATCCGCATCCGCCGGCAGCCGGAACAGCGACTGGTCTATGCGCTTGTTCGTCAGCCGTAGATAAGTGGATCGCTCGCGCCGCCGTATGCGCTCAAGCGCGTCAAGCGTAATCCACTCAACCTCCTTGCCAAAGCAGGGCTCGTAGAACGCCATATCCGGCATCTCTATGCCGATGGACGGCGTTATGAGCGACTGGTGAGCGCCCCCCTCAGGCGCCAGCGTTACGCCGGACGGAACCCCCACCAAGATGAACTTCGCGCCCGAATAGACGCCGTACGTCAGCGCGTCAAGCCCGCGCCGCACAAACGGATCATACACCGACCCCACCGGAAACAGCAGCTCGCCCTGCGTCTCATACGACAGCCCCAACTGCCCCAGCATCATAAACAGGTTGTTTTCGGATATGCCCAACTCTATGTGCTGGCCCTGCGGCGACTCTTCCCAGTTAAGCGCGCGCAGCGTGTCCTCTTCCGGCAGCGTCTCAGGCTCCCGCCGCGCCCACACGCCCGCCTTGTTTATCCACCCGCCAAGCCCGGTTGAACTCGCCACATCCGGGCTTACCGTCACCACGCGCTCCGCCACCTCCGGCATATTGCGCGCCAGATCCGTCAGCACAAGCCCGTACATCTGCAGCGTGGACATCCGGCCCGCGTAGTCGTGATCCAGATCCACCGGCAGCGGCGGCGTCTGAACGACGTCGGCGCGCGGCGCGTTTATCGCCAGCCGCCTGCCCGTATCCGCGCACATCCGCCCCGCCGAGCTTCGCGGCGGCAGCGCATCCCACACCGCATCCTCGCTCAAACTCATATGATTGCGGAGCTCGTTCATCTGCGCCGCCGACAGCAGGTTGGAATGATTATGCGGATCCCCGATTGACGGCAGCCGCCACCCCTTGAATGTATAAGCAAACACCACCGTGGGGTCGCTCAGTTCGTCCGACTGCTTGAAGGCGTCCCTCAGCATAGAGAAGTCATGCCCGCCCAGATTGCTGAACAGCGCGGGCAGCTCGGCGTCATCCCACCTGTTTATCAGGCGGCTCAGGTCGCGCGGATAGCGGCTCGTCTTGGGCAGCCACTCGCGCAGCACCGCGGCGTCCGCCCGCAGCAGCCGCTGATACACCTGGTTGGACATCTCGTCGATGCAAATCCGCAGCAGCTCGCCATTCGGTTCGGCAAACGCGCTTTGCAGCCGCCTGCCGTACTTCACATCTATGATATTCCACCCATTCGCCCCGAACATATCCCGCCACGACCGCACCTTTATGCCCGGTATCACGCGGTCAAGGCTTTGCCTATTCAGATCCACCACCCACAGGATATTGTCCAAGCCCTCCATCTCAGGCTCCGCGATAGCCTCCCACACCGATCCCTCATCCAGTTCGGCGTCGCCCACCAGGCTTATGTAGCGGTGAGTGTTCTTCTTGAACGAGTACAGATGCGTCTTCAGATACTCCTCAGTCAGCGCCGCGAAATTGGGCGCGACAGGCCCCAGTCCCACCGATCCTGTGGAAAAGTCCACATAGTCGGGATCTTTCGTCTGGCTGGGATACGCCTGCAAGCCGTGAAACGCGCGCAGCGTCTTCAGATACTTGCCGTCCAGATTGCCCAGCAGGTATTGGATCGCGTGATACGCGGGCGAGGCGTGCGGCTTGACCGAAATCTTATCCCCCGCCCGCATATAGTCAAAGTACAGC
This sequence comes from Dehalococcoidia bacterium, assembly GCA_965242555.1. Classification (GTDB taxonomy): domain Bacteria; phylum Chloroflexota; class Dehalococcoidia; order Lucifugimonadales; family JADFKI01; genus Bin90. The sequence goes on from CBDESO010000008.1 coordinate 376,908, forward strand.
GACGTGAGTATCGTCACCACAGACGCGCTGGACGCCGGATGCCCGCCCACTTTCACGCTGTCAAGCGCGGGCCGCACATTGTTGGCGTAGTGAATCATCTGCATCGCCAGCCACAAAACCCGGTCCTGTATCTCCGCCAAGATGAGGTCGTGGTCTTGGTATTCCTGATGCGTCGGCCCCTGATTCCTTGTTGCCGCAACCATTGCGAACCTCCGCCGTTTCTGCTGTCGCCAGCCCGATGTTCGTCCGCCCTCGCGCCTGTCTTTGCCCCGCGTTCATTAGCGATAGATAGAGATTTGATATTTAGAGATAAGGCTTAATCCACCCCAACCCCTCGCTTGTAGTGGCGGCGGGTATGTACTCGCAGCCAACCCACCCGTCATACCCTATCTCATCCAGGTAGCCGAACAGGTAGCCGTAGTTGATTTCGCCCGTGCCGGGTTCATGCCGCCCCGGATTGTCCGCGATTTGGATATGGCGGATGATGTCCATATGCCGCTCTATGTTGCGCGCCAAATCGCCCTGCATTATTTGCATATGATACAAGTCATGCTGCAGGAACAGGTTATCCGACCCAACGCGCTCAATTATGGCGCGCGCCTGCTGAGGGTAGTTTAGCGCAAAGCCGGGTATGTCTATCGTATTGATGGGTTCTATCAGCAGCCGGACGCCCGCGGCTTTAAGGCTATCGGCGGCGAAAGCGAGGTTTTCGGCGAGCGTGTCCGCGGCTGCGTCATCCGAAACGCCCTCAGGCTTTATGCCCGCCAAGCAGTTCACCTGCCCGCAGCCCAGCGCCGCCGCGTACTCCGCCGCCCGGCCAACGCCCGCGCGAAACTCGCCAACCCTATCCGGGTGGCAAGCGATGCCACGCTCCCCCGCCGCCCAATCGCCCGCCGGCAGGTTGTGCAGCGCCAGCGTCAGCCCGCGCCGCCCCAGCCGCTCAGCGATCTCGCCCGCCTCATAATCATACGGGAACAGAAACTCCACCCCCGAAAACCCGGCGTCCGCCGCCGCGTCAAAGCGGTCAAGAAAATCAACCTCATTGAACATCATCGTCAAATTCGCCGCGAACTTTGGCATTGCGCTTGCTATCCTTTCTATCGTCTATCGCCCTATCGCGTATATCGCGTTGTATTCGGTTATCGCCCTATCGCGTATATCGCGTTGTATTCGGTTATCGCCCTATCGCGTATATCGCGTTATATTCGGTTATGTTTCGGTTATGTCAGGCAACGCCGGCTGCGCGCCCATCCGCCCGCGCGGGCAAGCCTGCCGTGTAGCGCGGATGCGTCGGCTACACAAGACTCGCCGTTTCCACCGCGCGCTCCTCCTCCGCGGCGCGATATACCGCCAGCGCCGTCTGCAGCGTATGCCGCGAAAACGCCACATCCATATCCGGCTGCTCGCCCGCGAGTATCCCGTCTATGAACTGCTTTGCCGCGCCGTTGAAACTATCAATCCAATCCATAGGAACCTGTATCCCCGTAGTCTCACTCCCCCGCACCAGCATCACCGGCGGCAAGTCAAGCATCTCGCCCGTGCAGCGCGTTACCCAGATAGCCCCCTTGCTGCCCTGTATCTCAAAGAACTCGTCCGATGGGTAATACTTGCCGCGTATCTCCATTTCCGGCGCTGACGAATAGTCAAGCGTCCCCATGCAGTCCTTATCCTTGAACTTCCAGATGACCACGCTGGGCGTTTCGTTCAGATAGTCGTCCGTCTTTGTGATGAACGCCTGAACCTTCTCTATTTCGCCCACCCACCATATCGCGGTGGCGTACTTATGCCAGCCGTCGTCGTACAGCATCCCGCCCGCATGCAGGCTAGGATTGCGCCGCCACACATACGCGCCCGGCATCGCCTCCAGCATCGGATTCGCCGCCTTGCCCCGAACCGTGCGTATCCGAACAATGCGCGGCTCGCCTATCGCCCCCGCTTCAAGCAGCTCTTTCGCCTTAACGATAGGCGGATAGTACAGGAAATTCTCAGTCACCCGAAACCGCGTAGCCGCCTTGCTGACGGCGTCCGCTATCAGATCCGTCTCCGCCACCGTGGACGATATGGGTTTCTGGCAAGATATATGCTTGCCCGCGCCCAGCCCGTCTATAATCTGCCGCGGATGCAGATGCGTAGGCGTCAGCAACTCCACCGCGTCAATGGCGTCATCGTTCAAAACATCCGCGTAATCGGTATAAATCTTCGGCGAAATCCCCCACTGCCGCGCCCGCAGCTCCGCCCGCTCGCGCTCCGGATCGCACAGCGCCACAACCTCGCAGTTCGGATGCCGCAAATACCCCGGCGCGTTCATCTGCGAAATAGTCCCGCACCCCACAATCGCCAGCCGCACCTTATCCAACGCCAGCCTCCTTGCCCAGATTAAGCCGCACTAAGCCGTTGCCCCGCCCGCGCCGCCTCAGTCGTTGCGCCCCGCATCATACGCGCATCATACGCCCCTTACATTACCACTAATCTCTGCTGATGGGTATATCCAGGCAAGGCAATCGCGTTTCGCGGATGGGGTAGGGAAACGGGAGCGCCGCTTTTTGCAAATTTGCAAAAATGTAGCCATAAATCTTTGAGCGTGGATTTTAGAGATTTAGGGCAGGTTTATCCGATTGGCAATCATCAAAAATCAAAACGCCACTGCCCCGATTGCCCAATGATTGCCCAATCCACCCGCGCCGCGCCAGTCCGCCCATATGCTATACTTGCCCGTGTGTTTATGAACCACCGAACCCCCACCCGTGAGGCGCGCTCAGTGATTAAAGCGATTATCTTTGACTTTGACGGCTTGATAGTGGACACCGAAACGCCCGAATACCAAAGCTGGCAAGAGATATTCCAAGAGTACGGCGCTGAGCTTGACTTGGATCTGTGGCAATCGTTCATCGGGCGCGGCTTCGGCGACTTTGACGTCTACGAGCATCTAGCCCGCGTATCCGGCAAGCCCGTCGACCGCGCCACCCTGCGCCCCCGCATGCGAAAGCGCTACTTGGATCTCATAGAGCGCAACCCCATTCTGCCCGGCGTAGAGGCGTGGCTGCGCCGCGCAAAGGCGCTAGGCTTGCCGCTCGCCGTCGCCTCCAGCTCGCGCCAGGGCTGGGCGTCCGGCCACCTAGAAAAACGCGGCTTGCTCCCCAACTTCGCTTTCGTCCACTGCGGCGACGACGTCGCCAACGTCAAGCCCGACCCCGAGATATACATCATCACCGCCAAACGGCTGGGCGTCCCCCCCGAAAACGCGCTTGCCATAGAAGACTCGCTCAACGGCCTGACCGCCGCCAAAGCCGCCGGGATGCGCTGCGTAGTCGCGCCAAACCCAATGACGCGCCAAATGAACTTCGCCGCCGCCGACCTCCGCCTAAACTCCCTCGCCGACGCCACCCTAGACTGCGTCCTAGCCCAACTCACCGCCCCGCCATCCCGCGCCGCCTCGCCCTGATAGCGTTTCGCCGAAATCGGGTTATCATTCCAGGCTAACCTATGCTATATTTCAAATACGGCGCAAGCAAGCCCCAACAAACATAACGCTTAATATGCCTAACATAGGGCAATCGCCGCGATAAGGCGCAGCCCAACGCTAAACCTAACGCCAATCTACCCGCCCAACTAGCCAAACATCAGCCAACAATTCACCAAACAAGGAGGCTCCCCCAATGCCGAAAGTAAGCGGACTCGGACACATAGGCATCTACGCCAACGACCTTATGAATATGCGCGATTTCTATTCGCGCGTGATGGGGCTGCAGATAACCGACGAGGATCTGGAGCAGCGCCGGATGGTCTTCCTCAGCGCCAACCCTGACGTTGAGCATCACGAATTCGTCCTGATGGCGGGCCGAGACGCGCCCTCCGGTGCCAAAGTCGTGCAGCAGATGTCTTTCACCGTGGACTCCATATCCGAGCTGAAAGACTTCTACCAAACCTTCCGCGACGAGGGCGTCAACATCCAGCGCATCGTCAGCCACGGCAACGCCTTCGGCATGTACGCCGACGACCCCGAGGGCAACACCATAGAGGTCTATTACAAGACCGGCCTAGACGTCCCCCAGCCGCACGGCGACCACATAGAGCTGGAAATGTCCGACGCCGAGCTTATGGAAATCGCCCAAGCCGCGGTTCCCAACTAACCGCCGCCGCCGGATTTATCCGCAAACAAACCCGAACAATCCCAAACAAACCGGAACTAGGACGCCGCCTTGGAATCCCGCCTGAACGATCTACGCATATTCGGACTGCCCTTGCAGTTCGTAGCCGTGGTCGCGCTCAGTTTGGCGCTGACCATCTACTTCGGCGCGTATGCCGCCGACGCCCGCATCAACGAGCGCGCCGCCCAAAACGCCGCCCAAAGCGGCCAGCAATTCGACTTCAGCGCGCCCGCGTCCAACGCCGTCAGCGCGCGCCTGTCCGACGGCATCGGCCAGCGCGCTCCGGGCGATACGGGCGGCGGCATTGCGAACTCAGACGCGGCGCAACCCGCCGAGCGGCAGGCATGGGAGTATCTCTTCCTAATCGCCTGCCCGCTCCACTAACGCCTAACTCAATGGCTAAATCTTTAACGCCTAGCAAGGCGCGCGGAGGGCGGCAATGGCGCTAAATCCGGCGGCAAGCGGCACGATTACGCGGCGCAGAGGCCCCTTCTACCCGCACTACGCTTGGGTGATAGTAGCCGTCATCGCGGTTATGCAGATGGTCGGCACATCAATCCGAATGGCTTTCGGCGTCTTCATAGAGCCGCTTGAGCAGGCTTTCGGCTGGAGCCAGGGATCCATCACCCTCGCCTACGCCATATCCAGCGTGGTAACCGCGCTGGCGTCCCCATTCGCGGGCTGGTTCGGCGACCGCTTTGGCGCGCGCATCGCCATGACCGTCGGCACGCTGCTGTTCCTCGCGGGCATGCTGCTCACCGGCGTCATCACGACCATATGGGAACTCTACCTCTACTTCGGCGTGCTGCTTGGCGTGGCGCAGGCGATATTTCTTGTGCCGCTCATCCCCGCCGCGATGCACTGGTTCAGGCGGCACTTGGGCGTCGGCATGGGCATCATAATGGCGTCGTGGGGGCTTGGCCCCGCCCTCGCCGCGCCCATAGTCAGCCTGCTCATAGAGCGGCTTGGATGGCAGAGCGCCTTTATCGCGCTTGGCGGCGCGTCCGCGGTAGTGATGCTCGCGCTCATCCTGCTGTTCAAAAACACCCCCGACGACAAAGGCGTCCAGCCCTACGGCCACCGGCAGTCCGACCCCCCAACGCGCCGCCGCGTCCTAGACCCTGCGCGCACCAAGCGATTCAACCGCTATATGCGCCGCACCGCCGCATTCTGGAATATGAGCTCCATCCACTTCCTAGGCTGCGTTGGACACGCCATCATCCTAGTGTACATTGTGCCGCTTGCGGTGAAAGAGGGCATATCCCCCGTTCACGCGGCGGGCATCCTAACCGCGCTATCGGCGGTCAGCATCATATCGCGCGTAGTCGTGCCGATTATGTCCGACAGCATGGGAACGCGGATGGTGATGGCGATATTCTTCACGCTGCAAGGCGTGATGGTAATAATGCTCTTCTGGACGCAAGACCTCTGGATGTTCTACCTATTCGCCGTACTATTCGGCATAGGCTACGGCGGCGAGACGGGCGGCTTTCCCATCCTAAACCGCCGCTACTACGGCCACGCGCCCACTGGCTCCCCCTACGGCATCCAGATGCTAGGCGCCGGCTTAGGAATGGCCCTCGGCGGCTGGATAGGCGGCCCCATCTTCGACCTATTCGGCAGCTACGACATCGCCCTCTGGATCTCCATAGCCACCAGCCTCCTAGGCGCCGTCAGCATCCTATTCCTAGAACCCACCACCAGCCTCCTCATACCCGACTGGGAATCCGACGACCCCCCGCCCACCCGCGCCCCCGGCTCCGCCCCCGCCGACTGAGCGTGTGCGATTGGCCGTCGCATCCCCATTTTGAGATTGCGATATGCCGCCCCCGCTAATTGACAATCACCCGTCCCTAGCCAATAATAGACTACACACCCATAGGAGTTACATTGACGCCACTAAACTGGGGCAGAATAATATCGGTAGCCGTATTCTCAGTATCGTTTATACTGGGAATGGTGCTTGTAACCTGGTATGAAATCGCGGAAGTCACCCACGACACGCCGTTGGCGACAATTATCGACATCATAGTCACGGGCCAATCGGTAGTAGTCGTGTCAGCCGGCCTCGCAGCCGTAGTAGAGGGAGCATACTACATCATGGTTATCGCATATCATATGGTGCAAAGGGGCATCGAGAAGGGACGTCAAGAGGGCATATCCGAAGGGATTGTCCTAGGGGAGAATAAAGGGCGCACCGAGGCTTACGACGACGCCAACAAGCAGGCAGCGGACTACTACAGGCGGATGCGCGAGGCGTTGGAGGCGGGCGAAGACTTCAACGAGCCGCCCCCCACTTTCGGTCGCAACGGCCGCTAACGAGGCGCTTGCATTATGGTTATCGCATCCTACCTCCTAGACAAAGCACGCGAAAAGGGATACAAGCAGGGCTATGCCGAGGGCTACGCTGAGGGCTATGCCAAGGGGCTTGCCAAAGGCCGCTCCGAGGCATACGCAGACGCCAACAAGCAGTCCGCTGCCTACTACAAGCGGATGCGCGCAGATCTGGATGCGGGCGAGGCCTTCAACGAGCCGCGCCCCAAGTTCGGCCATCGCCGCTAACCCTTAGCCCGCACCCAGCCACCGATCGCCCGCGCATCTGCGTCCATATCGGCGCTACGCCAGCCGCGCGTCCACGGCTTGCCAAATCGGTCGCGCCCGCCCCCTCGCGCCGAAACTCCCCGCGCGCCATCGCCCAAAAGCGGCGCTCTTCTGAGCAGGCGTCGCCGTGGCGATAGCCTCCTCCCGCGCCGACGAACCCAATCCATAGCAAAACCCTTGCCGCTCTGCGCCGTATATCGTATGCCTGCCCTATGCCGCGCGGGCGTCAGCCTGCCGTTGCAGCCATTATAGGACATTACGCCGCTCCCTCCCCCCACCACCCAATCCGCCGCCCGCAGTCCCCGCGTTTAGCGAGCCTGCGAGCGACAGTCTATTTCGGCGGCGGCGAACCGCTATTCGCTACGGCGCGAGCGTCAGCTCAAGCGTGAAATCGCCGGTAGTGGTGGGATTGTAGGTTGTGGCTTCGATTGTGTAGCTGCCCGGCAGCAAGTTAGCGGTAATCGTGTTTGTGGTCGTGGGCGGCTCGCCCGCCTGCTGCTCCACATCCCCGTCCATTCCCGCGCCCGCAAGCAGGTACAGGTAGTTGGAATCGGTTGAGAACAGCGTGATGGTCGCCTCAGCCGCCGTGTCAAGCGTGAATGTGTAGAACTTGGCGTAGTAGGTGTTGCCGTCCGGAGCGTTTGCGGTAACGCAGTCGGTCGTCCAAGTCCCGCTAATCGTCCCCGGCTCTATCGGCTGAACGCAATCGCCGCCATCGCCGCCAACCGGCGTGGGCTGAGGATCCGTCCCCCCGGACACGCTTGTAGGCGTAGGCGACGGCGTCGCCGTGGCGGTAGCCGTCGCGGTCGCCGTAGCGACCGGCCCGCCGCCTCCGCCGCCCTGCTCCAGCGCCGCTACGCGATTGGTCAGCGCCTGTATCAGCGATTGCAGGCTTTGCACAAGCCGCTGCAGCGCCCCCGTCTGTTGCTCCAGCGCGCTCACCCTGCCCGCCAGATCGCCGCCGCCGCCCACCGGCGTGGGAACGGGATCAGTCCCCCCCGACACGCTTGTGGCCGTAGGCGATGGCGTAGCCGTAGCGGTGGCGGGCGCGGCCGTCTGCGGCGGCGCGGGCAGCCTAGCAAAGCCATGCCCCCAAGCGTTATTGGGCTTAGCCCCGCGCGGCTGCGCGTTTGTCTTCAGGTAGCCCGCAATCTGCTGCGGCGTGTACGCGGGAAAAGCGTCCTTGACCAGCGCCGCAAGCCCCGCCACATGCGGCGACGCCTGGCTCGTCCCTGAGAACCAGCACTGCTGCCCGTTAGGAAGATTTACCGCCTGCATACCTACCACACTAGCGCATGCCGCGCCCGTGATGTCAGGCTTAGTCCTGCCGTCAGGCGCAGGTCCGCGGCTACTGTAACTCGCAATCGTGTTCGTTTCCCAGTAGTGCGACGCCCCCACAGCAAGCATGCCGGGGTTGGCACTCTCGGCAGGATTGCCTATGCTACCCCCTGTGGTATAGACACCCAGATCTTGTGACGTGAACGCTTGCATCTGTACCCAACTCGGTGGCGTATCTCCCTCTACAATACCTACCACCAGGCCGTAAATACCACCCACTTGAGGCGTGTACGTGAGCCACTCAAATGGTCGATGTCCCTGGGCACCTGTCTGTGAGTTTGTGCCCCCAGCCACGGGGTTGACAGCACTGTCAAACAGAACTAGGTTAAGGTCGGTGGATGCGTTAGTCCAAGAATCTTGCCAACGAAGGATGGCTGTGAATTCCTCTCCTGCAGCGAGGCGCACTGGGTTAATCTGAACGTCGTTGTAGAAGTTCAGGAGCGTGTTGGAATCAGGGTTTGTGAAAGGTCCAAGCCATGTGGAACGAGCTTCATTCCCAGCGGCATTTGCCCACACTACTCCGCTGCTTACCGCCTCGTCCACTCTTTTGAGTGGGCTGTCAGCAAATAGTGACGTGCCATCACCAGGACCGTCCCAGATACGGGCGGCTGAATAATTGATAACATCCACATCCTGGCTCAGCATCCAGTCAACGGTGTCTTTCATATCACCCTTAGACACTGGATTGGATATGTACAGCGTCACATCCGGCGCGATGTCCATCAGCGTTTCGGTGACTACTGTGGCATGGTTGCCTTCGTTTGCGGACTCGCAGTCTGCAAAATTGGACGAGAATACCCCAATGTCCGTGTAGCAGCGCACGGTTACATTCGCGGGCAGTTCGCTCCCCATTAGAGACCTGAATCCTGTAAATCCTCTGTCTAGCACACCCACCTTGACGCCCGCTCCAGTGTAGCCTGCATCGTGCCAAGCGGTCACGCCGTGCAGCGCAACGCCTTGACTCACAACATTGCCCTTTGACGGCGCGTTCTTGCTATCAAGCGAGAGCGGCGTATCGTCAGCCGGCTGAGGCGGCACAATCGCCCGGACGCTAACCACGCCCGGCCGCTCCGACGTCCGCACAAGCAGGCTTATCGGCACGTACGCCTCCACATAGCCCTCGCCCACATTGCGCGGATCCCCGCCGTTGGCGCTTAGGAAATCCGCAAGCGAGGCGGCGTCACCCTGCGTGTAGAATGTCACCGCAACCAACTCGCCGCGCGAAATCGGCGCGTCCGCCGCCGCGCTATTCGCGGTGGATATGCCCTGCTCCACGCTCTCGACTATCTGCGACAGCATGGAGTCCAGGTTTCCCAGCGTAGGCTTGCTTTCTAGCAGCGAGATGTCCGGCAGCGGCAAGTCCGCCGGGAAATCGGGATCGGTTTCGGGCGCGGGCGTAGGCGTATCCAACGGCTGCTGCTGCGCCTGGACGCCGCCGCCGCCGCTCTGAATGAACGCCGCCGCCGCAATCAGCGCCGCCAGCGCGAACAGCGTCAGCGCCGCGCCCGTGTTGAACTTGAACCGCGCAAAGCGATCCTTGAAGTTATTTTTCATCGGTCATCCTTTAATTTTCGCTAGGGCTGTATAGCCGAATTGCCGCGTGATAGGCGCAACTCTACTTCAGCTGCGGGTGGCTGCCGTCATCATGCGGCGTCCGCTCATCTTCCCGCGCGCCATCCACCTCCTCCGGCGATTGCGACGCCTCGCGCGTCGGCCACGAATAAGCCTTTGCGGTCGCCGCCAGCGCCAGCAGATGCCTAACCGCCAGCATAAGCCACTTGATAACTTCCGCCCTGCGATGCGCGCTAGACGGGTAGCCCCGCCAGCACAGCAGCGCCGCGAGCATATACACGCCCACCAGCAACTTCAGCGCGATTGCCGTCACGGGAAACGCCGCCGCCCCCAGAAAATCGACAGCCGCGTCATACCCCGACATCCCCATCAGATCATACAGCAGCCCCACCGCCAACGCGGTCGCCAGCGTCAAGCCCAGCGGCAGGTTAACAAACAGCAGCGCCCCCGCCCGCGCATACCCGCAGACAGCCCGTTCAGCCGCGTTGATGATGTGGTTCAAACTCATGCAAGCAAGTATAGCGCACAAACGCGCGGGTTGGCAAGCGCGAGCGCGCGAATTCCGGGGCGAATTCGCGGGGACAGGCGCGGGCGCGGCGTGGCGGCGCTTGCATATGCCTAGTCAGCGGCAGTTGCGCCTAAACCTGGGCGGCGGCTCATCAAAGCCCTCGCCCGCATCCAACGCCTCGCGCATCCGCTTGAAGTAGGCATCCATCTGCTTGTCAGCGTCTTTGTATGCCTCAGCGCGGCTCGCGGCAAGCCCTTGGGCATAGCCCTCGGCGTATCCCTCTGGATAGCCCTCGGCATATCCCTCAGGGCATCCCTGGGCATATCCCTTTTCATACGCTTTGTCTAGCATGTACGACGCGATAACCATGACGCAATCGCCCCGTTATCGGCCGTTTCTGCCGAACCTGGGACGCGGCTCGTTGAAGTCCTCGCCCTTTTCGCGCGCTTCATCCATCCGCTTGAAGTAGGCATCGAGCTTCTTGTCGACGTCTTCGTATGCCTCGTCGCGGCCTTCAGTACGCCCCTCAGTGCGCCCCTCTTCTCGCCCCTCCTCACGCCCCCTCTCAACCCCCCTCTGCACCATATGATACGCAATAACCATAATGTAATACACTCCCTCTACCACGGCTGCCAAGCCGCCTGACACGACCACCACCGCTTGCCCGACGACTATGATCGCAACAATCGTCCCCAACGGCGTATCGTGAGTAACTTCCCCGATCTCATGCCACGCCACCAGCGCCATCCCCAGCGCGAATGACACTGAGAACACCGCCACCGATATTATCCTGCCCCAGTTTAACGGCGTCAATTCAACTCCTATGCTGCACAACTTAATTATTGGCTAGGAATGACCGCTTGTCAATGCGCCCTGCATCGTCGGTATTCTCAGTGCGCGGCGTTATTTGAACTTTCGCCAACGCTAATAGGAATGACCGCTTGTCAACGCGCCCTGCATCGCCGATATTCTCAGCGCGCGGCGTTATTTGAACTTTCGCCACCGCTAAACGAAACTTCAATCCCTAGACTATCGCGTTTAGCGAACATTGAAATTTGATGCGATGTAGAAAAGCGCCGCGGGCTGGGAATCCCTACATCGTCCCCCGCAACCGCGGATCCAGCGCATCCCGCAGCCCGTCCCCGAACAGGTTGAACGCCAGCACCGTCACCGTGATGAACGCGCCCGGGAAGAACACATGCCACCAAAACGGATACAGCAGCGCCGACGCCTCGCCGAGCATCCCGCCCCACGTCGGCGTGGGCGGACTGACGCCAAGCCCCAGAAAACTCAGCGACGCCTCTATCACTATCACCGTGCCTAGGTGGACGGTGAACAGGATCAGAAACGGCGCTATGCACTGCGGCGCTATGTGCCGCAGCATTATCCTGACCTGCGACGCCCCTATCCCGCGCGCCGCCTCCACATACGCCGTCTGCTTTATGCTCAGCGCCACCGAGCGGATCACCCGCGCCCCGAATGGCACGCGCGTTACCGCTATCGCCACGATTATCGTCCACATCCCCGCGCCCAGCACAAGCACCAGCGCAAACGCCAGTATCAAGCCCGGCAGCGCCATTATTATCTCCACGAACCGCTGGCTTATCATATCCGTCGCGCCGCCCAAGTAGCCGCTCACAAGCCCCCACACGCCCCCAAACGTGGTTCCCAAAAGCACTGACGCCAGCGCCACGAACAGCGATATGCGCGCGCCGTACAATATCCGGCTCAACAAGTCCCTGCCTATCTGGTCAGTCCCGAAGTAGCTCCGGCCGTCCGGCGGGACGCTCATCCGCGTGAAATCGGTCTTCAGCGGATCTTTCGCGGCTATCACGGGCGCGCCCACCGCCATCAGTATCAGCAGCAAGCCCACTACGCCCCACACCGCGGCAAACGGACTGCGCCGCGCGAACATTATCACCGCCTCGGTATATCTCACCCTCGCGGCGTTGATCCCCTCTTGCGGCGCGACTGCCGATTCCGTAGCCATAACTCACTCTCGCTTTTCTGAGATGCGTATTCGCGCCGCGGCTTTGCTATGCGGCGTGCGCGATTGCCTTGTTGCGCGGCTTTGCGTTGTGGCGTTGTTATGCGTGTTGTGCGGCGTTGTAATGCGGCGAGCGCGACGGCTTTGCTATGCAATCGCGCCCCGCCGCTAGTTCAAGCGTATTCGCGGGTCAAGCCACCCGTACAGCATATCGATGAACAGGTTCACCAGCACGAATATCACCGCGTACAGCAGCACGATGTTCTGCACTACATTGAAATCCCTGTCAATCGCCGCCACCACCAGCGCCTTGCCAAGCCCAGGCACCGTGAACGCCTGCTCCACCGCCACCGACCCGCCGATGACAAACCCCAGCAGCACGCCGCTCAGCGTCAGCACCGGCAGCAGCGCGTTGGGCAGCGCATGCCGCGCTATCACTAGCCGCTCTATCAGCCCCTTGGCGCGCGATGTGCGAACATAGTCCTCCCGCAACACCTCAAACAGCGACGACCGCGCCATTCGCGCTATGAACGCCGCCTGCCCCAACCCAAGCACTAGCGCCGGCCCCGCGATTATCTGGAAGTTCTTCCACGGATCCTCCCAGAACTGCACCGACACAATCGGCGCTTTGTACTGGAACCAGGTTATCATCGCCACCACCATCAGCAACCCCAGCCAAAAGCCGGGTATCGCCAAGAACAGCACCGTGAAAAAGCTCGTGCACATATCCCAAACCGAGTTTGGGCGCACCGCGCTGATTATGCCCACCGGCAACCCTATCACCCAAGATATGGCGACCGAGATTAGCCCAATCTGCGCGCTGATAGGCCCCCGCTGCGCCAGTATCTCTATGATGGGATCGCCCCGGAAGAACGACTCGCCCAGCCGTCCCGACGCGATGTCCCGCATCCACAGCGCGTACTGAACCGCCAGCGGCTTGTCCAACCCCAAGTCCCGCAGTATCTCCGCCCGCTGCTCAGGCGTCCAAACGATTATCGTCTCTATGCCGTAGTACGCCCCCAAAGGATCGCCCGGCAAAATTCGCATAATCGCGAATATCAGAATCGTAATTCCGATTATGGTCGGGATTGCATACAGCAGACGCTTTATGATGTAAGTTCGCAATCGACCACTCCGTTAAGCGGGGGAGTTGAACGGGGATGCGGCGCTTAGCGCTTACTACGAGGAAACGCCGCATCGCCCGTCTAATTCGGGTTTCGCGCTATCGCTGTCAGACGGAACGGCAAGCCGTCGGCAAGCCATCCCGCCCCTAGCCCGCGCCTATTGCCTATCCAGCCACACATAGTCCCACTTGTGCAGCTCGTAGTTGGCGTAGAAATCGCTGTTCGCGGGCATCAGCCCCTTCACATGATCCCAGTAGCCCCAGTAGGTTATCTCAGTAGTGTCCAAGGGAACCCACGGCATCTCTTGATCCAAGAAGTCCGACAACTCCCTGGACATCTCTATCTTCTTCGCCTGATCCAGCTCCAGCTCCATTTCGCGGAGCATCCTGTCCAGCTCAGGGTTGTCGTAGAACGCCGTGTTGTTGTCGCACAGCCTATCGCCGCAGCGCCCGAACAACTCCTTGATGTAGAAAGCCGGATCCGGGATGAACGCCCAAGCGCCGCCCTCTACCGATATGTCGTAGTTGCCCGCCTTGATCTCTTCGCCATGCGCCGACACATCCACCACGCGGATTTCGGTATCAACGTTCAGGCCCTCTTTGAGCATCGCTTGAATTGCGGGCGCGCGCAGCCGCTGGTTTATCGTCTCGCGCGTTACCAGGTCAAGCTTAGGTATGCCCTGCCCGTCCGGATAGCCCGCCTCCGCCAGCAGCGCCTGCGCCTCAGCGATGTCCTCAGGCGTCGGATGGCGGAAATACTTCTTCTGCTCAAGCTCAGCCAGCGGCAAGCCGTAGGGCGTCCCGTCCGTGAACCAGCCGCCCCCGAACAGCGTCGCCTTCACGTCCGCCGTAACATCCAGCAGCGCCTGCTGGTCCAAAACCAGCGCAAACGCCTGCCGCACCCGCTTGTCGTCAAACGGCTTGCGCGTGTTGTTCAGCGGAATGCCATGCCATATGAGCAGATGCTGCCGTATCCCGTTCAGCCCCTGCCTATTCCCGATGTCCCTGCCGTCTTTCGGCGCCAGCCACATCGCCCAGTCCGTCTGCCCGCCCAGCAGCGCCGCCGTATTCTCCGGCGTCCACGCCTTCAGCCAGATATGCTCTATCCCGTCTATGTACGGCGCGTCCGGACTCCAGTAGTCCACATTCTTTTCCATTACCCAATGGTCGTCGTTGCGCTCCACATACTTGAACGGCCCCGTGCCGGGATGATCATCCACCTCCCGCAGGTTGCCGTCGTACTGCTCAAGCGTCTCTTTCTTGCTTATCAAGTTCCACTCGGTAGAGAACGCCACCATCATATTGGACAGCGCCCGCGCCTCGCTGAGCTGGAACTCGATCGTGTAGTCGTCCGGCGTGTTTATCTCGGTCACATTCGGGAACAGCCCCTTACGCAGGCTGACAAGCCCCTCCCTCGGAAAGATTATGCGGTCGTACGTCGCCTTGATGTCCTCGGCGGTCATATCGCTGCCGTCGTGAAACTTCACCCCCTCGCGTATGTCAAAGGTGAAAGTGAGCTGATCCGACGCCACATCCCACCTATACGCCAGGTCGGGTATCACCGGCACGTCCGAAGTTCGCGGATCGCGCCGCAGCAGCGCGTCGTACATCGGCGATTGGACGCCGTGATTGGCGATAGTCCCCGATGCGTACCAGTCAAAGTGCGCCGGCGGCCCATGCGCCCCCGCCCGGAACATCCCCCCGCTCTTCGGGAACGGGTCAAGCGGCCGCACATAGAAGATGTCATCCGCCGCCGTCGGCGTAGCGATAACCACCTTCTCTATCGGCACTTCCTTGACCACCTCAACCTCTTTCACCACCTCCACTTCCCTCACCACTTCCTTCTCAACCTCCTTAACCACCTCAACCTGCTCAGTGACCACCACCGTAGCCTCTTTCACCACCTCCACCTGTTCGGTAACCACCACCGTCTCCACCACCGTAACCACTTCCGGCTCGGCTGCGCCGCAGGCGGCCGCGAACAGCGCCCCCGCAACGCCAAGCAGCAGCCACGCCGCCGGCTTTAATGCGCGAAAACCTAGCATCTGTCCCTCCTCTATTCGCTTATCTCGCTGACCGACTACTCGCCTCAACCCCGCTAATCCGGCTTTGAATCGCTGACGCCAACTGCCTTTTGGCAACGCCCGCAACCCAAGCCCGCCAGGGCTGCCGCCATTTAATCATCATCCGAAATAATAGTCAACATTGGCTATCGCAATGCGGCAAATCTCTATCGCCGCCGCATCATTGCGCCAGCCCTTGCCCGCCCCATTATCCGAGAGCGAGTGACGGCTATCCGGCGGCGCTATCAGGCGCAATCCCTACGCGCCGCCTAATACGTCGCCCTACCCCCGCTTATATCAAACACGCCCCCCGTGCTAAACGAGCACTCCTCCGACGCCAGCCACGCCGCCAGCGCCGCGATTTCGGCTATCTCTCCCGTGCGCCCTATCGGGATGCGCTCCACCATATACCGCACCTGCTCCGGCGTCAGCTCGTCCAGGATGCGCGTATGCACCACCGCCGGCGTAACGCAATTCACCCGCACGCCGCTCTTAGCCAGCTCCTTGCCCACCGACTTAGTCAGCCCGATAACCCCCGCCTTAGTCGCCGAATACGGAACCATCCGCGGATTGCCCTCCTTCCCCGCGACAGACGCGATATTCACGATGCGCCCATAATCCCGCGCCAGCATCGCCGGTATCACCGCCCGACAGAACGCGAACACCCCCCGCAAATTCACCCGATACACCCTATCCATCTCATCCAGATCCAGCTCCCACACATTCCCGTCCACCCCCGTAATCCCCGCGTTATTCACCAAAACATCCACGCGCCCCCACGCCTCCAGCGCCGCCGCCACCGCCTCATCCGCCGTCCCCTCCTCCGCCACATCCCCCACCACCAGCCGCGCCTCAGATCCTCTCACCGAAATCTCGCTCGCCGACTGCTCCCCCAAATCCCCGTCAACATCCACCACAACCAGCCTAGCCCCCTCCGCCGCCAGCCGCCTCGCGATCCCATACCCAATCCCCGTAGCCGCCCCCGTCACAATCGCAACCTGCCCCTCAAATCGTGCCATAAGCCCTCCCCAAGCCCTTGTTTTCATATCAGCCGCAGCGATTAACATAATCGCCCGATAGCCCGTATTATATGGCGTATGCGTATGCGGTCAAGTGGGCGCGATTCGGATGCCGCCTTTCACAAAAACCGGGCAAATGCTTTCAAGCGCGTATAATGGCTTGACCGCATTCCCATTTCACGCCGCCGTTTCAAAATTGCCCAAACAATAACCAAATTCCCCGTGCATTGGCAAGGGCAAATGTGCTATGGTTGCTACAGCGAGCGCGAAATCCTGTTTGAACGGAGACAACGCATATGGTTAACGGATCCAACGGATGCAACGTCCCAAACCGCACCATATTCACCGGCGACAACCTAGACATCCTGCGCGGCATCAACTCCGACTGCGTGGATCTCATCTACCTAGACCCGCCCTTCAACTCCAACCGCACATACTCAGCCCCGCTGAACAGCGAGGCAAGCGGCGCTGAATTCAGCGACGTCTGGACGCTCAGCGATATGAAAGAAGAGTGGGTTGACGAAATCGAAGTGCGTATGCCCGCGCTCTACCACCTCATACACGGCGCGCGCATCGCCCACAGCGATAGAATGGCGGGCTACCTCACCTTTATGAGCATCCGCTTGATTGAGATGCAACGCGTCCTAAAACCCAACGGCAGCATCTACCTCCACTGCGACGACACCGCCGTCCACTACCTCCGCCCCCTTATGGACGCCCTATTCGGCGATGAGAACTACAAGCCCGCAATCACCTGGCGGCGCACATCCGCGCAAAACTCTTCAAGAACATTCGGCAGAATCCTGGATCATATCCTATTCTACAGCGGCCGCCCCCGAATAAACGCCGACGCCGTGCGCGTCCCCCTCGACCGCGACTATGTGCGCCGGCACTACCGGCACGAAGACGAGCGCGGGGTGTATCGGATTGACAATCTCACCGGCGCGGGCATTGCAACGGGCGAATCCGGCCAGGCTTGGCGCGGGCATGCCCCGAACTCCATCGGCAGGCATTGGGGCGCGCCTTATTCAGGCGATTACGCCGATTGGATTGAAGAAACGGTTATCCCAGGATACAAAAGCATCGCAGGCCCGCTGGCGCGCTTGGACGCGCTTGACGAGGCGGGGCTGATATACCATTCGCCCGAAGGCGGCTTCCCAAGCCTCAAACGCTATCTGGAGGGCAGTCCCGGACAGGTTCCCTCTAACCTATGGACAGACATTCGCTGGATAGGCTCGCGCGCAAGAGAGCGAACCGGCTACCCCACCCAAAAGCCCCTCGCGCTGCTAGAGCGCATAGTGGCGGCATCCTCAGACCCCGGCGACCTAGTCCTGGATCCATTCTGCGGTTGCGCCACCGCCTGCATCGCCGCCGAGCGCCTGGGCCGCGAATGGATCGGCATAGACCTAGCCCCCCAAGCCGCGCAAATCCTGCAAGACAGAGCCCGCCGCGAACTGCAAATCCCCCTCAACGACGGCAACGGCAACGGCTGGCAAAACTGGACGCCGTCCGTCCTAACCCGGCCCACCTCCCGCACCGACCTGGAACTGCTCCAGCCCGCCGACCTAAAGACCATAAAAGAAACCCTCTACGCCAGCCAGCAGCGCCGCTGCAACGGCTGCAAATACGAAATGCCCCTGCACGCCCTCACCATAGACCACATAGTCCCCCGCTCTAAGGGCGGACTAGACACCGCCAGCAACCTCCAGCTCCTCTGCCACACCTGCAACGCCATCAAAGGCAACCGCGACATGCCCTACCTCCGAACCCGCCTCCGCCAGCTCGGAATACTGGATCCCTCCCAACAATTCTAATCTTACAATTCACGAACACAAACACCGCAAACAGAAAACACCATCAACAATTCCCTGCGCCAAATCAGGCATATGCTAAACGATCACTTGAACCCACTCCCACCGCCCAAATCCCCACACAACCTTTGCGCCCACCCTCCCACAAGTTAGCCAACCCCCCAACGCCTATGCTACCATAATGCCGCGCTCGCCCAGCATATCAAGGGCGTACACGGAGCTGCGGCGCATACGGCAACAGGCATACGGGGGAACGGGGATGCGGCGGGGATGACGCAGGCAAGCAAAGCATACGGCAACAACCATACGGGGAAACCACCATCACAAGCATATTCGTCAACCACCTCGCCCACCGCTACCACAGCGACGCCGGCGCCCTACAGGCGCTCCGCCGCGTAAGCCTAGACGTCCCGCAAGGCGCGTTTGTCTCGCTGATAGGCCCAAGCGGCTGCGGCAAGACCACCCTGCTGCGCGCCATCGGCGGCCTGCTTGACGCCAGCGAGGGCGACATCGCCCTGGACGGCAGCCCCCCCTCCGAGCTCCAGCGGCGCAAAGGCATCGGGTTCGTGTTCCAGGACGCCGCCCTGCTGCCCTGGCGCAACGCGCTAGACAACATCCGCCTGCCCCTCCAGCTCAACCGCCGCCACGCAAACAACGCCGGCGAGTCAGCCGCCGAGCAAGCCCTGCATGCGGTAGGCTTAACGGATTTCGCAGCCTACTACCCCCACCAGCTCTCCGGCGGCATGCGCCAGCGCGTCGCCCTGGCGAGAGCGCTCGCCCTCAAGCCGGATGTGATGCTGATGGACGAGCCCTTCGGCGCGCTTGACGAGATGACCCGCCAAGAGATGCGCTACGAACTCCTCCGCCTCTGGGAGCAAGCCCGCACCACCGTGCTGTTCGTAACCCACAGCATCCCCGAGGCTGTCGCCCTCTCGGACAGGGTCATAGTGCTATCGGCGCGCCCCGCCGAAGTCGTGGACGACATCCCCATCGATCTCGCCCGCCCAAGATCTGAGGCGGTGGAAAGATCGGATAGTTTCTTGGAATACACCTATCGCATAAGAGACGCGCTATCAGTCGGAGTAGCCGGTGAGCCGCCCATTAACCACACGACCCGCGCCCGCCCATAGCGGCGGCAAAGCGGCCGACGCCCCGTCCTCGCCGCAACGCCGCCGATCCACGCTGCTGGCTATCGCCGGCTACCTACTGCCGCCCGCCATAGCCCTCGCGCTGGCAATCGGCATATGGGAAACTTGGACGCGCGCCGCCCGCGTCCCGGAGTACATCGTCCCCGCGCCCTCGGCGGTATTGCAGCGGCTGGCGGGCGATATAGGCTACTTCGCCCTGCACGGCGGCATCACGCTCGCGGAGGCGCTCGGCGGCTTCGCGCTCGGCGCGGCGGTGGCGTTTGCGGGCGCAACCCTAATGGCGCACTCGCGCTTTCTGGAACGCAGCCTGCTCCCGCTCGCCATACTCGTCAAAGTTACGCCAATAGTCGCCGTGGCGCCGCTATTCGCAATCTGGTTCGGACTGGGATCGCTGCCCAAGCTGCTCATCGCCGCCCTGATAACATTCTTCCCCGTCCTTGTCAACGGCATGGTCGGCCTCCGCGCCGTCAACCCTGACGCCCTAGACTTCTTCCGCTCCCTCGCCGCCTCCCGCGCCGACATCTACCTAAAACTGCGCCTGCCCGCCTCCCTGCCCTACCTATTCGCCGCCTTCCGCATAGCCATCCCCCTAGCCGTAATCGGCGCCGTCGTAGGCGAATTCTTCAGCGGCAACACCGGCCTAGGCTGGGTAATCATAACCGCCCACTACAACCTAGACATGCCCACCCTATTCGCCGCCGTGCTAGTACTCGCCTTCTTCGGCGTAACCCTAACCGCCCTAACCGCCTACGCCGAGCGCCGCACGCTCTTCTGGCACGAAAGCAGCGCGGGGTTTTGAGATAGGAATTAAGAAAGAATAGTGGCGCTGTTTTCTATATGATATGATATAAGCGCGGTCACCAAGAAATGGGAGTAGCGGCTATGGCAACCCAAACGCAGGACGCGCTGAAAGCAAGCGCGGCGCTGAATGGCGAAGTCCCAGACAACCTGTCCGACGCTTTGGCAGACCTGCATGACGCGCGCGAAGAGGCGGCTGAGAGAGAGTTCATCACGCCATCCGATCTGGTGTTGAAGAACGCCGAGAGTCTGCTGAGGGCGATGTATGACATCTTGCCCTGCCGATATGAGGTATATCCTATGCCCGACGGCGAGATTGCCATAGATACGCCCACGCCATTCGGCACGGCGGTCATAGCGACGTGCGAACTGGATGGCAGCGTGCTGTGTTTCGTGCATACGGAACAGGACAAGCGCTGCCGCCAGTTTCCATTTGCGGAACTTCCTAACGATTTTCTGCGGCAGGGGCTATTGAAATTGGGACGCGCAAGCAAGTGAGTATAGAGGATATTCCTACAGCCATAGCTCCGGATGAATATCTCGGTCGGAGAATATCAAGCCGCCGAGATGCGAATCGCATGCAACGCACTCACAAAATCCCCTACAACTATTTTATGCCCCCAAAAGGCGATGTTCACCTTTCGGTAGATAGGCTTGCTATTGCTCCACTCGGCAAGATCAGCGAAATTGCGGCGGCTACGATACTCAGGACAAGCGGCAACCAGTTTCGCGGATGGGCAGTAGTCAGCGCGGAGGCCGCCGCCGCTAGTGAGCGTAGCGTCGCCGCGTCGCCTATCCCCGACAATCCTTATCACGCGGACATAATACTGCCCTCTGATACCGCTAACGACAGGATTGCCCAGAAAAACCATGCGGCAGATATGGCGCGCCTCGCATCATGGCGCGCCTCTGCGCTATTGGCTTGACGCTCATCCCTATATTGCGCTTAACCATTCCTTGACAACAATCCCCACACTTTTGGGAAACAGCGGGAAACACGGAGTCAAAATCCAACCGCTATTACTGCGCTTGCCATGGCAAAATAGGAATAGCAGTGAAATTTTCTGTATGATATGATATAAGCGCGTCCACCAAGAAATGGGAGTAGCGGCTATGGCAATCGAAACACAAGACGCCCTGAAAGCGAAATCGGCATTGATAGAGGAAATGCCACCCAACCTGGCCGACGCTTTGGCAGACCTGCATGACGCCCGCGAAGAGGCGGATGAGGAAGAGTTCACCGCCCCCTCCGACACGGCGCTGCAGAACGCCGAGCGTCTGCTGAGGGCGATGTATGACATCTTGCCCTGCCGATACGAAGTCTATCCTATGCCCGACGGCGAGATTGCCATAGATGCGCCTATGGCGTTGGGAATATCGCTCGTAGCGATGTGCGAACCCGATGGAAATGCGCTGTGCTTTGTGCATACGGATCAGAACAAGGAACGCCGCCGTTTCCCAATTGCGGAACTTCCTAACGATTTCCTGCGGAATGCGCTATTGGAATTGGAAAGTGCAACCAAGTGAGCATAGACGATATTCCCACAATCATAGCGTCTGACGAAGATATTGGTCGAAGAATATCACGTCGCAGTGATCAATATCGTGTGCAACGTTCTAATAAATCCGCTTCCAAAATCTTTATGCCTAGAAAAGGCGAAGTTCGCCTTTCAATGGATAGGCTTACTATTGCTCCACATGTCAAGATGAGCCAAATTGCGGCAGATACAATAAGCAAAACGACGAGTGATCGTCAGTTTCTCGGATGGGCGGTTGTCAGCGTACAGGATGTTGCTGACAATGGGGGACGTGTTGTTGCCTCGCCTATCCCGGACAACCCTTATCACGCTGACATAATACTGCTCGATGATACCGCTAACGTCGTGGATGACCGGAAAAGCCTTGCGGTAGAACTGGCGCGCCTCGCATCTTGGCGCGCCTCTGCGCTATTGGCTTGACGCTCATCCCAATTTACGCTTAACCATTCCTTGACAACAATCCCCACACTTTTGGGGAACAACGGGAAACACAGAGTCAAAATCCAACCGCTATTACTGCGCTTGCCATGGCAAAATAGGAATAGCAGTGAAATTTCCTGTATGATATGATATAAGCGCGGTCACCAAGAAATGGGAGTAGCGGCTATGGCAACCCAAACGCAGAACGCGCTGAAAGCGAGCGAGGCGCTGAACGGCGAAATCCCGGACAACCTGTCCGACGCCTTGGCAGACCTGAGCGAGGTGCGCGAAGAGGCTGACGAGGACGGGTTCACGCCGCCATCCGATCTGGCAATAGAGAACGCCGAGCGCTTGCTGAGGGCGCTGTATGACATGTTGCCCTGGCGGTATGAAGTCTATCCAATGGCGTATGGCATGGTAGCCGTACACGCCTCCAATGGGCAAGGCGCGTCGGTTATGGCGCTGTGCGAATCGGACGGCGGCGCTATGTGGCTTGCAAATCTCAAAAGCGGGCAAAGGGGCGATCGCTACAAGAGCGCAGCTGATCTGCCGGACGCCCCGTTGCGGGATGCGCTGTTGGAATTGATGCGTGACGCTAATTGAGCGCGACTAACACTGCTGACGACCTCGCTCCGCATGAACTTATCGGACGCAGAATATCTTCAAGCAGAAAGGCCCGCCGCGCAAGGCGCAATCTGATTGCCGCAAGCCTATTCGAGCCGGGAAGGGGCAAAAGTGATATTTCAGTCGACCGGATAAGCGTAGCGCCTCTCAGCGAAATAACTGAAATCGCTGAGCGACACGATACCGGCAGAGGCAGAACTTTCTACGGCTGGGTGGCTCTAAGCGTGGAGGCGGCAAGCGCCAACAATCGGCGGGTGGTCGCATCCCCTATTCCAAACCTTAATCCATACCACGCGGATATTAAATTGCCCGCCAGCGCCGCCGATGACGAATACCAACGCGCCCAGCACCTGCTCCAACTAGCAGACGCCTCATCTTGGCAGGCCGCCGAGATGCCACAATAGCCCTCATACGCACACACCAAACAGGAAAGAAACATTGCCCCTAACACCAACCCTCCCATCCACCCTAACCCTGCCCCTCCTAGCCCTCGCCGCCGCCGCCCTCCTAGCCCTCGCCGCCGCCGCATGCTCCCCCGGCGAGCCCGACGACATCGTCTTCATGGTCGGCTACAAGCCCCAAGCCAACCTGCCCAACGTCGCGGCGTATGTGGCGCAGGAAAAAGGCTTTTTCGCCGAGCAAGGCTTGGCGGTGGACATCCGCCACGCCACAAGCGGCGAGCATATGCAGCTGCTTATGGCGGGCGATGTGCATTACACCACCGCCGACGCCGCCGACCTGCTAAAGCGCAGAGCCGACCCAGGCCTGCCCCTAGTCGCCTTCGCCCTGTTCGGCCAGCGCGGACAGCAAGGCTTTGTCTCGCTGAAAGACAGCGGCATCGCCACGCCCAAAGACTGGGAGGGCAAGACTTTCGGCTACAAGTTCACCCAGCCGCCCGACTACCTCGCCATCCTAGAGGCGGAGCAAGTCAACCGCGATCTCGTCAACGAAGTTCGCGTGGGATTCGACCCGCGCGTCCTCACCGAAGGCCAGGTTGACATCCTCGCCATATTCAAGTCCAATGAGCCGGACACCCTGCGGCGGCTCGGCTTTGATGTTACCCTCTGGGATCCCGCCGACTACGGCGTCCCCAGCCTTGGGCTGACATACCTCACCAGCGAAGAGATTGCCGCCGCGCAGCCCGACCAAACCGAGCGCTTTCTCAAAGCCACTATGCGCGGCCTTGACTACGCTATGAACAACCCCGGCGAGGCGGTGGACATCGTCCTGAAATACGCCCCCGACGAAGACCGGGATCACCAGCGCTATATGCTGAATACCGAGATCATCGACGCCGTCAGCGCCCTCACCGACCAACATGGGCTCGGCTGGATGACCGAATCCCAGTGGCGCGCCCTCTACGACCACCTAGCCGACACCGGCGCGCTCCCCAAGCAGTTCGACTACACCGCCGCCTTCAGCGACAGCTTCCTGCAAGCCGTGTACGATGACAGCCAACTGATATGGCCATAGCGCACTTGCGGCAATCGGCTATGCCCACCAACGCGCTTGTGATGCAATCCGGCGGCTGCACCCCCGTCCTAAACCGCAGCCTCTACGGCCTAGCGCAAGAGGCGCTCGCGCATCCCCACCGCATCGCCAACCTCTACGGCGCGGCTTACGGGATGGAGGGCTTGCTCCAGTCCAACCTCATTGACCTGCGCGCGACCTCCGCGTCCGAATGGTGGCGCGTAGCCAACACCCCCGGCGCCGCGCTAGGCTCCACCCGCCGCAAAATGCGCCCCGAAGACACGCCGGTAATCCTAGACATAATGCGCCGCCACAACATCGGCTACTGGTTCATCATCGGCGGCAACGACTCCGCGCTGACCGGGCATCAGGTCGGCAAGGCGGCGGACGCCGCGGGCCTGCCGCTCGCCGTGATAAATGTGCCAAAAACCATAGACAACGACCTAGTCCTAACCGACCACTCGCCCGGCTACGGCAGCGCCGCGCGATTCGTGGCGCTCGCCACTATGGGCGCCGCCCGCGACGCCGAATCTATGGGCATCGCCTCGCCCATCACCATACTGGAAGTGATGGGCAGAGACGCCGGCTGGCTCGCCGCCGCCTCAGCATTCGCCAAGCGAGACGCCCGCGACGCCCCCCACTTCATCGGCATCCCCGAAATCCCCCTAGACGAAACCCGCTTTCTCGACGCAATGGAAACCGCCTACCGCCGCCACGGATTCGCCGTCGCCGTAGTCGCCGAAAACGCCCGCGACCCCGCCGGCAACCCAATCGGATCCCAGGACGAGCCATATCACACAGACGACTTCGGCCACGCCTACTACGACGGCCCCGCCAAGCGTCTAGCCGCGCTAACCAGCCGCCGCCTAGGCGTCCGCGCCCGCCACGAAAAGCCCGGCACCATCCAGCGCTCCCTAATGGCATGCCTATCCTCCACCGACGCCCGCGAGGCCGAATCAGCCGGCCGCGCCGCCCTCCGATACGCCCTAAACGGCAACCGCGACATAATCGTAACCCTACAGCGCGCCGCCGGCCCAAACTACGCCTGCGCCACCGCCTCCGCCCCCCTAGCCGACGTCGGCGGCAAAGTCAAGCGCATGCCCCCAGAGTTCCTGGACGCCGCCAACAACTTCGTCACACAGGAATTCCTAAACTACGCCCGCCCACTGCTAGGCGATGATCTGCCAATATACGGGCGGCTACTGAGATAGAGAACAAGCAAAACCCATCCGATAAACCTGGCCCCCTAAATCCCCCCACTCAAAAGTTTTTTGGTTACTTTTTTCCAAAAAAGTAACACCCCCGCGTTTCACCCATACACCAAAACCACCCGCCTATCTACCATACACCCGCACCCCATACTCAGCCGCCCGATACGTCCCACCCGCCACCGGCGACACCACCACAACCGCCCGCTCCACCCCCTCCACCCGCGCGCTCCCTCGCACACGCCCGCTCCCATCACCCACCAACCCCATCCGCCTCACCTCCACAACCCCATCCACCCCAACCTCCACCACCTGCACAACATAACCTTGCGCCAAAACATTATCCGTATGCCGCCACCCCGCCGCCCTCCACCCATCCGCCCCCTCCCCGTCATCCGCGAACCCCAGCTCCGGTACGCTCACATCGTCTATCAGCCACCCGTCCAGATTCACGCCCTCGTCCGTAACATACTCAAACCGCACTAAAACATTCGCCTCCCCCGCATACGCCGTCAAGTCCATTCGCTCGGCCACCCACCCGCCGCTATCGCCCGTTACGCCCGCGCCGAAATTGTTCCCCAGCGGATTCGCGCGCGTAGTATGCCGCCCGTCAAGCGTCGCCCGCGTAGCCCCTCCATCAGTGGACACGCTCACATACCCGTAATCCCAATCCTCCTCTATATCCGCCCACATCCAAAACTCCAGCGTAGCCTCCGCCAGCCCCGACAAGTCGAATTCGCGCTCCAAGTATGTATGAACCGAATCGCCCGCCCCGCTCCACCAGCACCGCCGCCCGCTCCGGCAGCCGTCCGCCCCCGTCTGCGCCACCACGGCGTTGCCCTCAAACTCCACCACCGCATCACCCTCCGGCAACTCTATCTCATAATACCGCGCGCTCAGCTGCGCCTGCGACCGCGCTTCCTCAAAATCCGACGTCACCCGCGTTGCCCGCCTAACCCGAACATCGTGATCCGCATACCCGTATCTGCCGCCATATTCATCCTGCGGCGCGTCCAAATAATTCGCCACAACCCAATCCGCGAACACATCCTCAAACGCCAAACCGCACCGCGCCAAATACCGATTCACGCCATTCACCCCATCCGCCCGCTCCCGCGCCAGCTCACCCAGCCCGCCATAACCCCCGCAGCGCTGCGCCACATACCCCACAAACAGCGCCGCCGCCCCATAATGCGCCGGCGTCGCGTATGGCGCATCCGGCCAATAATTTAGCTGAACCTCCGGCCGCCGCAAAAACGCCCCCGTGAAATCCAGCGATCCCCCCGCGATGAACGCCGCTATCTCCGACATCCCCTCATTCACCCACGCATCCTCGCCCTCGTCCAAATGCCAATGAACCGCATGCTGAAACTCGTGCGCCAGCACGCCCAAATACGCCGCGCTCCCCGGCGGCAGCCCCATATAAATCATCTCGCGCTGATTGCTGTACGGATGCGTAGCCCGCGGATACTCATCGCTCGCCCCAAAATACCCCGCCGCCGCATCCAGCGGCGTATGCAACACCGTCAACCGCGGATCCCCGTCCACGCCCGGCGTCCAAACATCCCCTATCGCCCCCACAATCGCCGGCCGTATCCGCCCCTCAAACTCACCCGCCGCCTCCCGCAAATCCCCCTCCGAAACCTCCACGCCCTCATCCACATACCAATAAGCATTCTCGCTAACCAACCGCAGCGCCGCCTCCACCTCATACACCTCCCTGCTCCCCAAATCCGTAACAAAAAACCGCTGCCTATGCCCCACCTCGCAACACTCCGGATCCGCCCCAATAGTCCGCGCCGGCGCCTCCCCATCCACCTTGCCAAACCCAATCGCCGCCCCAAACAAATCCCTCGTCGGCGGATCCTCCGCCGCAATGTCCATGACAGGCTGAGGCTGATAGATCGGCGCTACGGTCGCGAGCGCTACGGTCGCAGATGGGATAGCGGTAACGGCGATACCACCCGCAGGCGTAGCGGCAACCGCAGTCACAACAGGCGTCGGCGCAATCGCAGGCGGCGTTGCAATCTCAATAACGGGCGCGGCGGATGTTGGAACGCCAGCCGTCACAACCGCATCAGGCGCACCCGCGCCATCCCACGAGCATCCCGCCGCAGCCAGCCCCCACGCCAGCGCCACCACGCATCCCACGACAATCCCCATTCGCATAATCCCCATAACGCCCCCATTATATCAGGCATAGCCACCACCGCGCCCGCCAAACGGCAACGCGCCGCTAGACGCGTCCAAAAGTTTCTGCTTGCTTTATGGTAGCGTTTCCAATTAAGTGGTTGAGTATATCTACCCGTTGCAAATGGTTTGACAGCATTGCCGTAGCCCCCCGCTTTATTAGTTGGGAACAATTCGCTAAACTCTCAAAACCATCTGAAAAGAAACGCTGCCCTACGTTAATCCCAATGCAAAAACGGGTAAAATCCTTTATACTCAAATTCAATGTCAAGCCTAACCCATCATATACATAACTAAATTCGCATCATAATCAGATAGTCATCGCTTGCGCCGCAAAACTAATCACGCCAAAAGGCAACGCTATGTCCCAAAACATAAACGCGATCCAAGCCCAGGAAATAAAAGCCCTTATCAACAATTCCCTGCTGCAAAAAGACGAGATACCCATCCATAACTTCATACGCCTAATGGCGGATACGGATATGGATGGCGAGGACATCATCCATGTCGTCATAGTCTCTGAAAAAGACAGCGACATAATCCCATACGAATCCACCATCAAGATGATAACCGCTATCTACGATTACCTGTCTGATAACGACATCCCGCATATCCCGGTCTCATACCAAATCACCAACGAAGAATGGCCCAAATTCCGGAAAGAATTCGCCCATGCTATCGCGCTCGCTAATTAACTTAGCGCGACATAATCTCGCGGCAATCATGCCGCAAGACGAAGATTTCGCCAACCTCCGACAAGCCCAACGGCTCGCCTATTACGCGATGTTCCACGCGCTCTGCGAATCAAACGCCCAGACGCTCGCCGAGCGCATCCATGCCCATCCCGAAAACAAGGCAAGCGAGCGAACCTATCGCGCGCTAGACCATTCAATTTTCACCAGAAAACGCGCCCCTGAGTTCCAAAAACTCTTCAGCCCGCCCATACACCAGTTCATCAAAATCGCCGCCGAGCTAAAAAGAAAGCGAGAGCGCGCGGACTACAGCCCATCATATACCGACAGCCGCAAAGACGTCGCCTACGACATAAACAAAGCGCAAAACGCTATCGCCGCATTCCAAGCCGTTCACATTGACCAACGTCGCTCCCTAGCGCTTTATCTCCTAACAACCGCCAGGTAAAGCGACGCAACGCCAAAACCCAAATAAGGCGACTCGCGATTATGCGAGCCGCCGGTAGCGTTTCGTTTTAGATGGTTTTGAAAGTTTGGCTAGCTGTATTTCGGCTGATAAAGCGGATGGCTGCGGCAAGGCTGTCTAAGCATATGCAACAGCGGATATACTCGCCCGCCTAAATGGAAACGCTACCTGCTTTATGCCAAAAAGTAAGCCCCTATCGCGCGCGCTTAATAAATCTTGACAAATCCCCACACGCCCATATAATTCCCCTTGAACCCTACCCAAACCTACCCACACAAAACCCTACCCACATTCAAGCGAGTCCCCCACAATGCCCACCCTAGACTTCAAAGGCAAACAACACATCTACGCCCACCACCTCACCATCCCACACCGCCCGCTTATCCCGCACAAAGACAAATCTATCCCACCCGACAGCGACATTAGCCCGACCAGCGCATCCCCCGACCACAACCTCATCATCCACGGCGACAACCTACACGCCCTCAAAGCCCTCATCCCCCGCTACGCCGGCCGCGTCAACTGCATCTACATCGACCCGCCCTACAACACCGGCAACGAAAACTGGATCTACAACGACCGCGTCAACAGCCCCTTAATGCAACAATGGCTCAACGCCAACTCCCCCGTCGACGGCGAAGACCTAGAGCGCCACGACAAATGGCTCTGCATGATGTGGCCCCGCCTGCACCTCCTCCGCGAACTCCTCGCCGACAACGGCGTCATATTCATCTCCATAGACGACAACGAACAACACCACCTGCGTATGCTTATGGACGAGATTTTCGGCGCGGAGAATTTCCTCGCAAGCATAGTTTGGCAACACAGATACGGCAGGAGCAACAACGCCAAACTATTCTCAAACCAGCGCGAGCATATCATCGCCTACCGCAAATCGGACGCCGTAACCCACATTCGGGTTAAGCGGGATGAGTCGCTGAACCGGACATACAAGAACCCCGACAACGACCCGCGCGGACGCTGGATTTCCAGTTCATATGTCAATCCCGCCACGAAAGAGCAGCGCCCCAACCTAGTCTATTCGGTAACCAACCCGCACACGAATCAAGTGATTGACCATCCGACCCATGCGTGGAAATACAGCCAAAGCGCTCACCAAAGCCACGTCGAGGACAACCGCCTTTGGTGGGGCGTTGACGGCAAGTTCAAGTATCCCCGCCTAAAAAACTTTCTATTCGAATCCGAACAGAAAGGCATTGTCCCCGTAGATCTTATGCTTGCCGATACAGGCGGAACCACCGACGAGGGAACGCGCCAACTCCAAGACATTTTCCAAAGCGGCGCCGTTGAATTCAACAACCCCAAGCCGCCTAAGCTAATACAAAGCCTAATCGGAATTGCCGAGAGCGCCGCGAGCGAAGATATGCTAATCCTAGACTCATTCGCCGGCAGCGGCACAACCGCCCACGCCGTCCTAGCCCTCAACCGCGAAGACGGCGGCAACCGCAAATTCATCCTGATAGAGTGCGAAGACTACGCCGACAACATCACCGCCGAGCGCGTCCGCCGCGTCATCAACGGCATCCCCAGCGCCCGCGACCAAGCCCTCCAAAACGGGCTAGGCGGCTCTTTCACATACCATACGCTAGGCGACCCCATAGACACTGAACAAATGCTAACCGGCGACCAACTCCCCGCCTACTCAGCCCTAGCCGCCTACCTCCTCTACACCGCATCCGGCGCATCCGCCGGCGCCGCCAACCTGACCAGCCAAAACCAAGACGGCCTATTCCACGCCGACGAAACGAGCGCCTACCACCTGCTCTACGAACCCGACCTAGACCGCCTATGCGCCCCCGACCTTATGCTCACCGAAACCCGCGCCAACCGCATCGCCAACGCCGCCCGCGCCCAATCCAAGCGCGCCATCGTATTCGGCCCCGGCAAATACATCAGCCAGCGCGCCCTAACCCAACTAGGCGTAACTTTCTGCCAAATCCCCTACGAAATGAACCTGCGCGCCGGCGGCTAATCAGCGTTGCGAAACTCAAACAATCCCGCGCCCGCCGCCCTATCCGCCGCCCGCGCCAATCCCCCTGCGCGCAATCCCCCTGCGCCAATCGCGTCAGATACGGCAGTCGGCGCGGCAAGCAAACGACAGCGCGCGAACAGCGAAAAGCGCAGGCTAATCCCGCGCAAATCCCCCCAAACAGCGCGCAAACCCCGCTTTCAATCCCCATCAATGTAGTAAAATATCCCCGCCAAAACACGCCAACCGCTACCCATCAGGACAGAAACAGGACAGAACAGGGCAGAGCAACCCGCCAACCGCGCAATCCAACGCGCCACGACGCCTTGCCCATCACCCCGGAGGCGCTCCCATGACATTCCAACCCGTAATCCTAGCCGGCGGATCCGGAACGCGGCTATGGCCCCTATCCCGCGAACTCTACCCCAAACAATTCCTGCCCCTTATGGGCGAATACTCCCTGCTCCAAGACACCCTCCGGCGGCTTGACGGCATAGACGGCATCGCCCCCCCGCTCGTCGTCTGCAACGAAGAACACCGCTTTCTAGCCGCCGAACACCTGCGCCAGCTCGGCCGCGAAAGCGCCGCCATCATCCTAGAACCCGTCGCCCGAAACACCGCCCCAGCCCTAACCCTCGCCGCCCTAGCCCTAACCCGCCAAGCCAGCGCCGACCCCGTAATGCTAGTAATGCCCGCCGACCACGTCATCCAGGACGCCGCCCGCTTTCGCTCCGCCGTAACGCGCGGCGCCGAACTCGCCGAGCGCGGCTGCATCGTCACATTCGGCATAACCCCAAGCGCGCCCCTCACCGGCTACGGCTACATCCGCAAAGGCGCCCCATTCGCCGCCGGCGCCGGCGCACCCGCCTTTCGCATCGCCGAATTCGTGGAAAAACCCCAACTCCCACGCGCCGAGAAGATGCTCGCAGACGGACAATGCCTCTGGAACAGCGGCATATTTATGATGCGCGCCTCCGTCTGGCTGCGCGAACTCCGCCGCTGCCGCCCCGACATCGCCGCCCAATGCCAACAAGCACACGCCGGCCTATCCCAAGACGGCGACTTCTGCCGCCCCAACCCCGACGCCTTCGCCCAATGCCCCAGCGAATCCATAGACTACGCCGTAATGGAGCGCATGACCGACAGCCCGCCCAAAGACGCCGAGGCCGCCGCCAAAGACGTCGCCGCCGACTGCGTAGCCCTCCCCGTCGAATTCGGCTGGACAGACCTCGGCGCCTGGTCAGCCCTCTGGGACGTCGCCCCCCGCGACGAGCGCGGCAACGTCCTGCGCGGCGACGTCTACGCCGAGGCAATGTCCGACTCCCTAGTAATCAGCCGGCATCGCCTAATCGCCGCCGTCGGCCTCAAAGACGTCATCCTAATAGAAACCGCCGACGCCGTCCTAGCCGCCCACAAAAACCACACCCAAGAAGTCAAAGACCTAGTGGATCGCCTCAAAGCCGCCAAGCGCCCCGAACACGCCCACCACCGCCGCGTCAACCGCCCCTGGGGCGCCTACGAAACCATAGACACCGGCGAGCGCTTCCAAGTCAAGCGCCTAACCATCCGCCCCGGCGAGGCGCTCTCCCTCCAAATGCACCACCACCGCGCCGAACACTGGGTCGTCGTCAAAGGCACAGCCCGCGTCACCCGCGGCGAAGAGCAAATGCTCCTATCCGAAAACCAATCCGCCTACATCCCCGTCGCCACCAAACACCGCCTAGAAAACCCCGGCTCCCTCCCCCTAGAAGTCATAGAAGTCCAAACCGGCGGCTACCTCCAAGAAGACGACATAATCCGCTACCAAGACCGCTACAACCGCGACTAGCCCTTGCCGCCCGCCAAATTCAGCCCTCCTCCAGCCACTTAATCTCCGTCCGCACAAGCTCAACCCCCTTGGATTCGGCGTCATTGCGGCAATCATCATCCGCCCTCACATACCACAGTGCCGCCCGCACATCTCTCCCTGGATACATCCGCCTGAGCAAATCCGCGCACGATAGCGTCCTGTCTATCGCGGCAGAACTTAGCTTAAACGAGGCAATTGCCACGACATAGATGTCCGCGCCGCCGAGATCCCTGCCCGACATAATCATATCGGTGGTTATAACCTCTTGACTCTCGCAGGCGGACAGGATGCCCTCCCGCTTAGCGTCAAAGATGTCGTCCTTGAAACTCGGCAGGCAAGTTCCCGTGACCACCGTGTGTATGACTTCCGGACTTCGTATGTCAAAGCGCATGCCTATTATGGGCGCAGCGCTTTGCAAAGTCCACTGCAGATACCACACCTTGAGTATATCCGAATCGTCCATCATCGCTCCCAAATCGCTCTCCACGCTGTCAAAGCCGCCCACCCATTGTACACCATCCCGCCATCAGGGAAAGAGCGCGTATGAAATCGCGGATGGCGCACAACGGCAACGCAAGATGCGCGGGATGAGACGCGGCAAGAGACATTAAGCGGCGGCTAGCTGCCTTTCGGCCGGCTGTAGAACAGCCAATGTTGAGCATACCCTGCATACTCGCCGAAGTAATCCTGCGCCCACTGACGCATTTTTCGACGCCTCGTCTGGAGGCTCAGCTTGCGCGCCGCCACCTCCTCCATCTCCGGATAGCAGTCCCGCAACGCATCTTCTATATGCCCATCCACAGGAAAGGCGTCCAGTTTGTCTAGCGCGTACAGCAGGACGCAGTCGCCTACCTTATCCCCGACGCCATCAAACCTGATGGTCAACCCATTCAGCGCACTGGAGTAGGGCACCAAGCGCATTAGATCCCGCAACTGGTACAGGTCAAAGTCCCATTCCGCGACCTGCTGCGCCGCCGCCGCCACATATTCCGCGCGATAGCCAAGCTTGAGCTCGCGCAACTGCTCTTCGCCCGCCTCAGCCAACGCCGCTGGCGATGGGAATGTACTGCGCCGCAAATCGCCCAGCATAATCGGGCTGCCAAATGCGTCCGCAATGTCCTTCACATTCCTTCTGATTTTGGGGATGTTGCTTCTCTGGGAACAGATAAACGACACCATGCACTCCCAAGGCTCTTGCCGCAGGATATGCAAGCCCGGGGATTGCGCGATCGCCGCGTCGATATGTTCGTCTTTATTGATGGATGCTTTGATGCTGTCCAGGTCGTCGGACAGCCGGAGGTAGTCGACGATGCGGGGATACAACGCATCCTCATCATCGGACGAGCAGACGAATTCCACGCCCTCAGTCACGCGGCGCATCCTCACGATGTTGTCAAAAATAACACCCGTCAGCCACCCATCCGCGTCCGGCCTCTCCCACCGAAACGCCTGCCCGCTCAGCAGCGTATTCTCAAGGTCGTAATCCTTATCAAACGCAATCAGCATCTAGCCAACCCCCGTAACTTTATCAAGTCATCCGCGGCATTTATCACAGCCATTCGCTCCCGCATTATACACCACCCCGTCAAGCCGAGTAGCGCGGCTAAAAATCACGGACGGCGCAAGGCAACGCAAACGCGCGGGATATAAGACGCCGCGACAACCCTATCAGCGCAAGCCCCAACCCGCGCCGCCCACACCCCCATCACCCATCCTGCCTCCTCCCATGAAACAACCACTGATTCGCATACCCCGCCCACTCCCCAAAATACCCCTGCGCCCACGGCCGCATCCGCGCGCGACTCAGCCCCCCAGCAGCCACCTCCGGATACCAATCCCGCAACGCCCGATCTATCCACACATCCACCGGAAACGCATCCGGCTTATCCAGCGCGAACAGCAATATGCAATTCCCAACCTTATCCCCGATACCCGCAAACCCCGTCAGCGCCTCCAGCCCCTCCTCATACGACGCCTCCCTTAGCGCATACAGATCCGCGTCCCCCGCCGCCACCCGCTCCGCCGCCGCCGCCACATACTTCGCCCGAAACCCAAGCCCTAGCTCCCGCAGCCGACCCTCCCCCGCCTCAGCCAGCGCCCCCGGCGACGGAAACGTATTGCGCCGCAAACCCCCCAGCGCCAGCGGCTCCCCAAACGCATCCGCCATATCCTCCACATTCTTGCTAATGCGCCGGATATTGTTATTCGCCGAGCAAATAAACGAAACCATGCACTCCCAAGGCTCTTGCCGCAAGATATGCAACCCCGGATACCGCGCTATCGCCGCCCCAATCCGCTCATCCCGATTGATTGCGGCGGCTATCCCCTCCAAATCATCCGACAGCCGCAAATAGTCAACCACAAGCGGCAACATCTCCGTCTCATCATCCGGCCCGCAAACAAACTCCACCCCCTCGCCAACCCGCCGCATCCTAACGATATTATTGAACACAACCCCCGTCAGCCACCCATCCTCATCCGGCCCCCGCCACCGAAACGCCTGCCCGCTCAGCAGCGTATTCTCAAGATCGTAAGCCTTCTCAAACGCAATCAGCATCCTAGCCCATCCTGCCCGATAACGCGCTTAGCCAATGCGCTTTGTGCGGATATGCTTGGCGCAACGCGCTTGCCCGCTGTGTTCGTCAGACGCGCTTGACCGCTTATTAGGCGGATGCGCTTGACTGATGCGCTAAGCAAGACGCCAACGCCCCCCTACAGCTGCCGCAACCGCGGATCCCACCGATCCCGCAGCCAATCCCCGATAAAGTTGAACGCCAGCACCGTCAGGAATATCGCCATCCCCGGGAAGAACGCCACCCACCAAGCCGAGTACAAGTAGTCGCGCCCCTCCGCCACCATAGATCCCCACGACGGCGTAGGCGGCGGCACGCCAGCCCCCAAGAAACTCAGTATCGACTCCGCCAATATGATGCTCCCCACCTGCAGCGTAGTCGCCACCACTATCGTGTTCGTCACCCCCGGCAAAATGTGCCGGTACATTATCCGAAAAGTGGACGCCCCCGCCACGCTCGCCAGCGCCACATAATCCAACCCCTTCAGCTGCAGCGTCTGCCCACGCACCAGCCGCACTATCCCCGGCCAGCTCGCCAGCGCCAGCACCCCGATGATCACATACTCCTCCTGCCCGAACACTATCACAATGATTAGCGCCAGCAGCAGATAGGGTATCGCCGTCGCGATATCCGTAACGCGCATTATCAGCTCATCTACTATCCCCCCGAAATACCCCGCCGTCAGCCCAAGGCTCGTGCCAACCACCGTTCCCACCAGAATGGCGACCGCCGCCAATCTGAGCGACACCCGCGCCCCGTAGATGATGCGCGTCAGCAGCCCCCGCCCTAGCGGATCCGCGCCCAGCGAATAGAAGTTATCCTCCGTCTGACGGCAGCCGTCCAGCCAAGGAACCTCTTCTCTCAGCTCCTCGTTGCCGTTCACCGGGTTCACGCTGACCGAGACGCCGCACTCAGGATACCAAAACGGCGCGTCCGTCTTCGCGCGCAAATCCTGCCGAACCGGATCATTCGGCGATATGAACGGCGCGAACACCGCGCACACTACCAGCGTGCCGAGTATGAACATCGGAAACACCGGCCACCGCCGCAGCACATACAGCGTCTTGCTGATAAACGTCTGATGCGTTGCCCGCTCTATATCTGCCAGATTTGCCGTTGCCTGCGCCATCGGCGAACTCGCTTCCTTGATTTGTGTTTGATATGGGGTTGGCGTTAGGGCTATTGGAATTTAGATGTTTCGGAACGCCGCCCGTTGCCCATTAGGATTGCCCATATTGCCTATCGCGGCTATCGGATTGCCTATTTTGCCTATCGGGATTGCCTACCCCGCCCACCCGAATCGCCTACGAGTAGCGTATCCGGGGATCTATGAATGCGTACAGGATGTCCACCAGGAACACCACCGACACATACAAGATAGTGAACACCATCACCGCCGTCGTCATCACCGGAAAGTCGTTGTTGATGATGGATTGCACCGTCATAAAGCCCAGCCCGGGCCACGCGAACACCGTCTCGGTCACCACCGTCCCCGCGATGAACGCCGCCATAATAATCGCCGAAAATGTCAGCGGCGGTATCAGCGCGTTCTTCAGCGCGTGTTTCCATATCAGCGTAGTATTGCTCACGCCCTTAGCCCGCGCCAACTTCACGAACTCCGAATCCAGCACCTCCAGCATTGACGACCGCACTAGCCGCATCAGCCCCGCCGACGCCAGCCAGCCCAACGTCACCGCCGGCAGCACGATATACCTCAGCCGCGCCAAAAACGCCTCATCGCTGCCCCCCCTCGTGCCGGACGGCAGCCACTCCAGCGTCACCGCGAATATCAGGATCAGCATTATCCCCAACCAAAACGGCGGCAGCGCCTGCCCAAACACCGCGAACGTCCTCCCAACCAAGTCCCACAGCGACCCGCGCTTGACCGCCGACAGCACCCCCAGCGGCACCCCCGTTATCAGCACGAACACCCACGCCGCCAGCCCAAGCTGCATGCTCGCCGGCGCGAATATCCGCAGCATCGTCACCGAATCATACCCCGACTTCAGCGACTTGCCGAAATCCCCCGTCATCGCCTTGCCCAGCCATATGAAATACTGGAACACCAGCGGCTTATCCAGCCCAAACTCCTTGCCCCAAGCATCCCACTGCTCCTGCGTTGCGTACCCCGACGACAAAAACAGATAGCGCGGATCCCCCTGCAAGCGCGACATGCTGAACACAATCATCGTCGCCGCGATGATCGACAGCGCCATAAAGAAGAATCTCCGGACTATGAACGTTTTCATATGAGCGCGCCTCTGCCTCTTAGATTACGGGCGAGTGTTGCGGGATATGCCTATTTCGGGATGCTTGTTTCGGGGCGATTGTTTCGGGATGATTATCTCAGGGCGATTGTTTCGGCACAATCGTTTCGGGCAACTATATCAGAGCGATGCGATTGCGCCCAACCGCGCGCTAATCAGACTTGCCCCGATATGCTCTGCGTATGCCTTTGCTATGCCCTGGATATGCCTAAGGATTGACGGGTTGCGATTAGGGTTGCGCTACTAAACCTATGATTGATGATTAGGGTTGCGCTATTAAGCCTGTGATTAGTATTAAGGTTGTGATGTTGCGATTAGTGGACATTGCCGCCCGCCGCGCCTTGTCAGCGATAAGGCGGACGGCAGTTATCCCGATTTAGCGTGAGACGCGCCAGCGCCCCCGCTCTTTGCGCCACAAGCGCCCATCCCCATTTCTGCGGACGGGCGCTCTTGCGCTACTCATTACTGCGCCGGCTGATACTCCACCGTGTCAAAGCTGTTCGTCAGCCGCCAAGGCTTCAGATCCCAGCTCACTATCGTATCCGGGTTCATTCCGATGAGCGTAGGCACCTCAACGATGCCCGTCCCCGTCTTCAGATCCCACCAGCGATCCATTATCTTTTCCCGCAGGGCGAGATTTTCGGGCGAGCCCTTATCCTGCACGCGGGTTAGGTCGAAGTCGTTGTAGAAGTTGTTGTCCTCAATCCCCGCGTTGTAGCCGCCCGCCGACGCGATCGGCCACAGGCAGCACACGGGTATCGTCCCGCCCGCGTCCAACTTGGCATGCGTGCTGTTCGGCCCCCAGCTCGTCTGCCAGATCACATCGATCTCGCGCCCCACCATCGTAGGCCGCCGCGACGAGTACGCCGTGTTGTCTATGTACGGCGCAAGCCCCAGATGCTCCTCCCACATCCCTACCACCGCCTGGCACACCTCAATGGACGTCCCATTCCCCGCCGGGCAGAAGTACTCGAACTCAAACCCGGGCGCCACGCCCGACTCCGCCAGCTTAGTCCGCGCCCGCTCCGGATCGAATTCGTACACCCACCGATCCTTGTACTCAGGATGCAGCTGATGGAACGCAATCCCGCCGCCGTGTCCCGTGCCATAGATCGCCCCGCCGTAGCCCGAAACGATAGTCTCGCCTATCAGGTCGCGGTCGATCGCGTATATCAGCGCCTCGCGGAACGCCTTCGCCTTCTGCATATGCTCCGTCTCATACGAGAACCTCTCGGTATCCGTATAGTCAAAGCCCGTCGCGTCGCAGCCCGCGCCCAGCGCGTCGGTGTTCGTCCTGTCCGCGTCCGCGCACTCTATCCGCGGATCGCCTATCCACGGGTGATTCACATCCGGCTTGAACCCATCCCGCAGCGGCACCGCGTCGCCCGTCTGCGGATCCTTGTACGACCAGTAATTCCCCGCCATATAGATGAACTGCCCCAATATCTGGTTCAGCCCGCTATGGAACTGGTAGCCCTCTTCCCGCAGTTTCGCTACGTCCTGGATAGACACCATAGAGATGTCCGCCCTGCCCGTCTGCAGCAGCGCCGTCCGCTGAGCCGCCTCCGACGCCTGTATCAGGTTCAAGAACGCGAAGTTCGGGCTATTCGCCCAATGGTCAACGCGCGACGTAGCCTGAATCTCCTCGTTAGGCCGCCACTCCTGCACATAGAACGGCCCCGTCCCATGCGGCGTAGTCAGAATGTCCTCGCCTATCTCATCAAACAGCGACTTGGACACCACGCCGATGGCGTCGCCGCACATGCTGCTGATGCCCGCGCCGCCGCCGTTGAGCCAGTCCGCGATATAGTTGCGGAACGTCCCCTTCAGCGTGTACTTATCGGTAGCCTCCCAAAGCTTGAACCAGTCCCCCGCCTCGCCCGCGTTGGAATGCGTCGCCGCCGGGTTGTTTGACCCCGCGTCGTTAAACGACCACGCCGCATCCTCAGCCGTGAACTCCGAATGAACCCCGTCCGCAACATAAAAGTCCACGCCCTCGCGCAGCTTAACCGTCACCGACCCTTGGTTCTCAGGATCATCGAAGTTGGGCGGCAGATCATACTCCCAGCTCAGCGCCAGCATCGGCGCCTCGCATGTGGCGTCCGACACCGTCCCGTCATCGTTAGCCTCCCAGGTAACCAGCAGCTCCTGGAACCCGTAGTAGTAGTTCATCATATTGTCCGGCCACGTCGCCTTCTCATTGCGATACAGCGGCGACCCGACATTATCCAGCACAACCGTCAGCGTGCCTTGCTGCCCCGTCTCCGCCGCCGCCGCGGGCGCCGCCTGCGCCGGAGCCGCCGTAGGCTGCGCCGTCTGCCCCGCCGGAGCCGCCGGAGCCGTAGCCGCCGCCGCCGGCTGCTGAGCCGACGTCTGCGCCGGCTGAGCCGCCGGCGCCTCAGGCGCCGCGCTGCTGCACGCCAGCGCCGCCAGCGCCACTATCGCCGCTATTGGCAGCAGCCAAAACCCCTTCGCCCTCTTGCCCGTAAGTTTCATCCATTCCCTCCTTGCCTTGCGCGCGTCTAGCAATTATTCCCTTGTGATACTTTTCACGCTATCAAGCCGATATACTAAATCACAACCCGCCCGCAAGTCAACCGCTGATTCCCCAATTGCCAAAGATTTCACCGGCGTCGCGCACTGACAACGCCGCAAAAATCCGGTTGGCGCAATCAACCAAGAGAGGCTAAAATGGCAAACACAGACAAGCGCAACGGCGCGCGCAATCACAACGACGAGCGCAAGCGCAACGACGACGAGCAAGTCGATCTACTCGGCATATCCCGCCGCGACAAGCAGCTGCACGGCATCGTGTACGCGCTCATAACCCTGCTCTGGTTCGGCGTTGTGATATGGAATATGCTCGAGACCGACTGCTGGAATTCCCAGCAGCCCCGAACAACCTGTATAATCGACGCGGCGGGGTCCATAAACTTGGCGATTTGGCCCGCGCTGATACTAACGATAGCCCTGATCGCGACGGGACGGTCAGGCAGAGCGGCCTTCAGGAGGATGCTAATGGTACTGCCGGTGCTAAGAGACAAGTACGAGGAAAACCTGCAAGCGGCTAAGGCCGAGGGGGTGGACATTGGGGCGGAAACAGAGAGAACTAGGGCCAAGCAATGGTACGAGCGCATGCGCCGCGCCGAACAGAGCGGCGAACCCTTCAACGAACCGCCCCCCTGGGACGAATAGCGCCCACGACGCGGCGGCCAAGCGCGCGGCCATGCCAACCCCCCTGCCTGCCACAAACGCCGCGCAAACCCGCGCGAAAGAAAACTGTTCTGAGCGGATAAGGCTCTCTGCTCGCCATCGCAACAGACGGGCTTGCCCCCGGCGGCCCTGCCCACGCTGACGCCGCCGACAACGCTAATCCCGCCTGAACGGCCAACTAAGGCGGCTTTCGGCAGAACGCTAATCGTGTTGCCCGCGCTGAACGCCGCTTTGCCATACGCCATCCAACCCCCCGCTAAACCCGCCCCAACTCACCCACCCAAAAGTTTTTTGGCTACTCTTTTACAAAAAAGTAGCATCCCCCTACCCAAACCCCACCAGCCTTAGCTGCCGCGTTTCCTGCGATTCCTCACCCTCATCTACCCCAAACCCCGACACCCCCACTCCCACCAGCCGAAACCGCCTCCCCGAATGTAACTCACCCCGCAATATCTCATTCGCCGCCCCCGCCAAATCCGCCGCGTCCGCCACCGGCCCATCCAACGTCCGCTGCCGCGTAAAAGTGGTAAAATCCGACAACCGCAACTTCACCTTCACCGTCCGCCCACTTAGCCCCTTGCGCCTAAGCTGCCCCGCCACCCGCTGACTCAGCCTA
Source organism: Dehalococcoidia bacterium (assembly GCA_965242555.1). GTDB lineage: Bacteria > Chloroflexota > Dehalococcoidia > Lucifugimonadales > JADFKI01 > Bin90. The sequence goes on from CBDESO010000008.1 coordinate 418,140, forward strand.
TTCACAACCTCCGCCAGCATCTCGGCATCCCCGCTATCCCGCTCAAACGTCGTCTCCGCGCTCACCGACTTCGTCTCCCGCCTCGCGCGCACCTCGCCATCATCCTCCCCCAGCGCCCTCCGCCGCATATCCCGCCCATGCTTGCCGAACCGCCCAACCAGCCACTCCTCGCTCAACCCCGCTATATCCCCTATCGTCTCCACCCCCTCCGCCTTCAACCGCTCCGCCGTCTTCGGCCCAATCCCCCACAAATCCCGCGCCGGCAGCGGCGCCAAAAACCGCCGCTCCGACCCCGGCGCCACCACCGTCAACCCGTCCGGCTTCTCCATATCCGACGCAATCTTAGCCACCGACTTGGAAGTCCCCGCCCCCACCGATATAGTCAACCCCAACTCATCCTTCACCCGCCGCTTCAGCCCCGCCGCGATCCCGCGCGGCGTCGCCCCCGCCGCCACATTCTCGCTCACATCCAGATACGCCTCATCCAGCGACAGCGGCTCCACCAGCGGCGTAATATCGCGGAAAATCCCCATCACCCGCCGCGATATTTCCCGGTAGCGCTCAAACCTAGCCCCAACCCGCGCCGCCTGCGGACACAACCGCATCGCCGTCCGCATCGGCATCGCCGACCTCACCCCAAACCGCCGCGCCTCATACGACGCCGACGCCACCACCCCGCGCCCCTCCGCGCTCCCCCCGACCACCACCGGCTTCCCCCGCAGCTCCGGCTTATCCAGCTGCTCCACCGCCGCGTAAAAAGCGTCAAAATCCGCATGCAAAATATGCCGCCCAGACATATCGCCCCTCCATCAAGCGTATCCCCCCCATTATACGCACAAACATTCCCCCACGCAAACCCCCTTTCAGACCCAATTTCAACCAAAACCCCCAACCCTCCCGCCAATCCCCCCAAAAACAAACGCCGCCTGACAATGCGGGGGAGGGACTTGGCTTGACAAGGTAAGGTATAATTACGGCAAAGGAGGCTTAGGCAATGGCTACTGACACCGAGCAACGCGAGCGCGAGATTTCGCAAGTGGCGGAGGCGTCCTCTAGACTCGGCGAGATAGAGGGCCAGCTGAAATTGCTACTGCGGCGCACTGAGCGGGTGGCTTGACAAGGTAGTGTATAATTACAACAAAGGAGGATTAGGGCAATGGTTACTGACACCGAACAGCGGGAACGCGAGATTTCGCAGGTAGCGGAGGCGTCCTCTAGGCTTGGCGAGATAGAGGGGCAAGTGAAGTTGCTAGTGCGCCGCACTGAGGAAAATGCCCGCAACGCGCGGGATGACTATCGGGCGCTGGATGGGAAGATTGATCGGAACTTCAATGAGCTTGACGGGAAGATCGATCGGAACTTCAAAGAGATGAGCGATAAGATAGACAGCACAGCCATTGTGCTTAACGGGAAGATAGACAGCACAGCCATTGTGCTTGACGGGAAGATTGACAGCACAGCCAAAACGCTGGACGGAAAGATTGACCGCAGCGTCAAGGATCTGAGCGATAAGATAGACAGCACAGCCATTGTGCTTAACGGGAAGATAGACAGCACAGCCAAAACGCTGGACGGGAAGATTGATCGGAACTTCAAAGATCTAGGCGATAAGATAGACAGCACAGCCAAAACGCTGGACGGAAAGATTGACCGGAACTTCAATGAGCTTAACGGGAAGATCGATCAGAACTTCATAACGCTTGACGGGAAGATTGATCGCACCGCCAAAGATCTGACCGACAAGATCGACCAAACCGCCAAAGATCTGACCGATAAGATTGACCAAACGGCGGCTGATATACGCGCTGACATGCGGGACATGCGCGCTGACATGCGAGAGATGCGCGCTGAGATACGAAGGCTGACGTTTTGGATGCTTGGCATCGCAGGAACGGTAGGCGCCGTGATAGTGGCCGGCATCGTCGTCTTTATCGTACAGCAGCTCCTGTCTTAGCCGCCCGCCCGCCGCTTTGAACAGACGCACACGCGGCGGAGTCAATCCGGTGATAAGATAAGAGAGGACTGAGATATGCCGCTTTACGGCGTAATAGTGATAGGCGACTTCTTGGAGGGCGAGGCTGAGGTAGAGGCTGACGCTCCTCTCGCCGCCGCCAAGGCCGCCGTCGCCGATATACTGCAAGAAGAGGGCGACTTGACCGGCATGGGCAAATTCTGGCTGCGATCGGAGGCGGTAATGCTAACCGAGCCGGGCGAGGATTTTCGCTGGCTCTGGGATAACGACCGCGCGGACGCCGCCGCCGCCGCCGGCGATGTGTTCGCCTTCCAAGCCCTGGTTGACCGCGGAGACGCCTCGCACGACGAGCAATGGATCAACGCGCCGGTTCGCAACCCGCGCAACGCCCACGCGACTAACGAAACCAACGCCTAGCCTGCCTTAGGGAGCCACCATGCCCTCCACCACCCACGAACACACCCTAAACGTAACCCTAGCCCGCCAACTCCGCGCCCGCGGCCTAAACGCCAACCCCGAAATCACCCACGCCCACGGCAAACGCATCGACATCGAAGTCCACATCCACAACGTCCGCGTAGCCATAGAGGCCGAACACGGCCAATCCCCAACCAAACAACGCGAGGCCCTAAAAGACGCCGACGCCCGCATCGCCCAAAACCTAGCCCGCTGCGCCGTCGCCGTCTGCTACCCCGACAACACAACCGAAAACACAATCCCAACCGCCCAATACCTCTACCAAGTCCGCGACCACACAAGCAACGCCCGCAAAGCCGCCTGGCAGCGCGGCAACATCGACAACCTAGCCTCAGTCATACGCCTAGCCCCAGCCCAAATCGGCGACCCCGACGCCGCCGCCGCAGCCCTCTCCGCCCAGCTAGACGAGGCCGTCCGCCGCCTAAACCCATCCCAAAAACAACGCCTAGCATCCGCCCTAGACCTCCCTCCCTCCAAAACATCTACGCGCGCCGACCCCGGCGCCCGCTGGGACAGAGCCGCCAAGCGCGCCCTCCTCCTAGTCGCCACCGCCGTTATGTTCCACTCCCGCCTAGACGCCCACCTGCCCGACAGCCGCCCCGACATAGACAACAGCGCCCCTGGCGCCAAAACCCCCTTCACAGGCGATTGGCCCCCCGCGCTCGCCAACCACTGCGTACTAGCCCACGCCCCCATCAACGCCTTCACCGACGCCTGGAACCTCATCCTAGCCCTAGACTACAAACCCATCTTCGAAACCGCACTCGCCGCCATACAAGCCTGCCCACCCGACCCCGCTTTCGCAGACGCCATCCGCGAAACCGCCAAAGCCGCACTCGCCGTAGCCCAAAACATCGCCAGCCTCCGCCACGACCTCCTCGGCAGAATCTTCCACACCGTCCTAGACACCGCCCGCTACGACGGCTCATTCTACACCACCACAGCCGCCGCCACACTCCTCGCCTCCCTCGCCATCACCCAAAACCTCTGCGACTGGCAAAACCCCCAAGCCATCGCCAACCTACGCATCACCGACCCCGCCTGCGGCACCGGCACCCTCCTCATGGCAGCCGCCCAGCGCATCCACGACCTCGCCCCACAAACCCGCAACGACGGCAACGCCGCCCAAGCCCTCATTGAACAAGTCCTCAGCGGCTACGACGTCAACCTCACCGCCACCCACATGGCGGCAACCACGCTAGGCTTGCTATCGCCCACCACCCGCTTTCGCAATATGAAAATCGGCCGCGCCTTCCTAGGCGTCGACAACGACGGACGCGCCCGACTAGGATCCCTAGAATTCCTAGACCAAAAACCCCTCCTTATGGACTGGCCCAACGCCGCCCAACCCGTAACCCAAATAGACGACAACAACCCCATGAACAACCCCGACCGCGCCGACATCATCATCATGAACCCGCCCTTCACTCAGCACGACCTGCGCTATCAGCAATTCAGCGATACAGAAAAATGGGCTATCAGAGCGCGTGAAAAGCAGATTTTCGCTAACAAGCCCGTTCACTTGTCCAGCATAGGCAACGCCTTCGTGTTCTTGGCGGACTATATGAGAAAGACTGACAACGGGCGCATAGCGGCGGTTCTGCCTTTGGCAACCGCTACGCACACTACATCGCTTGGCATACGCAGGTTTCTTGGAGAGATCTACCATATTGAAACCATTGTCACGTCGCACGACCCTGACCGCACATACTTCTCTGAGAACACCACAATTGGGGAAATACTGCTGATATGCCGCGCGTGGGATAGCGGCAAAGGCGCGAAACCGCGGACTAAGGTCGTCAACTTGGCTAGGAACCCGTCAACGCCCGCTGATGCGTACAGCGTGGCTGATTCAATCCTGAAAGGCAATTTCCAAAATCAAAACTTGGGAACGCTTCAGGAAATAGACGCGCAGGTCATAGAGTCGGGCGATTGGGGCGCTGTGCAATTCCTTTCGCCATATCTGTCGTCGGAATTTGCCAATCTTACGCAATCCGAAATGTTCCCTGCGTCGCCGCTTAATGCAATCGCTGAGCTGGGCTCGGCAAATATACGCACGACATTGACCCGCTCGGCAATGCCAACCGCTGAGGGAATGATTGCGTTGTGGGATCACAAAACGGATGTTACCCAAGCGATGTTGGCTAAACCCGACGCCCACGTAGCCCCTAAATCCCCCCGCCAATCAAACGCCGCAAACCTTGTATGGGCGCGTCGTAGCAGACTGCTTTTGCCTAATCGCGCCCGCCTAAACACTGTCAGAGTAATGTGCGCGCGGCTTAACGAAAGAGTCGTGGGTTCGGCGTGGGTGCCTTGCATCCCTACAATCCCGCAATATCCCCGCGATGTTGTGGAAAAGGCTTTGTGCGCCTATTTCAACTCTTCGGTTGGAATACTGGCTATGCTGGGAGAGCGCTCTAACAAAGCCCTTTCGTATCCCCAATTCTCAAACGCCAACCTTAGCGCGTTGATTGTCCCCGACTTCCCCAAAATCGGCGACAACGCCATCCGCCACCTAGCCGCCGCCTACGACGCCCAATGCCAAACCCCCTTGCTCCCCCTGCCCCAAATGCCCGCCGACCCCGTCCGCCGCGCCCTGGATGCCGCCGTCAGCCACGCCCTCGCCATCCCCTCCGAGCGCCTAGCCCGCATCCGCCGCAACCTAGCCGCCGAACCCTCCATCACCGCCAAACCCTACGCCCCCCTAGCGCCATCATAACCCGCCCGCCATCGCGCCCCAACCTGATAGGCAAACCCAAAGCCGTGAACCGGAACCACAGGCAGCGCCCCAAGTCGCGGATCAACCCAAACAGCCTTGCAACAAGCGCAAAACGCCACGCAAAGAGCGCCCAAACGCCCAACCATCCCCCGCCAACAGCGTCCGAGCAACGCCCAACCCAATCCCCCAAACCCACCACCGCCGCAGAACGAGAACGCCAAACCCCAAACCCGCCCGACAACCCCCGACCAGCCCCAAACCCCCAAATAGCCGCCCACGCCATCCGACCACGCAACGCCAAGCCCGCCCAATCCCCAAATAGCCGCCCAAGCCAACCGACCGCCCAACGGCGCAACGCCAAACCTGCTAACCATTGGACAGCCGCCCACGCCAACCGACCGCGCATCGCCAAACCCGCCCAATCACCTAATAGCCGTCCAAGCCATCATACGGCGCGGCGAAACGCCAAACCCGCCCAACCGACAACGCGGCGCAACGCCAAACCCGCTAACCGCTTGACAGCCGCCCACGCCACCATACGGCGCGGCGAAACGCAAAGCCCGCCCAACCGACAACGCGGCGCAACGCCAAACCCGCCCAACCGCTTGACAGCCGCCCACGCCAACGACCAGCGCAACCACCGCAATCGCCCAATCACTTAATAGCCGCCCACGCCATTCGGCCGCGCATCGCAACCCCGAACCCGCTTAGCCGCCTGATAGCCGCCCACGCCATCATACGGCGCGGCGAAACGCAAAGCCCGCCCAACCGCTTGACAGCCGCCCACGCCATCCGACCGCGCATCGCCAAACCCGCCCAACCGCTTAATAACCGATCCCTGCCATCCGACCGCGCAACGCAACCACGAACCCACCTAATCGCTAGATAGCCGCCCGCGCGAATTGCCAACCGACAACGCATCGCAACCCCGAACCCCCCCAACCGCTTGACAGCCACCAACGCCATCCGGCCGCACAACGCAACCCCGAACCCGATTAGCCGCTTGATAGCCGCCCACACTTGCCAACCGACGGCGCAACGCCAAACCCGCCAACCATTTGACAGCCGCCCACGCCACCGACCGCGCATCGCCAAACCCGCCCAACCGCTTAATAACCGATCCCTGCCAACCGACCGCGCAACGCAACCACGAACCCACCCAACCGCTTGACAGCCACCCACGCCATCAGACCGCGCATCACACAACCCCGAACCCGCTTAGCCGCCTGACAGCCGCCCACGCCATCAGCCCAGCGCAACGCCAATCGCCCCCCTGCAACCCCCCCTACACCCCCCCATCAATCGCCACATCCAACACCACCGCCCTCCCCATCCCCAACGCCTCCCGCAGCGCCGGCCCAACCTCACCCGCATCCACGATCCTGCGCCCATAAACCCCCATAGCCTCCGCCATCCCCGCGATATTCAGCGGCTTGGGGAAATCCATCCCGATATACTCGCTCTCAGCCGCCGCCCGCCCCAGGATCTGCGTCTGATACAAGTTCATATTCAGCTTCAGCACCCGATACGCCGCGTTATTGCATATCACATACACCACCGCAATGCCCGCGTTTGCCGCCGTCCACAGCGCCTGAACCGTCATCATCGCGCTCCCATCCCCCACCACCGCAACCACCGGCCGCTCCGGCGCCGCCAACTTCACCCCCAGCGCGCCCCCCATTCCCCAGCCCAGCGCCCCCCCGCTTATCCCCAGCAAACTCCCCGCCTCGTCAAAATCCAGCGCCCCGAACAGCGCCCCCCGCGTAGTCACCGCGTCATCCACCACAATCGCATCCGCCGGCAGCGCCCCCGCCACCTCTGCCATCATCCGCTCCGCCGACATCGGCGCCCCATCCCACCGCTCCCGAACCCGCTCCTCCCAAGCAACCCGCTGCGCCGCCTTAACCTCAGCCACCGCCGCAGCCCGCCCCTTAGCCGCCTCTCGCTCGCTCCCCGTCATAGCCATTCCCACCGCCTCCTCAAGCCTTGCCAGCGCCACCTTAGGATCCGCATGCATCCCCACCGCCGTCGGCTCGCTCCTCCCAATCTCCCCCAGCGCCGAATCGATATGCACCAGCGCCGTCCCCGATCCCAGCGCTCGCCCCCCAAAATGAAAATACGTCGGAAACACGCTAGTCCCCACAGCCACCACAACATCCGCGTCCGCCAGCGCCCTGCGACCGTCCGGCATAGACGGGCTAACCAACCCCAAAAACTGCGGATGGCTAGTCGGAAAATTAACCTGCGAAAACTGCGCCGCAAACACCCTAGCCCCCACCGTCTCAGCCAACCTAACCGCCTCCGCCATCCCCCCCGACGCCGCCACCCTATCCCCCACAACCAGCGCCGGCCTAGCCGCACCCGCCAGCAGCCTAGCCGCCTCCCCCACAGCCCGCTCATCCGGCGCAATCCGATAATACCCCTCGGCCGGCGCCACAATCTCAACCTCCCCCTCATCATCCAGCGCATTCGCCGAAAACCCCACATACACCGGCCCCGTCGGCGGCGTCCTAGCCTCATTAAACGCCCGCCGCATCACCCCCGCCACCTGCTCCGGATGCGTAACCTCCGCGCTCCACTTGCAAAACTGCCGCACCATCTCCACCAAATCCGCCCGCCCCTCAGCCAGCTTCCGCACATCCTTATTCGCCGAAGTCAGCACCAGAGGCGTCCCCCCCTCCGCCGCATTCGCCAGCAAACTAACCCCATTCGCCAGCCCCGTCTCGATATGCAAATTCACAAACGCCGGCGCCCCCCGATACCGCGCGTAAGCGTCCGCCATCCCCATCGCCGCCCCCTCCTGCGTAACCAGCGCATACCGAATATCCGGATACCCCTCCAGCGCGTCCAAAATCGGCCCCTCGCTAGTCCCCGGATTCCCAAACACATACTCCACCCCCTCAGCCCGCAGCGCCTCCATCAAAGCCACCTTCCCCGCCATAACCGCCATCTGCCAACCTCCAATCGTGAATTGCCCTGCCTTGCGTGAACGCTATGCGGCGTCACCCGCTACTCGCCGTCGCCCGCCGATTTCCCCTCCCGCCAAAGCCGGAACCCGGTCGTTCCCAGCACCGGCACCGTCAGCACCGGACTAATAAACGCCCACATCATCAGATGAATCCGCCTAACCTCCTCCGGCTCATTATACGGAAACTTAGCCGCCAGCCAGTTCCAAAAGAACCACAGAAACAGCAACAGCGAGGCGTAAAACACCACATTCGCCTCCACATACCGCCGCGTAACCGGCCCATCCGCCCCCTCCATAGTCGCGACCCTATGCTTGCGCCAATAATTCGCAGCCAGCGCCACGATTATGCACGCCGCCGTAGGCCAATTCAAAATCCGCCACGTCGGATACGCCCCGCTGCTATTGTCTATCAGCGAACTCGCCACCCAATTAACCGCCACCAAAAACGCCACCAGCACAAAGACCGCGCCAACCCCGCGCATCAGAATTCCCATTGACGCCCCCTTGATATTGGGATTATTGGGCTTATGTCATAGAGGCGGCGTCAGCCGCCCCTTGCCGCCTACGCCGCCGCCTTCCCCTCCCGCCACAGCCGGAACCCCGTCGCCCCCAACACCGGCACCGTCAGCACCGGATTGATAAACGCCCACATCATCAGATGAATCCGCTGAACCTCCACCGGCTCATTATGCGGAAACATCGCGTTGAACCAGTTCCAAAAGAACCACAGGAACAACACCAGCGAGGCGTAAAACGCCACATTCGCCTCGATATACTGCCGCGTAACCGGCCCATCCGGACTATCCATAGTCGTAACCGCGTGCTTATGCGCGTAATTCGCCCCCAGCGCCACCACAATGCACCCCGCCATAGGCCAGTTCAAGATAACCCACAGCGGATAAGCCCCGCTGCTATTATCTATCAGCGAACTCGCCACCCAATTGATCGCCACCAAAAACGCGATCAATATAAAGAACCCCCCCACAACCCGCTTCACAATCTCCATAACCATCCCCCTTTCGCGCTATTCGGCTTAGCCCACACAGATAGATTATATCTTACCGAATGATAATCGCAAACCCCCCAAACGCCCTAGGTTCGTCATACGCGATCAAAGCTTTGTTTTATACTCCATCGGGCGCTTGCTGGGATCTTCCGACGGTTTCAGCAGATCGCAAAATGTATTTGGGGGACTCGTGGGCGAGTCGCGGCGCCAATAAAACGAAAATGGCGAATATCTCAGGATCTTTCCCGCGGCGCGCGCAATTATGCTGTACTCCACTTTGACACGAGGATAGCGTTCTTTGACCCCGTCGAAAACCTGATACGGCAACGCCAAGCCGTGAAATTGATAAGTTCTCCATTTCCGGTCAAAGGAATCCCAAATTGTGCGGGAAAAGCCCCGAACTTCGCACATGTAAGACTCCCCGTCTATCAAGACGTGCTTATCAAAGGGAATTGCGTCGCGGCCGATTCCATTGGTCAAAACGAAATTCCCATCATCCGACTCTTCAATGAAAAGCCATAGGGATGACGCTATTAGTGGGAAGTCCACCCTGTCAGGGTCTCCTTCACTGCGCTTTCGCAACGTCTCTTGAAGATAGCGCATATCCCTATCGCCTTTAATAGCGTTGCAACTGCGGCACAGCAATTGCAGGTTAGACGGATCGTCCGTGCCGCCCTTAGATGTTGGCGCTATGTGATCCACCTCCAAGCCGTGTATGGGGAATACCCATTCACAGCCCGCGCAGCGCCGATCAAATTCGTACATCATAGCCTTCATTTCCTCAAGGCTATGAGCGCGCTGCCTCAATTTTGAGCTGAACCTCTCATCCTCATACCACCGGCCCATAATCGTATTCCTTTCACTAATCGCCAGCCGCAAACCCGCCGCCGTTGTTACGCGCTCACCACAAACTCACCCTGCCGCGCCCGCTCCTCCAAATACTCCGCCGCCCAGTCAAACACCAGGCGCAGCGGCAACCGCTTGTCAATCGGATCGCCATACCATCGCCCCTCGCGCTTGTTGTCCCGCCGCAAGCCCTCCAGCGTCTTAGTATTGCTCTTGCGCCGGTTGCAAGGCCCGCACAGCGGCGCGCGATTGTGCAACTCATTGCTGCCCCCGCTTGACGCCGGCGTATTGTGATCCAGCTCTAGGAAATCAATAGTCGGCGGCTCAAACCCGCACCCCCAGCACACCAGCCCCCACTTATCCACCAATATCCGCATCATCTCATCGCGCGGGATGCTTGACTGCCGGTTGCGCCGGTAGATTGGCGACAAGTAACCCGCCGTAGTATCGTCATCGTCCGTCCGAACCGGCGCCGCCCTAGTATAGATTATCCGCGCGCCAGGATCGGCAAGCAGCTGCCTATTGTCCTCCATGCGCTGCTGAACGATGTCATACGCCCCATCCCACAGATCCATCCCAACCCACTGACGCCCCAGCCGCTCAGCCGCGATAGGCGTAGTCGCGCACCCGCAGAACGGATCCAGAACCATATCCCCCTCTTTGGACGACGATTTAATAATGCGCTCATACAAGGCAAGCGGTTTCTGAGTGGGATAGCCCGTGTTTTCTGGCTTGGAGCGCACCTGCGGCACATCCAGCCAGCAGTCATCCACCTTAACGCCCGCGTCTTTATCCAAGTATTTCTTATACCGAAACGGCGACCCGGGACGCGCCTGCGTAAGCAGTCCGGCGTCATACATTTCTTGCATAGTTTCACGCTTGAACCGCCAAGCCCGCGTAATCCCCCGAAATTCATACGCCCTGTTGCCGCCGGCGTCGTTAGTGCATGGGAACGTGGAATACACGCCCCGCTCATCTTTATGCTTGTAGTTCTTGCTGATGTAATCATCCGAATACGGCGTATATTGCGGCGAGTATTCGGCGGCGGCGCTCTTCACATAGTACAGGATGACATCGTGAGCCGACGGCATCCGCTTTCGCGCAAGATTATGCCGTTCCCCCTGCTTTCGCAGCCACACAATCTCGTTGCGAAAGTTCTTATCCCCAAATATCGCGTCCATTAGCCCTTTAAGGTAATGGCTCGCCGTCGGATCGCAGTGCAGATACAGACTGCCGGTGTCTTTGAGAATGCGGTGCATCTCAATCAACCTTACGCCCATAAAGCACATAAACGCCGCCAAGTCCTCGCGGCCGCCTATTTTCTTGCGCTCTTTGCCATCGCGCTCCAGCCCGCCGATAACAAAGTCTATCAGCTCGTACACGCGCGGGTGGTCGTCTTTGATATTATCCACCCATTCGGGCTGCACATCCTCTTTCCACCGCCACCTATCCTGAAAGCGCGCCCCCGCCGCGCGGCTTTCGGGCGTGGCGTGAAAATCTTTGTCTTTGTTGAACGGCGGATCGGTAGCGATAAGATCCACGCTCCCGCTATTCATCCCCCGCAGAAAGCCCAGGTTATCCCCCTTGAACAAAGTTCGGTTCTGGAAATTTCGCTCTGCCATTGATCTGCCGTCCTTTCGGCTATATCATCCGACTCCGGGGCTATCCTACCGATGAGGCTATCATAGCGCGCAATAGCGCATCATGAGCGCAAGCGCCCGCGCGATATTGCGCCCCCATCCGGCTTTTGGCGTACATCAGACGCTCATTGCGCCGCTCGGACACTTTACAGAGATAGACCATAACGCAGCGAGAACGCCGCGCCCCGCGAACCGCTGCATCGGCAATCCGATAGGGCGATGCGCGGCAACCCATGAACCCCCCCCGCAAAACGCCCTATGTACACCCCCTATATCCTATCCAAAATCTCATCCACCAACCCCCGCCGAAACCGCTCCAAATCATCCGCATCCTTCACAATAGCCCCCAGCGTCATCTCCACCGCCTCCCGATCCAGCCGCTCCAAATGCAGCGCCACCATAGCCCGCGCCCAATCCAGCGTCTCCGAAATCCCCGGCGCCTTCTCAAGCCCCGCCTCCCTCGCCCGCTGCACAAACCGCGCAACCTGCCTCGCAAGCCCCTCCTCGATCCCCTCCACCTTCCCCCTCACGATCCGCAACTCCTTATCCATATCCGGATAATCAATCCACAAATACAGACACCTCCGCCGCAGCGCGTCCGACAAATCCCGCGTCCGATTAGACGTCAAAATCACCAGCGGCTTATGCTCAGCCCGGATAGTCCCAATCTCAGGAATAGTCACCTGAAACTCCGACAGCGTCTCCAAAAGAAACGCCTCGAACTCCTCATCCGCCCGATCCACCTCATCGATAAGCAGCACCGGCGCCTTCTGTTCTTCGGTAAGCGCCGCCAGCAGCGGCCGCTTCAGCAAAAACGCCTCCCCAAAAATCCGCTCCTCCCGCTCCGCCGCGCTCATCCCCTCCCGCTCATTCAGCCGGATCCACAGCATCTGCTTAGAATAATTCCACTCATACAGCGCCGTACTCACATCCAGCCCCTCATAGCACTGCAACCGTATAAGCCGAGTCCCCAGCAACTCCGCCATAACCCTAGCGATCTCCGTCTTCCCCACCCCCGGCTTCCCCTCCACCAGCAGCGGCCGCTCCAGCGCCATCGCCATAAACACCCCCGTCCCAACATCCGCCCCCGCCACATACCCCACCCTCCCCATCCCCTCCACCAACCCCCGTATCGGATCCCCTCCACCTTGCGCCTTCACTCGCAAACCCTTGCCTTCCCTTATCCCCTCGCCCATCACCGCCCCACCTCATCCAGCATATCCAACAGCAACCCAACGTCCGCCAGACTATCCGCTACATAATCGTCCCCCAACCACCCCTCGTAGATGTTGGCATGCAACCCGCTTGCCACACTAAACAGCGTGCGTATTTCCTCCTGTCCCGTTTCGTCTGCCAGCCTGCTCGTTACCTTAAACAAGTCGGCCATCTCCTTATGATCCCACCCGCGTCCCTCAGCAATCGCCTTAACCGCATGCGCCGCCGCGCCCCAGCCCTTATCAGACGCCCGCAGGCTATCCCCGTTGGCAAGATCAGACGCCGCTTGCCCCATCATCATCCGACTTGTATCCGCGTGAAACGCCACCGTCGCCATCCTATCCCTCCTCTTTATTGCCGTGTCAATTTAGTATAATCGCGCCGCCCCTAGCGCGGAACCTCATCCAGCATACCCAGCAGCCTGCGGACGCTTTCTATATCGCGCGCTATCTCTTCATCATCCATCCAGCCTTCATAGAAATTGATGTGCAACTTGCTTGCCACCATAAAGAGGCGGCGTATTTCCGGCCGTTCCATTTCGTCGGCCAGCCTGCGCGCAACCCCGAAAAGCTCGCGGTGACTCCTATGCCGCCACCCCCGCCCCTCCGCGATCGCCTTAACCCCATGCGACGCAGCCCCCCACCCCTTCTCAGACGCCTGCAACCTATCCCCCCTAGCAAGCTCCGGCCCCGCCTGCCCCATCATCACCCGACTCGCCCCCGCATGAAACGCCACCGTCCCCATTCTATCCCCCTTTATCGCTTATTGCTTACGCCATAGATATGCCAACCCTACACCGCCTTCACCCTATACTAGCGAACCCACCCATTTCCCTCAAGGCTACCGCCGCCGCCATCAGAACAACTCCGTTCCAATTCCCAACGCGCGCCACAAGTATTGAGAACTTAATCTAGCGAAACCACCGCCCCCACCGCCTTCGCCCCCTCCACTATCCCCACCCGCGCCTCCGCGCCATACTCCCCGAACACATACACGTCCTCCTCAAGCGTCCACACCCGGTAAATATACGTCGCCCCCGGCGACACTCCCGCCCTATCCACATAACTCATACTTGAAGACACCGCTACCACATCGCCCAATTTCACCACATCAGATTCCAATCTCTGCGACGTGGAAAACCCGGCCCTGCCCTCCACGCTTGCCTGCCGAAACACCCGATAACCCTTCACTCCGCCCAAAGCGGACAGCGATGCGTTCATATCCCATCTCAAAACAATCGCATCCCCGACCACTTCAGCAGTCAAGTTCCGCGCCGCCATTCCGACCCGACGCTCGGCTAAGCTTGAGTAGTACCTTATTTCTCTCAAGTCCAGTTCATTCTTGGCTATGCGTCTCAAATCCGACAGCCCTATCACTGAAATTACAGGCGATCCTGCCGCGATTAGCACTTCCTCAGGCGCGTATGACCTGTCCTCAGGGTAATTAATCCCCCGCACGATTGTGCCGTCCGGATGCCTCAGCATAAACTGAGCCTCTTCGTTTGCCCCCGAAACGCCGTCCGACGCCGCCAATGGCAACCAGCGCCTGTAACCGGCTAGGGAGTATTCTTCAAACGTATAGACCGCTTCGTTGTCTGAGAACTGGTCAAAGTAGTCTATGCCGAAATTACCCAAGTAATAATGGTCTTTTAGTTGTGTATTCGGCATAGGCTCAATGGATTCTTCCATGAAAACTATCGCCTCGCCGGTATGCAACGGATCTATGCGCTGAATGTATCGCGCGGCAAGATCGCGCGCGACCTTTTCTGATTCCACTTGCTGCTGAACATGCGCCAACCCCCAAATCCTGTCGCCGCCGTTTCCCTTCAAGTACTCTAACGCCTCGAACTCAAACCATATTTCAGGAGAGTAAAGGGTTGAGCTGCCAAATTTCTGGGCTTCGCCTCGTGCGCTTTTTAGTTTTACATGCGCCACCACGTCCGCATGGTAAGTTGTGGCAAGTATGCTCCTAGGAATCGGCAGAACACCCGGCGAATCAGGGTAATGCCTCGGCGCGGGCGTCGCATGGATCGCTCTCCCATCCGCCCCCTCCCCAGGCGCGCCCGCCGGCATCCCCGCCGCGCAACCCGCCACCCCCACCACAGCCGCCGCCCCCACAAGCGCAACAGCCCCCAGCCAATTCCCAGCCCTACGCGACACCCCCAACATTCTCAATCACCCCCAGCCGACATTATCCCCTACTTCATTCCTAGCGCCAACAACCCAACTCGCCCCCACCCAAAACTTGTTCGGCTACTTTTTTACAAAAATGCCGCCCCCTCCCACATCGCTTGCGAGAGGGGGCGCTTTTCGTCTTACAGCCGCGCTCAGCCGTCGGGTATCGTCGGCTTAGCCATCACGCTTACCGCCGCTTATTCACCGCGATCAGCCCCCGGCCTTGCCAACCCGGCCTACCCGCTATCCCTAACCACCCCCCACACCCGCTCCGGCTTAGCCGGCATATCAATATGCCTAACCCCAAACGGCGACAGCGCATCCACCACCGCGTTAATCACCGCCGGCGACGCCGCGATCGTCCCCGTCTCCCCGGCCCCCTTCACCCCCAGCGGGTTCGTGGGCGACGGCGTCACCGTCCGCGCCATCTCAAACGCCGGCAAACTCGCCGCCTGAGGCACCGCGTAATCCAGCATGCTCCCCGTTATCAGCTGCCCCTCATCGTCATACACCCCCTCCTCGCACAGCGCCTGCCCGATCCCCTGCGCCACGCCCCCGTGTACCATCCCCTCCACTATCATCGGATTGATCACATTCCCCACATCGTCAACCGCGATATACCGCAGCACCTCCGTATCCCCCGTATCCGGATCCACCTCCACCACGCAAATATGCGTCCCGAACGGCCACGTAAAGTTCTGCGGATCGTATATGCTCGTCGCCTCCAAACCCGGCTCCACACCCTCCGGCAGCCCGTCATACCAGTACGCCGCCAGCGCCACCTCCTGGAACGTCTTCCCCTCAGCAGGCGCCCCCTGCACGAACAGCCTCCCATCCTCGTACACCACATCCTCCGGCGACGCCTCCAGCATATGCGCCGCGATCCGCCTCGCCTTATCCTTAATCTTCTCTGTGCTCATATGGATCGCCGTCCCCCCCACTACCGCGCTCCGGCTGCCAAACGTCCCCGTCCCCTGCTGCACCTGCGCCGTATCGCTCTCCACCACCTCAACGTCTTCCACCGGCACCCCCAGCTGCGACGCCGCCAGCTGCGCGAACGTCGTCTCATGCCCCTGCCCATGCCCAGACGCCCCGCTGTACACCGTCACCTTCCCCGTCGGATGCACCCGCACCAGCGAACTCTCCCAAACGCCCGCGCGCGCACCCAGCGTGTACGCCACCGCCGACGGAGCCATCCCGCATATCTCAACATACGTCGACAGCCCCACGCCCAGATACCTCCCCTGCTCCCGCGCCGCCGCCTGCTCCTTGCGGAACTCCTCATACCCCAGCATCCCCAGCGCCTTATCCAACCCCGCCTCGTAATCCCCGCTGTCGTAAATCACCCCCGTAGCCACCTCATACCCATCCTCAAACGGCGGTATCAAATTCTTGCGCCGAACCTCCGCCGGATCCATCCCCACCTCAGCCGCGAAAATATCCAGCAGCCGCTCCACGATATACGTCGCCTCCGGCCTCCCCGCGCCCCGGTATGCGTCCACCGGCGTCGTATTCGTGAACACCCCGATCACCTTGCACCGCACATTCTCGATCCTGTACGGCCCCACCAGCATCAGCCCGAACAAATACGTCGGTATCGCCGGCGCGAAAGTGGACAAATAAGCCCCCATATTCGCGTACACCGTCCCCTGTATCCCCGTAATCGTCCCATCCCGGTTCCCCATTATCTCCCAATCCCCGATATGATCGCGCCCGTGCGTCGTCGCGAGATAATTCTCCTGCCGCTCCTCCACCCACTTCACCGGCCGCCCCAGCTGCTTCGCCACCACAAACGCGATAACCTCCTCCGCGTACAAGTAAAGCTTGCACCCGAACCCGCCCCCAACATCCGGCGCCACCACCCGGATCTGATGCTCCGGATGCCCCGTAACCAGCGCCAGCAGCAGCCGAACCAAATGCGGAATCTGCGACGACGTCCACACCGTCACATGATTAGTCCCCGGATTATAATCCGCCACTACCGCCCTGCCCTCCATCGAATTCGGAATCAAACGCTGATTCACCACCCGCTGCGACACCCGCACCTCAGCGCTCTGCCCAGCAGCCTCAACATCGCCGCCTGCCACTTCCCACTCGAACCCCACATTATTCGGCGCGTCATCGTGAACCTGAGGCGCCCCCTCCTTAGTCGCCGCCTCCGCGTTCACCGCCGCCGGCAGCGGATCATAATCCACAGCCACCAGCGCCGCCGCGTCAGCCGCCACCGCCGGATCATTCGCAATCACCGCCGCCACCGCATCCCCCACGCAGCGCACCTTATCAATCGCCAGCGGCGGATGCGGCACCTCAATCGTATCCGGCACCACCCACCCGCACGGCAGCGACCCAAGCTGCTCCGCCAGCTGCTCCCCCGTGAACACCGCCGCCACGCCATTCATCGCCGCCGCCGCGCTAGTATCCACCGACCGCACATTCGCATGCGCGTAAGGGCTGCGAACCAGCGCCATATGCAGCATCCCTACTAGCTTAATATCATCCACATAAGTCCCCCGCCCCGTAATCAGCCGCGGATCCTCCCGCCGCTTAATACTCTCCCCAAACACCGCCCCCACAGTCGCCGTAGTCATAACCATTCCCTCCCTATCATTGCCTTAGTGATGCCCTTTGCGCTGACACGCCGCAACCCATCAGCCGCCTGCCTTGCCTACCCAAATCGCGGACTCCCCCGCTTGCCGCGTACTTTACATCACCCGCCCACAATTAGGCAAGTAACCCGCGCACAGCCGCGCAAATACACTAATTTCAAAAATAACCCTTGACACCCCCTTGCCATCCCCGCTACACTTAACCCGAACAAATCATCCAAACCCAAAACCCTACACAGCCCACATTAGGAGGAACAACAATATGTGCGACGGCATAACGCGAGAACAGATAGCAACCGAGCAAGAGATTGCGAACTACAAGCTCTCCCAGTACATCATGGAAATAACCGACGGCGGCAAAACCCTAGTCAGTGCGCTTGTGGGCATAATGGAGGGCAACGAGCCCGGAACCACGCCCCAAGACCGCATCGACGCCGCCCGCGAACTCATAACCAGGGGCAGGTTCATCCCCGCCGCCGCCGACCACATCCGGACCGCCGAAACCATCATAGCCGAATACCGCAACCCCGACTAATCCCTCGCCTAGCCAACCCTAACCTATGGACGCCGCCGACCTGAGCGGCGTCCGCCTCTTTCCCCCAAAATTACCCTTGACACGCGCCCTGCGCCCCCGTTACTCTTAATAAGAACAAACATACCTATACACCTACCCAAAAGTTTTTTGCTACTTTTTTCTAAAAAAGTAGTGTCCCCGGCGGGGAGACTTGGAGGCTAACAACATGACAACTGCAACTGCAACCTATGCCCCCATAACCCGCTCAGACGCGCTATCCGAACAAGAAACCCTGAGCCAAAACCTCGCCCAATTCGTCAACCAACTAACCGACAACGGTATTCTCATTCTGCAGGGTTAATGGATTTGAGGGACTGATTTAGGCACTCCTCAAATACTATCGCCAGCAGATGTTTCAGCATTTCCACGCTCTTTGTGTAGCCCTTTGTACTCCTCACAAGCCGATTCAGCTTGCTCCGCAACTTGGAATGCAACCCCTCATTCCAGTTCACCGATCCGCCCTTGCCTACTATATGCCGGTCCCGAGGCAGCCACTCGTACACCAAATAGGCGTCGGTTTCATACCTATCAGCGCCCGGCAGCCGATCCAACAAGCGCGAGAACGCAGACAAGTCCCTGTCGCCCACTTCATACATCCGCCAGCGGACGCCGTCCCGCTCTTCCACCACCGAAGTCCATATCCACAGGTCTTTGCGCCGCTCCCCACGCCTTATTTCCAAGTATGTCCACATCTCATCAAACGCCACAATAGACGCGCGGACGCTATCCCGCCGACCACTTGCGCGCCACTCCAGAAAGCGCGTCAGACGCTCGGTCGCCAAGGCCCCCTTTTTTTAACCCACTCGCTTACCGTGGGCACGCTCGCGCCTATTACGCGCGCGGCTGCCGATAGGCTCATACCCTCGGCGCACATCTTCACCGCCTGCGCTTTCTGTTCATCGGTGAACATATGCTTTGCGCCCTCCTGATGCTTTTTGCCGCACTGGTTGCACTTGAACTGTTGCTTGCCGCGCGAGTGTCCGTCTTTCTTGACCCAATTTGAACCGCATTTCGGGCATAGATTATCGTGCCTGTACACTCTTTGTTTTGCCATAGCGCCACCTGTCTTTCAGACGTTTCGTAGTGGTTTAGGCCAAGTATATCATATTAACACTGCATCCTAAGAATACCTATGGGGCTATGCGTTTGCGTTAATCACATTCGTGTGTTATATTGGATTTGGAGTCATAAGTGATCCCGAAAGGGGTCATAGGTGATTCCGACAGCAATAGCGTCGGCGGTTATTTCTACCGCTGACGCTATTCTATTAAGCGCTCAACCCTCGTCCCGTGAGCGTGGCTAATCTCTTTTGTAGTGGTCGCTTTCCGGCATAAAGTAAATCCCTGGGCGTGAATACCCTTCTTGGGTGGTAATATCCACCGCCTTGCTTTTGATGATGTTGTAATACCTATTGATGGCGGACAAGTAGCTATCCCCTTGCGGCAGGCCTTCGCGCAGATTGTTTTCATGATAGATACGGCAGACGTATGCCATCATATCCGCAATCTGTATGCCTTGCGTCAAGCGGGAATCCACAAAATACGGCGAGTCGCAAACTGATGTGAACGACTGGCCTTCCAAAGAGCGATACAAGAATGAATCAAATTTCTTGGGAAGCATTCCTTTGTACATAGTAGGCCCCTCGCCATCAAAGAGAAGCGAATCCATCCTGCCGGATTCTTCGGCATGCCGATTGATGCGCTGAAGCAGGTATCTATATTCGTTGGGCAGATAGTTTTCGACCTCGCGCCCATGCGGGACTTGCGCGGGATGCTCCATTACGATTGCGAACAAAGTGAACGGCAAGTTTCGGCATAGGTCGAAGAACGCCTCAACAAGCTCCCTTTGGTTGGGCCTCTTGTCAAAGACGCGCCGCGTAATGAGTTCAGCGCCTTTAAGTTCTTTGTCAGGCGTTCCAAGCCGACGCTTGAGTGAATACACTTGAGCGGATACTGTCCGCGCGTCCTCTCTGTTGATGCAGACGCTCACGATGACGGGGCTAATCGCCGGATCGTTTGGGTGGGGAACTCCGCTTTCATCCAGGAAAATTAGCACAGGGTTGCCTCCTATTCGTCATACTTGTTTCGCTTATCCCGCTTATCCGACACTATCCGCCCATCCTTGATTACAAGCAGCAGCTTGCGGATGTTGTGGATGTCGGCCAAAGGGTTGGCGGCTACGGCTATGATGTCGGCGAGTTTGCCGGCCTCTATTGTGCCTAGGCGGTCGCCGGCGCCGCATAGGTCGGCGGCGTGTTTGGTTGCAGCCTGGATCGCCTGCCAAGGGGTTGCGCCGTCGCGGACCCAGAGCGCCATTTCTAGCAGCGCCGCCTCGCGCAATGGGCGTATGTCGGAGCCGAGCGCCATTCGCGCGCCGGCGTCCAGGGCGGTCTTGAACCAGCGGCGGTGTTCGTCGGAGGCGGCGTCGGCGCGCGAGAGCAGGTCGGGCGCGATGTTGCGGCGAGCAAGCCAATCGCGCTCCCAATCGCTAGTCGCCTGCGCGGGCGTGAGGTGGGATATGGCAAGCGTGGGGACATACCACGCGCGGCTGTCAACGAGCATCCGGATGCACTCGTCGTCCATAATGTAGCCGTGTTCTATCGTGTGCGCGCCCAGCCGCACGGCGGACTTTACCGCGTCAGGGTTGGCGGCGTGCGCCATAACCTTGAAATCGCGCTGACGGCATATGTCAAACGCCGCCTGCAGTTCGTCCTCCAGCAGGAACGAATGTTGATGCCTGTCCCAAGATGGCCCCATTATGCCGCCGGTCAGGTTGAGCTTGATGTGGTCGACGCCGTTCTTCATCTGCTCGCGGATCGCCTGCACAAAGCCATAGGGGCCGTCGCACTCGCGCGCCTGGCCTGATGTGAGGAAGTGGCCGCCGGTGGTTGTCAGGAAGTAGCCGCTTGCGAATACGCGGGGGCCTGCGAACTTGCCGCTGTCAAAGGCGCGTTTCCACGCCACGTCCATAAAATTCGCCGCGCCGCCGCAGCGCACTGCGGTTACGCCGCCCTCAGTCAGCGCTTGCGACAGGGCATAGCCGAAGTCGGCCATCTGCTCGGCGGGCGTGATGCCGGGCGGCGGCGGGTATTCGGGGTGGATATGCACATCCCACAAGCCGGGCAGCAGATACGCGCCGTCAAGGTCTATCACCCGCGCGCCGCTTGTTTGCGGGGAATGGCGGCCGTCCAGCACTTCGGCGATGCGCCCGTCTTCTATCACGACGCTGGCGTCGGCAATCGGCGCGGGGTTGACGCCGTCAATCACATTGGCGTTGGTGAGAACTAATCGCATTGCAAGCCTCGCAGCGTTAGGGGATGGATTGGGGATATGGCGGCGGCCGGGCAACGGCTAAGGCGGGCGGCGATCTACTCAGGCGGCAGTCTAGGACAGCGGGCGACGCCGTTTATACGTCCGCGAATGAGTCGGCGAAGATGCGGTCGAAGGCAAAGCCCCAGGGCGGGCGCAGAAAGCCGAGCGCGCGCACGTCGTCCAGCCAAAAGCCGTAGGGGGAGCCGCGCGAATAGGCGCTGCCGCCCACGACTTTGCTTATCCGCGTTAGCGCCGACTCCGCCAGCTCGGCGACCGCCTCTTTGCATAGCAAGCCGCTGCGGGCGGCTCGGCGATTGCCCAGTTCCACATCGCGCAGCACGCCCTCATAGGCTTGGCGTATCAGCCAACATTCCATTTCCACGCGCGACCATTCCACGCGCTCAAAGGCGCGCATTGATTCGCGCTTGGGCACTATTTGGCGGCGGGCGGCGTCTATGGCGGCGTCCACCACGCCCACGATTACGGCGGTGAACAGGTGGCCGGCGGGGCGGCCGGCTTGCTCGCGGGCGCGCAATCGGGCGCGGTTGTCGGGCCATGCGGCGCGGGTGGCGGGCATATCCTCAAAGCGCATTCCATGGCTTTGGGTGGCGGTCATGCCTTGCCCGTCCCAGGGCGCGGTGAGGGTAGCGCCCGCCGTGCCGTCCCATGGGACGCCGCGCATATCCATATAGAACACATCGGGGGCGGTTTCGCCCTCCGGCACGGCTTGGGTAATCATAAAAGAGGTTATGCCGCTACCGCTGCCGAAGTGTTTCTGTCCTGTGATGAGATACGCGCCGTCAGCGCCATCGGCGGCGCGCTTGGCGGTAGCCCTGCTCTTTGAGGGATCGCCGCCGCTGCCGGGCTCTGAGATGATGGTTCCCCACCAGCGCTTTTCGCGGGCGGTTTGGAAGACGGCGCGGCGCTGGCGCTCCCAAGCGGCGGCGTAGGGTTCGGGGGCGCGCTCCACTTCCAGCCAGCCGCCGATTACGGCGGGGTGCATAGACGCCACCAGCGCCACTGACGGATCGCCCTGCGCGAGCGTCCGCAGCATATCGCAGAGGGGACGGGTGAACTCGCGCACGCCGCCGTTTATGCCGCCCATATCGGGCGGGACGCCGGTTAGGTGAAAGCCGGCGTCGGCGAGCAGGTCGAAGTCGGCGCGGACGAGTTCGCGGCGGCGCTGCCTCTCGGCGCGATCGGCGGCGAATGCGCGGGATACCTCGCCGATGTTTTGGACTACTTCTTGAACTTGTTTGTCAGTCTGCATAGTTACTCATTGACGCCGCGCGTGGCGGGATAGTCAAGGCTGGTTCGCGCAGGTTAGTCGACCAGCGTGCGTTCCATATGCGCGGTCGGGAATATCGCCAGCACACGCGCCGCCGCGCCGGAGTTGTTGATGAACCCGTGCCGCACGCCGGGAGGCGCAAGCACGGTTTGGCCCTCGCGGACGGTGATGACATCATCGCCCAGCACTGCGTCCATTTCGCCCTCCAGGATGACCATCGCCTCTTCGGTGGGGTGGATATGCGTGGGGACAACGCCGCCCGCGCCCACGACCACATCGCCCACGCTGGTAGCCTGAGATCCCTTGTCCCCGTCCACCAGCGCCCAGCGATCCACGCCCGGCGAGAGCTCCTGTTTATCGCTGTCATCCCGACTGAAAATTGGCATAAGGGCAATCCTCCGTATGCTTGGCTAGGCGTATGCTTGGCTAGGCGTATGCTTGATTAGGCGTGCGCTTGGGTTTCTTGAGTTAGATTAGGGTTGCGCGATTAGTTGCCGAATGTGCCGGACACGCTGCCCCAGCAGACGACCATGCCGTCTTGCCGCATCGCGCAGGCGTTGGCGTCGCTGGCGTTCACCGATATGAAGTCGTTGCGGGCGGGCGGGGTTGACTGCCCGTTTGAATTGCTGCCCCAGCAGTTGACAAAGCCGTTTTGGTGCAGGGCGCAGGCGTGGTTCGCGCCGCTGCTGACGGCGGTGTAGCCGCTGCCAAACGGAGCGCCCGACTGCCCTGAAACATTGCTGCCCCAGCAGGCGATAGCGCCGCCTGAGCGCAGCGCGCAGGTATGCGTATCGCCCGCGCTTATCGCGGTGAAATCGCTGCCTGAGGGCGGGCTTGCCTGCCCGTCCGAATTGCTACCCCAGCAGGATACAGAGCCGTCGCGCCGGATGCCGCAGGCGTGGTTGGTGCCGTTGCTGAATGAGCTAAACCCGCCGGTCGGAGTGGGCGTAGGCGAGGGCGTGGCGGTCGGGGTAGCGGTTGGCGTGCCGGTTCCGGGCGTAGGAACGGGCGTAACGGGGACGGGCGTTCCCACGGGGGGCGCTGGCAGCCGCGCAAAGCCGTATCCCCAAACATTGTTGGGGACTTCCCCGCGCGTGTCCGCGTTGCGCTTTAGGTATGACGCGGTGTCTTGCGGGGAGTTCTGCGGGAACGCCTGGCTCGCCAGGGCGGCTAGGCCGGCGATGTGCGCGGAGGCTTGGCTTGTGCCGCGCATCCAGCAACCTATCCCGTCAAAGTCAACCGCCGCCTCGCGGTTGGATACCGCGGCGCAGTCGACGCCGGTGATGTCGGGCTTGACGCGGCCGTCGGGCGCGGGGCCTCGGCTGCTGTAATCCTCGATGGTCTGCGTATCCGCCCAGTGCGCCGCGCCTGCCGCGAGCAAGCCGGGGTTGGCGCTCTCGGCGGGGTTCATTATGCCGCCGCTCTCGGTGTAGTGCTGCAGTTGCTGGCCGGTGAACGAATGGAGCTGCACCCAGCCGGGCGCATCGCCTGAGGCGTGAACTACCGCAATCAGATATGTGGCGCTCCAGCGCGGCGTGAACGAGAGTATCTCGTAAGAGGTGTGCGAGTGGCCGCCCTGTTGCAGGTTCTGGCTGCGCGCCACAATTCTGCCCCAGTAGTCCAGCAGATACAGGTCAAGGTCGCGGTTGGCGTTTTGCCAATCGCCCTCCCAGCGCAACTGCGCGATGAACCGCTCGCCCGCTTGAATGTCAACCCTGTTGCGCTCATCCCACTCGTTGAAGTTCATCCAGCCGTCGGCGTCGGGATTGGAAAACTCGCCGTGCCAGACGGTTTTGCCGTTGTTGCCCGCCGCGCTCGCCCACACTATCCCGCTTTCCACCGCCGTATCCACGCCCTTGAGCGGGCTGTCGGCGAATGGGGAAGTTCCGTCGCCGGGGCCGTCCCATGTCCACCCAAGCGAGTAGTTGATGACATCCACGTCCTGCTCAATCATCCAGCGGATGCTGTTGCGAAAATCGCCCAGCGAATTCGGGTTGGATATGTAGAGCGATGCGTCGGGGGCTACGTCCACGATGGTTTCGGCTACGGATGAGCCGTGCGCGCTGTTGGTTTCGCAGTCTGCCATATCGTCTGACACCACGCCGATGCTTTGGTAGCAGCGAGCGGTTATGTTGGCGGGCAGTTCATTGCCCATCAGATCGCTCAAGCCCATAAAGCCCGCGTCTAGGATGCCGACCTTGACGCCCGCGCCGCGCCAGCCCGCGTCGTGCCATGCGGCGGCGTTGTGCGCGGCGACGCCCTGGCTGACGACCGCGCCTTGTCCCGCCTGCGCCGGCTGCGGCGGGATGATCGCCTGAACGCGGACGACGCCCGCCTGCTGAGACGCCGCGGCGAGCGCGCTCAGCGGCACGTACGCCTCCACAAAGCCGTCCTCTGCGTTGCGCGGATCGCCGCCGTTTGCCCGCAGAAAGTCCAGCAGCGGCTCATTATCGCCCTGCGTGTAGAATGTGACCGCAATGGATTCGCCCTCGCTCAGTGGCGACGCCGACGCCGCGCCGTTGGCGGATGCGTAGCCCTGCTCCACGCTCGCTACCATCTGGGACAGCATAGAATCCAGGCTGCCCCGCTTGGCGGCGATAGAGTCGGCGCCGGTATCGGGCGTAGGCGCTGGCGTGGGCGTATCGTCGGGCCGCTGCTGCGCCTGCGCGCCCGTAGGCCCGGCGCTCGCCATTGCGACGAACAGCGCCGCCGCCGCAAGCGCCAGCGCTAGGATGCCCGCCGCCCGTATGCGGCTAACTCGAAAGTGTCTGCTTATCGCGCTAAACCTCATTGCACTTCTACCTCAGTTGGATTTATACAAAGCCCCAGTTGTCTCGCTTGCCCTTGCCAAGGTTCTGGAATTGATGCGATTTTGACAGGATTTTAACAGGTTGGGGACTTCTGCTCAATAGCGTCGGTTAGGGGCAAGGACGCTACTTTTTGTAAAAATTTAGCCGAATAACTTTTAAGTGTGGGATTTAATGTATCATATACGGGCGACAAATTCTTGTGAGCGAGCGGATGCTTGCCGCATCATCAAAGCGCGATACTACGCTAGGAGGCTTGAACGATGGCATTGACGCCTGCGATATTGGAAATGGGAACGGGGATTGACCTGCACGGGCAGGATTACACGGAGGCGGCGCGGCGCGCCACATGGAACGCCGTTCACCAGAGCAGCCTGATGTTTCTCGGACTGCTGGGGGAAAGCGCGTCAAGGGATATGATTGTGGAGGTCACCATCGGGATACCCAAGCCGGATGCGGTTCGGCATGAGGATGTGCTCAGCGTTCTGCCGCACGGCAAGGGCGTTCTGAATGTGGTTCAGGGCGGCTTGGAGATAGAGGGGCGCGAGGGCTCCGGGGATGTGACGATAATGGCGAATGCGGCGGTTATCGTGAAGGTGGATGTGGGATAAAGAGGGCTTGGGCGGGCTAATGTGGATGCGGGCTAAGGCGGCGCATCGCTGCCGCGCTCGAAGTCGGTTATGAGCCGCCGGACGCGGTTGGGGATGGGGCGGGATCTGCCTGCCGCGGCGTCGTAGTTGACATAGACCAGCTCGGCGCGGTGTAAGGGCTGCTCGCCCCGCTCGGCGTAGATCTCGGCGATCAGGGTAAGGCTGCTGTTACCCAAGTCGGATACGCGGATGCGGATCTCGATTATCTCGTCCACGCGGGCGGGCGCTAGGTATTGCAGGTTAGCCTGCACGGTCGCAAGATCGAAATCGCGGCGCGAGTCGGCGTCGAATATCAGGACGCCTAGGTTGCGAAAGTACTCGGCGTGGGCGACCTCAATCAGGTTGATGTACTGCGCGTTGAGCAGGATGCCCTGCGCGTCGCACTCCGACCAGCGTATGCGGAGTTTGTGGGCGAACCGGAAGTCTTTCTTGGGCAAGGGCGTCTCCGTTTGGGTGGCGATTGCGCGGGCGGTTCGGGGGGGTTGGCCGGCGGGGCGGGGGTTGGTTGTCAAGAATTTTATGTTCCGCAATGGGTGTAGGATAGTATAGACGATTTGGCCGGGGTGTGGGCATGGGAGTTTTCAAGGGTGGGGCTGCAAGGCGAAGACAATTTACGGCGAAAGAATGAATTTCTGCGTTGTTGCGTTATAATATAGGCGCATTGGGCAAGCGAACAAAAGCAAAGAGGATGAACGAATGAGCATCAAGATGTTTATGCACAAGCGCGC
Organism: Dehalococcoidia bacterium; assembly: GCA_965242555.1. GTDB lineage: Bacteria > Chloroflexota > Dehalococcoidia > Lucifugimonadales > JADFKI01 > Bin90. Next base: position 445,121 of record CBDESO010000008.1, read on the forward strand.
AGTCAGGATGGCAACCGCCCTGGCGTTGATTGCGGCGATTGCGGCGGTGGCGGTTTCGCTGCTGATGGCCGGCGCGGGCGACGTGATCGCCTTTAGCGCGGACGCATCGGCCCCACCGCGCGCCATACCGGCGCAGTTCGCCGAGCAATGCTCCAACGGCGGCGCCGTGCCGAACCCTGCGGACAACGCAGGCCTGGTATCGGACTGCGCCGCGCTGCTCGCGTCAAAGGAGACGCTTGAAGGCGAGCGCGGCGACCTAAACTGGTCAGCGAATCTTGCCATTAGCGATTGGGACGGCATAGCCATAGCGAACAATCGCGTGTCAAGATTCGAGCGGTATGTCCCTCCCATGAATGGCGAGCTGCCCGCTGAGCTGGGCAACCTTGCCCACCTCGAGGTTTTGAATCTCAACAACCATAAACTAACGGGCGCGATACCCGCAGAGTTGGGCAACCTTGCTAACCTCAAGCGTTTGCATCTCTATGACAACCGCATGAGCGGCGAGATACCCGCGGAGTTGGGCAATCTTGCCAATCTCACGACTTTGGATCTCCGCATCAATAGGCTGACGGGCGAGATACCCGCTGAGTTGGGCAACCTTGCCGAGCTCACATATTTGGGGCTCTACAAGAATGAACTGAGTGGTGAGATACCCGCTGAGTTGGGCGACCTTGCCAATCTCACGTATTTGGGGCTTAACAACAACCAGCTGACGGGCGAGGTACCCTCGGAGTTGGGCAATCTTGCCATGCTCACAGGCTTGGGGCTCAGCAATAATCGCCTGACCGCGATACCGGCGGAGTTGGGCAACCTTTCCAACCTCACGTTTTTGAATATCAGCGATAATCGCCTGACCGCGATGCCCGTTGAATCGGGCAACTTTGCCAGCCTCAAGAGTTTGAATCTCAGCGTCAATTTCCTGACCGCGATACCCGCTGAGTTGGGCGACCTTGACAACCTCGTGAATTTGCGTATCAGCGACAATTCCCTGACCACAATACCCGCTGAGTTGGGCAACCTTTCCAACCTCACGAACTTGGATCTCAGGGGGAATAAACTGATGGGCGCGATACCCGCGGAGTTGGGCAACCTTGCCAGCCTTGAGGGTTTGTATCTCAACGACAATCAACTGAGCGGCGCGATACCCGCGGAGTTGGGCAGCCTTGACAAGCTGGAGTATCTGTATCTCAACGACAACTACCTGACGGGGGCGATACCGGCGGAGTTGGGCAGCCTTGACAATCTCATCCGGCTGTATCTCAACGACAATTACTTGGAGGGCGCGATACCCGCTGAGCTGGGCAACCTTGGCGATGCCTGGGTTTTGGCGCTGCACGGCAATCTGTTCACGGGTTGCATGCCAACATCCGTGAGCGCGCTTTTGAGCGGCCAAGAGATACTGCTGATTGGGCTGCCGGTTTGCGGCGAAACGACCGCCGCCACGCCTGCGTCCGCGCCGCGCATGAGCGCCACGCCTACATCTGCGCCGAGCGCAACCGCCGCGCCCACGCCTGCGCCCACAAGCGCGGCGGGAACATCCGGCGACGACGCCTGCATCGAGCGGCTTGCGGGCAGCGGCAGCGCGAGTGGCAGCTGGGCGGCCGGCTGTCTCAGCGCCAACTCGCCCCAAAACCAGACCTACTACGCGCGGTCCTACACATTCACGCTGGACGCCGCGTCCGAAGTGACAATCACGCTGTCATCCGACGTTCGAAGGCCGCCCTACATCTACCTGATGGACGGCGTGGGAACGGGCGGCGCGACGCGGCTGTCCAAGGGCGCATCCGCCGCATCCTCAGCCGCCATAACCGCGACCTTGCAGCCCGGCGACTATACTATCGAGGCAACCACTTACTACGCACAAACCGACGGCGACTTCACGCTTGAGCTTGAGATAGCGCAACAACCCTAACACCGAGCATACGCGGCGGCGCAAGCGTGAACGGGCGCGGCTAACTTGCCGCATATCCTATCGCTTGCGCCATTGCGCGGCGTCCTAGCCCGGATATATCGCCTCGTGATTTGCGAAAGTTTCATAGCCCCGCCATCTGATAATATCGCTCTTTCACCAACTTGCTATTCCATTCCGCGCCGCGGGGTGATATACTTTTAGGCGATGAGTACGCAACTTGACGCCAAATGCAAGGTGATACGCCCGGACGGGCTTGAGGTGGAGGTTGCCTCCGGCAGCATGACGCGGCTGGCGGGGGTGTCCAAGGCGCTGGCAGGCACGGAGGGCATACATCTTGCGATTGCCACGATACCGCCGGGATGCGCCTCCAGCCCGCATTATCATGTGAATTGCGAGTCGGCGATTTATGTGGTCAAGGGCAGCGGGCGGTTTCTCACGGGCAGGCGCTTGGAGACGACGCTGGATATTTCGGAGGGCGATTTCATCTATGTGCCTCCCGATTCGGTTCACCAACCCGTGAACGACAGCGCGTCTGAGACGCTGGAGCTCATTGTGGCGCGCAACGCGCCCGTGGAGATTGTGGTAGAGTTTGACCCGGCGACGGGCGAGGCGAAGGCGTAGCGCCAATGTCGCGGGATAACAACGGGGGCCATTAGCTCAGCCGGTTAGAGCGCAGTCCTGATAAGACTGAGGTCCGTGGTTCGAGTCCACGATGGCCCACCAAACTTTTCCTGACAAGCCGCGATAGCGCATCCCCCGCGCTATCGTTTTGCTTACACCCGGCCACCCCGTCCTGACGCCATTGCGACGGTTAGAAATTCAGACGCGGTTTGCCCGTTTCCCAAATTTCCCCGTCTTACCTTTGTGTTATTGGGCGTAAAGCAGTATATTGTGTAGCGGGAACGCAATCAGCGCTATGGGGAGCGGGCAAGAGTTGTCGTTACTGCGAAAGTATGGGCTTACGCCGGAGCAGATAGAGCGCCGCAGCCTTGAGATGGTTGAGGATGCGATGCCGTCCACGCCGGGCTTGTCGCCGCGCGAGCGGTTTGTGGCATGCCGCATCGTAAGGGCGGAGGGCGAGCCGCACATCGTCTCGGCGATTCGGTTCAGCCATTGGGCGATTGAGAGCGGCGTCTCGGCGATTCGCGCGGGGGCGCTTATCGCGGCGGATGTGCGTATGGTCAAGGTGGGAACTTCGCAGTCGCTGCTCGCCCGGACGGGCAACCCCATCACAACGCTAATCGGGGATGCGGGCGTCGCAGAGCGCGCCAAGCGGGAGGGCATCACGCGCTCGGCGGCCGCCATGCTGGAGCTTGCGCCGCGATTGGACGGCGCCGTGGTGGCAATCGGCAACGCGCCCACGGCGCTGCTCGCGCTGCTGGATCTTGTGGATGAGGGCAAAGCCGCGCCCGCGCTCATAATCGGCATGCCGGTGGGGTTCGTGGCATGCGCCGAATCCAAGGCCGAGCTCGTCAAGCGCGATGCGGCGCACATCACTATTTTGGGCAATCGCGGCGGCAGCAGCGCCGCAGCCGCCACTCTGAACGCGCTGCTAACCCTGGCTATGGAAAGATAGGGATCCGGAAAGATAGCGAATGAACTCAACAAATCTCTATACCAACGCCAACAATAGGCGCAACGGCAACGCGCCAGCAGCGACAAAGGGCGTTGTGCTGCTGGCGCACGGCAGCCGGAGCGGCAGCCATACCATAGACGGGCTGCGCGAAATGGTTCGCCGCCTGCAAGCGCGATTGGACGGCGATAGCGCGGGATGCCAGTCTAAGGTGGTTATGGCGTGCCTGGAATTCATTCAGCCGGATCTGCCGGCGGCTGTGGGCGGGCTTGTGGCGCAGGGATGCGGCGATATAACGGTGATGCCGTTCCTGCTGGGGCAGGGGACGCACACGACCGAGGATCTTGACGAAGAGATCGCGCGGTCGCTGGCGGCGCATCCGCAGGCGCGCGTCAGGGCTGCCGAGAGTTTCGGCGCGGATCCGGCGCTGGCGGATATAGTCGCCGCGCGAGTGATGCGGCAGCCCGCCGTTGCTCTTAATGGCAAGGTCAGCGGCGGCGCAAAGCCAACCGGCGTACTGCTGGTCAAGGCCGGCACTCGCTCTGCCGCCGAAACTCACGGCTGGCTGCACACGCTTGGGGGCATGGTGGAAGAGCGGCTGGGCGCGGGCTATCCGGTGGCGGTGGCGCAGTCGCACTTCGGCGCGCCCACGATGGACGAGGCGGCGCGGGAGCTGGTGGAGCGGCGCGGCGCGGCGAGCGTAGTCTGCGCGCCGTACATCTTCTTTCCGGGGCTGATACTGACGCGCAACATAATGGGCGGCTTGGACACGCTGCGGCAGCGGTATCCACACATCCCGTTCAGCCTGACGCCCACGCTGGGCGTTGATGAGCGGCTTGTGGATCTGACCGCGCGGCGCATCCTTGCCGCGCAGATGGCGGCGGCAATCCCGGCCGACGGCTAACGAATAGGAACTCGTCTTGGTAAATACGGCAAAGAGCGCTGGGGCAAAGACGGCAAAGCGCGAAAGCGATTACAGTCGCCCGACGGTTAGGCGGCGCGGGATGCGTACCGGCTACACCACGGGCGCATGCGCCGCGGCGGCCGCCAAAGCCGCCACGCTTGCGCTGCTCACCGGCGAGGTTGCGCGCGAGGTCACCATCGGCTTGCCTATCGGGAAAGACGCCACTTTCGCCGTGCATCGCTGCGAGATTGCGGATGATGCGGTTGCCCGAACCGCTACCTGCTCTGTTATCAAGGACGGGGGCGACGACCCCGACGTTACTTCGGGGGCGGAGATTTGCGCTAAGGTGTGGGCGATAGACGATACGGCCGCCGATTGCTCTGATAGTGGCGAAATCTTGGATGGCGGCGCGGCGTCGGTTGTGATTAAGGGCGGCGCGGGCGTGGGCAGGGTAACTAAGCCTGGCACGGGCATACCCGTTGGGGACGCATCCATAACGCGAGTGCCGCTTAGGATGATACGGCAAGCGGTATTGGACGCCGCCGAAAGCGCGGGCGGCAATCTATCGCTCATCGCCGAAATATCGGTTCCCGGCGGGGAAGAGATAGCCAAGAAGACGGACAATCCCCGTCTCGGCATTGTGGGCGGCATATCCATTTTGGGGACGACGGGCGTTGTGCAGCCGTTCTCCACCGCCGCGTGGCGCGCGAGCGTGAATGTGAGCATAGACGTAGCCGCCGCCAACGAATTGCCGCATATGGTAATCACCACCGGCACTCAGTCGGAGGCGTTTGCCAAGCGTTGCTTGGATCTGCCGGATATGGCGTATGTGAATGTGGGCATCTTCACGGGATCGGCGCTCAAGCGCTGCGTTCAGCGCGGCATATCGCGGGCTACGCTTGTGGGGATGATTGGCAAGTTTTCCAAAATCGCTATGGGCAATTTCGTTACGCATGTGGCGGGCAACAAGGTTGATCCCGCGTTCTTGGCGTCGCTCGCCGCCGCCTGCGGCGCGTCGGCCGCCGTGCAAGCCGAGATGCGCTCCGCCGCAAGCGGCCGCCACTTCCAAGAAATCGCGGTCGAGCGCGGGATGGGCGCGGTGTTCGACCTGGTGTGCGAGCGCGTGTGCGAAGAGGCGCGGCGATACCTCGCCGATAGAGCCGACGACCTGGTTATAGACGCGATATGCTTTGACTTCGAGGGCGGCATACTGGGCAAGGCTACCACATCGGCGCAACCGATACCGCTAGTGGGCTTAGGCGCGGCGGCGTCCGATGACTAGATCATCGCGCCCGCTTGGGCTGCCCGACCACGCATTCGCGCAGAAACGCCCGGACAAGGGGCTTATCACTAAGGCTGAGGCGCGCGCGATAAGCCTGTACAGCCTTGGGCTGACGCCGCGCAGCGTGGTTTGGGATGTGGGCGCGGGCAGCGGATCAGTGGCGCTGGAGGCGGCGCTGATAGCGCATATGGGCAGGGTATATGCGGTTGAGCGGGATGCCGAAAGCATAGGGCATTTGCGCTGCAATGCGCGGCGGCTAGGCCCTGATAATGTGGCGATAGTAGAGGGCAATGCGCCCGCCGCGCTTGACGGGCTGCCGGATCCCGACTGCGTGTTCATTGGCGGAGGCGGCGCAAAGCTGGGCGCTATCCTGGACTGCGCGGCTGCGCGGCTGCGTCCGGGCGGGCGCATTGTGGCGAACTTGGCGGCTATGGAGCGCGCGCTGCAAGCCTATGAGCGCCTGCGCGGGCTGGGCTTTGCGACTGATCTCATTATGGCAAGCGCATCCCGCGCCAAGCCGCTGCCGGACGGCGCGCTGCGGTTCGCGGCGCTTAATCCCGTGTTCATAGTCGCCGCCAAGCGAAACGACGGAGCGATATGAGCGGCGAAACGATTGCGAACAAGCCCGGATGCCTGTACGGCGTGGGCGTGGGCCCCGGCGATCCCGAACTGCTGACGCTAAAGGCGGCGCGGGTGATAGCCGGCGCCCCCGTAGTGTTCACGCCTCAGGCGGCGGGCAGCGCGGACAGCCTCGCGCTCAGCGCGGCGCGGCCGCATATAGACGAATCCCGCCAGCGCCTCATATACGCATCAGTGGTTATGGGCGGAACGTCGGCCGATGTGTGGGCGGACTCCGCGCGGCGCATATCGCGCTATCTACTGCAAGGCGATGATGTCGCGTTTCTGACGCAGGGCGATCCGATGCTGTACGGCTCGTTTATGTATGTGATGGAAAAGGTTCGGGCGGCGCATCCGCAACTGCCGATAGAGGTGGTTCCGGGCGTCACATCCATCACGGCGGCGGCGGCGCGCGCCAAGCTGCCGCTGGCGTCCAAGGGCGAGCGGCTGGCGGCGCTGCCGGCGATGTACGGGATAGACGACCTGCGAGAGGCGCTCGCCGCGTATGACAGCGTGGTTCTTATGAAGATCAACCGGCGCGTACTGGCGACGGTGTCCGAAATGGAGGCTAACGGGGAGTTGACGCGCTGCGTGTTCGTGCGCCGCGCCACTACGCCGCGCGAACAAATCACGTTCAGCCTGCGCGATATTGACCCCGCGAGCGCCGACTACTTCTCTATGCTGATACTGAGCGCCAAGCCCAACAAGGCAAGCGCCGGCGATAGCGCTGACAAGGAATAGACAAGGAATAACAAGGGCAAATGCAAGAATGTTCGCGGGCGGCAAGCGCCGCGCAAGGCAAGGTTTATTTCATCGGCGGCGGGCCGGGCGATCCCGAACTGCTGACGCTGAAAGCGAAACGCATCATAGATTCGGCGGATGTGATTATCTACGCGGATTCGCTTGTGCATCCCTCAGTGTGCGACTCCGCCAAGCCGGGCGCGCGGGTAATCGGCAGCAAGGCGCTGACGCTGGATGAGATTAGCGCGCTGATGATAGGCGCGGCGCGGGCGGGCGAGCTTGTGGCGCGCGTGCAGAGCGGCGATCCGTCCATATACGGCGCCGTGCTGGAGCAGATGCGCTTGCTGGAGCGCGCGGGCGTGGCATACGAAATCGTTCCCGGCGTGAGCGCCGCATTCGCCGCCGCCGCCGCTCTGAAAACCGAATTCACCGTGCCGGAGGTGTCGCAGACGACTATCTTCACGCGGATGGAGGGGCGCGTGGCAATGCCGGATGGGGAAAAGTTGCGCGATCTTGCGGCGCATCGTTGCACCCTGGTTCTTTTTCTCAGCATCACGCGCATCAACCGCGTTTCGCGCGAGCTCATCGCGGGCGGCTATCCCGCCGATACGCCGGTAGCGGTCGTGTATCGCGTGAGCTGGGAGGATGAACAGATCATTCGCGGCACATTGCAAGACATTGGGCCTAAAGTCAAGCGCGCGGGCATCACGCTGCAGGCGCTGGTGATGGTGGGCGCGGCGTTTGACCCGGACATACGCGGCGCTGACACGGCGGGCGCGGCGTCATCGCACTTGTACTCGGCGGACTACACGCATCTATACCGCCGCGCGGCGCAGCCCGCCGACGTTGCCGCGCAGGACGCCCCGCTAGATGACGATGACAGCGGCGAATGAGATTGCCATAGTCGCGGTATCGCGGCGCGGCGCAACGCTTGGAGCGCGGCTGCGCGCGGCGCTGGGCGGCAATGCGACGCTTTACGCGCAACGGCGTTTCGCGGACGATATTGACGGCGCGATTGCCTTTGACCTGCCGCTGCGCCCGCTAATTGCGCGGCTGTTTGGGGAATGCGGCGGGCTGATGCTGATGTTGCCGGCGGGCGCGGCCGTGCGTCTGATTGCGCCGCATATCGCGGACAAGCATACCGATCCCGCCGTGGTATGCGTTGACGACGGCGGCCGTTTCGCGGTCAGCCTGCTGTCGGGGCATGTAGGCGGCGCGGACGCTCTCGCGCGGCGGATAGCGGACGCCATAGGCGCAACGGCGGTGATAACATCCGCGTCCCATTCGCTTGACACGCTTGCGGTGGATCTGCTGGGCAGCGAATTCGGATGGCGCATTGAGGCGAGCTCGGCGGCGGTCACACGCGCAAGCGCGGCGGTGGTTAACGGCGATCCGGTGGGGGTGTATCAGGACGCGGGCGAGCGGGATTGGCGGGATGCAGATAAGCCGTTGCCGTCAAACATTCATATCTGCGAAACGACGGCCGATTTGGATAAGTTCGCGGCAGTCTTGCTGATAACCGACCGAACTGACATTGCAGATATGATTGGCGCAAATGCCTCTGCCGCGATAGTGATCTATCGCCCGCGCAGCCTCGCGGTGGGCGTGGGATGCAGGCGCGGCGTTGATGTGGATGAGCTGGAGTCGCTGCTGCGGCACACATTCGCGGCTCACCGGCTATCGCTCGCAAGCGTGGGCTGCGTCGCCACCGCCGATATTAAGCGCGACGAGCCGGCGATACGCTTGCTGGGCGAGCGGCTGGGAGCGCCCGTGCGCTGCTACGACGCGGATGCGCTGAACGCGGCGCCGGGGCCATCGGGCCCGTCGGCGGCGCGGCGTCTGCTGGGCGTGTACGGCGTATCGGAGCAAGCGGCGCTGCTGGCGTCCGGCGGCGGCGAAATCATAGCGCCAAGAACTAAGTCGGCGCGGGCTACGATTGCGGTAGCGCGGATGGCGCAGTAATATGGACTAGACTATCGGATAGATTGGCGAGGGCGGCGCAGGGCAAGCGCGGTTGAACTAGGGTAGAGGTAGCGCAGGACGGCGCGATTGAACTAGGGGGCAAGGCATATGGTTAGCGGCGATAAGCGGGCGGGCGGCAGGTTGGCGGGCAAGGTTGCGATTGTGACGGGCGCGGGTTCGCGGGCGGCGGGCGTGGGAACGGGCAAGGCGGCGGCGATACTCTTCGCGCGAGAGGGCGCAAGCGTTCTGCTGGTCGACGCGGCGATCGAGCGCGCTGAGCAGACGCTGGCGGACATTGAGCGCGAGGGCGGCAAGGCGGCGGCGCTGCAGGCGGATGTGACGGCGGAGGCGGACTGCAAGCGCATCGCGAACACGGCGGCGCGGCTGTTCGGCAGGGTGGATATTCTGTTCAACAATGTTGGCGTTGGCAGCCCCGGCACCGTGCTTGATGTGGAAGAGGACGCCTTTGACCGCGTGATGGCTACGAATGTGCGTAGTATGGTTATGACAAGCAAACACGCCATCCCGCATATGGCGGCGGCGGGCGGCGGCGCTATCATCAACATATCGTCCATAGCGGGGATACGCGCGGGCAGCAGCGGCGCGAGCATACCCTACGCGGTGTCCAAGGGCGGCGTGATTGCGCTGACAACGCAGATGTCGGTTCATCACGGGCGGGACAACATACGGGTGAACTGCATCGCGCCGGGCCCGCTGTACACGCCAATGGTCGCGGGCAGGCTGTCCGAGCAAGCGCGGGATTTGCGGCGCAAAAGTACGCCGCTTGGAACAGAGGGCAGCGCTTGGGATATAGGCTGGGCGGCGGTGTTCCTTGCAAGCGACGAGGCGCGGTGGATTACCGGCGTCACGCTGCCGGTGGACGGGGGCGTCCTGGCAACTACGCCGCTGTCAATGCTGGAGCATCTGGTTTAGGCGAACGTCGGCCGGGCATAAGCCGCAAGCGGCCGGCGGCAAAGATGCGGGCAATAGGCAATTTCGGTCGGCTAACGCGCCGGGCGGCTTGAAATTAAGATTGAAATCAAGGAGGATGTTATGGCTACCTATGTGCTGGTTCATGGTTCGTTCCAGGGCGGGTGGATATGGAAACCCACGGCGGAGGAGTTGCGGCGGCGCGGGCATGCGGTCTATGCGCCCACGCTGGACGGCTGCGGCGAGCGGCGGCATCTGATTAGGCCGGGCATCACTATCGCGGCGCAAGCGCGGGAAGTGGCGGATATGCTGTTCTACGAGGATCTGCGCGATGTGGCGCTGGTCGCCACCAGCACGGGCGGGCTTGTGGTATGCAAGATAGCCGAGCTTGTGCGCGACCGCATACGCAGGCTTGCGTTTGTGGACGCGCTCGCGCCGCAGCCGGGAGAGCGCGTGACCGACATCGTGCAGCGCGGCGCGAACACGCCGCCTATGCCCACCACCGACCTGACGCGCGGGCCCACGCGGGAAGAGTTGGAGAGCCGCCTGTTCGCGGACTTGGCGCCGGATCTGCGCGCATGGGCTGTGGATCGTTGCACGCCGCATCCGATCGAGGCGTCGGACGCGCCGGGGGAACTGGACGGATTCTGGGCGCAAGAGTGGCCCGGGACGCGGGTGGTGCGCTGCCGCCTGAGCGCGAACCCGCCTGAGGCGCATCAGCGGCGGACGGCGGAGCGGCTTGGCGCAGAGTGGCTTGAGCTGGACGCCGGCCACTATCCTATGCTCAGCCACCCATGGGAATTGGCGAATATGATTGAGTAGGCGGCCGGAGTGGGCAAGCGGGCAATCATCTGTCAATCAGCCGTCGGGCAGCGGGTGATGCCACTCTATCCATTCGTGAACGCTGACGGCGGTGAGTTCCCAGCCGCGCCAAGGCAACCGCGATACGACTTCTAGCTTGAACCAGTGGTAGTGTCGCTGCGCGTAGTCGTCGTTGCCGGTGGCGTCGGCTAGGATGGCGAGCGCCAGCTGCGCCGGCCCGCCTATGCCATACGCCCACTCCAGGTTGACAGAGTGTTCGCGCAAGTCAAGGCGGGATGGCAACGGGCGCGTGTAGCCGTACTCCGAAACGAATACTTCGACGCCGTCGGCTGTGCCGCCCTCAGCGCGGCGGCCCACGTATGTCTTATCGCCCATATCGTTCATAGTCATAGCGGGCTACCGCCAGTGTTCGGGCAGGATAGGCTCGGCGAAACCGAACTGGTCGGCAAGCCACCGCTCGGCGCGCATCCCGTCCTTGTAGCTTGAGCTTTGGGATTCGTGAACGCTCACATCGCCCTTAATGGCGTCTGATACGGCGGATAGGCGATTGGCGTCCAACAGGCTGCCGCTCGCGCCCGCCATAAGCAGCGTTGCGGCGCTAACCGAGCCTGCGAAACCGCTGAGGTCAAAGCGCTCCAGCGTTTCGCGCAGCGCGGCGGCGCGGTCGGGATATAGGGTTAGGTAGTCGTTTATCTCTTCCAGCGGGTAATCGCCTGTACGGGCGGCGAGATCCGCGGTGTCCACGAACAGCGCGGGCGTGGCGATGAGATGCGTTATGCCTTGACGCAGCGCGGCGGTGATGAGCGCGACGTCGTTGCCTATGGCGGCGACGCGATTGGCGTCAATCTCAGGACGGGACAGCAGGTATTCCAAGCCGCGAACCGAGTCGGCGACGATGCCGCGAAAGATGTACGCTCGCCGGTCGTGTATGCCGTCAGTGAGCAAGCCGGGGAACTGGGCGGCGTATGGGCTGTCGGCGCTGCGCTGCCCACGCGCGGCGAGCGCGAATGTTATGAAACGGCTGCGTAGGCTATTGGGCGATCCCTGCGGGATGGGTTCGGGGACGCTCTGGTATTTGGGCGTGAAGTAGATGGCGGGAAAGGGGCCTTCGCCGCGCGGGATGCTGAGATAGGCGAATAGGCGATAAGGCCCAATGCTTGTGAGTTTGACGACGTGCATCGTAGCGTAGTCGGTATCGCGGATTGGCAGCGGGGATATTTCGGGCGCGGCGGGCGTCTGCGCGAGTTCGTCTAGCGCGCCCTGCCAGTACGCGGCGAAATCGGCGGGGGCTGCGGCGGTTGCGTTTGTCATAAGGCGTTACCTCTTGGGATTGGCGGGTTGTTGGGATTGGCGGATTTGGCGGGGAAAGATTGCGCGCGGCGGCGGCTAATCGGCGGCGTCTTGCAGATGCTTGCGAAAGAAATCGGCGATGACGGCGTTGTGCTTGTAGCGGCCCGCCTCGTGGCCATGCCCGTCGTAGGCGTATAGGCGCTTGTCTTCGCTGGCGATGGCGTTGAATAGCGCGTAGCCGGTTTCGGGCGGGCAGACGTTGTCCTGCAAGCCGATGTTGACGATAGCCGGGCAGGTGATTCGGTCGGCGAAACTGATGCCGTCAAAGTAGGCTACCGCGCGCTCCACGTCGGCGCGGCTTTCGGGGTAGAGGCGCAGGTAGTCGTTGATTTCCTGATAGGGATAGGTATAGGTTAGGGCTATGGCGTCCATAAAGCCGCACAGGTATGGCGCGCCGATGGACGCCGCCTTGACTTCGGGGCGCATCGCGGCGGCGGTTACGCTCAGCCCGCCGCCCTGGCTGCTGCCCGCAACGCCGATGCGGCCGGCGTCCACTTCGGGGCGCGTCAGCAGGTAGTCTATGCAGCGCCAGGCGTCCACATAGAACCCGCGATACGAGTATGTGTTGCGGTCAACGATGTTGTGGGTGAGCAGGTTGGGGTAGCCGGGGTTGAACTGCGCGTTGCTGCGGAGCTTGCCTCTGGGCGCGGCGGCTATGGCGGCGTAACCGCGCCGCGCCCAGTCTTTCGGCACGGCGGGATCGCTCTGGTAGCCGGGCAGGAACAGCATCGCGGGCAGCTTGCCCCGCCGCTCGCGCGGGATGCAGTACCACGCGGCTATGCGAACATTGTCCAGGCTGTCGTAGAAGACCTGAAAGGTTTCCAGCTCATCGGAGGTTCGCAGCGGATCGGGGATAGTTTCGGCGTTGAGCGGGATTTGCGCGGCGTCGGCTAGAACGGCATCCCAGAAGTCGTCGAAATCGGCGGGCTTTTGGACGCTGCAGCGGTAGTCGGACGGGATTGTTCGGGGCATATGCGTTCCTTTCAAACGGGCATCGCGGTTTGGGATTATTGGGAATTGGCGATATGTCAAGCGGGTTGTCAGGTTGCGATTTTGGCGCGGATTTGGGCTATGAGTTTGTTGACGGTGTTGGTGTCTTGGGCTTTGGAGTTGTGGCGGACGTAGTAGCGCAGGTCGTTGAGCGCGGCGTGGTATCTGCCCAGCCGGTATAGTATCACGCCGCGGTCGCGGTATTCGGCATACGCGAAAGGCTCTAGCGTGATAAGGCGATTGATTGTGCCTAGCACGCGCAGATAGTTGCCGCGCTGCAGGTGGACGACTTTGAGATTGCGTAGCAGGCGGGCGATAAAGGCGCGGTTGGTTATCGGGCGCAGATAGGCGGGGTTCCACTGCAAGCCGCCCTGCGTAGCCTGCTTGAGGCGCTGGGCGCATTCGTCTTCGGACAGCAGGATGCCGCCGTGATAGGGGTCTATGAACACGTCCGCCTCGTCGCGGTGGCGCACGATGAAGTGCGCGGGCATACCTATGCCCAGAAACGGGATGTTCAGCCGCTTGCCGAGCTCTATGTACAGCAGGGACAGCGTGATGGGGATGCCCAGCCGCCGCTCAATGACTTCGTTGAGAAAGCTGTTGCGCGGGTCGTAGTAGTCCGTGTGATTGCCCGCGAATTTGAGCTCGTCAAACAGGTATTCGCTGAGCGTGTTGGCTTGGTAGAGCGGGCTGTCGTCGTCAATGCGATAGGCGACGCCGTCCGCCAGCATATCCAGGCGATAGAGTTCGCGGCGGATGTTGAGCTGGGAGTTTTCGGTGGCGGCGATGAGCAGCGCGGCGTAGGCGAGGTCAATCTCCTCGTCCGAGCCGCCGACGTGGGCGTCGAATTCGTCCCATATATCGTTGACTTCCATAGCGGCGATCCATCCGCGGGTTGGCGCGCGCGGGCGGCGCGGGCGCATAAGGGTTATGCCATCAAGGGCATTATACACCGAAAATCGGCTTATGGAACGCCAGCTAGGGGGAATTTGCGCGGGGAATTTTGATTGCGAAATAAAAGCAACCCCGCATCCGGATGAACGCAGGGTTGCTTTGCTTAGGCTTATGAGCGGGCAGGCGGGCTAGTCGGCCGCCGCTGCCAATTTGGTATCCAGCCGATCCTTGACAATCGCCTTAAGCTCCTTAACGCGATTGAGGTGCGGCGTCTCGTTGCCCTCTTCCGCCTTGTCGTAGATCTTATCGCCGTCGACATAGACTTGGAGGACGCCGGACACGCCGGGCCTAACTTCGATTGACACCGCGTTTCCGCCGACCGCCACGAACTCGTTGACCATCCAGGCCGCAACTCCGTGGTACTGTCAAGGCACGCAGTAGATGATTTCTATGTCCATTTTGCCTTCGCCAGCCATAGCAAAACCTCCTGTAGTGTGTTAGGCGCGATATTAGCGGGATTTAATGTCCGCATATGCGGCGGTTAATAAAGCCGCATTTATAACGCCTATTGCGTATGATGTGATTGACTTTATCACAGGATTTGGGTGGTGTCAAATTCTCCGGCGCGGACGCGGCGACTAATAACGCGGCGCGGCGTCCGCGAAAGGCGAAAGGCTGGCGCAAGTGGAAATCGCGCTTGCGAAATCCGCGCGACGAGTTGCCAGACGTCAGAGGCAAGCGGTTGATGATACTGGAGCGTGAGTCAGGAAAGAGCCTTCGCTGCGGCGGCTGTCGGTGGACTTATGCGCGGAGTATGCGATACTACGCCATAGTCGCATTGATCCAAGACAACAAAGCATGGACGCCCGTCGACCTAGCGCCCAAGAGTGGCAGCGATGACCTTGCCGAACTTCTCCGACAAAACGAACTGCGCCCGCATCGCGCTGGCGCTGCTTACGCTTAGCCTTATCGTGGTAGCCTGCGGCCGCCTCGCCCCCGACGCCCGCGTTGACTGGAGGGAGGAATGCGCCGCTAGACGCCCCGACCCGCCTCCCACGGGAACCATCCTGCAACACCTCCGGCGCATACACGACAAGGACAGCCGCCTGATCGATCTGAAACGCGCCTTTGATGATGCGAAGACCATCTCTGAAATGGCGCGAGCCTACCTTGACGCGGGTTTCGACCCTAACGCTTCGCTAAAAAATTCCCATGGCAAGAAACCCATCCACAAGGGAGCCGATAGCGGAACTGCCGACTTAGCGCGCTTTTTCGTAGCCGCCGGATCAGACCATACGACTAGCGCCCTTCGCAGCGCGGCGCGGTATAACAATCTCTACTATGCGCGAGGCTTGATAGACGCCGGCGCCGATGTCAACGCCGCCGACTCAGACGGCGAAACGCCGCTGCATGCCGCCGCGCTATACGCTACGATGTGCGATACCCGAATGCTCGGCTTGCTCATAAACGCGGGCGCGGATGTCAACGCGAAAACCTCTCTGGGATATACTCCCCTGCATCACGCGCTGCGGCAGCGTATCCGCGCGCGTTACCGCGTCTATATGCATGATGTGATGGTGTACCCAAGCCCCGGCGAGTTTGAGATTCTCAGAAAGCTTAACGCCGCAAGGCTGTTAATAGACATGGGCATGGACGTCAACGCCAAAGACAGCGCCGGCGAAACTCCCCTGCATATCGCCGCGCGCGGGAATATGGATGAAATAGCGGTCGCGCTAATCCTCGCGGGCGCGGACGCCAATGCCAAGGATAACTCCGGCGAAACTCCCCTCCATGCCGCCGCGAGCGAAAACAAGGCTGAGGCGGCAGACGCGCTCATCGCCGCCGGCGCGAATATCCACGCCAAAGACAACGCCGGCGCAACCCCGTTGCACGCCGCCGTCATCTCGCGTAGCGCCGACATGGTAGAAATTCTCATCGCCGCCGGCGCCGACATCCACGCCGCCGACCTGAAAGGCAACACCCCAGCAAGCATAGTGGCAGCCGGACGAAACTACGACTACGCTATCGTCGCCCTGACCCAGAACAACAAAGCCTGGATGCCCGCAACCCTAACCCGCCGCGCCTACGCCCTTGCCAAACAAATCCAAACCCAGACGTCCAACAAAGCGCGAGCGCTGCTAAACCTACCGCGTCGCGGCTACCAAGCCATCACCGGCATATTCCGCGTAGAGAGCGGCTCGTAACGCGCGCAGCACAGCATTCAATCCTAGTTTGCGATGACCTTGCCGAACTTCTCAGATCTGCTTTCGGCTATCGTTTCCAAATCCCCAACGCGCGGTTAGCCAACATCTCGCTCCTTTGTTGGATGGCGGCTGCCTCCCCAATCCACGACTTGGATATGAGTATGGTATAGTGGGCGCGAGCGGCGCGGCGGACGGGCGCAAGGGGCAAACGGGCATAGACGGCAAGGCGAGAGGGTGAACGCGATGCGATTGCGGGATAAGACGGCGATTGTTACGGGGGGCGCGGCGGGGATTGGGCGCGCGATATGCGAGCTGTTCGCGGCGGAGGGCGCGCGGGTGGCAATCGCGGATATAGACAAGGCGGGCGGGGAAGAGACGGCGGCGCGAATACGAGCGGCGGGCGGCGAGGCGGTGTTTGTGGAGACTGATGTGTCTAATGAATCGGATGTTGAGCGGATGGTCAGGGCGGCGGCGGATGCGTTTGGGGGCGTGAACATACTGGTGAACGACGCCGCGGCGTTTGTGTTCGGGGAAGTTCAGGATGTCAGCGAGGCGGACTGGCGGCGGGTTTTCGGGGTGAATGTGATAGGGCAGGCGCACTGCGTCAAGCATTCGCTGCCGCATCTGAAAGCGGCGGGCGGCGGCGCTATCGTGAACATCGCCTCGGTGAGCGGGTTCATAGCGCAGCCGGCGTTCATCCCGTACAACGCATCCAAGGGCGCGGTGATGCAGCTGACGCGCTGCCTGGCTATGGATCTCGCGCCGCACAACATCCGCGTGAACTGCGTCTGCCCGGGCGCCGTGCTGACGGCGGCGACCGAGCGCCACAGGCGGTTCGTGGGCGCGGATAGGGAAGAGTTCTTGGCGGAGGCGGGCGCGTCCAACTTTATGAAACGAGTAGCCGACCCGCGCGAAATCGCATACGGGGCGCTGTTCCTAGCCTCGGACGAGGCGTCTTTCGTTACGGGGACGCCGCTGATTATGGACGGCGGCTTGACGGCGCAGTAAGCGCCTAAGCGCAAGGCGCATCCGGCGATTGGATGGGGCGCGGCTTTATTGACGATAGGCGGCGCTTGTGCTACTCTGACTTCGTGAAAAGTTGCACATTCGGGCGCTTTTCGTTGAGTTGATTTACGCCGGCCCGCAGTCTTGCCCTATGTTGTCTTATGACAAGCGCGAGGGGCGATTGCGGGGCGGTCAAGCAAGGCGATTCGCGGCAGTGGCGCATACTCCAACACCCGGCAACAGATCCGTGATGACATTCCGAGCGCTGGCGGTCGCCGCCCTCGTGTCCGCGTTTGCCCAAGTTACGCTGGGCGGCATTGTGCGCGTTACCGGCTCCGGGCTCGGCTGCCCCGACTGGCCGTTCTGTCATGGCAAAATCATCCCGCCGCTCAACGACATCGCCACTATGCTTGAATACAGCCACCGCCTCTCGGCGTCTGTGCTGGGCATACTGGTTCTTGCGCTGTTCATCACCGCGTTTATGCGCTATCGCCGCAACAAGTGGGCGATGAATTCCACCGCCACTGCGCTTGCTTTGGTAATCGTAGCCTCGCTTTTGGGCGGCGCGACCGTGCTGACGGAGCTGGTTTGGTGGATACGGCTTGTGCATTTGGCGATAGCGATGGGCGTGGTGGCGGCGCTTGTGATTGCGGTTGCGGTCGGATGGCGTATCGGCGTTGGGCAAGACGCGCGCGAGGATGCGGAGTCTTGGGATGGCGCAAGCGCAAGGTTCAATCGCCTGACTATCGCGGCGATAGTAGGCGTCTTTCTGCTCATCCTGTCGGGGTCGTACATTGTGGGCGCGGGCTACGGGTCGTCCTGCGGGACGTGGCCGCTGTGCAGGGGCAGCCTGTTTCCGGAGGGCAGGGCGTACTTGGAGCATATGTCGCATCGCTACTTCGCGGCGCTTGTGGGCGTGGCGATAGCGGCTGTGGCGGTCGGCGCGTGGCGGCAGCGGCTATCCGCGCCAAGCATAGGCAGGGGCGGGCTGCTGCTGGCGCTGTCGTTTGCGCTGCAAATCCTGGCGGGCGCGCTGACGGTTTGGATGGGGTTCACGCCTACGATAAAAGCCGTGCATCTGAGTATGGCGACGCTGGTATGGATCGCGTTGATATTCGTGGCGGCGCTGTCATTCGCGCCGCGGCGCTTTGAGCGGCCGCAGCCCGCGCGCGATGCGGCGGAGGCGTCCCGGATGGAGGGCTTGCAGACTTGACCGCGCAGCAGCTGGCGACCCCGCAAAGCGTATTCAGGGCGTATGTCGCGCTGACCAAGCCGCGCATCATAATGATGCTGCTGTTCACGGCGCTTGGCGGGCTGTTTTTGGCGTCGGGCGGGCTGCCGGACTTTGGGATAACGCTCGCTGTGCTGGCGGCGGGAACGCTTGCGTCTGCGGGCGCAAACGCGCTCAACCAGTGGCTGGACAGCGATATTGACGAGGCGATGCGGCGGACGCGCAACCGGCCGGTGGTGGTCGGCGCGATACCGCGCGGCCACGCCATAGCGTTTGGGGTCGGCACAAACCTAATCGCTTTCGCAATGCTGACCGCGCTGGTGAACTGGCTGAGCGCGGCGCTGACGCTGACGGCTACGCTAATCTATGTGTTCGTCTATACAATAGGCCTAAAGCGAACGTCAACGCAGAACATCGTGATTGGCGGCGCGGCGGGCGCTATACCGCCGGCGGTCGGATGGGTAGCGGTTACCGGATCGCTTGACTTGCCGGCGATATACCTGTTTGCGATAGTGTTCTTTTGGACGCCGCCGCACTTCTGGGCGCTATCGCTGCTGCTGAAAGACGACTACGCGAGCGCGAACGTGCCGATGCTGCCCGTGGTGATGGGCGTGGACGCCACTAAAAAGACAATCCTGCTTTATACGGCGCTGATGCTGGCGCTGACAACGATGTTCGCGGCTACGGGCGCGGTCGGGCTGGTGTATCTGGCGAGCTCTGCGGCGCTGGGCGCGGCGTTCATATACTACGCCTGGCGGCTCACGCGGCGGCCGGGCATTGAGGGCGCCAAAACGCTCTATCTGTACTCACTGCTGTATCTTGGGCTGCTGTTCCTGGCGATAATCTGCGACAGCCTGTACAAGGTTGAGTGGGTTCGCTGGCTATGAGGGATATAGCGTGATATAGGGGATTGACGCAGAGGCGGCGCAATTCGGCGCATATTGCCTTGACTGAGATTAGCCGCTCTGATAGATTTTTACGGCGCACAAGTGGGATTGGGCGCGCGCGGGTTAAGCGCCGATGCTGACAAACCGACCGATGAGAGGGTGACAAGTATCAATATGGTGAAGAGCGCAAAAAGCTTGAAGAGGTCTCTAGGCATCGTGTTGGTGGGCATGCTCGTCGCCCTGATGACGGGCTGCACGCCCTCGCACGCGCAGTCCACATTCGACACGCTAGGCCCAGTCGCCGAAAATCAGCTATTCATCTTCTACGTGATACTGGCGGCGGGAACGGTCGTCTTCATCCTGGTAGAGGGCGCGCTCATCTATATGGTTGTGCGCTTTAGGCGCAGGGGCGACGGCGATCCCGCGCAGACGCACGGCAACACGCGGTTGGAGATCATCTGGACGGTGATCCCGGTTCTCATCCTGGTAGTGGCGGCGGTGCCAACCATACAGGGCATATTCTACGCCGCGAACCCGGAGTATTCGGACAACTACCGCGCGCCGCCGCTTGAGGTTGATGTCATCGGCCACCAGTGGTGGTTCGAGTTCAGGTATCCCAATCCCGTCAACGCGCAAGAGCAGATAGCGGTGGCGAATGAGCTGTTCATTCCGGTGGGCGAGCCTGTGAGCTTCCGCCTGGATTCGGTGGATGTCATCCACAGCTTCTGGGTGCCAAAGCTGGCGGGCAAGGTTGATATGATACCGAACAACGACAATACGATGTGGTTTGAGGCGTATCAGCCGGGCGAATTTTTCGGGCAATGCGCGGAGTTCTGCGGCGTGATGCACGCGAATATGCGGTTCAAGGTGATAGCCGTGCCGCGCGCCGAGTTCGACGTGTGGCTGGCGCGGCAGGCGGCGGACGCGCTTGAGCCGTCCGACCCGCTGGCGCGCGAGGGCAAGGATCTGTTTCGCACGGCGGGCTGTTCGGGCTGCCACCAGCAAGAGCGCAGCATCATCAAGCTGCGCGACGACGGCAGCCGCCTGCCGGGCAGGACTGGCCCTAACCTGACGCATGTGGCAAGCAGGGTCAATCATCTAGGAATGTTCCGCAACTCGGACATTGAGTTTGAGGCGGGCAACCAAAGGCAGCTGTTCGTGAACAATGCGGGCTTGCCGGTGGACGCCGGCGGGCGAGAGTTCGTGAGCGAGTCTATGCTGCAGCGCAACTTGAAGGTATGGATAACCGATCCCGAAACGCTAAAGCCGGGCAATCTTATGGCGCGCGACGGCGTGCCGTACGTCGACCCGGACAAGGCGCTGTCCGAAAGGGACGTGGACGCGCTGGTAGCGTATCTGCTGACCCTAAAATAGCGAGATAGGCGGCGTTAATCGCTTGGGACGCGCGGGCGGCGCGCAAACCCGCCCTAACTGACGCAACATTATGGGAGGCGAGGAATGACCACGATTGCGTTCCCGATACCCAGGCCAACACACCCCAGCGGCGTATGGAACTGGATTACCACTATCGACCACAAGAAGATAGGGGTTCTGTACGGGGTTACGGCGTTTTTGCTGTTTCTGAGCGGCGGCCTAGAGGCGCTGATTATGCGGATACAGCTGGCGGGGCCGAACCAGGACATCGTGAGCGCTGAGGTGTTCAACCAGCTGTTCACGATGCACGGCACGACGATGATATTCCTCGCCATAATGCCGTTGAGCGCGGCGTTCTTCAACTTCGTAGTGCCGCTGCAAATCGGCGCGCGGGACGTGGCTTTCCCTCGCCTGAACGCCTTTAGCTACTGGACGTTCCTGGCGGGCGCGATCATCCTGAAGATAAGCTGGTTCACGGGGGGCGCTACCAACGCGGGCTGGTTCGGCTACGCGCCGCTGACAAGCGTTCAGCAGAACCCGGGAACGGGCATAGACTACTGGATCATCAGCCTGCAGGTGCTGGGGATAGCCTCGCTTGCGGCGTCGTTCAACTTCATCGTAACCATCATCAATATGCGCGCGCCGGGCATGAGCTTTATGCGGCTGCCGCTGTTCACTTGGATGACGTTCATCACCGCCATACTGGTTGTGCTGGCGTTCCCGGTGATAACCGTGGCGCTGATCGAGCTCTACTTCGACCGCGCCTTCGGGATGAACTTCTTCAACGTGGCAAAGGGCGGCGACCCCGTGCTATGGCAGCACCTGTTCTGGGTGTTCGGGCATCCTGAGGTGTACATCCTGATACTGCCCGCTATGGGCATCGTGTCGGACATCATCCCGACGTTCTCCAAAAAGCCGCTGTTCGGCTATCCGGCGATTGTGCTGGCGGGCGCGATAATCGCGTTTATGGGCTGGATGGTGTGGAGCCACCATATGTTCACCGTGGGGCTAGGCCCCATCCCGATAACGGTGTTCACCATCACGACTATGGCAATCGCCGTGCCAACGGGCGTAAAGGTGTTCAACTGGATGGGGACAATGTGGGGCGGCGCGATGGACTTCAAGACGCCTATGTTATTCGCGGTGGGGTTCGTGGCGATGTTCACCATCGGCGGCATAAGCGGGGTGATGCACTCCATGGCGTCGTCCGACGCGCAGCAGCAGGACACCTACTTCATAGTGGCGCATATCCACTATGTCCTGTTCGGCGGCGCGATATTCGCCATATTCGCGGGCATATACTACTGGTTCCCCAAGATTACGGGCAGGATGTACAACGAAAGGCTGGGGCAGATTACTTTCTGGGTAATCTTCATAGCGTTCAACCTTGCGTTCTTCCCGATGCACTTCCTCGGATTGGACGGGATGCCGCGCCGCATCTACACATACGACGCCTCTATGGGGTGGAACTTGTGGAACGGCGTGTCAACGCTGGGCGTTGTAATGCTCGCGGTGGGCATATTGATGTTTATGCACAACATAGCGCGCAGCTGGCGCAAGGGCGACGTGGCGGGCGCGGATCCGTGGGACGGGCGCACGCTGGAGTGGTCAATCCCGTCGCCGCCGCCGGAGTACAACTTCGCCGAGATACCGGAGGTTCACGACCGCGACGACTGGTGGGCGCGCAAGCGGCGCGAGGTTCGGCGCGAAGTCCCGGTCGGCGGCGGTTCGGGCGAGGACGACGAAGAACACGATATTCATATGCCGCAGCCCTCATACTGGCCTTTCGTGGTGTCCTGCGGAATACTGATAGGCGCGTTTGGGCTGGTGTATCCGGTCGCCAACTACGCCATCGCCGCGATAGGCGTATTCATCGGCACGGTGGCGGTCTACGCTTGGTCATTCGAGCCGGTGAACGATCCCGAAGAGGGCGGCGACCACGCGGCTCACTAACCCCGGAGGCTGAATTAAGTGGCACAACACGCAATAGCGCACGGCGAACACGAGCCCACTACTACCGGGCTGAACCACAGGAAAATGCTGATGTGGGCGTTCCTGGGTTCGGACTGCATGTTTTTCGGCTCGCTCATCGCCACCTACCTGGTGTACAAGAACCGCAGCATGGCGGGCCCGCTGCCTGAGGATGTGTTCAGCATCCCGGTGACC
The DNA here is from genome assembly GCA_965242555.1 of Dehalococcoidia bacterium. Classification (GTDB taxonomy): domain Bacteria; phylum Chloroflexota; class Dehalococcoidia; order Lucifugimonadales; family JADFKI01; genus Bin90. The sequence goes on from CBDESO010000008.1 coordinate 467,966, forward strand.
ACCGTCAGCACTTTCGTGCTGCTGATGAGCAGCATGAGCATGGTGCTCGCCTACGCGGCGCTCACGCGCAACAACATGACCACCTTTCGCATATGGCTGGCGTCCACCGCGATAATGGGGATGACATTCATCGCGTTCCAGGTGTACGAATTCAGGACGTTCGCCAACTACGAAGTGGTGGTGAAGTGTTCCGACGTGGGGGTTGCTGAGCTGACGCCGGTTCAGCAGCAGGTCGCCGAGAAGTGCGGCACGCCGGACGAACACGACGGCAAGGTGGAAGAGGTCGTGGGGCTGACGCCGCGCACGAACCTGTTCGGCACGACATTCTTCACGCTCACGGGCTTTCACGGCGCGCACGTGACGCTGGGAATAGTGTGGCTGCTGTCGCTGCTGTTCCTGTCGTTCAAGAAAGGGCAGGTTACGCCGGAGCGCAACCTGGATGTTGACCTCGCCGCGCTCTACTGGCACTTCGTTGACGTGGTGTGGATTGTCATCTTCACCGTGGTGTATCTGTTTGGGGTATTCCCCGGCTACTAGCGCGGGGCGCTCGCAAGCGGTCGGCAACACTGCGAACTACGCACAGAAGAGGGAAAAGGGAATGAGTCAGGAAAACCACCCGGCGCCAACGCATGAAGAGGCAGAGGGCGAGGTTCACACGGGGCATCCCACGCCGCTGACCTACTTCAAGGTAGCCATAACGCTGTCGGTTCTAACGGCGGCGGAGTTCGGCATATTCTACGTAGAGTGGATAGGACACGGCATCATACCGATACTGACGCTTATGTCCGCCGCGAAATTCCTGCTGGTGGCGATGTTCTATATGCACCTGCGCTACGACAAGCTGGGGCTGACCATCATGGGCAGGGAGATCCCCGTGTTCTCGGTGATGTTCGTGGCGGGGCTAATCGTGGCGGCGGGCGTGGTGTTCGCGCTGATGGGCTTGTTCAACTTCTTCACGGGCGGCTAGGCCGCGCGCGGCTATTACGCGCGCGGCAATCCGGCCGGGGTAGGCCGTAGCGGCGACGCCTTGGCGGGGAGCGCATTTTGGACGAACTGACTGCCGGTCTGTGGCTGCAATGGGAGGCGCACTGGGACGCGCTGGCGGGCATGGCGCTGCTGCTGGGCGCGTATCTGCTGGGCGTAGGCCCGTTGCGCGAGCGCTACAACCTGGCGGATTCGGTGGAGCCGCGCCAGGTGGCGAACTTCACGGCGGGGATGGTGGTGGTGTTCTTCGCGCTCACATCGCCGCTGCACATCCTGAGCGAAAGCTTTCTGTTCAGCATGCACATGGTTCAGCATGTATTGCTGACGCTGATAGCGCCGCCGCTGCTTGTGCTGGGGACGCCCGCTTGGCTGCTGCGCCCGCTGATGCGCCCGAACTGGGCGTTTCGCGGCGCGCGCGCGCTGACGCATCCCATAGCCGCGTTTGGCGTGTTCAACATCGTGTTCTCCATATGGCACATACCGGCGCTGTACAACTCTTCGCTGCACAGCGAGGCGGTTCACGCGCTAGAGCATATCTTGATGGTCGGCACGGCGATGCTGATGTGGTGGCCGCTCACCAGCAATATGCCGGAGCTGCCGCGCCTGAGCTACCCGATGCAGATAGGCTACCTGTTCGCGCTGTCGGTGGCGCAGCTAATCGTGTTCGCAATCATCACATTCGCCGAAAGCCCGATATACGACTTCTACATCAACGCGCCGCGCATATGGGGGCTTACCCCGTTGCTTGACCAGCAGCTGGGCGGTATCATAATGAAGGTCGGCAGCGGGATCTATTTCCTGACGCTGCTGATAATCGTCTTCTTCAAGTGGTTCAACCAGGAAGAAGAGGAGCGCAAGCTGGAGGCAGCCGAATTTTACGGCAGCCGAAACGACGACGACAACAACGGCTATGGACGGGCGGACGAGCCCGAATTGGAGGACTTGTATAGATGATGCAGCGCTTTTTGCTGGCAATCCTATTCCCCGTGCTGGCGCTGGCGATAATCGCGGTGTTCGCGGGTTCGCTCGGCGTGGTGTTTATGGTATTGCACCATCAGATGCACAGCGAACTCGGCGTCATCGTGCTTGGGATGGCGTTTGTGCTATTTGTGCCGCTGGCGGCGTTCCTGGCGCAGCGGGCGGTGGAGAAGTAGCGGCGGCGGGCGTATCGCGCAGGCGGCGCGAGCCTCGATCGCGGTTGCGTATCCGCGCCGTTATGCGCCTGCCGTTGCCCGTCCCGCTACCTACCCTTGCGATAGCGTGAAACTCGCGCCGATGACGTTTGCCTTGCGATTTCATATGCCGCGCATCCTCATAGCGGGCGCTATGGCGAGCGTTGCGCTATTCGCGTTGCTCTCGCTCGCATGCGCCCGGCCGGCCGCCCCGGATGCGTTCAAGGGAACCGTCCTGAGCGCCGCCAACCCTGCGCCCGACTTTCGCTTGACCGACCAGTTCGGCAAACCGGCGTCGCTGGCGGATTTTCGGGGCAAGGTTGTGTTGCTGACATTCCTGTACACAAGCTGCCCGGATGTGTGTCCGGTAGCCGCCAATCACCTGCGGGAGGCGAGGGCGGCGCTTGCCGAGGACGGCGGCGGCGATACGGCTATCGTGGTGGTGAGCGTGGATCCGGAGCGGGACAGCGTGGCGGCGGCGCTGGCGTATTCGGAGCGCTGGGATATGGTTGAGGGCTGGGCGTATCTGACGGGCGACGAGGATGCGCTGCGGGCGGTGTGGGATGCCTATTACATAGATCCGTATTTGCATGGGCCGGGGCGCGATGCGGCTACGGCGGCGAGCGCAAGCGGCGGGCATAGACAAGCCGGGCAGGCCTCCGGCGGGGGGGCGAGCGCGCTTGCGGCGCGGAGCGGGCGCATCATCCACTCGGCGCCGATATACCTGATAGACGCGGAGGGCGCGATGCGCGTGGCGTTCACGCTGCCGTTTGAGACGGCGGATCTGGTGAACGACGCCAGGCTGCTGCTGGGGGGCTAGGCGGGTTAGGCTTGCGCCGGCTTAGGCTTGCGCCGGCTCCAGCTGGGCTTTGGCTTTGGCGGCGATTTCGGCGAATGCCTGCGGGTCGCGGATGGCGAGGTCGGCGAGCATCTTGCGATTGATGTCCACGCCGGCGAGCTTTAGGCCGTGAATGAGGCGGCTGTAAGTTGTGCCGTTGGCGCGCGCGGCGGCGTTTATGCGGATGTTCCACAGGCGGCGCATATCGCCTTTCTTCTCTTTGCGATGCGCGTATGAGTATGAGAGCGCGTGTATGAGCGATTCGTGCGCGCGCCTGTACAGCGTATGGCGGACGCCCTGATGCCCTTTCGTGGCTTTCAGCACTTTCTTATGGCGGCGGCGCTTGTTCGTGCCGCGTTTTATTCTGGTCACCGGATTGCTCCCTGATGTGTACAAGTATCCATTCAGCATACAAACCAGGCGCGTGGTCAGCGGGCGCCTGGTTTGTTAATTATAGCCCGTATGGGTTGCGGCGCATAGGGTTTTCGGATGGGTAACCCGCTATGCGGTTTCGGCAGCCATAGCGGACTCCGGCGAGATTGGCTTTCGCGCTCTTGCGCCGCCGCGCGAGTTACCGCGCGGTTGGCATAGTCCTTATTGGATGTCAGCCATTGTGTTTGGCGACAAGGCTATAGCCAGTCCCTTTTGAATTTTGCGAAGTTGTACTCGTCAATAATCTTGGCGAGGGTGTTCTTCTTTTGGCAACGATCTGTGAATGACTGGATTGCGTTAGCACGGGAACGGTTCTCTCTGGACACAACCTCGTCGACTGCCTGGTTAGCAATTCTTTGCATTTTCGGCAGGAACAAACCCGCATACAATACCCCCGCGTTTCCAGGGCTAAGGTTAATTCTTAGACTACGGGCTGTTTGGGCTATGTGGGCTGATTGAATATCGTTGTCCCACATTACAAACAACTCCGGATTGATGGCTACATGTAGCATCTTGGAAGTGCCAACATGCCGTCTAATTTTTGTAACGCCATCATTTTTAACGGGGGATCTTGTTATTGCGTCAAAGCATTCCTGTATCATCTGCATTGTAGATTCGTCGAATTTGACATCAAGCAGTGTCGCGCTTTTCAGTGTATTCAGGCGTGGCACTACGTCTGTCAGACTGGTCAACAATCGCCTTATGGTTTCACCATTCTTGGGAATCCTACTTCCCCACTCATTGGCGAAACGAACCAGCCTTTTGACTTCATCGCAGTCCAGCCTATCAGGATTATTCCACTTAGGCTGATTTTTGGCATCACGGTAACTGCGATAATACCCGTCATATGCGTACTCATGCTGATGGTACTTCTCACATCCCAGCCGAATCTTCTCATACAGCATCATATCGCTTGCCTCCTTGCAAATTTCGTTTGACCCATGACAGGGCTTGTTCATTGACCGAAAATCGGCTACCTAGCCGCCTCCGGCCCAATCCCCAAGCGCCTCTCACAGGTCAATCATCACCCCGCCGATATAGGCGGGATGCGGAGGAGGATTGCCACCCGCCTAAGGCACCCCGTAGGGTAGCAGTTTCTTGATGCGCGGCGCGTCGGCGGGGCTGACGTCTATTCTGCCGGTGTATTGGCGCTTGACTTTGTTGGGCTTTTTGCGGCGCAGGTGGCTGCGGTGGCCTTTCATTCGGACGAGCTTGCCGCCGGCGGTTACGCGAAACCGCGCGCGCGCGCCCTTGTGGGTTTTAAGCTTGGGCAACTTCTTTCTCCTGTTTGGGCTGCGCCGAATCGCCGCTCTTGGACAGGTTCGGCACTAGGGTCATTGTGAGGAAACGCCCCTCAAACGTGGGCGGACGCTCCAGCAGCGCCTCGTCCACAAGGTCGTTGGCGACGGTACGCAGGAGTTCCATGCCCAGTTCGGGGTGGGCGATTTCGCGCCCGCGGAACATAACCGACACCTTAACCTTAGCGCCGCCGCCGAGCAGCCGCTTGACAAGGCGCGTTTTGGCGTCCAGGTCGTGCTGGCCGATGCGGGTTTTCATGCGGACTTCGCGCAGTTCCTGCATAGCGCGCGCCTTGCGGGCTTTGCGCGCCTCGCGCTCTTTGCGCGTGTTGTCGTACTTGAACTTGCCGTAGTCCATAATGCGGCATACGGGCGGGTTTGCGGTGGGCGCGACCTCGACGAGGTCTAGCCCGCGCTCTTCGGCGATAGCCGCCGCCTCGCGCGTTTGCATAACGCCGAGCTGCTCGCCCTGGTCGTCTATCAGGCGCACTTCCGGCACGCGGATTCGATGGTTGACGCGATATTCTCTAGGGGGGATTTTCCTCTCACCTCAATCGTAGAATCAGCCTAATCTCGGCATAATAAGCGAATATAACACAAGGCTACGGGGTAGGCAATACCCATAGGCGGGAAAATGCCGAAATCGGGGGGATTGCTTGCCCTGTGATGCCCTGTGTTCGCTTGTGAATCGGCCGTGCAACCGCTGTGCAATGCGATAGAGGGATCCTATCGCCGCTCCGCCGTCTCAGCGGCGATGCGGGCGGCGATGTCGGCGACGGGGATGGCGCCGAGGTTTTCGCCGGAGCGCAGTCGCACGGCCGCCGCGCCCGCCGCCGCCTCGCGGTCGCCCACCACAAGCATATACGGGATCTTCTGCAGCTGCGCCTCGCGGATTTTGGCGTTCATGCGCTCGCCGCGCGCGTCGGTTTGGACGCGCGCGCCCGCCGCCGCCAATTGCGCTTGCACATCCGCGGCGTAGTCCAAGTGGCGGTCGGCTATGGGGATCACGACCGCCTGCACGGGCGCAAGCCACACGGGGAACGCGCCGCCGTAGTGTTCTATCAGCACGCCCGTAAAGCGCTCCAGCGAGCCGAGCAGCGCGCGGTGAACCATATACGGCTGATGCTCTTTGCCGTCATCGCCGATGTATGTCAGCCCAAAGCGCTGCGGCAGGTTGAAGTCAAACTGCACGGTCGTGCATTGCCACATTCGTCCTATGGCGTCGCGGATGTGTATGTCTATTTTGGGGCCGTAGAACGCGCCGCCGCCCTCGTCCACGCCGAAGGGCATGCCGCGCCGCTCCAGCGTCTGCCGCAGCGAGTCGGTCGCCAGCTCCCACTGCGCGGCGTCGCCCACCGCCTTTTCGGGGCGCGTGGACAGCATCACCTCGAACTCGCTGAACCCCATCGCTTGCAGGATGCCGAAGTCCAGGTCCAGCACCGCGTTCACCTCGTCCACGACCTGGTCGGGGCGGCAGAAGATGTGCGCGTCGTCCTGCGTCATGCCGCGCACGCGCAGCAAGCCGTGCAGAACGCCGCCGCGCTCGTAGCGATACACCGCCCCCAGCTCGCCCACGCGCATCGGCAGCTCGCGGTAGCTCCGCATCGCCGTCCGGTAGTACAAGATGTGAAACGGGCAGTTCATCGGCTTGAGATAGTAGTCCTGCCCGTCCATCTCCATCGCCGCGTACATATTCTCTTTGTAGAAGTCCAGGTGGCCGCTGGTTTCCCAGAGCGTAGAGCGCCCGATGTGCGGGGTATAGACGAGGTCGTAGCCGGCGGCGTAGTGGCGCTGTTTCCAGAAGTCTTCCACGATGCCGCGCAGCCTTGCGCCCTTGGGATGCCAGACGATTAGGCCGGGGCCGGTTTCGTCGTGAACCGAGAACAGGTCGAGTTCGCGGCCCAGCAGCCGGTGGTCGCGGCGCTTTGCCTCTTCCAGGCGGGCTAGGTGGTCGTCCAGCGCATCTTGCGATTCGAATGCCGTGCCGTAGATGCGCTGCAGCATAGGCCGGTTTTCGTCGCCGCGCCAGTACGCGCCCGCCACGCTCAGCAGCTTGAACGCGGGTATCGCGCCGGTGGACGGCACATGAGGGCCGGCGCACAGGTCTTCGAACTCGCCGTGCTTGTAGGTGGAAATCGGCTCGTCGGCGGGGATTTCGCGGATGATTTCCAGCTTGAGCGGCTCTTCGGCGTTCAGCCCAAGCGCCTCTTCGCGCGGGTATTCGGCGTACTCAAAGGCGAGGTCTTGCGCTATCACTTGGCGCATCCGGCTCTCTATGCGCTCCAAGTCTTCGTCCCGAAAGGGCTGCGGCGCTAGGAAGTCGTAGTAGAACCCGTCCTCGGTGGGCGGCCCTATGGCGAGCTTGACATCGGGGAACATTCGCGTGACCACATCCGCCATGACATGGGCGGCGGAGTGGCGGATGCGGCGGCGCAGGTCGGCGAGTTCGGGGTCGTGTGTCATCGTCATCGGGCGTTGCCTCCGATAAGGGCTATGGCGTAAGGGCTATGGCTATGGCATACGGGCGGGGGCAAAGGGCAAGCGTAAGCCTCCCGCGCTGCCCTGCGGCAAACGGGAGGCCGTCTAGTCAAGCGGTATGTTCGCGGCGGCGCGGCTATGCGGTTCCCAAGGCGTAGTTCCTTTGCGCCGGTTGCGCTGCGCAGCCGCGGCGCATGCAGACACCGCGGCTACACCTCTATTCTAGCCATAAACGCCGCGCGCGGTCAAGCCCTACTCGCTATGAGCTGAGCTGCCTCAGGCGCGGATCCAGCTTGTCCCGCAGCCAGTCGCCCATGAAGTTGAGCGCCATAACCGTCAGGAATATCGCCAAGCCGGGGAAGAACGAGATCCACCAGGCGTCGCGCAGGAAGTTGCGCCCGTCGGCTATCATCGCGCCCCAAGTGGGCGTGGGCGGCGGAATGCCCGCTCCCAAGAAACTCAGGAACGATTCGGCGAGTATGAGCTGCCCGGAGCGCAGGGTTGCGATTACCAGCACGGTGTTTATGACGCCCGGCAGGATGTGCAGCACTAGGATGCGCGGCAGGGACGCGCCCGCCACTCGCGCCAGCGCCACATAATCGCGCTCGCGGAGCGTCAGCACTTCGCCGCGCACATTGCGGACGTATCCCGACCAGGTGAGCGCCGCCAGCACAATAATCATCGTGCTCATGCTTTGCCCCAGCACAACCGCCAGAACCATAGCCGCCAGCACGAAAGGCAAGCCTAGGAATATGTCCACCAAGCGCATCAGCACTTCGTCCAGGATGCCGCCGAAATAGCCCGCGATAAGCCCGATTGCCGTGCCGATGAGCGTGCCGGTTATGAGCGCTATCGCCATTACCATCAGAGAGACGCGCGCGCCGTGTATGAGGCGGCTCAGCAGATCGCGCCCGATATGATCCGCGCCAAGCGGGTATGTCCATGTGCCGCCCTCTACCCATACGGGCGGCGTGGCGCGAGCGCGCAGCGTGGCGAAGAGCGGGTCATGCGGCGCGGCAAGCTCGGCGAATATCGCCAAGAGCGCCATAACCACTAGGATGGCGACGGGTAGCACCGGCCAATTCCTGATGAATTGGATGGTCGCCGAAATTGGGCCGGCGCCGCGGGTCGGCAAGTTGACCTCGAAGTCCTGCCGTATTTCTGCCTGTGCCATGCTGTCTCTCACTCCTTAGCGGGTAGCGTTACGAGTAGCGGATGCGGGGATCGATAAAGGCGTACAGGATGTCCACCAAGAAGTTGATGGCGATGAAAGCCGCCGTGAACATTAGGGTTACCACCGCCAGCACGGTAAAGTTGTTCGTCCACACCGCCTCCACCGCGTAGCGGGCGATGCCGGGCCACGCGAACACAACCTCAATTGAGATTGAGCCGGTGATAAAGCCCGCGAACAGCACGCCGGAGTATGTCAGCGGCGCTATCGCCGCGTTCTTAAAGGCGTGTTTCCATATGACCGAGTTGTAGCGCACTCCCTTTGCCCTGGCGAGCTTGATGAATTCGGAGTCCAGCACTTCCAGCATCGCGGAGCGCACAAGGCGCACATAGCCGGCGGCGGCGAACCACGCCAGCGTAGCGGTGGGCAGGATGTAGTTTTGGGGCGAAAAGCCCTCGCCCATAGTTCCGGCTGGTAACCAGTTCAGCCACACTGAGAATACCAGTATGCTGATGATGGCTATCCAGAACAGCGGGATGGTCTGCCCGAATAACGCGAAAGCGCGCCCGATGTAGTCGGCTATGCTGCCGCGCTTGATTGCCGATAAGACGCCAAGCGGTATGCCCACGACCGTGGCAAGCAGCCACGCGGCGAGCGCAAGCCTTAGCGTAGGCCCAAGTTTCGTTGGGATTTTGGGCGCGATGAGCTGCCGATCCGCCAGGTCTCTGCCCAAGTCTCCCCGCAACAAGTCCCATACCCAAAGCGCGTATTGGAATGGAATGGGCTTGTCCAGGTTGAGCTGTCGGGAAAGTTCTTCCCAGACCTCCTCGGTGATGCCGTAGGCGTCCTCCGGCAACAGCAACACGCGCGGATCGCCAAGCAGACGTGACACGCTGAACACGATAAGGGTAGCGCCGATTAGGGCTATTAGCGATGTGAAGAATCTGCGAACTATGAACCGGGTCATACTTTGTCCCCGTTGCTAATTTGCGGATTGCGGGATTTACGGGATTGCGTTCTTTTGGGCTGCGCCCCTAATGGCGCGGTTAATGGCGCTGGGGACGCAGCCCAAGGTTACGCTTGCGCTACGCGGCGCTACTTCAGCTTGATGTACTCGATCTCGCTGACGCCGGCGTTGCGGAACTGGAGCATCGGGCGCATGCCCTGCGCCCATAGCGCGCCGTCTATGCGCTCAACGTTGTAGAGCGCGTTGGACGGCGATTGCACGATTGCGGGCAGGATAGCCCAGTCGTGCAGGTATTGCCGCATCTCAACGCTTGCCTGATACAGCGCGTCTTGGTCGGCGGTTTCGTTCTTTATCTTGTTGACGCGGGCGGCCTCGGGCAACTCAATGCCGTGGTTGTAGCCGTTGCGCCCGTAGCTTGACCAGATCTGCTCAAGCGGCCAAGTGGCGGGCCCGCCGCAACAGGGGTGCATCCGCAGTACGGGGAAGGTGCGCGTTACAAGCCCGGGGCGGATAGTGGTGTATGTGCGCCGGTCGTGCTGAGCCGTGATGTTGAAGTTGTTGAGCCAGTCGGCGGCGATTGCGTCGGAAAGCTCAATGTCTTCGTTGCTTAGCCCGGCCCAGAAGGTAACCTCAAAGCCGTCGGCGTATCCCGCCTCGGCGAGCAGCGCCTTTGCGCCCTCTATGTCGTAGGGTAGCGTCCACTGCTCGGCGTTGTTCGCCCATACGGGGTCGTTGAGCGTCTGGCCGCCGAGGTACGCCGGCGTTCCAAGTCCGCCGAGGATGATCTCATTGAGCGCCTCGCGATCCATTGCCATACGCAGCGCTTGGCGCACTTTGAGCGAACTCTGCATAGACGGGGTGTTCTCGTCAAACGCGCCGTTCTCATAGGGATCGCCAACCCAGGGAAGGCTGGTGTCGCGCACGGTTTCGGGCAGAGGATCGCCCGTGAGCGCGTTGGTGTCTTCCCAGAAGTTGCCCGCGAATGGGAAACTTTTCACATCGGCAATGCCCTCAGGCGCGAGCGCGAACCTGCCGGTGTCCAGCAGCGAGTTCCAGTCTTTCAGCGCCAGCTCGCCGACCTGCGCCTGCTCGTTTTCAAGCATCGCTAGGCGCGTGGAAGGCTCAGGCACCTCAAGCGCGCGCACATTGGCGACGTACGGGGGCTTTTCCCAGTGGTCGGGGACGGCGCTCATAAACATAGCGTTCTGAGCGACCCACTCGTCCATCACGAATGGCCCGGTTCCCACGATATTGGTACGCATCCATTCGCCGGCCTCGTCCTCTGTGGCAAAGCCGTTGACTTCCATGATGGTCTCAATGTGCGGGAACATTCCCGTGCCTTCGCTGATGTCGGTCATAATCTGCGCGAGCGTATGCCCGGCAAAGCTATCCCAAGTGATGCGGAGGTTGTAGTCGTCGAGCGGCTCAAGGTCGCCGATGGCGATGTCTATGCTGCCGGAGGTATCGTGCCGCGCCTCAGGCGTGAACGAGGGCAGCAGCGCCTTGTAAGTCCACTCAATATCCCTGGCGGTCATTTCGCCGTGTCCCTTGTGGAACATCACGCCCTCTTGGAGCTGGAAGTCGGTATAGGACAGATCGGGCGCGGTTTCCCAAGCCCTTGCCAGCCAGGGCGCGGCGGTCAGGGATCCGCCCTCAGTGCGAACCGCTTTAAGCAGCGATTCTTGGTTGTTCACATAAGTGAGAGTGGAGCACCACAGGCAGTCGGTCGGGAACCCGCTGGGCGTATGGACGCTCACGGTTGCGATGACTAGCGTGCCGCTGGGCCTGTCTTCGGGCGCGACCGGCTCTCGTATGACTGCCACCGCGGTCGCCGCGGGAACCGCCGTCGCGGCCGCCACGGGGGCGCGCTCGGCCGCCATAGCCGGCGCCGCGGGCGCCGCGGGCTGCGGCATTGCGGGCGCTCGCGGCGCGGGAGCCTCCGGCGCTTGCTGAACCGCCGGCGCCACGGCGGGCGCTTGCGGCGCGGGCGCGGCAGGCGCGGGCGCAGCCGCCCCTCCGCAGGCGGCGAGCAGCAACGCCAGCGCGCCCAGGATGCCCAGGACTATCGTGGGTTTCCAGTTCATCTTATCCTCCTTGATGTTAATGGCCGAGTGACGCAGACCATATCGTTTTATTGGCGGCTTTGCTAACACGCCCCTTGCGTGGCGTCGCCGCGTTTGCCCTGGCGACGTTAATCGCCGCTTGCGCCATACTTATAATAGAATTGCGCTCATAAGTCAAGCGGGAGTTTAGTTTTGAACAATGTCTAGCACAAGTCCAACGGATGGTTGGCATGCGCCAAGAGCGCCGATTGGCGTCTAGCGGGCAATCGCGCATAGTGTATAATGCGCGGGCGTGAATTGCGAATGTGGGAAAATGTTTGCGAAAATGTCTGCGAAAAGTCTGCGGCAAATCTGCGATTGGGATAATGCGATAAGGAGGGCGGGAATGGGCTACGACGTCGTCATAGTGGGCGCGGGTTCGGCGGGCAGCGCGCTGGCGAGCCGCCTGTCGGAGGACGCCGCGCGCTCCGTGCTGCTGCTGGAGGCGGGCCCCGACTACCCCGACTTTGCGCGGCTGCCCGATCATATCAAGTACGGCGTCTTGCCCTGGTATCACCAAGCGCATCGGGACGCGCACACTTGGGGGTACGAGGCGCAGGCGACGCCGGACAGGCCCGCGTTCCGGCTGCCGCGCGGCAAGGTGACGGGCGGATCCAGCGCGATAAACGGGCAGGTCTTCTTTCGCGGCATCCCCGAAGACTACGACGACTGGGCGGCGCAGGGCAACCGCGATTGGGCGTTCCTGGATGTGCTGCCGCACTTTCGCAAGATGGAAAACGACCTGGACTTTCAGGGCGACGACTTTCACGGCTCGGACGGCCCCATCCCCGCGCGGCGCTACGGCGCGGATGAGCTGCTGCCCATACCCCGCGCGTTTCTGCAAGCCACCCAAGCGGCGGGCTTTGCGTTCACCGAAGATATGAATCACCCCGAATCCACCGGCGTGGGCTACTACCCGCTCAACCGCATAGACGGCGTCCGGATGAGCGCCGCGCTGACCTACCTGGGAATGGCGCGCCACCGGCTCAACCTGACCATCCGGGCGGACACGCTGGCGCGGCGGGTTCTGCTTGAGGACGGCAACGCGGTTGGCGTGGAAGTGGAGAGCGGCGGCGGGACGTTCCGGGTGGACGCCGGCGAGGTCGTTCTGTGCGGCGGCGCGATAAATTCGCCGCAGCTGCTGATGCTGTCGGGCGTGGGCCCCCAAGAGCATCTGGCGGAGATGGGCATACCTCTAATGCGGCACTTGCCGGGCGTGGGGCAAAACCTGCGCGATCACCCCGCCGTGTTTCTGCTGTACGAAAGCGCGCATCCGATAGCGGCGGACGCGCCCGCGCTGCAAATCGGGATGCGCTACACCACGCCCGGCTCGCGCTACCGCAACGATATGCAGATGCGCCCGCTACACGTCCGCACCGAGCATATGCCCGTCAACTTTGACATAGACGCCGACATCACGCCCACCGGATTCAGCATAGCGCTGCAAAAAGCGGTATCGGCGGGCGAACTGCGGCTAAGGTCGGCGGATCCGCATCAACAGCCGCAGCTGAACTACCGCTACCTCACCGACGAGTATGACCGCGAGCGGATGCGCGGCGCCGTGCGGCTGTGCGTTGAATTGACGCAGAGCGATGCGTTCCGCCACGCCGGCCTATCGCGCGTATCGCCCGGCGATGACGACTTGGCGAGCGATGAGGCGCTGGACGCCTGGCTGCTGGCGAATGTGCTGACGCAGCATCACTCGTCCGGCACCTGCAAGATGGGCCCCGCGTCCGACCCAATGGCGGTGGTTGACGATAGGGGCAGGGTTCACGGCATAGGCGGGCTGCGCGTGGTGGACGCCTCCATTATGCCGGACGTCATCCGCGCGAACACGAATGTGACCACGATAATGATAGCCGAGCGCATCGCCGATTGGATGCGGCAGGCGTAGCGGCGATGAGCGAGGACGGCGCAAGGCAGGTTGTCGCGGATGATCCGGTTGCGGCAGTACGCGAGTGGTTCGCGCTATTCGAGCGCTGTTGCGCCGCCGCCGACTACGCCGCCGCCGAGCGCCTGCTTGCGGACGACGTAGCCGGGTTCGGCGCGAATATGGAAATCGCTATCGGGCGCGGCGCTTTGCGGCGCGAATGGCGGCCGGCGTGGGAAAACATCAGCAACTTCAAGATTGACTTGGACAACATTCACGCGGCGGGCGGCGGCAATCGCGCGTGGGGCGCGGCGACCTGGACATCAATCGGGTTCGGCGGCGACGGCAAGCCGTTCTACCGCCCCGGCTACGCCACCGCGATACTGGAGCGGCGCGGGCGCGTATGGCTCGCCGTTCACATCCACTTTTCGCTATATCCGGGAACGCCGCATCGCTCTTTCGGGCAACAACGGCGGTAACGGCGGCAACTAAGGGGGGACGAAAGGCTATGACAAACGCGGGGTTTGGCATACGCCCCATATTGGCAAGTAACAAGGCGTGGGTTGAGTGTATTCTGAACGAACATTGGGGATCTACGCAAATGGTCAGCCGCGGTGTTTTGCACGACATCACGGCGCAGGACGGGTTCGTCGCCACGCGCGAGGGTTCGGACAAACGCATAGGCTTGGCTACCTATGTAATCCGGGGCGCAATCCAAGGCGGCGAGTGCGAGATGACGCTGCTGCAATCGCTGGCGGAGGGCATTGGCGTGGGCGCGGCGCTCACGCTCGCCGTGCGGGATGCGGCAATCGCCGCGGGATGCGGGCGGCTGTGGCTCATCACCACCAACGACAACACGCGCGCGCTGCGTTTCTACCGGCGGCGCGGGTTCACAATCACGGCGATCCACATCAACGCGCTGGAGGGCGCGCGCAAACTCAAGCCCGGCATCCCGCTCACGGGCGCAGACGGCATACCCTTGCGCGACGAGATTGAACTGGAAATGCGGCTGTAATCGCGGCAAGGCAAGGCGGTTTCGTCTAGCAATGCGGTAAATTAGGGTGGGAAGTTCGGATTAGGACGGGGATCCTTTTTTGAAAAGTAGGCAAAGACTTTCGGGTATTGATAATGTTAGCCGCGTTTAGAGTAGCGGCATTACGGCAGATTTTAAGATGGGTGCAATGGCGAACTTTGGCGAACTTTCTTTAAGGGGGGCAACGATATGCAATTGTCAAGCAAGGTTGCGGTGATAACGGGCGGCGCGCGCGGCTTGGGCAGGGGGATAGCGGCGGTTATGGCTGAGCGCGGCGCGGCGATTGCGGCGGCGGACATTGACTCCGAGGGCGCGCGCCGCTCAGCCCAAGAGATTGCGGCGGCATCCGGGCGGGATGCGCGCGCCTACGGCGTGGATGTAACCAGCCAATCCGATTTGGCGGATATGGCGGCGGCGGTCATCGCCGACTTCGGGCGCATAGACATCCTTGTGAACGCGGCGGGCGTCATCGGCGCGGACGGATTTGAGGACGCCGCCGGCTCGCGCGAGGCGGACTGGGACATTACCTTTGACGTAAATGTGAAAGGCACGGCGCTGGCGATAGACGCGGTCAGCCCGCATATGCGCGCGCGGCGCTCCGGCAAGATAATCAACATCGCATCGCACGCCGGGCGCGGCGGCGGCAAGGGCGGCGGCGCGTATGGCGCGTCCAAGGCGGCGGTCATCCACCTAACGCAATCATACGCGCTGGATCTCGCGCCCCACAACATCAATGTGAATGTCATATGCCCCGGCAGCGTCTGGACGCCGATGTGGGAGCGCATAGCAGTCCGAACCCGGCGCAACGATCCCGCCTCGGCCGGCCTGTCCCCGCGCGAAATCTTCGAGCGAATGATACGCGAGCGCTGCCCCCTCGGCCGCGAGCAGACGCCGGAAGACATCGGCAAGGCGGCGGCATTCTTCGCCTCCGACGACGCGCTGAACATCACCGGCCAATCCCTGAATGTGAACGGCGGCACGCGGATGAACTAAAGATGTGAATTAGGTAAATTAGGGGCGAATGTAGAGCGAGCGGTGCGCTTAGGCCTCAATCGCTTTGCCCATCCGCCGCGCTTGAATGAACCGGCGCGGGCGGCTTGCCTAGCCGTTCAGAAACAGCGTCATATACTCGTCGTCCAGATACTCGCCGTTCACGAATACGGCGCGGCGCTCCAGCCCGTATGACGCAAAGCCCAGCGCCAGATATAGGCTGCGCGCGGCGGGATTGCCGCTGACCACCGCGAGGTTTATCTGCTCCAGCCCGTCCATCCGCGCGGCGCGGCTGATAGCCTCCCGCATCATGCGCTTGCCCAGCCCTTGCCCTTGCGCCTCCGCCGCCACATACACGCCCCAGATATGCCCCTTGTGCCGCGCGTTTTCGCGCCGTTCCCGCCGAAAGCCCACCATCCCGCTCAGCGCGCCGCCGATAAACACTCCCGGCACAAAATCATCCGGCGCGTCCCAAGCCGCCTGCAGCCTATACGCCACTTCTGCCAGCGGCATAGCCAGCTGCTCCTCATACGACTGAGCGAAAGCGGCGGGATGCTCCCGCAGCGCTCGCAGGCGCAGCGCATGGTAGGCGGCGGCGTCCTCCGCGCCCAGGGGGCGTATCTCTGCGGTCATAGGATTCAATGTCACTGCTCAGTATGTTCTCGGCGATTATTATAAGGGGGCAATCGGCAATCCATATATTACCGCACAATGGGTGATTTCGGTATATTGGATGTTGTCGGTATATCTATTGCAATCCCAATGCAATCGCAGGTTAGTTTTCTTGACGCCTGCCACTTCCAACAAGGCAATCGCTTGTTGCTCGTCGGAAATCAAAATTCGGTTGCGCCGCCGCCCTCTACCTTATTATTTAGCGTCAGCCCCCAAATTTGCGGTATAATCCCCTTACCCATCGGCAACCAAAATGATGAACGTGTGAGTAAAGGCTTTGAGGCGCGGCATATTGTTGATTTGCGCTGCGGCGCTCGCTCTATCGCTCGGCTGCGTCGCGGCGTCGCCCGCGGCGTCGCCTGACGATAGGCCTGAGCTCAAGCCGCCGCCCGCGGTGCAAACGCGAACCGCCGGGTCAGGCTCCGCCGACGCCCCCGCGACGCAAGACGCCGAGAGCGAGCCGGACGCCGAATCCGAGCCAGCCGCCGAGACTGAGCAGGCGGACGCCCGCCCCGGCCCCAGGCTCCAAGCGCCGCCCGCGATACAAACCCAAACCGCCGTTGCGTCCATAGCCACCGCCGCCGCCGAGTCGCAGGGCACCCCCGTCCCCACGATTGCCCCCTTGCGGCCGGACGCGCCCGCGCTCGCCCAACCCGCCGCAACGCAGCCGCCCACCGCAACGCCGCCTCCGCCGGCGCCTGCCACGCGCACGCCAACGCCCGACCCGATATGGATACTCGCCTCGCCAACGCCCGTTCCCACGCCCACCGAAACGCCGTTGCCGCTGCCCACCGAAACGCCCACTATCTCGCCCACCGCTACCGCAACCATTGACAGGTCGGGCTTGCCCGTGTGCGGCCAAACCGCCCTTGTGCTGATAAGCGCCGGCAAGCCGCACGATCCCTGCAACACGCCCACGCCCGGACCCGCCGCGCCAATCGCCACCTACACACCCGCGCCGCCCACCGCTACGCCCACGCCGCTCATCCACCGCTGCGACATCATCCGCCGCGACGCCGACCTGTCCGGCTGCGACTTTACCGGCGCGAACCTATCGGGCTTGGATCTATCTGGCGTTAGCTTTGCCAGCGCCAACCTGACGGGCGCGGATCTGTCAGAGGCGTCATTGGCAAATGCCACTCTACACAACGCCACCCTCGTAGGCGTAAATCTCAGCAAAGTCGATCTGACTAGCGCAACGCTGACCGGCATAGAGTCGTTTGAGGACGCCAAGCTTGTGCGCGTAGTGTTCGCGCGTGGAGTTCGGCTCGCGGGCGTCAAGTTTTCGGGCGCGGATCTCGCCTACGCCCAGCTGCGCGGCGCTATGCTCAACGACGCCAACTTCTCCAGCGCAAGCCTGTTCGGCGCTCGCCTTGACCACGCCTCGCTCGTCAACGCCACTTTTCGCAACGCCGAGGCGGGCGATGTGCATCTCACCGGCGCCGATCTGCGCGGCGCGCGCTTTGTGAATACCGACATAGACGACGCCCGATTCCAGCAAGCCAACCTCACCGGCGCGGAGTTCAGGAATGTGCGGCGGGCGGGCAGCGCCGAGTTCGAAAACACAACCTGCCCCGACGGGGTAGTCAGCGCCGACTGCTATGATGAGGGCAGGCTTGAATTGCGCTGATTATTGTGTTATATTGAACGGGCGTAGCGGCAACTTGCGCGTTGCGCTAGTGAAGAAAGCGAGGGAGGGCTATGAAAATCTTTGCGGCGATAGGAGTAATGGCGGCTCTCGCCATCGCGCTTGGGCTTGGCTATATGGTAGCCACATCCAACGGCGCGGCGGTGGAAGACAATCTCGGCCTCCAGACGGTCAAAGCGACTGAACAGGCGTCTGAGCAAGTGGGCGTGATGGTTGGGACTTTCGCCAAGATGAGCCCGGTTTCGCCGGCTGGCGTTGCCCCGCAGAAAGGCGCTGATGAGCCGCCGGCGGTTGCGGACGCGCAGGAACCGAATCCGCAGCAGCCCGGCGGAGCCACGGTGTCCACCCGTGATGCAGGCGCGGACACAGACACGGAGGGCTTTGCCCCCAAAGCCGACTCCCCGCACAGCTCGGAAGTGCAGCGGGCATTCGCCCTGATGCAAAAGTACTCGGAAGAGGGCAATCTGGATAGCGACGCCTACGTGATGGCGGCGCGGCAGCTGAAAGATTCGTGGACGCCGATGTTCGAGCAGGCGCACCGCGACTACCAAGAGATGAACATCCGGATAACCCTGGCGAAAGAGACCGCCGAAGAGTATTTCGCGCAGCAGTCTAGTCTAACAGAGTCGATAAACGACCCTGAATTCCGCGCGGAGCTGGTGGCGATCGACTTGGCTCAGCATAAAGCCTTCACAGACTGGGCGGTCAAGGCGGACGGACTCGCGGAGGCTGCGTACAATATGATGCGGGATATGGAAGACGTGGACGTCTTCATCGCAAAGGCGAACCTGTCCGCGTACTTCGTCGCGCTGCAAAAAAGCACAAGCACGCTGCCCGTATCTATGACGGCGCTGAATGATCAGCTCGAGCAGTTCCGGTCTGCCACTTACGACCTGACACAGTCAATCAATCAGGACGAGGCTGACAACGGAGTCTAGGCAACCATCCCCAGGACGCCAAATCTGCGCCGTATCCAATGGGATGCGGCGCAGTGCTTTATACCCATTAGCCGCCGCCGCGAGATTAGCCGCAAACCCGACGGCAGGGAGGGACGAAAATGCAACATCCTGACCCAATCACAACAAGAGCAAAGGGAAAGGCGATATACGACGAGAAAATACGCCACATCGTAGAGGCGGACCCCAGCCAAAAAGGGCGCTTGGTCGTCATAGACATCTACACCGGCGAATACGAAATCGCCGACACCGACAAGGAGGCGCGCCGCCGTCTCGAAAAGCGCTGCCCCGACGCCTTCACTTGGGCTGAGCGCGTGGGCTACCCGGCGGCGTACAGGTTCGGAGGGAGTTGGGGCAGTGACTATAGCGGGACGCTTTAGTGAACGCGGCGAGATGCTGCTTGATATTCAGATTTCAAGCGGCGCGGCGGCGGCCCCGATGATGCGGGTGTCTGCGGTTGTTGACACAGGGCTCGAGGGATTTCTTGCGTTGCCGCCGGAAATGATTCGCGCTCTTGAACTGCCGTATAAAGGCAATAGAGATATTGTGCTGGCTGATGGCACACAGCGCACAATACCGCTTTATGACGGCGTCGTGTTGTGGAACGATCAGACGCTCGACGGGACGGTCTTTGAGTTGTCCGGCGATCCATTGGCGGGAATGGAATTGCTATGGGATGCCGCCTTGCGCGGATCCGTGACTTGGCAACTGCGCGGCTACGCGCCCGCATAGCCATCAGACTCAGAATGAGATGCGGCGCAGCGCTTTATAGACATTAGCCGCCGCCGCGAAATTAGCCGCAAACCCGACGGCACGGAGGGACGAAAATGCAACATCCTGACGCAATCGTAACAAGCGAAAAGGGAGAGGCGATATACAACGAGAAAATACGCCACATCGTAGAGGCGGACCCCAGCCAAAAAGGGCGCGTGGTGGTCATAGACATCTACACCGGCGAATATGAAATCGCAGACACCGACGAAGAGGCGCAGCGCCGTCTCGAAAAACGCTGCCCCGACGCCTTCACTTGGGCTGAGCGCGTGGGCTACCCCGCGGTGTACAAATTCAGAAGCCCTCGGCTGGCCCCGGGCGAATACGATCTGATATAGCCACGCCTATCCTAGTCTTCTTAAAGTCTTATTAGAGAGGTTCCCCCTTGGATTTCGAATTCGCCTCAGGCGTAGCCATATGGCAAGCCGCGCTGCTCACCGCGTTTTCGTTTGCGGTGGGCGTGCTGGGCGGGTTCGTCGGCCTCGCGCTTGGCACAATACGCCTGCCGATGATGCTCTTGCTGGGCATAGCCGCCCCCATCGCCGGCGGCACAAACATCCTTGTGAGCGGCTTGGCATCCGTTGCGGGCGCGATCCGCCACCTGCGCGAGGGCCGCGTCAACCTGCGTATAGTGCTGGTGATGGGCGTCCCCGCCTGCCTCGGCGCCCTCGTCGGCGGCTTTCTAAGCGACGTCGCCCCCGTCGGCATACTCATCCTGCTTGCCGGCCTGCTCGTGTTCTGGCAAGGCGTGGAGTTCCTGATAATGGTACGCGAGCGCCGCCAGCAAGACTCGGGCGAGGAGCAAACCCTGTTCGGCGGCGAACTATCAGGATCAGCGGGAACTTTCACCAAGGGCCGCGTATCCGCCGAGGCGGGCATAGGGCTTGGCGTGGGCTTGCTCGGCGGCGCGGTCGGCTTGATACTCGGCAGCATACGCCTGCCCGCGCTCATACGCATCCTGCGCGTGGATCCCCGCATCGCCGCCGGCACAAACCTGTTCATCGGCGTCCTCATCGGCGTATCCGGCTGGGTAGGCCATGTGACGCGCGGCCAAGTGGACTACGCGCTGCTCGCCCTAATGGGCGCGGCGGCTATGGTCGGCAGCTACTACGGCGCGAAACTCACCGGCCGCGTCCGCCTGAACGGCCTGCTATTCGCTATGGGCTTAGTGCTAATGGTCGTAGGCGCGCTGCTGGTATGGCAGGGCATCCAAAGATAAACCCAATCCATCCATACCCAAAATGTTGCTCACTTTTCCCATAGAGTAGGAACCCCGGTCTATACCGCCGACATGCGCCGATAACAAGCCGCTATTGACGATAGTCCATCGGCGCGAATTCCGTCCTCCAAAACGGCGATTGCCCGCTCAAGAACTGCCCCGTGCGTATGAACGCTATCGCATACTCCGGCAGCGGCGCTACCACTACGCAGCCGCCCGCCAGATTCGCGCCCCGATCCGCGAACACAAAGTCCATGTTCGCAAAGCCCGATTCCCGTCGGCTCGCAGGCAAGTCCGTCGCGTTCTCAGGAACCACATGCAGCAAGAATTTCGCATCCATATCATCGCCCGCGCACTGGGGCTTGTGGTAGATAATCGCGTTGTCGCGGTGGTAAATGTCAAAGGCGCGCCGCGCTATCGGCGCGCCGAATTCCCCCGCGCGTATCGCCCTCAGCGCCGCCTGATGCCGCTCATAATCCGCAAGTATGGTCAGCGACCACGCGGGAGTTGCGCTCCCTTTGCTCTTTTGCCCCGCGCGGACGCGCTCAAACGCATACTCCGGCAGCGGCGCTATCATTACGCAGCCCCCTACCAGGTTCGCGCCGCGCGCCGCGAACACAAAGTCCATGTTCGCAAAGCCCGATTCCCGTTGGCTTGCGGGCAAATCCGCCACGTTCTCAGGAACCACATGCAGCAAGAACTTCGCATCCATATCATTGTCCGCGCACTGGGGCTTGTGGTAGATAATCGCGTTGTCGCGGTGGTAAATGTCAAAGGCGTACCGCGCCACCGGCGCCCCGAATTCCCCCGCGCGTATCGCCGTTAGCGCCGCTTGATGCCGCTCATGCTCCGCAAGCATCGTCACCGACCACGCGGGAGTTGCGCCCGCCTTGCTCTTCTCCCCCGCGCGTATCTCGGCAATCGGGTAGTCCGGCAGCCGTCGAACAACCACGCAGCGCCCCCCCAAAGCGCCCCGATGCTGTACAAACAGAAAGTCCATGTTGTCAACCCCAATCTCGCGCCGCGCGGCGGGCAGATCCGCGGCGTTTTCAGGGATGATGTGCAGGAAGAAAGGGTTGATAGTGGCGCTGTAAAGACAATGGTCAGTGACATACAGCAGCCGCCCGCCATCTTTGTCCCAGTGGATACCGATCTCGCCGTCAATAGCTCGCGCCGCCGCGCTAACCTCTGCCCCCGCGATAGCCCGATCCAGCCCGCGCCCCTCGCTCCACTCCACCGCCGCTATGCTAATCACGACCGCACCCACGGCGCACGCGCCCGCTATCGCCGCAACCCTGCCTCTCACATCCACCAGCGCCAGCGCCGCGCACGCCCAGCACGCCGCCAGCAATAAGAACGCGAACCGCTCATTGCGAAAGTACAAGTCGTTTGGCATCAAGAACTGAACCGCCGCCAGCGCCGTCAGCCCCGCCAACCACAGCATAGCCCTGCCAAGCCCAGGCATCCCCCGCCGCCTTTGCCGCAGCGCCAGCGCCACAGCCGCCGCGAGCGCCAGCGCCGAGTACGCCGCCAGCAGCGCGTCCGCCCGCCTGCTGATAGGCGTGATTGCCCACATCCCTCGCACATCGCTCACGATTGGGAAGTTATGCCATGCCGCATCGCCGCAGCCCGCGCAATTCCCCACGCGCTCGCCGCTCAGCGCCGTCAGCAATTCGGTGACCGCCTGCCCGCCCCGCGTTGACGCGCCCTCTGCCACGCTACTCGCCGCCTCTTGCGAACAGCCCGGCGACGACGCGCACACCGCTATCTTGGTCGCCTGCCCCAGCGCGAAACACGCCGCAAAGCCGCCGATGTACAGCGCCACGCACACCGCCGCGCGGCGTATCGCGCCCTCCGATTTAAGCCGCCCATAGCCAAGCCAACCCACTACGCCGATCAGCGCTATCGCAAGCGCGTTATGCCCGTCCGACAGCCACAGATACGCGGACGCCATCCCCGCGATAAAGCAGAACGGCATCGCCCAGTGCGCCACCCTATCCCAGCGCAGCAGCAACGCCAGCCCTGCCGCCGAAAGCACGGCCAACATATAGGGCAGCCCGTTTATAATGTCAGCAAAGTAAGTGATATGCGAGAACGCCGCGCCCATCGCAATGAACGGGCTGCCGACTAACAGTGCGCGCCACCCAATCAGCGCAAGCGCAATGGCAAGCAGCAGCCACGCCGCGTATGTGCCGTACAGGATGAGCCTGTGCATCTCAAATATCGTCAGCCACCGCAGCCCGATTGCGTACAGCGCCTTGCCGCCCCACCAGTAGCGCGACTGCTTAACCTGCTTGGGCAGCGCCGCGCCCTCCACCGCCGCATGCCAAAGCTCGCCGCAGTGAAATCCGCCCGGCTCTATCACGCGCTCATATCTCTTTATGAGAATGGCATCCGTCAGCGGGCTATACGCCGCGTCCCGATGCGCCCCCGCGATTGCGGTCTGCGCCACCTGACAGAACTCCCAAATGAACAGCGGCCTCTCATCCCTAAAGTAGCGGCCGGGCTTGCCGATGTCATGAGCGGCGTACTCGTCTATGACGCGCTGGCGGGCGAGATCATAGGGCGTCTGATTGCCAAGATAGTGCAGAAAGAAGAACAGCCCCGTCATTGCCACAGCGATAGCGGCGTACAGGGCGACCACTCGCGCGGACGGCAAAAGGGCTAATCGGCGTAGCGTGTGCATTGCAACGGGAATTATAGCAAATCAGCCGCGAATTAGCGGATAGAGAGTTGATGCGACTACGGCGCGTCAAACTCCACCCGCCAAACGGATCCCCCCTCGTCAAACTGCCCCGTGCGTATGCTGTCTATCTCATATTCGGGCAGAGGCACGACGGCCACGCAACCCCTTACCAGACTCGCGCCGTAGTCCCCGAAACGAAAGTCCAGGTTGTCAAAGCCGGATTCCTGCCTATCCGACGGCAAATCCGCTACGTCCTGCGGGATGATGTGCAGCAGGAATTTCGGATCAGCGTCCCCTATCGCGCACTCAGGCTTGTGATAGACAAGCGCATTATCGCGGCGATAGATGCGAAAGTCGGATTCGGCAACCGGATTCCCGTAGTCCCCCGCGGCTATGCCCTCATAAATGTCAACAAACCCCCTCAGATAGCGCAACCGCTCTTCACTCACCACCGCGCTCCAAATCGTCCCCCCGTCCGCGTCGAACTGCCCTGTGCGGATGCTGTCTATCTCATATTCGGGCAGCGGCGCTATGGCGAAACACTTCCTATTCGAGCCTGCGCCATATTCCTCGAACCAAAAGTCAAGGTTGTCAATCCCATGCCGCCTGCGTTCCGGCGGCAAGTCCCCCACATTGCGCGGCGTGATGTGCAGAAAGAACCTGCGCGCGGTATCATCCTTGCCGCAATCCTCTTTGGCGTACATAAGCCGGTTGTTTTGCCAGTGCAAGTCAAAATCGGCGCGCACCGGCAACGCCCGCTCCATCCGCTCAGCCATCTCTCTCAGATAACGCAAGCGAGCCACGCTTACCGTCGCGCCCCAAGTAGATCCCCCGTCCAACACGAACTGCCCCGTGCGGATGCTGTCTATCTCATATTCGGGCAGCGGCGCTATCGCCAAGCACTCCCCGTCCGAACTAGCGCCGTATTCCCAGAACCAGAAGTCCATGTTGTCAAACCCGGCTTGCCTGCGCTCCGCCGGCAAGTCCTCCACATTTCGCGGCGTGATATGCAGAAAGAACCTCTGCGCGGCGTCGGCGCTGCCGCAATCCTCTTTGGCGTATATCAGCCGCCCGTCGCTCAAATACAAGTCGAAGTTCTCGCGCGCCGCTATCGCCCGCATAGCGTCCGCCGCGCTTTCCCGCAGCTCCGCCAGCCGCTGCGCGTCATACGCGGCGCGGTCATACAGGAACATCTGCCGGTTGTCCGGCGTGAGCAGCGCCGCCCCCGGCTTGCGCTCGCGCATAATCACCAAGTCCGCCAGGGCGCGCCTATCGCTTTCGGGAATGAACAAGATAACGCTGCCCGTCAGGTAGTAGTGCGTGGCGCGATACGCGCCGCTAAACATCCACTTGTCCGGATACTGAGGCGCGAAGACGGTCTTCCCTTGGGCAAGCGGGCGAATCGTCTCAAAATCCGCCATCATCTCTTCATAAACCTCATCCAGCCCAAAGTGGTTGCCCACGTCCGCCATCTGAAACGCCGAAACCGCAAACAGCGCCGCCGCTACAGCCGCCGCAACGCCAACCGCCCGCTCGCCGAGCAAGCGGCGCGCGCCAAGCAGCGCCAGAGTGAACAAGAACAGCGGAATGCCCATGTACAAAAGTGATTCAAATTGATGAAACGCCGAGACGTGCCGCATCGGAATAATCCAGACAAAACCCGCGAGGACAATCGCGGCAAACAAATGCTTGCGCCGCGCAAACGCCAGCCCAACCGCGCACGCCGCGCACGCCGCCAATCCCAGCGCAATCCCGACGCCCGGCGCGGGCGACTCTCCCGCCGTCCAACCCAATCCGGTTGCCCCATAGCCGGGAACCCCGTAGGGAATCATCATCCCGCCGATGCGGTATATCTGATCCGGCAGGTAGTTCCCCCATGCAACGGATTCGGCATATTGGCTGCTAAACTCTTCGCTCTGCCCCGATCGGTTCAGCATAGATTGGAAACTAGGCAACTCGGTCAGCGGCGTTTCGCCTTTAAGCGCATAGTATTCGCTGCCGAAATTAAGGCATAGCATCGCCAGCCCGAACAGCAGCGTAGCAGCGCCAAGCGCCAAGTATCGGCTGCGTAACAGCGTCAGCGCCGCCCGCCCGGCTTGACCTATCGGCGATAGCGATCTATGAGCGCGCAGCGCGCCTATGAACTCGCCCGTCAGCCCGATGACGATGAACGGCAGCAGCAGCGCATACACATACCACCCCAGCAGCAGCGCGACGCACGCCTTGACCAGCAGCTGCCGAAAGCGCCCCTCTTGCGCGAACACCACCAACCCGTGAAACGCCAGCATCATCCCGATTGCGCTGCTGAATTCGGTAGAGGCCATATCGTTGTAATACAGCCAGTAGTACGACGAGAAAGTCAGCAGCGTCGCCGCAAGCGCGATCCAGCGGCTTGGCGTTAGGCGGCATAGCGACATGTACGCCAGCAGCCCCCCCGCCACGAAAAGCGCCAGCGTCAGCAGCCGAGCGGCTAGTATCTGCGCCGAGAAATCGCCCTCAAAAGGCGTAATCGCCGGCTTTATCAGCAGATACGCGCCGATGGGAAAGCGATTGTACGGCTCATACGCGAGCTCGCCGTCCTCGTCCAATGTTTGCCGCATGAACATCAGGAAGTTGTGATCAGGCGACAGATTGGCGGCAAGCATCAAGCTCTGCGAGGTAATGTGCGTATTGTGTCCCCTGAAATAAAAGCTATCCCGCTGGTTGCCAAACACAAACACGCTTGACAGCGCCAGCATCAGCAGCGCCGCCGGAAATGCGGGCGCGCGCGTCAACGCCAACAGCCGGGTTCGCAAGGATTGAGACGGGAAATATGAATGGCGTAGCATGTGCATTGCAACAGGAATTATAGCAAATCCGCCGCGAACTAGCGGATAGAGAGTTCACGCGATTACCGCCCAGCAAACTCCACCCGCCAAACGGATCCCCCCTCGTCAAACTGCCCCGTGCGGATGCTGTCTATCGCATACTCCGGCAGCGGCGCGGCGGCTACGCAACCGACCGTCAGACTCGCCCCGTATTCGGCGAACTGAAAGTCCAGGTTGTCAAAGCCGGCCTCTTGGCGATTGGCGGGCAAGTCCGCCACATCCCGCGGAACGATGTGCAGCAGAAATCTCAGATCAGTATCCGCCGCCGCGCACTCAGGCTTGTGATAGACAAGCTCACTATCGCCGCGATATATCCGAAAGACGGATTCGGCAACCGGCTCCCCATAATCCCCCGCCGCTGCGCCCTCATAAACACCGGCAAGCCAGCTCAGATGGCGCGCATACTCGTCGCTCATCGCCGCGCTCCAAATCCTGCCGCCGCCGTCACCGAATTGCCCTGTGCTGACGCTCTCTATCTCATACTCCGGCAGCGGCGCTATCGCCAGGCATTCCCCGCCCGAACTAGCGCCGTATTCCCAGAACCAAAAGTTCAGGTTGTCAAACCCGTGCCCCCTGCGCTCCGCCGCCAAGTCATCAGCATTGCGCGGGGTGATATGCAGAAAGAACCTGCGCCCTGTGTGATCCCCGCCGCAATCCTCTTTCGCGTATATCAGCCGCCCGTCGTGCAGATACAAGTCGAACTCGGCGCGCATACCCGCCGTCTCCCCCATAGCGCCCGCCGCGCTTTCCCGCAACTCCGCCAGCCGCTGCGCGTCATACGCGGCGCGGTCATACGCAAACACTTGCCCATTCTGCGGCGTAAGCAGCGCCGCCCCCTCCTTGCGCTCGCGCATCACCACATAATCCGCAAAGCCCCGCCTATCGCTCTCCGACGAAAACAAGAGCGCGCTCCCCGCCAGATAGTAACTTGCCGCTAGGTAGTAGTACGTGGAGCGCCATGCGTCCCCAAATTCCGGGTCGTCCCATTCCTTATTAACGAAAACCGTCCTCCCCTCGGTTAGCGGCCGGATAGCCTTGAAATCCGCCGCCGCCGCGTCATGAAACTCAGACACTCTCGGCTCATACCCCGCCGACATCTGAAACGCCGAAACCGCAAACACCGCCATCGCGCCCACAGCCAGCGCCCCAACCGCCCGCTCGCCCCACAACCGCCGCGCCCCAAGCAGCGCCAGCGCAAACAGGAACAGCGGAATCCCGATGTGAAATAGCGTTTCATAGTCGTGGAACGCGGCGGTGTGCCGCATTGGAATCGCCCAAAAAAATCCCGCCAAGACAAGCGTGGCAAGCAAATGCTTATGCCTGAGCCGCGCGTAAATCAGCCCAACCAGGCAAGCCACGCACGCCGCTACTCCCATCACAATGCCTATTCCCGGCGCGGGTGGCGCGCTCTCAGTCCAACCCAGCCCAGTCGTTTCATAGCCCGGAACCCCATAAGGGATAATCATCCCCCCGATGCGATAGAACTGCCCCCTCGCAAAGTTCCTCCAATCCACGACTTCGGCGTGCGCCCTGCTGAACCCTTCGTCCTGCCCCACGCGATCCAGCGCGGATTGAGCAGTGGGCAGTTCGGCAAGCGGGATTTCGCCTTTAAGCGCGTAGTACTCATTCGCTAAGTTAAAGCCTAGCAGCCCTATTCCAAACACCAGCGACACGACGCCGAGCGCCAAGTATCGGCTGCGTATCGGCGCCAGCAGCGCCCCCCTGACCTGCCCCATCAGCGGCAACGATCGCCGCTCGCGCAGCCCGCCCAGCATCTCGCCCGGCAACCCGATTATGATGAACGGCAACAGCAACCCATACACATGCCACCCCAACAGCAGCGCGATGCACGCCTTGACCAGCAGCTGCCGAAAGCGCCCCTCTTGCGCGAACAATGCCAACCCGTGAAACGCCAGCATCACCCCGAATACGCTGGTGAGTTCGGTAGAGACCATATCGTTGTAATACAGCCAGTAATACGACGAGAAAGCCAACAGCGTCGCCCCAAGCGCAACCCAACGGCTAGGCATAAGGCGGTATAGCGACAAGTATGCCAGCAGCGCCGCCGCCGCGAAAAGAGCCAGCGTCAGCAGCCGCGCGGCCAATATCTGCGCCCTCAGATCATCCCCGAAAGGCAGTATCGCCAGCTTAATCAGCAGATATGTGCCGACGGGAAAGCGGTTGTACGGCTCATATGTAAGCTCGCCGTCCTCGTTCAATGTCTGCCGCAAGAACATCAAGAAGTTATGATCAGGCGACAAGTTGGCTGCCAGCAACAAGCTCTGCGCCGTGATGTGGTTGTTCTGCGCCCTATGCTGCGACAGGTCGCGCTGGTTGCCAAACACAAACGCGCTTGACAGCGCCAGCAACAGCAGCGCCACCGGCAACGCGGACTCGCGCCGCAGCGCCGGCAGCCCGGTTCGCAACGATGAAAGGTGAAATGATTGGCGCAGTCTATTCATTGCAGATTGAAATCAGGGCATAGAGCATAATAGGGTGAAATTGCGACAAATCAGTCATCCAAGTCAACCGCCAAGCGTCAGGCAATCGCCCGCCCCGCGACAATCCCCGCCAGCGCCGCCGCCACGCCCACCACGACGCTCCCGCCCAGGTTAAGCGCCGCCCGCTGCCAGTCCCCCTCCGCCGCCAGCCTTACGCTTGCGACCGTCAGCGTCGAGAAAGTCGTGTACGACCCAAGAAACCCCACCGCCGCAAGCGCCCGCGCCTCCGCCGATACCCCAACGCGCCCGTCCGCCAGCGCCACGAGCAGCCCAAGCAGAAACGACCCCGTGATGTTGACCGCGAACGTCCCCAGCAGCGTCGCCCCCAGCCATTGCGCCGCCGCCCGATCCACGGCGTAGCGCGATACCGCCCCCGCCGCGCCGCCAAGCGCCGCCAGCGCCCATAGCGTCATCCGCCTACCCCCGCGGCAGCCCAAGCCCGCGGCTTGCTATGATGTTGCGCTGAATCTCCGACGTCCCCGCGCGTATGGTCAGCGATACCGCGTCCATCCACTGCTGCGCCATCCGCCCGTTGAGATACGCCCACTTAGAGCCTTCGTCCAAGACGCCGTATGCCCCCAGCATCTGCATCCCCAACTGCGCGACGCGCTGGCTGATTTCGCTGCCCACAAGCTTGGACGCCGACGCCTCTTTGTTGGGAACCAGTCCCTGCGACTGCATCCAAGCCACATTGTACGCGACCAGCCTGCCCGCCTCGTTAGCCGCCCAAAGCTCAGCCAGCCGCCCGCGATACCTTTGCATCGGCGCGCCGCAGTCCAGCCGCAGGTGATTGTAGAGCTCTATCAACTCTTCCAAATCGCGGCGATTCGACCCGTAGCGCCCCACGCCCGACCGCTCGAAGTCCAGCGTGGTCGCCGCCACATACCAGCCGCGATTCCTGTCCCCAATCATGCTTTGCTTTGGAACGCGCACATTCTCGAAGAAGACCTGGTTGAAGTAATGCACGCCGAACATATTGATGATTGGGCGAACCTCAATGCCCGGCGCGTTCATATCCACGATGAACACGCTGATGCCCCGATGCTTGGGCGCGTCGGGATCGGTTCGCGCCATTATGTAGCAGCGGTTGGCGCGATGCGCGCCGCTCGTCCATATCTTTGACCCGTTCAGAATGAAGTCGTCGCCGTCCTCCACCGCCCGCAGCTGCAGCGAGGCGAGATCCGACCCCGACTCCGGTTCGCTAAACCCCTGGCAGTATATCGCCGACCCGTCCGCGATTTCGGGCAGATAGCGCGCTTTCTGTTCGTCAGTGCCGTACAGCATTATGGACGGCCCAACCATATGCGTCCCCATGCTCGTATCCCGCATCGGCGCGCGAAAATATGCGGTCTCTTCGCTGTATATCATCTGCTCTATGTGCGGCCTGCCCTGCCCGCCGTACTCCTCCGGCCAAGCCAGCGTCAGCCAGCCGCGCCCCACAAGCTTGCCCGTCAGCGAGCGTATCAGCGCCCAGTTTTCGTCCGTGAAATAGTCGTCCGGCACAATCCCGCGCCAATCTTCCCCCAGATTGTCCACAAGAAACCGCCGCACTTCCCCCCGAAACGCCCGCTGCTCCGATGTGAGATGAAAATCCATACCCTTATGTCCTAATGTCTATGCCTTATCCCTAAATCCGCCCTTGTTTCAACCCTACCCCCTGCATCCCCCATCCCGCAAAAGTTTTTTGGCTACCTTTTCCCCAAAAAGTAGCATATCCGCGCCCTTGCTCACACCCCCGCCAACCCCCGCGCCTCCTCCAGCAACTCCCGCACTTCGGCCGGCGACTCCGCCTCCGCATAAATTCTTAGCAACGGCTCAGTCCCGCTAAACCGCACAAGCGCCCAATACCCGCCGCTCAGCAGATACCGAAACCCGTCCTGCGTATCCAACCGCTCCACTCGCCTGCTCCCAAGCCGCTCCGGCGCCCCCGCCCGCAAGCGCGCCATTATGCTCGCGCGATTGCCCTCGTCGAACTCCAAGTCAAGCCTGTCATAGTGATGCGGCCCAACCTTAGCCTCCAGTTCCCCCAGCAGATCCGCGATGCCCATATCGGTCTTGACCATCATATCAAGCAGCATCAGCCCGCTCAGGATGCCGTCGCGCTCCGGCACATTGCCCCGAAAGGCGTAGCCGCCGCTCTCTTCCCCCGCCAGCAGCGCATCCTCGCTCATCATCACCGGCCCCAGATACTTGAACCCCACCGGCGTCTCATGCACCGGCGCGTCGTACAGCGCCCCAAGCTTGTCTATCATGCCCGTCATCGTGATAGAGCGCACGATAGGCCCCCGCCTGCCCAGCGTGTCCAACTGGTGCAGGCACAGCAGCGCGTAGGTCTGCAGCGTGGTTACGAACCGCCCGTCGTCGTCTATGACGCCCAGCCGGTCGGCGTCCCCGTCGTTGGCAAGCCCGACGTCCGCCGTTCTATCCAACACTTCGTTCATCAGCGGCTCAAGGTTGTGCGCCAGCGGCTCCGGCTGCGCCATTCCCGGAAACGCTGGATTGGGCTCAGCGCGTATTTCGGATACGCGCGTGGATCCCCCGCCCAGCAGTTCCGCGAAATATCCCGCCCCCGATCCGTGCATTGCGTCCACGATAATGTCCAGTCCCGCGCTGCGTATCGCCGCCAGATCCACGAAAGACGCGATATGCCCAAGATAGTCCGGCATTGGGTTGAAATACTCCAGCAGCCCGGACGCGCGCGCCTCCGACAGCGACGCCCGCCTTATCTCGCCCGCATCCTCCGCCTCGCCGATGCGCCGCTCCAGCTCAGCCACGATTTCGGGCGAGGCGCTGCCGCCGTAGTCCGGCTTGTACTTGAACCCGTTGTACGCCGCCGGATTGTGGCTCGCCGTAATCACGCAGCCCGCCCCGGCGTCTTTCGCCACCAGGTTGTACGCGATTGTGGGCGTGGGCGCCGGCCGGTCGCTGAGCAAGACAGGCACGCCGTTGCCCGCCATAACCTCAGCCGCCGCCGCCGCGAACTCCGCCGAACCAAACCGCGTGTCATAGCCTATCACAAACCCCCGGTGAGCCAGGTTATGCGCCCTCAGCAAGTCCGCCGCGCCCTGAGCGCACAGCCGCACATTGCCGAATGTGAAGTCCTCGGCGATTATCGCGCGCCAGCCGTCAGTCCCGAATTTGATAGGCATATGTCCCCCTGCGCCTTTCTTTGCGCCGCGCCCGTTCACTCCCGCGCGTATCTAGGCGAGCTAGGCATCAGCAACCGCGCTTACGCCGCCCCCAAGCCCGCCGCCGCCCTTAGCTGCGCCGCCTTGTCTATGCGCTCCCACGGCAAGTCCAGGTCGTCGCGCCCGAAATGCCCGTATGCCGCCGTCTGCTTGTATATCGGGCGGCGCAAGTCCAAATCGCGGATGATGGCGCCCGGCGTCAAGTCAAAATGATCGTCTATCAGCGCCGCTATCCGCTCGTCCGATATTTTGCCGCTGCCGAATGTCTCTATGGAGACCGATATGGGCTTTAGCATCCCGATGGCGTATGAGACCTGCAGCTCCATCCTGTCCGCAAGCCCCGCCGCGACCACATTCTTTGCCACATACCGCGCCGCGTATGCCGCCGAGCGATCCACCTTTGTGGGATCCTTGCCCGAAAACGCGCCCCCGCCGTGCCGCGCGAACCCGCCGTAGGTGTCAACCAATATCTTGCGCCCCGTAAGCCCCGTATCGCCCACCGGCCCGCCGGTTACAAACCGCCCCGACGGGTTCACGAAAAAGTTCGTCTTGTCATCAAGCAGTTCGGCGGGGATAATCGCCCGCGCCGCATGCTCAATCAGGTCATCCCTGATAGCGTCCTGGCTGACATCTTCGCTATGCTGCGTGCTCATCACGACCGTGTGTACGCGCTTAGGAACGCCGTATTCGTACTCCACCGTGACCTGCGACTTGCCGTCCGGCCGCATATACGGCAGCGTCCCTTCGGTTCGCAGCAGCGCCATTCGGCGGCAGAGCTTGTGCGACAGCGCGATGGGCAGCGGCATCAACTCAGGCGTTTCGTTGCAGGCGAAACCCACCATCATGCCTTGGTCGCCCGCGCCAACCGACGCCAGGTCGTCCTCGCCCGCCGCCTGCTCCCGCACCTCCAGCGCGTTGCTCACGCCGCTCGCTATGTCCGGCGACTGCTCATGCACCGAAATCGCCACCCCGCAGGACTGGTGGTCAAACCCGTATCGGGAATCTATGTAGCCCGCCTCGCGTATCGTATCGCGCACAATCGCCGCGATGTCCACATAGGTTTCGGTGGTTATCTCGCCCATAACCACCACAAGCCCGGTGGTTGTGCAGACCTCGCATGCCACGCGCGCCTTGGGGTCGTCCTTGAGTATCGCGTCCAACACCGCGTCCGAAATCTGGTCGCAGAGCTTGTCCGGATGCCCCTCGGTAACCGATTCCGATGTGAACAGATACGACGCCGACTCGGTAAATGTATGGCTCAATTTCTCTTCTCCTGCGCCCGTTCCCCGCCCATTCGCGCGATGCCTATCTTACGCAACGCCTGTCTTATGCAGAGAAACGGACTTTCGTTAATTCTGTTATCAACCTCGCGGGCTGTACGCCTTATGCCGCGCAATTCGCGCCGCGCCTTGACGCTACGCTATGCCTAATCGCTTGATATGATCTTCCCCCAGCGCCACCAGATCCGCGCTGCCCTCGGCGATAAGTTCGCCTTCCCCGCGCGTGAGCTGCGCCGTTGCCCGCATTTCGCGCCCGACGCCGCCGCTCGTCAGCCACGCCGCCGCCGTGATGCGCTCCCCAGTCAGCGCCGGCCGCCGAAACTGCGTTTGCATCCCCCGCATCATAGCCACCACTCCCGCGTGATAAGGCAGGTTTTCCATAACCTCATACAGCAGCGTGGCGATTATGCCCCCGTGAACAATTCCCGGCCAGCCCTGATGCGCCTCCCCCGGCGTGAACTCGGTCACAAGCCGCTCCCCCTCGCGCCGATACCTAAGCCGCAGCCCAATCGGGTTGGCGTCGCCGCATCCAAAGCACTGAGGATAGCGCTGCGGATACCGCCGCGGCCGCTGCTCCGGCGTATGCTCAGGCCCGCCCATCAAGTTCCCACTTCCCAGCTTGCCAGGTACTTGTCCTGTTCGGCCGTCAGCGTGTCTATCGTGATGCCCATAGACAGCAACTTCAGCCTGCCGACCTCTTCGTCTATATCGCGCGGCACATCGTACACCTGCGGCTTGAGCGTATGCGCCGTCCGCGCCAAATGCTCCACCGCCAGCGCCTGGTCGGCGAAACTCATATCCATCACCGCCGAGGGATGCCCCTCAGCCGCCGACAGATTGATGAGCCTGCCCTCGCCCAGCAGGTATAGCCGCCTGCCGTCAACCATCCGATACTCTTCCACGAATGGCCGAATTTCCTGCTTGCTGTCCGACATTTCCTCCAGCGCGGGAATGTCAATCTCCACATTGAAATGCCCGCTGTTCGCAAGCACGGCGCCGTCTTTCATCACCTCTATGTGCTGACGGGCTACCGCTTTCAAGCCGCCCGTGAGCGTGATGAAAATATCCCCCACTCGCGCCGCCTCGGCCATGCTCATAACTTGATGCCCGTCCATAGCCGCCTCCAGCGCGCGCGTATGGTTCACCTCGGTGACAATCACATTCGCGCCCATCCCGCGCGCCCGCAGCGCCACGCCGCGCCCGCACCAGCCGTAGCCCGCGACCACAACCTTCTTGCCCGCCCAAAGTATGTTCGTCGCCCGCGTAATGCCGTCCAGCGTGCTTTGCCCAGTGCCGTAGCGGTTGTCGAAGAAATGCTTGGTATCGGCGTCGTTCACCGCGATAATCGGATACCGCAGCCTGCCCGCGCCCGCCAGGCTCCGCAGCCGGATAACGCCCGTGGTCGTCTCTTCAGTCCCGCCGATAACGCCCTCTATCGCATCCCCGCGCTCAGAGTGCAATATAGCCACCAGATCCGCCCCGTCGTCCATAGTGATGTTGGGGCTGAGGTCAAGCGTGGAGTTGATGTGCGCGTAATAGGTATCGTTGTCCTCGCCCTTGATGGCGAATGTGGGGATGCCGTATTCGCGCGCCAGCGCCGCCGCCACGTCGTCCTGCGTGCTCAGCGGATTGCTCGCGCATATCGCCGTCTCAGCGCCGCCGTCCTGCAGCGTGAGCAGCAGGTTCGCGGTTTCGGTGGTCACATGCAGGCACGCCGCGATACGCAGCCCGGTCAGCGGCTTTTCTTTCGCAAAGCGCTCCCTAATCTGGCGCAGCACCGGCATTTCGCGCTCAGCCCAGCGGATCCGCCGTATCCCGTCGGCCGCCAGCGAGCCGTCCTTGATGTGCGCGCTCGTTTCCGTTGTCAAATTGTTCCTCCCTAACTCAGGTTGTTATTTCCAATCGGCAAGTTTCGTATCAACCATTGACGCGATATGCGATGCGCCGCGCGATGCGCGCTTGAATATGCGGCAATGCGCCGCGCCTATCCCGCCAGAACAGGCAGCCTTTCCCCATCCGCCAGCGGCGGGAAATGCGCCAGATCCGCAAAGCCCCTAAATCGGTCGGCGATGTCCTCGTCGCTAATCGCCAGCAGTTTGTCCGCGCTGAAATCCTGCACGCAGAACGACCCCATAACCGACCCCAGTATCGTCGCCCGCCGGTAGCCGTCCGGCGACATATCCCCCGTCGCCGCGATGTAGCCCATAAAGCCCGCCGCGAATGCGTCGCCCGCGCCAGTGGGATCCACCACATCATCCAGCGGGAACGCCGGCGCCGAGAACACCGACTCCCCGTCAAACAGCAGCGCGCCATGCCCGCCCTGCTTGACCGCCACAACCGACGGCCCCATCGCCAGTATGCGCCGCGCCGCCCGCACCAGATTGCCCTCGCCCGAAAACTCCCGCGCCTCGCTCTCTTCCATAAATAGGACATCCACGCCGCTTACCGCCGCCTCCAGCGCATCGCGGCTGCCCTCTATCCAAAAGTTCATAGAGTCCAGCGCGATAAGCTCCGGGCGCTCATCCATCTGCTCTATCACGCTCAGCTGCAGCTCCGGCGCGATGTTGGCGAGGAACAGGTAGCGCTGCCGCCGCTGTTCGGCGCTCAGCTCCGGCGCGAAGTCCGCGAACACATTCAGCTGCGTATCCAGCGTCTCGCGCGAGTTCATATCCGAGGTATTGTACTCGCCCGCCCACCGAAAAGTGCTGCCCTTTGCCCTACGCAAGCCGCTCACATCCACGCCCCGCGACTCCAGCAGCGCGACATGCTCCTCAGCGAAATCCTCGCCCACCACCGCAATCAGGCTCACCGGCGCGAACCGGCTCGCCGCGACCGAAAAGTACATAGCCGACCCGCCCAGCGAATCCGCCCGCCTAGCCGCCGGCGTGATAACCGAGTCATACGCCACCGATCCCACCACAAGTATGGACATTAAGCATTGCTCCTGCGCCGCTGTCACCCTATCTTTGGACAAGCCTAATCGCCTAAGGCGATAAAGGGGATATGGCTAAGACCGCGCCGCGAAATCCCGCCCTGCCGAAAGATCGGCT
Organism: Dehalococcoidia bacterium; assembly: GCA_965242555.1. GTDB lineage: Bacteria > Chloroflexota > Dehalococcoidia > Lucifugimonadales > JADFKI01 > Bin90. The sequence continues at coordinate 504,139 of CBDESO010000008.1, forward strand.
TGGCGCAACCGACTTGACGCAACCCGCCGCCGCCTTGTTGCCGCTATCCCTCTTTGCCGTTATCCCGCCGCCGTATGCCATAAGCGCCATAAGGCGCGCTAGGCGTCCCCGCCGTAACTCGTCGGCTTGCCCTGCTCGATCCACGCCGCCGTGCCCGCCTCGATGTTATACAGGTTTTCGGTATCGTAGCCCATCGCCGCCGCCATCTCCGCCGCCAGCCCGCTGCGGACGCCCATCGCGCAGATGAACAGCAACTTCTTATCCTTGGGCAGCTCGTCAATGCGCCCCATCAGGTCGTCCACCGTGATGAACAGCGCCTCCTTCACATGCCCATCCGCGTACTCATCAAGCCGCCGCACATCCACCACAACGGTATCGTCCCGCTCATACATCTCCGCCGCCTCGTCAATCGTCAGCCGGTAATACGGCTCCCCCGCTACTCTGGTTGGCATTGCCACTCCTCCATTCGCTCTTAACTGCGTATATTGCCGTTTCGCCAAGCGTCCAGGCGATTGCCATCCTGAAAACGCGCAAAAAAATACTTCCCTTGATGAGAGAAGTCTGTATGAACTATGCCCTGCTCTCATCTCCGAGTCGCATATGGACTCTCCGGAATTAGCACCGCTTCTCGCGCCAACGCCCGCATGGAAAGCGTAGCGATGCGCGGAAAGGTTGCTGGGCTTCAAAGGGCCGGTCCCTCAGCCGCTCTTGATAAGAGAAATCTCAGTTTTTGAACGCTATGATGATACTAAACCGCCCGCGCCAATGTCAACATTTACGCGCATAGCCATCCAACCTAACAACGGAGCGGATGATGCCTGCCAATCCAAACCTCGATCATTCCAACGGGCTTGGGACGCCTACATCATTCGCCATAGCCACGCCGCCCTCAGACGAGGCGTCATGTTATTGCTAGGCGTCGGCTGCGAGCTCATCGTGGAGTGGGCGTTGCGGTTGGCGACGGCGCAGGCGCAGGCGCAGGGGTTTGCGTGGGTTGCGTGTCGGGCGAAACCGTCGCGGTGTAGGTCGGCTCGGGGCCTGCCGTCGGGGGCGCATCAGGCGCTGGCGTGGCAGACAGCGCAGGCGTTTGCATCGGCGCATCCGCATCAGCGCATGCCCCCTGGCCCACCACCCCCTCAAGCCCCGACGCACTTTCCCCTATCCGCAGCATCAGCTTGTCCCCCACATCCCAGGGCCGCCCGCACACGCCCCAGCTGAACGCTCGGACTGCCCCGGCGTCGGCAACAGCCGCGTCGCCGAAGGCAAGCCGCAGCGAGGTAGCGCCGTCCAGCGCTATGAAGTCTATGTGGTGGTTGGCGATGGACGCGGGCGGGTTGGCTATCTCTATGTTGACGGCGTCGGATGCCCAATCAATGCGGCGGATTTGGGCGGCAGCGGCGCTTGCCGTTGGGAAGGCTGCGGGCGTTAGTGTGCCGTTGGCGCTGTCCGCGCCGACTGCCGCGCCGATGGCGACGGGGTCGAAGAACGCCTCGTGCAGGGTTCCCTCGGGCGCAGTAGCGCGGATTGTCCAGTTTGCGGTAGGAATATCAGTGTATCCCTCCACCGGAGAGTCAATGCAAAACCTTATAATGCCTGGCATCTGGTGATATACGACGGAGTAATCCCCTGCGACTAATGGACGCAGAGTCTTTACCGTGCGATGGTAAATCTCATATGGATCGCTGTCGTCATCTTCGATGACAATTTCAAAGAAGCTTTCATCAGCTCCTGAAAAGAAATAGATGCCGTAATATTCCCTCCCTCCAAGAGCGTCTGAGATAACTACGGCTCCCGCCCTTCGTCCTGATTGAATCGGCAACTCAATTGCATAGGGCTCCCATGGAATCCGTTCCAGCATGAATTTCATACGCAGGCATTCCTCGTGTTCCGCAATCCCCTCGCCCTGCGCCACTAGATCCGCCACCGCTTTGATGCGGGATTTCAACGCGGACAGCGATATATCAGCGTCAAACGAAGAAAAGCCCGCCGCGCTTTGCAGATGCGGATCATTTGGATTCTCCCCCAGCATAAATCGAGAGTCGCTCGCGCCGGACACCCCTGAAGACGTAGCCACTGACGGCAGCCAAACTCTGTGCCGCTCAGCGAGCACAGAAAATCCGTCTGTCGAGGAATAGGGATAATGATCAGTAGTGGCGTAATTGTGAATAGGCAAACGATATTCAATCCATGGAATGAATTTATACATCGTTGACGCCGATTGCCCTGACGCCTCATAGTTCGCCAGTTCATTCTCATCTAGGAAGAGAATGGATTCCCTATCCTCCCACCAGCGGTCAAGTTCGCTGGCAATCCAGTCATTTGCCACATCAATGGCTTCTTGTTCGCTGTCAAGGTAAGAACACCCAGAGCATGATACCCGTATATCGGATGTTATGACATCACTGCCATCGCCCTTTAGGTATTCATGCGCGTCGAAGGTAAAACGAATCATAGGGAAATATACCGTCGGGGTATCTTGCCCCAGAGACGCAGCCGATATTGAACGCATAGTGGCTCTGACGATGATGGCAGAGCGCAATATGCGCTCGTCCAAAGATATGAATCCTTGATCCGGCATATACGATGCGGTAGGCCGCCCTTTCACCATAACAGGCGTCGATTCTGCGGATTCTTCGTTTGCTTTGGACGCATTCTCTTCAGAAGACATCGGAGTTGCCGTAAGCAATTCTTGGGAACCCGCAACGGCTTGCGGCGTTGGGGAAACCGCAACGTCGTTGTCATTGCGAGACGTAGGCGCAATAGGCAGATCGGTAGCCTCTGCCGCAATGGTGCTGACGTCGCTGCGCGGGTCAGATGCCGGCGGTTCGCTGGCGCAGGCGAGCATTGCGAGCGCCGAGATAATCGCTAGGCACGTGAGAGGCGATTTTCGCAGAGCGAGCGCTATGGATTGCACAGACATTGTGGGAACTCCTCATGCGCCCGCGTGGATCGTTGAGAGGGATGATAGAACGGCTTGCGGCGTATGTGCATTATAGAGCGCTTTGACGGCGTCTTTGCAATGCCGTTTTCTTTCCCACAATGTTAGGGACGGTTACCATTTATGCGTGATAGGGTAGCGTTTCCATTTAGGTGGTCGAGTATATCTAGTGTTGCATATGCTTTGACAGCCTTGCCATACCCACTTGTTTTATCAGATGGAATACAACTAGCCAAACTTTCAGAGCCATCTAAAAAGAAACGCTGCCGCGTGATGGGTTATTCCCAGCCCGCAACGCTAATGGAAATTTTCGCTAATTATTAGCGGGACTTCGCGCCCTAGTTTATCGCGTTCAGCGGGAATACAATTTTGACTTGATTCAAAATAGCGCCGCAGGATGAGAATATCGCGTGGGCAAGGGGAGCGGCGCTTCTTTTTCTCAAGAAAGTAGCTACGAAGCTATTGGATGGGGATTTAGAGTAAGCTTGCGCGATTACCCTAGGACTTTGGCCGCATCAGTATTGCGAAACGCGATATTATCTATTGCGTATTTTATATGGATAACATATCTTGTTTGTATTATTTTAGTATCGTTGTCAGAATGGTTATCAATAAGAATGGGGCGGGTTTGGATGCCCGTCGCAAGAGTAGGGCCGGGGGGAATCCGGTCGGCAAGAAAGGACGGAACAAGTCAAATGGTACAGTTCAAGGCATGTCCCCGATGCAGCGGCGATATGAAGCAGACTAGGGACATGTACGGCAAGTATAACGAGTGTATCCAGTGCGGCTACACTAAGGACATCCTGCCTGAGCCCAATAAGACCTTCGATTGGGCGAAGACGCGCGGCAAGCCCGGCCGCAGGCGCAAGACCAAGGCCGCCGCCTAGCCCCAAGCCCATCGCGCAAAGGTCAGCCGTATGCCTCCGCATCGCCCCGCAGCCCTAACCGGGCGCGGGCGCGGGTAAGCGCATACGGCGCGCATCCACTATTTTCGCAAGTCCTGCAATGCAAGTCAGGACACGCATCGCGCTTTTCGCTATCCTTTATATGGGATATGGGCGATCACTAGCGCATGCGAGCGCCCCAAGCCCAGCCTTGCCTCCGATTGGAGCATCCCGTCAACGCGGCAAGGCTTTGGGGATGAAGCCCTTTATCCTTTTCAGCGCATCTGATAGGCTGGTTGCGCGGCGACGTTCGCGCGGCGGTTGCGATAGCGCAATGGCGGCGCGAGTGTGCGCGAGTGTATTCTGAGGAGCGGATATGTGCAAGTCCGTCTTGGTGAAGGCGCCGGCGACTACGGCTAATATGGGGCCGGGGTTTGACTGCCTTGGCATGGCGCTGGACATCTGGAATACGGTGAGCGTGGAAGAGGGCGCGTCGGGTCTTGAGATTGAGGTTAGCGGCGAGGGCAAGGACGAGTTGCCCCGGGACGAGAGCAATCTGGCGTATCGCAGTTTCGCGCGGGCGTATGAAGAGATCGGGGCAACGCCGCCGCCGGTTCGGATGCGCTGCCGCAACGCGATACCGCTGGCGCGCGGGCTTGGCAGCAGCGCGGCGGCGGTGGCGGGCGGACTTCTGGCGGGCAGCGAGCTCAGCGGCGCGAACCTGAGCCGGGAGCGGCTGCTGGCGCTGGCGGCTGAGATCGAGGGGCATCCGGACAACGCCGCCGCGGCGGTGATGGGCGGCTGCCAAATCGTGGCGACGACGAGCTGGCAGACGGGCCGGCAAGAGTTCGTTACCGCGCCGGTGGCGATTCCGCCTGAGCTGAGCGCGGTGCTGTTCGTGCCGGACGTTCCAATGTCCACCGAAGAGGCGCGGGGCTTTCTGTTCGGCGAAAAGATTGAGATACGGGACGTCATATTCAACTTGAGCCGCGTGGCGCTGCTGGTGAACGCCTTTGCGAGCGGGGATTTGCGGCATCTGGCGATAGCGACCGAGGATGTTCTGCATCAGCCGGCGCGGCAGACGCTGTTTAGGCCGATGCGGGTGATATTCCGCGCGGCGCTGGCGGCGGGGGCGCTGGGCGTGTTTCTGTCGGGCGCGGGATCCAGCATCCTCGCGCTTGCGCGGGAGCGCGAATACACGATAGGCTATGAGATGGCGGACGCGGCGGCGAAGGCGGGTGTGGAGGGCGTCATCAAGGTCGTCAAGCCGACGGCGCTGGGGGCGCATAGGGAGACGGGAGGATAGGGCGGCGGCTAGTTCAAGGCGTTTGTCTATTTTGCGATATAATTCCCTTTGCAAAAGATAGCCAAAGACTTTTGGGTTTGGATGGCGGCTGATGACTGGTAAGAACTATGCTAATCGCGCGGGGATACGGCGGCGCAATGGCGCAAGAATGGCCCCATAGGGAGGGCTGATATGGTTACCGAAGTTGCGGCAAGGCTGACATACGAAGACTACGCGAAGACGCCGGAAGATGAGCGGTATGAACTTATCGACGGGGAGTTGATTATGGCGGCTGCGCCTAATATGTTGCATCAGGGGATTGGCGCGGGATTGTTTCGGTATTTTCTCATCGCGGTGGATCGCGGACTGGGATGGGCTTATTTCGCGCCCGTTGATGTGGTGCTGTCCGAGTACGACGTTGTGCAGCCGGACTTGCTGTTCGTGCTGAGAGAGAACGCGCATATCATCACGGCGGCTAATGTGCAAGGCGCGCCTGACCTTGTGGTGGAGATTCTGTCGCCGTCAACATCGCGGCGGGATTGGAATGAGAAGCGGGATCTGTATGCTAAGTACGGGGTTGGGGAGCTTTGGATCGCGGATCCGGATGATCGGGTGGTTTGGGTGATGGCGCTGCGGGATGGGGAGTATGAGGTGGTGGGGAAGTATGGGGATACGCAGACTTTCAGGTCGCCGACGCTGGCGGGGGTGACGATAGATCTGCGGGAGGTGTTTGGGGAGTAGGATAGACGAGAGCGCGGGAATAGCCCCAATAGGGAGGGCTGATATGGTTACCGAAACTGCGGTAAGGCTGACATACGAAGACTATGCGAATACGCCGGAGGGCGAGCGGTATGAACTTATCAACGGGGAGTTGATTATGGTTGCTGCGCCTAACGAACCTCATCAGAGAATCAGCAAGAGGCTGGAGTTTCCGCTTATTCTTGCCGAGCGGCGCGGGTTGGGGGTGGTCTATTACGCGCCCTTTGATGTCGTGCTGTCCGAGTACGACGTTGTGCAGCCGGACTTGCTGTTTGTGCTGAGGGAGAACGCGCATATTATCACGACGGCTAATGTGCAGGGCCCTCCGGATCTGGTAGTGGAGATATTGTCGCCGTCGACCGCTCGGCGGGATTGGAATCAGAAGCGCGACCTATATGCCAAATACGGGGTCAAGGAGCTTTGGATCGCGGATCCGGATGAGCGCGTGGTTTGGGTGATGACATTGCGGGACGGGATGTATGAGGTTATGGGGAGATACGGGGATACGCAGACGTTTAGCTCGCCGACGCTGGCGGGGGTTACGATAGATCTGCGGGAGGTGTTTGGGGAGTAGATGGCAGGGCGGAGTAGGCGGGGGGCTGGGCAATGCGGCGCTTTTGTAAAAGGCAACCAAACTTTTGGATTGGATGGCGGCTGATAGCCGATAAGAATTATGCTGATAGTACAGAAATATGGCGGCAGTTCGCTGGCGGATGCCGATAAGATACGCGGGGTGGCTGGGCGCATAGCGCGGGCGCGCGATGGGGGCAATCGCGTGGTGGCGGCGCTGTCGGCTATGGGCGATACTACGGATGAGCTGATTAGCCTGGCGGGGCAGGTCGCGGAGCGGCCGGAGGCGCGCGAGATGGATGCGCTGCTCTCTACGGGCGAGCTGGTGTCTTGCACGCTTATGGCTATGGCGCTGCGAACTATGGGATACCCGTCCATCAGCCTCAGCGGCGCGCAGGCGGGCATCCGAACCGATACCGCTTTCGGCAAGGCGCGCATCGCGGGCATTGACCCCTCGCGCATTCTCGGCGAGCTGGACGCTGGCAATATCGTTATCGTGGCGGGCTTTCAGGGCATTACCGAGGATATGGACATCACTACGCTAGGACGCGGCGGATCGGATACCACCGCCGTTGCGATAGCGGCGAGCGTAAATGCGGATAGGTGCGAGGTCTATACCGACGTGGACGGCATCTATACCGCGGATCCCCGACTTGTGCCTAACGCGCGAAAGCTTGACGAAATCGGGTTTGAAGAGATGCTGGAGCTCGCCAGCTACGGCGCTAAGATGAATCCGCGCTCTATAGAGATTGGGATGCGCTACAATGTGCCGATACTTGTGGCGTCCAGTTTCACGGACGCGCAAGGGACGCTTATTCATAGAGAGATTGATATGGATACGAATGTTGACGAAGTGCGAAATCGCGCGCGGGGCATCGCCATCGATACCAATGTGGCGAAGATAACGGTGTTCGGCGTGGTGGACAGGCCGGGCATTGCGGCGAGCCTGTTTGAGCCGCTGGCGGCGGCGGACATCAGCGTGGATGTGATTGTGCAGAACGCGGGCGTTGACGGCACAACGGATCTGACTTTCACGGTGGCGCGCACGGATCTGGCGCGCGCGCTGGACGCGGCGGAGCCGGTCGTGCGGGCGATGGGCAGCCGAGGCCTGACAAGCGACGACAGCCTCGCCAAGCTGAGCATTGTGGGGACGGGCATGCAGAACGCGCCCGGCTACGCCTCGCAGATGTTTCGCGCGCTGGCGGACAACGGCATCAATATACATATGATTACCACATCGGAGATACGCATCACCTGCATCGTGAAAGAGGCGCAGGTGGGCGAGGGCGCGCGCGCGCTGCACGACGCTTTTCAGATGGATGCGCCCGAAGACTAACCCGCCCGCTCGCGCCGCGGCGGGGCGCTATGACCGGCAATGACAGATCGCTCTTCATCACAAGACTCATCGGACGCATCGCAAGCCGCGCCTCAAGGCGCGTCGGACGCCGCGCAAGCATCATCACACGCAGCGTCGGACGCCGCGCAAGTTGCGGCGGACGCAGTGCATCTTTCGGTAGTCATTCCCGCGTACAATGAGGCGGCGCGGATTGTCCCTACGCTGGAGTCGGCGGCGGCGTATCTGGGCGGGCAGGCGTACTCGTGGGAGGTGGTGGTGGTGGACGACGGCAGCGCGGACGCCACGGCGGCGATTGTGGGCGAGTGGGCGGCAAATCGCGCTGGGTTTCGGCTGGAGCGCATAGCGCACGCGGGCAAGGGCGCGGCGGTTCGCTACGGCATGCTGGCGGCAAAGGGCGAGCGGCGGCTTATGTGCGACGCCGACCTCGCTATGCCCATAGAGCATATCGCCGACTTTCTGGCGCGAATGGATGAGGGCTACGACGTGGTGATAGGCTCGCGGCATGCGGCGGGCGCCAATCGCTACGACGAATCCAAATTGCGCCCGCTGCGCGGGAAGGTTTTCAGCGCCGTTGCGCGGACGCTGACGGGGCTTGATTTCGCGGATACGCAGTGCGGGTTCAAGTGTTTCAGCGCTGACGCCGCAAACGAATTATTCGCGCTGCAGCGCACCGACGGCTGGGGCTTTGACGTTGAGCTGCTGTTCTTGGCGTCCAAGCGCGGGATGAGCGTGTTGGAAATGCCGATTCAGTGGTATCACCAAGAGGGCAGCAAGATCAATCCGGTCACGTCTTGGATAGATCATCTGCGCGATATGATGGCGCTGCGGCGGCGCTGGCGGCGGGGGGAGTACGCGATAGACAATACGGGCGTTGCGGCGGGCAAGGCTGATAGCGGCTATGATGCGGGCAAGGAGGGCGTTGTAGCAGATAAGACAAGCGCGGCGGCAAGCAAATCGGATAGCGGCGGCGCGGCGGGCAAGGTGGCTGTGGTTGCTCCCACATATAACGAGGCGGACAATCTGCCGGCGCTCGCGGAGCGCGTGTTCGCGCTGGGCGTCCCGGACATTAGGCTGATAGTGGTTGACGACAACTCGCCGGACGGGACGGGGGATGTGGCGCGTGCGCTAAACGGGCGGTTCGGCAACCGGATTGAGCTGATAGAGCGCGAAAGCAAGGCGGGGTTGGGGACGGCGTACATAGACGGGTTTTCGCATGCGATAGCGCAGGGCGCGGACTATGTGCTGCAGATGGACGCCGACTTGTCGCACGCGCCGGAGTACATACCGGCGTTTCTGGATGCGCTGCGCCACGCCGACGTAGTGGTGGGATCGCGCTATACGCAAGGCGGCGCGGTTGATGAGGGCTGGCATTTCAAGCGGCATATGCTCAGTTCATCCGCGAACTTGTGCATCCGCGTTGTCGCCGGCCTAAAGGTGAAAGACTGCACAACGGGGTTCAAGGGGTTCAGGGCGGATGCGCTGAGGGCGCTTGACTTGGACGGGATGCGCTGCAAAGGCTACGGGTTTCAGGCGGAGGTGGCATACGCCTGCCAGCGGCGCGGCTATCGCGTGGTGGAGCATCCGATTACCTTTTACGACCGCGAGGCGGGCGAATCCAAGCTTTCGCTGGGGATTATCGCGGAGGTTCTGTGGTGGCTGGCGACGCTGCATTTGCGAAAAAAGGCATACAGAAACCTTTAACTATGTGGCTAAGCCGCATCTAATACAAATATCGGATTTGGATAAGCCGCGCGTTAAATCTTGCGGCGGCTGAGTTCAAGGGCTAGACTATTTCAGGCTGAAAACAAACAAAGGACAGAGGGGAAATGGCGAATTTGGTAGAGACGGCTCCCGCGCCGAGCGAAAAGGTTCGGCGGGAGCGGGCGAAGAGGGCGGTCGCGCTGGCGATGCGGAGCAGCTGGGAAGAGGCGGCGGCGGTGAATAGCGCGATACTGCGGGACTTCCCGGACGACCTGGAGGCGCACAACCGGCTGGGCAAGGCGTTCAGCGAGCTTGGGCGCATATCTGACGCGAAACGGGCTTTTGAGGGCGCGCTTGAGCTCTCGCCGCACAACGGCATTGCGCGCAAGAACCTGGACCGGCTGACAAGCATGAGCGACCAGGACGCGCCGCGCCAGGCGGGCGGCGTCAAGGCGGCGAGCGTGTTCATAGCGGACAGCGGCAAATCGGCCACGACCTCGCTTGTGGGGCTTGCCGAGCGGCAGACGCTGCTCAAACTGGCGCCGGGCCACTCGGTCGGGCTTGTGCCTGAGAACAGCCGCTTGCGGGCGGTGGATTCGCGCGGGCGCTACATCGGCAGCGTAGAGCCTAAGCTAGGCAAGCGGCTGGCGCGGCTGATGCGCGGCGGCAATCGCTATGAGGCGGCGGTCACAAGCGCGGGCGCGCAGGAGCTGACCATCATCATCCGCGAGGTGTTCAAGCATCCCTCGCAGATGGGCAGGGTTTCGTTCCCGTCGCGCGGCGCGGCGGACTATCACGCATATATGCCGGGCGGCGCGCTTGACTACGATGACGACGTGGCGGGCAACGCGCTCAGCGGGCATCTGTTCAAAGACTGGTCGGACGACGATACCGAGCCGGGCGACGACACCGCTTTCGCGCCGGTGATCCACCGCATCATCAGCGCGAGCGACGATGTGGGGGATGACTACTAAGCAAGGGTCAGCCGGCGTCAAGCGTTGCTATGGCGTCTTGCTGTATGGCGATTAGTTGGCGTATGCCGCTGTCGGCTAGGGTTAGGACGTCGGCTAGGTTGGCGGCTGAGAATGGCGCTCGCTCGGCGCTGCCCTGCAACTCTACGAATTCGCCTTGCGCGGTCATGACCACGTTAAAGTCGGCGTCGGCCTGCGAGTCTTCTTCGTAGCAGAGATCCAGCAGCGGCTCGCCGCGAACAATGCCCACGCTGACGGCGGCGATGCCGGTTCGCAGGGGAATGGCGGGCAATTTGCCGTCTTTGGCGAGCGCGGCGGTTGCTTGGTAGAGGGCGACGTAGGCGCCGGTGATGGCGGCGGTGCGCGTGCCGCCGTCGGCTTGCAGGACGTCGCAGTCCACGAGCAGAGTTCGCTCGCCAAGCGGGTCCATATCCACAACGGCGCGCAGGGATCTGCCGATAAGCCGCTGTATCTCTTGGCTGCGGCCGCGCGGGGTTCGCTCGCGTGGCGCGCGCGTGTGCGTGGAGCGCGGCAGCATAGCGTATTCGGCGGTGAGCCAGCCGCGCCCGCTATCGCGCAGAAAGCGGGGAACGCCGTCCTCCACGCTGACGGCGCACAGAACGCGGGTGTTGCCCATCTCTATGAGCGCGGATCCCTCGGCAAACGCCTGGGCGCCGGGCGTGATGCGGGTGGGCCGGATGGCGTCGTGGGGGCGGGCGTCGGGGCGCGTGAACGTAGGCATCAGACTGCCAGAGAGTAGTTGACGCTAGGCAGCCAGGCGTCAGTGGGGATAAGACGCTGTCCCTCAGTATCTATCGCAAGCCGAAACACCTCCAGCGTTACCATGCCCAAAAGCGGCTGATTGTCTTCGTCTCCGAATATGACGGGGACTGTGTATTCGCGCCCGTCAAGCCTCACGCGCGTTTCGCCTATTTCGCGCATTACGATGCTGCCGTCCGCAATCACGAAAGTTCCCGTTTCGGTTGGGCGCACATCCAGCCGCTCCAGCATTGAACTTGGCAGGATGTTGTAAGTCACGCCGCTATCTACCAGCGCCTGTACGGGTTCGTAGCGCGTTCCCTGCGGGTCGCCTACTTCTAGTGCGGTAAAGAATGATGCCATTTCACTCGCTCTCGCTGCTGTGGTCGGACGCCGGCTGCGCCAGGACTTGTTCGCGCCAGGCCCTGTGGGCGGCGGTGTCAACGCGGATGAACCGAAAGCCCGCTTTGCCCGCGAAATGCTCGTCTACGTCGGTGTCGCCGATGTGGGTGTAGGTTTCGGCGGGGAATTGGGATTTGACTTCGTGGAGGCGGTCTTTGAGGGCGGTGAAATCCACTTGGATGTCGAGACGCCGCCAGATTTGGCGCTGGTAGCTGAGGGGGCGGTCGGAGCAGCTGCCGATTAGGTTGCCGCTACGTTGGGCTGCGCGCACGAACTCTATGGTTACGCTGCCGCTCGGCTCGCCCACTTCCAGCGTGCCGTCTATGTCAAAGCTAATTAGGTCTGCCAATATGTCAGCGCCTCCGTGTTGCGTTGTCTAGGTTGTTCACCGCCGGATTAGTCGTTGCGGCGTTAGTTCGCGCGGGATTGCGGGCTAGTTGTTGCGCTCGGCGTATGTTTGCTGGGCGCGCTCTATGGCGCGGACTCTGCCGCGCACAAGCGCGTCTTGGCGGGAGCGCGCCCAGTCCTGGGATGCCTTAGTGCCTATCGCGGATCCTTGGAATTGGGGCATAACGTAGCGGGCGAGCAGCTCAAAGCTCCGCAGCATAGCCTCTCTGGGCGCCCAGTCTATCGTGAGGGCGAGCAAGCCGCCAAAGCCGCCGCTCTGCTCGTCAAGCTTGCGTATGGCGTCAACGCAGTCGTCGGGCGTGCCGATTACCCACGCGCCGCTGTCGGTCATGTGGTCAACTATCTTTTCAATTGGCCCGTCAAAGCCGGACTTGCGCCCGTTGGTCTCTTCGGTGTATTCGCGCAGGAAGTAGCCCGCGCCCATGCGCGCCTCGTCAAGCGCCTGCTGGCGGGTTTCGGCGAGGTGAATGGGGATGCACAGCCGCCAGTCGTCGCGGCTGACGGCTTTGTTGTGTTCGGCGGCGGACTCTTCGGCGATGTCCCAGAGATGCTTGAGGTTCGCTTGTTGGCTGGCGGCGGGATCCACGGAGGGATCGCGGGGGACGGTGATTGTTAGGACGGACGCGCCGTATTTGCCGGCGAGCGCCACGCCTGACGGGGATTGAATGGACGCCACCGCGATGGGCATATGCGGGCGCTGGTAAGGGCGCAGCTGCAGCATCGCCTCGTTTAGTTGAAACCAGTCGCTCTTGTAGGTGATGGGTTCGGTTTCGGTGAACAGGCGCAGCACGATGCCGAAAGCCTCGTCCATCTTTTCGCGCTGAGTGGTTGGCTCAATGCCCATCATAAAGGCGTCGCCGGGCAGCGCGCCGGGGCCTACGCCGAACATAACGCGGCCGTGCGTCATGTGGTCAAGCTGCACCATCCGGTTGGCTACCATAAACGGGTGGTGGTAGGGCAGGCTGACCACGCCCGTGCCGAGCTTGATGTAGCGCGTGCGCTCGGCGGCGGCGGCCATAAAGATTTCGGGGGATGAGATGATTTCCCAGCCGGAGCTGTGGTGTTCGCCTATCCACGCCTCATCGTAGCCGAGGTAGTCCAGCCATTGGATAAGCTCAAGATCGCGGTCGATGGCGAGGGTTGGGTTTTCGCCAACGCGGTGGAATGGGCCTAGGAATATGCCGAATTTCATTCTGTCAGGCAGCGCCATAGCATTGTCCTTTATGCGGGTTATGGGTTTGGCGGGGGCGTTGATTTTGGGGCATTGGCGTTAGGCGTTGGCATTAGGCGGCGGGCAAGCGGCGGGCGTTGGCGCGTTAGAGCGGCGCTTGGCTTGCCGGATGCCCGCGCGGCCGGTTGGGCGGCTATCGCAGGGTTCGGAAGAACGAGCGCAGGTTTTCCACAAGCGCGTCGGGCTTTTCAAGCGCGGCGAAGTGGCCGCCGTCGGGCATTTCCGTCCATTGCCGCAGGTTGAATATGCGCTCCGCCCACTCGCGGGGGGGATAGGATATGTCTTTGGGAAAGACGGTTACGGCGGTGGGGGCGCTGATGATTTCGCCCCGCGCCAGGTTTAGCGGATCGCGCTGGGATTCGTAGTAGATCCTGACCGACGAGCTTATGGTTTGGGTTGCCCAATAGATGGTTATGTTGGTGAGCAGTTCGTCTTTGGTATAGACGCTTTCCACATCGCCGCCGCAGTCCGACCACGCGCGGAACTTTTCCACAATCCAAGCCGCAAGCCCAACGGGAGAGTCGGTTAGGCCATAGGATAGGGTTTGCGGCTTAGTGCCTTGGATGTGGCCGTAAGCGCCCTCGAATTCGCGCCAGTGGGCGCGGGCGTCCAGGAAGGCTTGCTCGGCGGCGGTTAGCGGAGCGGATCCCTCGCCTAGGTAGGGCATGCTTGAGGCGGAGGTGACGTGTATGCCGGTGAGTTTGTCGGCGTGCGCGTAGCCTAGCCGGGCGGTTACGCCGGCGCCCCAGTCGCCGCCGTGCGCCGCGAACTTGTCGTAGCCGAGCGTGTCGGTCATCAGCGTCGTCCACAGGTCGCCCACGCGCGAAAAGCTCCAGCCGCGCTCGGTAGTGCGGTCAGAAAAGCCGTAGCTTGGCATAGAGGGGACAACGACATCAAAGGCGTCGGCGGGGTCGCCGCCGTATGCCGCGGGGTCGGACAGCGGGCGGATTATCTTGTACATCTCAAAGAATGTGCTGGGCCAGCCGTGCGTGATTAGGATGGGCATCGGGTTGGGGCCTTTGCCGCGCTCGTGAATGAAGTGTATGCCCATGCCGTCCACGTCGGCGCGAAAGTGGGCGAATTCGTTGAGCGCCGCCTCTTGCTTGCGCCAGTCGAAGTCGTTTGCCCAGTAGTCGGTCAGTTCGCGCACATACGCCATATTTGAGCCGTAGTCCCAATCGGAGTTGGGGATTTCGTCGGGCCAGCGCGTATTGGCGATGCGCCGGCGCATATCGTCCAGGACTTGGTCGGGGATGTTTATGGTAAAGGGCTGGATTGCCATTATCGCCTCCTGTTTCGCTTGTTATCTCTTGGGGGTTGCCTTGGGTTATGTTGCGTATGATTTGTAGCGCGGCAGGGATTAGCCTGTCTTTTAGTAGCGTATAAGCGTATGTTGGACGCATCTTAGGCGCGTCTTGGGCGTATCTTATCACGCTTGGAGCGCAAGCCTGCCGCGTTAGGCGTATCTTATCACGCTTAGGGCGCAAGCGCCGCCTATCTCGCGGCTCGCGCCGGCCGGAGCGCTCCAAGCGCGTTGCGCCATCGGCGGCCGGCGCGGCGCGCTTGCGACGACGAGCGTGGCTGGCGCGGGCCTAGGCGCGGCGGTTTTGCGAGCAGGAACATCACGCCGCCAACGAAGTTTAGCGCGGCGAGCGATAGGAACGCGAAGTCGTAGCTGCCGAGCGTGTTTAGCAGCACGGCGGGGTATATGGGCGCTACAAGCAGCATCATATTCATCGGCACTTGGGACATTCCCATTATCTTGCCGAATGAGCTGCGCCCGAAGTATTCGCCGCGTATGGATGTGCTGAGCGGGTTGCGCCCGCCAAAGCCGATGCCGAACAGGATGGCGAATGCGAATACCACAACCAGGTTGGGGACGCCGCCGGCGGCGGCGATGTCGGGCGCGAATACCAGTATCGCCACAGCACCCGCCTGTATGGATGTAAAGCAGAAGTACGCCACGCGCTTTGAGATGCGGTCGCCCACATAGCCGCCCACGATTTGGAACAGCATTGACATTGCGGTGTAGGTGGACACCACCCATCCCGCCATCGGCACTGACACGCCTTGGTCGTAGAGCATTGGGGCGAGGTGCGCCATCATAGCGATTAGAACCATAGAGGTAAAGCCCTGCCCGAATGATATGAGCCAGAATGTCGGGGTTCGCATAGCCTCGCGCAGCGTGAAATCGCGCTGGCGCGGGGCGGCGCGGCGCGGCGTAGCGGGCCGGTTTGGCGCGGCGGACGCGGAGGCTTGGCGGGCGCGCGGCTGCGGCTGCGGCTGCTGCGCGGGCGCCTGCTGTTCGCCGGGCGGATCGCCGTCGGGGAGCAAGCCGTAGTCCTCAGGGCGGCCGCGTATCACCTTGACTATGGGCAGCGTAAGCGCGAGGGTTACGACGCCCAGTATCAGCGCCGTCATTGACCAGCCTAGGTTGTCCTGCTCCGGATCCACCGCCCACGCGATAGCGGGTATCAGCACAAGCGCGCCCAGCCTGCCTATGGAGCTGGAGTAGCCCATCGCCTTTGCCTTGTGGCGGCTGAACCAGTTGTTCAGCATCGTGTTCATCGTCAGCCAGCCGGACAGCCCTTGCCCCAGCGCCATTATCATAAAGACGAAATAGAACATCAAGGCGGGCTGGACGACCTGCATAAAATCGGGCAGCAGGTGAAAGGGCAGGTCGCGCAATACGGGGATGTCGCGCGCGTCTCGGACTTGGCTGAACAGCAGAAAGCCCACGCCTAAGATGGACAAGCCTATCAGAACCATCCGCCTCACGCCCACGCGGTCGACGAGATAGCCCTCTATAGGCCCTAGTATGCCGCCCTCCACGCGCGTGAAAGAGAATGCGAGCGATAGCTGAGTGCGATTCCAGCCGAAAGCCGCCTCCAGCGCTACGAACCACAAGCCCATCGCGTGAAAAATCGGCACGCTGGTTAGCATATGCACCGTGCCGCTGATAGGCACAAGCCACCAGCCGTAGAACACGTTCTTGACGCGCATCCGCGCGCGCGACGGGCTAAACGCGCCCGATCCGAATTCCACGAAAGCGCTCCCTCCGCTGGGTTGTGCAGCCTAACTAAATCTTAGCGGGTAAGTTTATCATAATGGGCGGGCAAGCGTTGGCGGATGGGCGGCAGGCTTGCGCGGGGCGCAAATGTTGAGCGCGGTTGAGGGGGTTGGGTATAATTGCTTGGACGAAACTTAGGGATTGGTTATGAACAACAGGGTGAAAATGCTTGATTTGGCGGCGATAGTTTCGCGTTTGGGGCGCATAAATTTGGCGCGGATGGCGGCGATTTCGGTTGCGGCGGTTGCGCTTGCCTTGCTCACGGGCGGAGGCTGGAGCGCGGCTTACGCCAACGGGGGCGAGTCGGACGGCGACCGGGTTGCGGCGGCGGATGACGGCGGCGATACGATGCGAGGCTATGCGCTGCTGATATTGCGGGCGATTATTGACGCGGATTCGGACAAGCGGGCGCGGTATTGGCGGGCGCAGGCGGCGTGCGACGCGGCGGCGGCGTATGCGCCGGACGGCGTCGGCGGGGCCCGCCGCGCGGATATGGACTTGGCTATGGCAAGGCTGACGGGCGCGCTGTGCGGCAATCTGGCGGGGCGGCTGCTGACGGATCCTGAGGACTTCGCGCCGCTTGGCGAGGGCGATGAGGGCGATGGCGATGGCGGCGGCGATGATGGGGAGCGGACGGTGGGGTTGCTGGTGAACGAGCCGGGCGCTGCGGTTGGATATACGCTGTTCACGGGCATAGTGAACGGCGATGTCTATCTGATAGATTCGCTTGGCAGGACGGCGCATATCTGGCGGCTGGGCGATGATGCGACGCCCGCGCAGACGATTTTCAACGCAAGGCTGCTTGACAACGGGAATTTGCTGGCGCTGATACAGGGCGGCGACCAAAACGCGGCGGCTGAGATTGACCCGGACGGCAACTTTGTTTGGCGCTACGAATTCGCGCCTCTGCATAGCGATCTGCTCAAGATGCCCAACGGCAATGCGCTGCTTTTGGGCGAGGCGACCAAGACGCGCGATGAGGCAATCGCGGCGGGCGCGAACCCCAAGTTCGTGCCGGATGACGGGATTGTTCACGATTACCTGGTAGAAGTGCGGCCTACGGGCAAGAGCGGCGGCGAGGTGGTGTGGGAGTGGTCGGCGTGGGATCATCTGATACAGGATTTTGACCCCAGCAAGGCGAACTACGGGCTGGTGTCAGGGCGCATTGAGCGCATAGACATAAACTTCCTGCTGGGGACGCTGAGCAGGCATCCCGATATAGGGAAATGGATGAACGCGAACTCGGTTGACTACAACGCCGAGTTGGATCAGATTTTGCTGTCGCCGCGCAATTTCAGCGAGGTATGGATTATCGATCATAGCGCCACCACCGAAGAGGCGCGCGGCAGAACCGGGGGGAATGGCGGCAAGGGCGGCGATCTGCTGTACAGGTGGGGCAATCCTCGCGCTCACGGGAGCGGGAACGCCGAGGCGCAGCGGCTGTTCTGGCAGCATAACGCGCATTGGATACCAACGGGATTGCCGGGCGCGGGCAACATCCTCGTGTTCAACAACGGCAGCGAGTTCACGGGCTTTGAGCGGGGATATTCCTCGGTGGACGAAATCGTTCCTCCCGTAGAGGGTTATGGCTATGGGCAAGGCTATGACTACGGCTACGATTACGACTATGACTATGATTACGACTACGATTATGACTACGGCTACGACTATGGGCCTCAGGCGGCGTATTTGCCGGATGGGCCGGCGTGGACATACGCGGCGGATCCGCCCACCGGCTTTTACGCGCCGGCTCTGTCGGGGGCGCAGCGGCTGCCCAACGGCAATACGCTGATCGTGAGCGGCGCTGACGGAGCTATCTTTCAGGCAACGCCGGAGGGCAGAGTGGTTTGGCGGTATGTGTCGCCAATAGATGTGCGCTCTTATCTGCGTCAGGGTGAGCGGCCGCAGATGCTCATTCTCTCCCCTTACGGCTATCCCGGCGCATATCCGAGCAACAGCGTATTTCGGGCGCAGTGGCTCGCGCCGGATCATCCGGGGCTGCAAAGGCTGGACTTGACGCCGGGGCCGCCCGTAGAAGAGTTGCCGAATTAGGATTGGCGCTTGCGCTTGCGCCTAGCCGCCGCCTGCGGTATATTGGGCTTGCGCGGGTAGCCGATTTGCTTGGCGGCGTCAATCGCCTATCCGCGCCTCGCAAGACGAATTCGCGCGATAACGCCTTTGCCGCCGCGTCAACGCCAAGTCAGCGAATTGCCGTCTTGTCAATCTGATTAAATCCGGCGATTTCGCCAACGCTAAAACGCCAACAAACGCTAATCCAATAAACGCTAACAGGAGGCGCTATGACTACCCTGCAAAATGAGTCGCTGCAAGCAATGAAGGAGTACGCCGACGACTACGAGCTGGACTTGTCGTGGCTGGACTCGCATGGCGAGTGGGGCGTCAAGGCGATGCCCGACGAAAAGCGCGGGATGACGCTGTCCAGCGTTGAGGTCGGGTCGTATGGCGACGCGCCGGATGTCACCGACAATATGACGGGCAAGCCGAGGGGCGCGGCGTCGCGGCCGGACGCCTATCGCATCGGCGGCTACGGCGTCCGCACTAAGTCGGAGATCTGGCTTGACAACGCGGCGGCGCTCTACGAAGAGGCGCTGCAGCGGCAGTGGAGTTCGGCTACGGACATTCCCTGGCACACCGTCAAGCCGCTGCCCGACGACATTGAGCGCGCGCAGTGCCAGCTGGACACCTTTCTGACTGAGGTGGAGTTCGTGGCGGCGGATGTGCCGGCGCGCTGGGTGGCGACCACCAGCCCGGACTTCTTTGAGCCGCGAATGTTCCTGCTGAGCCAAATAATGGACGAGTCGCGCCACCTGGATGTGTTTCGCAAGCGAGCGCTCGCCAACGGCGGCGGGCTGATGCAGCGCCCGGACATTACCACAAGCGGCGTGGTGGGCAGCATAGACCTTTCGCGCGAATTCACCGAGATGTCCTCGCGGCTGCACATTTCGGGCGAGGGCGCCGTGCTGACGCTGTTCAGAATGGGCGAACTGATGTCGTACAACGAGGCGGAAAAGCGCATCTACCGGCTGGCGGCGCAGGACGAATCGCGGCATGTGGCTTTCGGCGTGATGCACATGCGCTACCTGTCCGAAACCGAGCCGGATCGCCGCGAAGAGATCCACTGCTACCTGGACGAGGGCGAGCGCAGCCTGCTTGCGGGAACGCAGAACCCAGCCGCGGTGAACACGCCCAGCAGCGAGGCGATGGCTATCCTGCTTGGCGGCGGCGTCAAGAACTACGATGAGGGCGCGCGCAAGCTGCTGGCGATACGCCGCCGCCAGGTGCGCGAGTATGTGCAGCGCATCCGCTCGGCGGGCTTTGGCGAGCGGTTCGAGAACGGGCGCGCCGTGCCGGGCATAATGGACTATATCAAGAACTAGGACAAGAACGCAGGGTAGGCGGCGGCTAGATATGTGGCTTGCGATAATCGCGTTGCCGAATTAGACGCCGCCAATCGGCAAATTCCGGACCCGCGCGGTGAAAAGCGGCGCGGGTTCGTTTGGAAATCGCAAGCGCGGACGTAGCCAGCCTTGCCTATAAATAAGAGTGTGGCAGGGCAAAGCCGTTAGAAAGCGGAGGGCAAGCGCACAATGGCAGACAAAGAGCAGGATAAGCGCGAGCGGGCGCCTGAGGCGTCGGCGGCGCGCGCCACTCAGCAGGCGGCGAGCGCCGCGCCTGAGGCAGAGATAAAGCCGCCCGACCTGTCGTGGATGCAAAGTACGCTGCAGTGGGGGACGCGCGCGGTTCCCACCAAGAACGGGCTTACCGTGGACGCGCTGAACATAGGCGTCTATGGGGATGTGCCGGACTTCTGGGATGACCAGACGCGCAAGCCGCGCGGCGCTTATCCCGTGCCGGGCGTAGCGCCGCTGGGGTTTGAAGTGCGCGAAAAGCGCGAGCTGTGGGCGGACAACGCCGCGGATCTGTACGAAGAGGCGATACAGTGCCGCTGGGCGCCCGCAACGGACATCCCATGGCATACCCTCAAGCCGCTGCCCGACGACGTGGAGGCGGCTATGTGCCAGCTCTGCACTGAGCTTTCGCAGTACGCCAATGTGGACATAGAGGTCATCGGCGGCTGGCAGCAGAAACTCTCTTACGGGTTTCACGAAGTAAAACTCTTTCTGGCGTCGCAGATGTTTGACGGCGCGCGCCATTTCGAAGTCTTTCGCAAGCGCGCGCTCGCCAACGGCGGCGGGCTGGGCTTGGAAAGCAAGGGCGAAGTGAACCGCATGCTGCTGGAAAGCACGGGCGGGTGGCCTGAGACCGTTCTTATGCTCAACCTGCTGCGGGGGACTTTCACATTCACGCTGTACAGATACGGCGAGCTGTACGCGCATAACCCCGCCGAGAAGTTGATATTCGCGCGCTGCATGCAGGACAAGGCGCGGCACATCGCCTACGGGCTTTCGCATCTGCGCTACGCCACATCGCACAACCCTGAGAAGGTCGCGGTGTTCGGGCGGCTGCTCAACATAGCCGAGCGCGTGTTTGAGCGCGAGCTGGCGGATCCGGCGCTCAAGGAGGCGCTGGCGATCATATTCGGCGGCGGCATAGAGGGCGCGCGCAGCGGGATGCGGCAGTTCGAGCGGATGATGGGCGATTTCGCGCGGCAATACCTAGCCAATATGGAACACATCGGCGTCCGGCGCGAGGCGGGGTTCCCGCAGTCGCTCGCAAAGTATATGGAGGCGTAGAAAGTGCCGCAATTCCCATCGCTAGACTGGTTCCAACAGGTGCGGGAAGTGTTCAATCAGGACGAGTCCTATCAGCAAGCGGGCGGCGGGCTGTGCGACGCCACGATGGGCGTCAAGGTGGGCGAGCGCGCGTATGTGGTGGTGTTTGAGGGGATGGAGTGCGCGGCAGTGCGCCACGCCGACGAGGCGGCGCTGGCGGACGCCGACTTCTACCTGGATATGGCCCCCGACGCCTGGGAAGAGATGATAGCCAACATCCGGGACAACGGCGGCGCGGACTTGGCTCACACGCTAAACACGCTGGATATGGAGCGCGACGACGGCTTAGCGCAAACGCTGAACGGCGACCAGTATCGTCAGGACTTCTTCTACCGCTACAACCAGACGTTCCAGTACTTCTTCGACGCCTCCGCCCGCGTGCAAACCGAATTCGCGGACGGGGACTAGCCGCCGCTCGGCGATAGACTATGAACGGCAAGAAAGGCTTTCTATCCGGCAGGGTATCCATATGGAGCATATCCCGCAACTGGGGGCAAATCTACTACATCCTGTTTTCAGCGCAGACGACCATCGCGCTATGCTTGATAAGCTGGCATGAGATATTCGTCAGGGACAGAGACACTCCCACCGAAACGCTAATCGCAATCGGCCAGGCGTCGGCGCCGCTGATACTCACGATAGCGGCCGAGACGCTTGTGATAATTCTAGCAATGGAGGCAATCGAAATGCTGGCGGAACGCTACTTGAAAAGGCGGTATGAGGCGGGCGAAGAGGCGCAGCGCGCGAGGCATAAGGAACGGATCAGGATACACAATGCTAGGGTTGACGCGTGGGAAGAGCGGCGGCTGAGGGCGCAGTCTGAGGGCAAGCCTTTCGATGAGCCTGTGCCGAGGCTTGGCGAGGATGACAACGCCTAGGATTGGATGGCGCGGCGCGGTGAAACATAACACGGAGGCAATCGCTATGCTGGCAGGGCCTTACCTGAGAAAGCGGTATGAAGTGGGGAAGGAAGAGGGCACAATAACGGAGCGCGCGAGAGCAAAGGCTAGGTTTGACGCATGGAACAAAAGGCGGCTGAAGGCGGAATCGGAGGGCAAGCCTTTCGATGAGCCGAGTCCGGATTTTGATGGCGACGACGCCTAGGATTGTATGCCGCGCCTCGGGGAATGGCGCGGCGCGGTGAAAGATAGCGCGTAGGCTAAACAAAGAAAGGCGCAGGCGATACAACGCTATATTATATGTGTGGAGTGATAGGCGGCTGAGGGCGCAGGCTGAGGGCGAGCCTTTCGATGAGCCGATGCCGATATTGGGCGACGAGGGCGTTACCTATTGGGATATTTTCACTGAGGCTGAACGCCGCGCTAAACTTCGCCCCTATGGGAGCGTTGGGGTTTGGATAAGAGTTGGGAGGATGATATGCCGGAGTTTCCAACGATAGAGTGGTTTGAGGCGGTGCGGGAGCGCGCGAATGATGACGCGCAGTTTAGGTCGCAGGGGAGCTGCAACTGCCGGATGGGGGTGAAGGTGGGGGATGAGGCGGTTGTGGTGGCGTTTGAGGGGTTTGAGTGCGCGGGGGTGGCGCGGGCGGCGGACGCGGGTGACCTGCGGGAGGCGGATTTTTATTTGGAGATGACGCCGGGGGAGTGGCGGGAGTTTCTGGGGAATATCGCGGCGAATGGGGGGGCGGATTCGGCGCATACGCTTAATGCGCTGGATCTGACGATTGCCAACGGGTGCGTGAAGGCGCATGATGAGCTGGGGCGGACGGCGTTTTTTCAGTATCACCTGTCGCTGCAGGCGTTCTTTGACGCATCGGCGGGGGTGGAGACGGAGTTTCGGTAGCATGCCGTACATCACCATATCCCACATCGCCGTAGCCCATATTCCAAATACATAATCGGATAGCGGTGAACGCATATGCCTATTTATGAGTACAGGTGCGGCGGGTGCGGCCATAAGACGGCCGTGCTTTGGCGCAGGTATCCGCCGCCGGATGCGGCTCGGTGCGAGCGCTGCGGGGGCGAGGGGGCGGCGCGCGTGATGTCTAGCGTGGCGCTGCATAAGTCGGTGGGGAGCAAGCTGTCGGAGCTGGATCCGAAGTATGAGCGGATGCTGGATGCGGCGGATAGCGGCAATCCGCGGGCGGATCCGAATTATTATCTGAGCAAGGCTGCGCCGCTGAGCGAGGGGACGCCGGATTAGGTTGCGGCGGTGTGTGGGCGCGTTGGACGCGCGGGGGCGATTGGCTGGCGCATGCTCAGGTATTGCGCGGGCGCAATGGGTTGCGGCGCACTCAGCAATCGGGTGGGTGCAATGGGTTGCGGCGCACTCAGGTATTGCACGGGCGTAGTGATCTGCCGTGCGGTTAGCCATCGTGCGGGGGCAATGGGTTGCAGTGTGGTTAGCCATCGTGCGGGCGCACTCAGGTATCGCACGGGTGCAACGAGTTGCGGCACTGTCAGGTATCGCGCTGGCGTAATGATCTGCGGCGCACTCAGCAATCGTGCGGGCGCAATGGGTTGCTATGCGGTTAGCCATATCGCTGGCGCAATGAACTGCCATGCGGTTAGCCATCGCATTGGCGTAATTATCTGGCGTGCGCTCATTCATCCTGCAGGCGTAATGATTTGGCGGGTGCTCATTCATCGCGCGGGCGCAGTGGGTTGCAGTGCGGTTAGCCATCGCGCGGGGGCAATGGGTTGCCGTGCGTTCAACAAGCGGGTGGGCGCAGTGGGTTGCCGTGCGGGCAGCAATCGCGCGGGCGTAGTGGTCTGCCGCGCAGTCCGCAATCGGGCTGGCGCAATGAACTGACGGGAGATTAGTCATTGCGCTGATGTAGCGATCTGCCGCGCGCTTAGCAATCGCGGGGGCGTAATTATCTGCCGCGCGCTCAGCAATCCCGCTGATGCAATGGGTTGCGGCGCGTTCAGGTATCGCGTTGGCGCAATGGCCTGCCGTGCGTTCAACAAGCGGGTGGTCGCAGTGGGTTGCCGCGTACTCAGCAAGAGCGCGGGCGTAGTGGGCTGCCGCGCAGTCGGCAATCGGGCGGGCGCAATGAACTGACGGGAGATTAGTCATTGCGATGATGTAGTGATCTGCCGCGCGCTTAGCAATCGCGGGGGCGTAATTATCTGCCGCGCGGTTAGCAATCGCGTTGGCGCAATGGCCTGCCGCGCACTCAGCAATTGCGCTGATGCAATGGGTTGCGGCGCGTTCAGGTATCACGCGGGCGTAATGATATGCGACGCACTCAGGTATCGCGTTGGCGCAATGGCCTATGGCGCACTCAGCAATTGCGCGGGCGTAATGAACTGCCGTGCGCTTAGCAATCGCGCGGGCAAGTGGGGCGTGATTGGCGTCTGACAAGCAGATGTTGCGCGCAGCCATCGCGTCTGTTGCGCTCGCGTATTGCGGAGGGCGTGTCTGCGCGAACCCGTGATGGGGGGTTAGCGCCGGCGGTTGGGCGCTGCCGGCGTTGTGGGTGTGGGTGAATAGGGTGACGTTCATTCCTTATCACCTCCATCACCTGCGCTGGGAGCGGCGGTTATATCGGCGTCTGCGTCAGATGCGGCGTTGCCGTTTGTAAGATGACGGGGGAGGGGTAGGCCGGGTTTTAGGATGCACTCGTGGATGGCGGCGCCTAGGGGGGCGCCTATCAAGGGGCCTAATATGTATGCCCAGAATCCGGCGGAGGGGCCGGGGATGGCTATGGGGCCCCAGCCGGCGAGGTAGGCTACCAGGCGGGGGCCGAGGTCGCGGGCGGGGTTCCAGCCGGCCTGGGTTAGGGGGGCGAATACGCTGATTAGAACGGCGACGGCGAAGCCTATGAAGAAGGGGGCTAGGCCTTTGTTGGGCAGGGCGGCGTTGCGGCGGTCGGATAGGGAGAATATGATTAGGACGAGTATGGCGGTTCCCAATGCCTCTATGGCGGCGGCGGCGGGCGCGGATACCAGGGCGCGCGCGGCGGCGTCAACGCCGATTGTGTTGGGGTCGGGGAAGTATTGGCCGAATATCATGGCGGAATGCTGGCTGCCGGGGGCGCCGCGGGCGTAGCCATTGGTTTGCTCGAAGCGGGTTATGAAGGGGGCGAAGGCGGCGAGTATTACTAGGGCGGCGAGCGTGGCGCCGGCGAGCTGGGCCGTCCAGTAGGCGAGCATGCGGCGAAATGGGAATTCGTTGCGGCGAAATATGGCGAAGGCGAGGCTGACGGCGGGGTTGAGGTGGGCGCCGGATATGGAGGCGGTCGTGTAGATGGCGAGCGCGACGCCAAAGCCCCATACGGCGGCGATTTGCCACTGGCCAACTTGCGCGCCGGCGATGACGGCGGCGGCGATTGCGCCTGTGCCGAATAGGACGAGCAGGAATGTGCCGATGGTTTCGGCTATGAGGGCGTGGCGCAGTTGCAAGGCGGGGGCCTCCCTGACAATGGGTTTGCGGTTGGGAACGCGGGGGTGATTTTACCGCGCGGGGTTTAACGGCGCGTTAAGAGAGGGTTATTCGGTTGTTAGGGTTGCGGGGGTATGGGGCCGCTCTACTTTTTTGGAAAAAAGTAGCAAAAAACTTTGGGGGGCGGCTTGCGCCGCGGTTTTGCCAAGCTAAGGGCTGCGGGATTTGGGATCTGTTCCGTCGGCAGGGGCGTCGGGGTTTTTCGCGCGCAGGCGGTTTTGGATTATGGTTTGTCGTTTTTGGAAGTTTGCCTCGGCTGTGATGGCGTCGTAGATTTGTTCGTGGGTTAGGTTTTGTTTGGGGATGCCGGCGGTGGCGTGGTGATTGGCTAGGGCGGTGTCTAGGTCGACTTGGGGGTGGCGGGCTAGGGCGTTGGCGACGGCGGTTTCGCCGCGGGTGTCCGCGCTAGTGGTTGGGGCTGCGCCGGTGTCTTTGGCGGCGGGCGCGTCGGTGTCTTTGGCGGTATCGGCGTTGTTGCCGTTGGCGTTGTTCTTGTTGTTGGCGGGGTTGTTGTAGTCGTGGGCGGCGGTTTTGGCGGCGTCGGCTTTTTGGGCGGCTTTTTTGGCTTTCTTTTCGGCTATGGCGGCGTCTTTGGCGGCGGATTCGTCGGTTTTGCGCTGCACTTCTTCGAAGATGGCTAGGACTTCGGCTTTTTGCTCTGGGGTGAGTTCGGCGTTGGCGGATTCCTGGCGCAGGGCTAGGATGCGTTCCGCCTCGCGGCGCTCTTTGGCGTCTAGGTCGCGGATGCAGGCGTCTATGGATTCTGGGGTTATGTGTTCCCAAGGGATGTCGGAGCCGCGGTAGATTAGGTCGCGGATCGCCCAGATGCGGTGGGTTTGGGTGTAGGGGTCTTCTATTATGATTCGGCGCGGGCCGAATGTTTTGGGGTTGTCCACGACTTCTAGGAGGAATCTCGCCAAGCCTATGCCGTTGTCGGTTATTTCGCGGATTTCGCGGGATAGACGGGAGTTGAGCATTCGCTCTTCGGCGGGGGAGGTTCGCGGGTGGCAGTAGGGGCTGCGGCCGCCTAGGCTGCGTTTTATCATTTCTTTGGCGGCGGCGAT
The DNA here is from genome assembly GCA_965242555.1 of Dehalococcoidia bacterium. Classification (GTDB taxonomy): domain Bacteria; phylum Chloroflexota; class Dehalococcoidia; order Lucifugimonadales; family JADFKI01; genus Bin90. Next base: position 530,699 of record CBDESO010000008.1, read on the forward strand.
TTGGTGGTTTGGGCGGATTCGGGTTGCCTTTTGGTATTTTTGCTCGGCGGGGTTGGCGCTTTCGAAGACGGCGGGCGGGTCTAGAATTTCGTTGAGTTTCAGTATTAGGGTTCGGCAGTTGTTGGTTTCCTCGCGGATGTAGGCGCCGATGGGTTTGTTTAGGATTTGTTTGAGGGTTACTTTGGGTTTTTGGGGTTCGGGCGCGTCTTCTTGGCGGACGACGCGGGCGGCCGAGCCGGGGGTGTCTTGGGGCATTTGGCCGCCCATAACGGCGAGGTCGCGGGCGGCTTGTTGGCGGTGGTGGAGTTTGGCGTCGGGGTATTCGCCTTGAACGACGTCCCACATGAATTGGGCTAGGCGGTTGCCGTTGTCGGTGGTATTCTTACCCTGCAGGGTTAATGGATTTGATGGACTGATTTAGGCATTCCTCGAACACTATCGCCAGCATGTGTTTCAGCATCTCCACGCTCTTTGTGTAGCCCTTTGTCCGCCTCACAAGCCGGTTCAGCTTGCTTCGCAACTTGGAATGCAACCCCTCATTCCAGTTCACCGCGCCGCCCTTGCCTATCACATGCCTATCGCGCGGCAGCCACTCGTACACCGGATAAGCGTCGGTCTCGTACCTGTCAGCGCCCGGCAGCCTATCCAACAAGCGCGAGAACGCCGACAAGTCCCTGCCCCCAACCTCATACATCCGCCAGCGGACGCCGTCCCGTTCTTCCACCACCGCAGTCCATATCCACAGGTCTTGACTCCGCTCGCCGCGCCGTATCCCCAAGTATGTCCACATCTCATCAAACGCCACAATAGACGCGCGGACGCTGCCCGGACGGCCACTTGTCCGCCACTCCATAAAGCGCGTCAAACGCTCTTTCGCCAACGCCCCCCTTTTTTTGACCCACTTGCTCACAGTGGGCGCGCTCGCGCCCATCACGCGGGCGGCTGCCGACAAGCTCATCCCCTCGGCGCGCATCTTTCACCGCCTGAGCTTTCTGCTCATCGGTGAACCGATGCTTTGCGCCCTCCTGACGCTTTCGGCGCTGGTAGCGCTTGTACTGCTGCTTGCCGCGCGAATGGCCGTCTTTTTTGACCCAGTTTGAGCCGCATTTCGGGCATAGCGCGTCATGTCTGTACACTCTTTGTTTTGCCATAATGACACCTGCCTTTCAGCGGTTTTGGAGCGGTTTAGGGCAAATATATCATATCAGCACTGCAAGATAAGAATACCGCCCACAATAACCCCGCGAAATCGCCAGATACCGATATACCCTACCCGCACAACCGCAACACAACCCGCAACCAGTGCGCCAGCCCGCCCTCCAGCTCGGCGCGGGCGTCGGGCGCGATGTTCGCCAGGATCCACATGTACGACATCGCTTGATGCAACGCCCCCAGCGGCTTGGCGACGTCAAACGCATCCACAAGCCGTTCCCGCGGCTCATAGCCCGCCCATGCGCTGAGATAGGCGTCACGCAGCCGCGTCTCGGTGTTGGCGTTCTGCGGCAGCGCGCCCTCGTCGAAGTATGCGCCCGATATGGTCGCCATATCGAAGAACGGGTGGGTGACGCATACATCCGTCCAGTCAAAGAAGGCGTAGCCCTTGGCGCTCATCAGGATATTGCCGCCGAGATCGCCGTGAACCAGCGCATGCGGCAGGTTGTATTGCGCCAGCCGGGCGCACATCAATTTCAGGCGCATCGCCAGGGCGCGCAGCCTGCCGATTTCGGCTTGCGACATCCCATTCGGCTTGCCTCCAAGCAGCCGCTCTGCCGAGGCTATCAGCGGGTCTATCAGCCCGACCATCCGCGCCAAGCCCCTGTCCGGGCAGCCCAGCGCGAGCCACTCGCCCGCATTCGCCGCCTGCCGCGCCTGCGCCCGCGCGTACAGGATCAGCGCATCTTCCCACCGCGATATGTCCGCCGTTTCGTGCAGCATCTCGCCGCCGTAGTCCGGCATCAGCAGCCAGCCGCGCCGCGCGTCCACCGCAAGCGGCGGCGGCAGCAGTTCGGGGCAGCGCTCCGATACCGCCCGCATCACCGCGCCCTCGTGCGCCATAAATGGCGGCGTCGCCTTGAAATACACAGCGCCGCCATCAGTTGCCACGCGCATCGCGCAGGACAGCGCCCACGCCCGCTCTTGACGCAGCGGCGCAACCGCTTGCAAGCCAAGTTCGGCTAGTCGCGCGTGAATCCACTCAGTTGCGGCGATATGCCAGCCGGGAACCTGCCATGCCGCCCTCCTATCATCCGCGCCCGCCGCTTGCTCCGCCAACCACGCCGCAACCGCATCTCCGATAGCGGGCGTCGTGAACCGAACCGACGCCAATTCGGCCTGCGCCGCCCAGCGCATATTCGCGGGCGAGGGCGCATGAGCATCAACCGGCTCGGCGATATAGACGCGCCCTCCCTCCCCATCGTCGGCCGTGTCTTGGCTATCACGGCTATCGTAGCTTAGCGCGCAGCGCAGCGTGACCACATCCCAGCCGAGCTGACGGCGCATCTCGGCGTTGATATGCGCCACGCGCCGCACGTCGGTTGCGCGCGGCGCGAAGTTGGGCAGCGTCCAGCCATCCCCGTCCCGCAGCAGCAGCGCGCCGCCGTCCGCGGGCCGGATGATGAGTATGTAGTAGCGCAAGGCGTATCCCTACGAGAACGGGCGGCGATGCGAGAACTCGCCCTCTTCGCTGGTGATGAACTCCAGCAGCGCCGTCTTGCCGTCCTCGGTCGCCGCCTTGGCGCGCAAAATCGCGGCGGCGGCATCCTCCGGATCCTCCACGCGCTCTGCCCAGCCGCCCATATCCCGCGCCAAATCCGCGTAGCGCCCGCCGAGATCGCGCGTGCCGTAAAGCTCATGCGAGAGCGCCATAGCCGACGTCTCTATCGCCATTGTGGAGTTGTTGAACACTACCGTCAGTATGGGAATGTCGCTGCGGACGGCGGTCTCAAAGTCAAACCCGGTCATCCCAAACGCGGCGTCGCCCATAAAGTTCACCACGAACTTGTCCGGCGCGGCGAGCTTTGCCCCGATGTTAAGCCCAAGCCCGGTTCCCAAGCCGTGCGACTTGCCCCAGCCAAGGTATGTGCGCGGGCCGCCCGCTTGGTAGAACGGCATTATCTGGTCGCGCGGGCTGCCGGAGTCGTGCGTGACTATGGCGTCGTCCGAGTTGATATTTTGCGTGAACTCCCATATCACCCGATAGGGCGTCATGGGCGTCTGCCCGGATGTGAGCTTTGGCGTCCATTCGGCGAGCCATTCTTGCCGCGCGGCGGCTATCTCTTCAGCCACCGATCCCACGTCGCGCAAGCCGCCGCCCAGCAGGTCGCCGCACGCCTCTATGAGCTGCCGCAAGACAAGCTTGGCGTCGCCGATAATCGGATAGTCCACGGCGTAGTTCTTGTCTATGTCTATCGGATCGTTTGTGGCGTGAATGAGCGTCTTGCCGGCGGGAATGGGCATAGTCATGCCATGCGTGGTAAAGCTTGTGCCGATGCCCAGCATCACATCCGCCCTGCTGACGAAACGCAGCGTGGGGCGGTTCATAACCCCGGAGCCGCTGCCCAGCGCCAGCGGATGCTTTTCGGGAAAGGCGCTCTTGCCCGCCATTGTGGTCATAACGGGGATCTGCGTCAGTTCGGCGAGTTCAACCAGTTCGGCGGTGGCGTCGGCGTACAGGACGCCCTGTCCTGCGTGAATAACCGGATTGGCGGCGCCCAGCAGCGCCTTTGCCGCCGCCAGGACATCGCCCGGATCGCCCCCCGACGCCGTGCGCTTGACGGGCGCGTAGCCGTCCAGGATGGACGGGCTGACCTCCGCGGTGGCGACATCGGCGGGTATCTCGACCATCACCGGCCCCGGCCTGCCGCGCTTGAGCGCCGCGAATGAGCGCCGCATAGCGTCCACAACGCGCTCCGGCGTGTTTATCTGCTCTATCTGCTTGACGACCGAGGCGTAGCTCCGCAGCGAGCTGTAATGCGGGAAAACCCCGTCTCGCTCGCGCGGGTGGCCCAGCGGCAGCAGCAGCATCGGAACGCCGTCCGAAAACGCCGTGGCGACGCCCGCGTAGGCGTTCTCGGCGCCGGGCCCATACTGCATTGCGAACACGCCCGGCGGCCGCCCATTCGTAACCCGCGCGTAGCCATCGCCGATGCCCACCCCAACGCGCTCTTGGCGGCAGATAATCGGCCGTATGCCCACCGCCGCCGCCGCCTCTATCACCGGCGTAGTCGGGAACGCGCTCAGATACTCTATCCCCTCTATCTTCAGTATTTGCGCTATGGCGTCAATGGTTCGCATATGCTCTGCCTTTCGCTATGTACTCTATGTGACCTTATGTGATTTTCGCGCGATCTACGCAACCGCGCTTTGGCGATATATCGCCGTTGGGAATATACCACACTGCGCCCGCGCCCGCTTTGCGGCAGGATGATAGTCGAATACTACTGAATACTAATAAGACTACGGCAAAATCCCGTATTCGCGTTTCAACGCCTCTATGCGCCCAGCCGATTGGCGCACGCGCTCTTCCGGGATTGTCCCGTCCGCAACCGCTTGCAGGATGGCGTCCCGAACCTGATACACCCGCCCCACGTCGTACTCCCCCTGCTGATTGGCGAGCATTACAATATCAACTCCCGCGTTTATCGCCTCTATCGCGGCATCCGTCAAGCCGTACTCTTCCACGATAGCCCCCATCTGCATATCGTCCGATATGACCACGCCCTCAAAGCCGATTTCGTCCCTGAGCAGCGTGGTCATAATCGCGCGGGACAGGGTGGCAGGGCGCGCGTCCGCGTCCAGGTTGCGATTGACGATGTGCGCGGTCATTATTGCGCCGCCGTAGCCCTCGCCGATAAGAGACAGATACGGCGCTAGTTCGGCACCCTGCTGATAGGTAACGGTCACATCCGCAACGCCGAGATGCGTATCCCCCGCCGCGCTGCCGTGTCCGGGGAAGTGTTTCAGGGCGGTTATAACTCGCTGAGCGCGATGCGCGTCTATGAACGCCCGCGCATGCGCCGCAACCACGCCGGGATCGCCGCTGAAAGAGCGCTCTATCGCGCCAATCGCCGGGCTTTCGGGGTTGATGTTCACATCCACGACGGGCGCGAAGTTCCAGTTCGCGCCTATCTCGCGCATCTCGCGCGCCAGGGCGTCCGCTATCGCCGCCGTGCTTGCCGGATCCGCCGCGCCCATATCTTGCGCGGATGGCACGGCTACCTCAAACCCGTACTTGCTTTTAAGCCGGTTCACATAGCCGCCCTCAGCGTCTATCGCTATGAAATACGGCGTATCCGCCTGCGCCTGCAGCTCGGCGATGAGCGCGCGCAGCTGCTCCCGCGAAACGATGTTGCGCGTCATTTCACCTTTGGTGGGGCCGTCGTAGTCGTACAGAACCACGCCGCCCGGCTTGATGTCCCGCAGCATAGCCGCCGCCTCGCCCTCCAGCCGCTCGCCCCGAAACCCGACCATCAGCATCTGCCCAACCGCCTGCTCCAAAGTGGGCTCAGCGCCGCCAAACGCGCCGCCTAGCATGCCGCATCCCGCCGCCCCAAGCGTAGCAAGCGCCGTCAGCGCCAATATCGCCAAACGCCTGGTTGCCCTAGCCATATCATCCCCTTGGATGCGATTGCGCCCAAATGCGCCTAGACGCGATTGCGCCCGCATGCGCCCAAGCGCAACCGCGCCTATGTCCCATGCTTTAGCCGCGGATCCAAATTATCGCGCAGCCCGTCGCCGATGAAGTTCACGCCCAGCACCGTTATCGTGATGAACAAGCCGGGGAAGAACAGCGTCCAAACCGCGAGCTGCGCGTATATCTTGGACTCGCCCATCATATTGCCCCAGCTGGGAATGTACGGCGGCACGCCCGCGCCCAGAAAGCTAAGCCCCGCCTCTACCAGTATGGCGACCGCGAATATGAATGTCCCCTGCACAAGCAGCGGCGCGACCAGGTTGGGAAACACATGAAACGCCAGGATGCGGCGCGGCGTCGCCCCCACCGCGATAGCGCCCTCTACGAACTGCCGCTCCCGCAAACTCAGCACTGAGCTGCGGACGATGCGAACTATGCCCGGCGTGTCAACTATGGATATGGCTATGATGACATTCTGCAAGCTCGCCCCCAGCGTCGCCACGAGCGCTATCGCAAGCAGAAAAGACGGGAACGCCAGCAGCCCGTCCATTATCCGCATCACAACGTCGTCCACGCGCCGGTAGTAGCCCGCCACCACGCCGATTACCGCGCCGAATGTCATCGCTATGAGCGCCACCGATATGCCCACTATCAGCGATAGGCGGCTGCCATATACCGTCCGCGCGAACACATCCCGCCCGAACTGATCCGTGCCGAAGATGTTCTCGGCGGATGGCGGCTGCAGCCGGCCGAACGGGTCCAGCGCCAACGGATCCTTGCCCGCTATCTGCGGCGAAAATATCGCCATAGCCGCCGCCACGAACAGGATGATTAGCCCGGCGAGCATATTCGGGTTGCCCAAGATGGCGCGCCGCATCTCCGCTATGCGCCGGCGCCGCCGATAGCCGCTTGTGTCTAGCGCGAATGAGGGGGGCGTTTCGCGTGGCTGACGCATCCCGCTACTCCCTATACCGCACTTTGGGATCCAGATAGGCGTATGTCAGATCAACCGCGAGGTTCACGAACACATACATCCCCGCGGTAACCAGGATTACGCCCTGCACAACCGGATAGTCGCGGCGCAGCACTGCGTCCACAAGCAGCCGCCCAACGCCCGGTATGGCGAACACCGTCTCGGTAACCACCAGCCCGGACACCAGCCCCGCCAGGCTAAGCCCGATTATCGTGATGATGGGCAGGCTTGCGTTTTTGAGCGCGTGCCGCAACAAGACTGCGACCTCGCGCAGCCCCTTTGCGCGCGCCGTGCGTATGTAGTCTTCGCGCAATACCTCCAGCATATTGGAGCGCGTCATCCGCGCGATAAGCGCCGCCGACACAAACGCCACCGCAACCGAGGGCATCGTGATGGACATCAGCCAGGGCAACACCCCCTCGGCGATAGGCACATAGCCCGACGCGGGAAACCAGCGCAGTTTCACCGCGAATACCCATATCATATTAAAGCCCAGCCAAAAGCCGGGAATGGCGAACCCCAGCACGGCGAACACCATCACAAGCCTGTCAATCGCGGTGTTCGCTTTCCAAGCGGCGATAACGCCCAGCGGTATGCCCAGCAGTATCGCCAGCGTAAGCGCCAGCGCCGTGATGGAGAGCGTTGGCTCCAGCCGCTGCGCTATCAGCGTGGTCACCGGAAAGCGGCTGAATACCGACTCGCCCAGGTCGCCGCGCAGGATGTCCAGGAAATAGATGCCCAGCTGCTCATGCAGCGGCCTGTCCAAGCCTAGCTTAGCCTTGATGCGGTCGATCTGCTCCGGCAGCGCCTGATCCCCCGCCATAAGCGTGGCGGGATCGCCCGGCGTGATGTGTATCAGCGAAAAGACGATGACTGCCACGATGAGCAGCACGGGTATCGCCGCAAGCGCGCGCTGTACTACATAGCGAGTCAATGAATTGCAATCCTTTGCCGCCGCGCCGCGATCGCTCGCGGCGTCAGTCCGCCTTGCGCCAAATCAGGGAGCGCAACGGGTTTGCGCCGCGCCCCCTGACTTAGCCCTAGCGTTATCGTATTAGCCTATGATGATGCCGCCGCCGTATGCGCGGCGAGCCTACTGGTCAAGCCAGACGCCGTCCACCAGGATGCGGCGGAACGGCTCATAGCCTTTGACATAGTCCTGACGCGTGACCAGGAAACTGAAAGAGCCGTAGCGGATGAGCGAGGGATCTTCCTCCCAGTAGATCCGCTGTATCTCTTCCACTATGCCCATCGCCTCTTCGCGCGAGGTCGCCTTGGCGAAGTCCTCCACCAGGGACATCCCCTCTTCGTTGCCCCAGCCGCCGTTCCAAGCCCTGCCCAGCGAGGGATCCTGAATCGGGTCAAGCGGGCCAAACCAGGTGTGGTAGAAGTGCCAGCCCTGCTCCGTCTGCGGGTCCTTGTTCAGATTGGCTATCTTGCGCGAAATAACCGTCGCCCAGTCGGTCACCACGAAGTCCACCTCAGCGCCCAGGCTTTCCAGGATTTCCCTGGTAATCAGCGCCGCGGCGTAGAAATCCGAGTAGTCGGTGTTCGTGAGCAACACCATCTTGCCCTCAAAGCCCGACTCCTCTACCGCCTCATCCCAGAGGCGCTGCGCCAGTTCCATATCGGGCGGCGAGTAGTAGTTCTCAGAGTGCTTTTCGGTAGCCCAAGTCGTGCCGCAGAAGAACAGCGAGCCGCACAGATCCCACAGCGCCGCGTCGCCGTAGCCAGCCGCCATATACTTGGATGGGTCGGTGGCGGCTTGGATAGCCAAGCGCGACTTGGGGTTGTTCAGCGGGGGCCAAAGCTTGTTCGTGGCGAGCGCCGGCACAGCCCACGACGATATGACATCCACGCGCAGGTTGGGCGCGTCGTTCAGCGTGTCGTAGAAGTCGTTGGGCAGCCCCTCGGCGAACTCAACCTGTTGCGTCAGCAGGGACGCCACGCGCGTCGCCGCGTCAGGCACCTCCAGCACATCCACCCTATCTACATAGGCAACGCGCGATCCCGCGCCGCCGCTCTTGGGTTCGCTGCGCGGCGCGTAGTCGTCAAACCGCTCCATCACCACCTTTGTGCCAGGCCGCCATTCCGCGAACTTGAACGGGCCTGAGCCGGTGTAGTCGGTCATTATCTCTTCTTCGCCCAGCGGCTCCACCACCTCTTTGGGCATAATGAAAGTCGGGCTTTGCGCCCAGTACTCCACCCAAAGCCCGAAAGGCTTGGTCGGGTTGACCATAAAAGTCTTGTCGTCAACCCGCTCAAGCTCAGGCTCCGCCAATTCCCAGATGCGGGATGGCACGCCCACATAGTTCTTCCAGCGGTGCATCGACGCAATCACATCGTCGCTGGTGACCGGATTGCCGTTGTGGAATGTCAGGTCGTCCCTGAGCGTGAATGTGTACGAGCTCGCGTCCGGCTCCACAGACCACGAATCTACCATCTGCGTCGCCGGCTGCAGCCCGCCGTCCCAGGTGATTGGCACGTCGTACCAGTGCTGCACTACCGAATGGGTAACGAATGATGTGTTGCGGACGGGGTCGAGGTTGCCGATGCTCGCCTGGTTCACCCAGCGCAGCGCACCGCCCGGCCTCGCGGTGCCCTCATCCTCTTCCATCTGCGTAACGATGCGGCGGCCCGCCTCAGGCGCGGGCCTAATCGGCGACACGAACTCAGGCGCCGGTATCGGCGTTGCCGCGGGCGCGGCGGGCGCGGCCGGCGCCGGCTGCATCGGCGCGGCAGGGGCGGCCGGCGCCGGCGCCGCGGGCGGCTGCACTACCGCCGGCGCGGACGCCTGCTGAGGCGCGGCGGGCGCCGTCGTGGGCGCCGGCGCGGAGGCGCAACCCACCGCAAGCAAGAGTATTAGCGCCGAGCTTATGCTTAACATTACGGACAAGCGTCTCATAGTTCCTCCCAAATCTTTCGCCTTCATCGCTTTTTGATTGCCGTTGACTGCCCTATCGCTTTTTCGCGCATCCGCGCAGATAAATCCGATAGATTAGGCTAGGATATACGCAAACGAATATATCACAGCCTACCCGAAAGTCAAATTAGGAATTAAAATTATTGATATTCATTATTGACATATTCGGAATAAAGGGCTATATTGACATTTGCATGCAAAATTCTACGGGAGGGAGAACTTTTTAGATGCTCAAAGAAGCGCCCAACAAAAGCGTAAGCCACGTAATTAAGCGCCCCGGGAGGTTGCACGGACAGCCGGACGTAGAGATACCCGTTGCGGACGACCTCGCAACCGTGCCGGGCATACCGCAGCGGCCGGACGATGTGTCTTTCTACAGCCGCGTCGATCCCGTAGAGTCGCAGAACATCGAAAAGGCGGCCGACCGCGACTGGGTCTGGACCGTCTATACCGAAGAAGTGCTGAAGTACCGCGAGCGCCACGACGAGATTAACAAGCCCCTCGTGGACGCCTCGCTGCTCACCGGCGACATCGCGCCCACCGCTACGCCTGAGGCGGGCAAGGACATGACGAGCGACATCCGCCTGAAAGCGCGCGAGCTCGGGTTCGGCGAGGTCGGCTTTACCAAGTTCGACCACCGCTACGCCTATGTCAGCAAAAAGCGCTGGGTCAAGTACGAGCATACCATCTGCCTCGCGCTGGAGCAGGACTACTACCAGACGCAGACCATCCCCAGCCTCGAGGCGGAATTCGCCCACTTCGGCACATATGAGATAGAGGGCGCGCTCGCCCTTGACCTCGCCGACTACATACGCAGCCTCGGCTATCACGCCCAGGTTCACAGCCCCAACGACAACAGCGGCGTGTACATCCCGATGTTCGTCGCCGCCGGCCTAGGCCAGCTGGGCGCCAACGGGCAGTTGCTCTCGCCGCACTTCGGCTCCAGGGCGCGCCTTGCGATGATCACCACCGACGCGCCCGTAACCTACGACGAGCCTGTGGACTACGGGCTGCACAAGTTCTGCCAGATCTGCCAGGTCTGCGTGAACCGCTGCCCCGGCCGCGCGCTTGTCAAGGAAAAGGTGTGGTGGCGCGGCGCCGAGAAGAACAAGCTCATCTACGACCGTTGCCGCCCGGTTATGGCGCGCTACGAAGGCTGCGGGGTGTGCATGAAAGTCTGCCCTATCCAAAAGTACGGCGCGCCCGCCGTGATGCAGCACTACGTCGAAACCGGCGATGTGCTGGGCAAAGGCACTGACAACCTCGAGGGCTATGAGCTCCGCGACAAGGGCTACTTCGGCCCCGGACGCCTGCCCCAGTTCAACCGCCAGTTCTTCGAGATCCCGCACGGGCGCAAAGAAGAGTGGCTCTTTGAGGAGTTCAAAGAGAAACTGGAAAACGAAATGCTCCCGACCGAAGAGATCATGGACTTCGCGGTCGAGCTGAAGAAGATCCTGGACGAGGGCGGCACAACTCGCGGCGACGAGTAGCCCCACCCGCCCCGGCCTAAGATCAACAACGGGGGCGCGTCCCTTTATCCAAAAGTGGAGGGGCCGCCCCCGTTGGGCATCACAGGGCATCGCCGCCCATATCGCCTAAACTCCAATCCTAACGCGAATAAGGAAACGCCAATGTTTGAAAGACCGCAGATAGCCGCGCTGTTCGATGAGCTCAAGCGCGAATGGCAGGGCAAGCGCGATTTTGAGAAGATACACCGCGACGTCGACCTTGGGATAGCCTACTACGACTCCGGCAAATCCCTGGACGACGCCGGCCTGGACGAAAGGGCGATTGCGCTCATAGAAAAGCACAAGCCCGACTAGCCCGGCATCGCCGGCCCGCGCGGCTACTCGCTTGACGATTGCCGCGCGTAACCGGCGCACAAACGCATATCAGGGGACGCGCTCTTTTTGGCGCGCCCCTTTTCTTTGTGCTTTAATAGTCTTTGATAGTATGGACGCGCCGGACACGATATAGGGCGCAATCAAACCCCAATCGCTGAGAGACGACCCGCTATGCCAATCAAAAGAGCGCTGCAAATTGGAAAGGCGCATCCGCTAGTGGCGGCGGCGCTTGTGATGGCGCTTGTTGTGGCGCTCACGCTGGCGTCCCAGCAAATCGCGTTCAGGGTTGGGCCGCAAGCGCCGCAATCCGAGTACGACCGCCACTTCACCTACGAGCAGATTGATATGATGTGGCACTTCGCTATGTGCGACGCGATGCTCTTTTCCACTCGCCCCGAAGACGAGCTTGAGAATGTGAAAGAGCGCATCGCCATAGACGTTGACTACATAGCCCCCGCCGCGCCCGGCGCTCAGGGCGTCTATGAGCGGCGCGTACGTAGCAGGACTGAGATAGAAGAGACCATCAGGCTGGCTGAAGAGTTCTATGAGCGCGTGAACTGCAAATAGCGCGGCAGTCGGCAAGCGGGTGGCAGTCGGCAAGCGGGCGGCAAGCGATAAGCGGGCGGCTTGCGCGTTTTGATATAATTGCGCCGATTGGGAGGCGCATCCCGCGCAAAGCGTTTCCGGCGTAAGCGCGCGCATTGACGCCGCGCCAAGCCGATAGAACGCCAAGCGCGATAAGCGAATACACGGCGAGCAAAGCGAGTAAAAGGAGATACGCTACTATGGCAACGGCAACGGATACGGGTTTGAGGCTCAGGCACAAGAGCCGCGTGGTTGTGGACGGGCCGGACAGGGCGCCGGCGCGATCTATGCTGCGCGCGGTCGGCTTGAAAGACGAAGATTTCGAGAAACCTTTCGTGGCGGTGGCGAACCTCGCAAGCGACGTCACCCCCTGCAACGTCCACCTTGACCGCATAGCGCAAGCCGTCAAGCAGGGCATCTGGGACGCCGACAGCGTGCCGTTCCTGTTCGGCACAATCACCATCAGCGACGGCATATCAATGGGAACTGAGGGGATGAAAGCATCCCTGGTCAGCCGCGAAGTCATCGCCGATTCCATAGAGACCGTCACATTCGGCGAGGGAATGGACGCGCTTGCGGTAGTGGCTGCCTGCGACAAGAATATGCCCGGCGCTATGATGGCTATGGCGCGCCTGGATGTGCCATCGCTGTTTGTCTATGGCGGCGCGATACTGCCCGGCAACTATATGGGGCAGGACATCAACATACAAGATATGTATGAGGCGTGCGGCGCATTCTCCACCGGCGACCTGTCCCTGGACGAGCTCATCGCTATGGAGCGCGTTGCCTGCCCCGGCGAGGGCGCTTGCTCAGGGATGTTCACCGCCAACACAATGTCCTCCGCGATAGAGGCGATGGGCTTGTCCATCCCCGGCGCGGCGTCCATCCCCGCCGTTGACCCGCGCAATGAGGAAGTGGCGCATACGGCCGGCAATATCCTCTATGGGATGCTGGAGCGGGGCGTAACCGCGCGCGACCTAATGACCCGCGAGGCGTTTGAGAACGCCATAACCGTGGTGATGGCTATGGGCGGCTCAACAAACGCCGTGCTGCACCTGCTCGCCATAGCGCACGAGGCGCAAGTGGATCTGAGCATAGACGACTTCGACGAGATAAGCCGCCGCACTCCCTACATAACCGACCTGCGGCCGGGCGGCCGGTTCGTGATGTCCGACGTTGACAAGGCGGGCGGCGTCCCCGTGGTGATGAAACAGCTGCTTGACGCCGGCCTGCTGCACGGCGACGCCATGACTATCACCGGCAAAACGCTCGCCGAAAACCTAGACGAGTTCGGCGGCGAGCCTGACAGCAAGGTAATCTACCCCGTCAGTTCGCCGCGCAGTCCCACCGGCGGGCTTGTCATCCTGAAAGGCAACCTAGCCCCTGAGGGCGCGGTCATCAAGGTGTCCGGCACAAAGCACACCGCACACGAAGGCCCCGCCCGCGTATTTGACGGCGAGCGTCCCGCCTTTGACGCCATCATCAACGGCGAAATCACGCACGGCGATGTGGTGGTCGTGCGCTATGAGGGCCCCAAAGGCGGCCCCGGCATGCAAGAGATGCTGGCGGTCACCGGCGCGATAATGGGCGCCGGGCTTGGCGACTCCACTATGCTCATAACCGACGGCCGCTTTTCGGGCGCCTCGCGCGGGCCTTGCATCGGCCACGTCGCGCCTGAGGCGGCGGTCGGCGGCGCGATAGGCTTGCTGCGCGACGGCGACATCGTCTCGTTCAACGCCGAAGAGCGTGCGCTGAACGTCCGCCTCTCCGACGCCGAGCTTGCCCAGCGCCGCGACGAATGGACGCCGCCCCCGCCCAACTACGAGCGCGGCGTCCTAGCAAAGTACGCCAAGCTAGTGTCCTCCGCCTCCCTAGGCGCGGTCACCACGCGGTAACCGCTTAGGCGCTGGATAGGCAATAGCGGTTTCGGACTTAGGCTGCCGGACGGGATTGCGCCCGCGCGTTATCCTGTCCGGCGGCATCCCCCGCATATCGCCGAACTTGACCGTTGCCCATAGCCACATCGCGGTTGCCAATCCCCGATATGGCGGCTTGTGTTTCCCAAAACGGCTTTCGGCGCGGCGTCAGCAGCGCCTGACAGCATTGCCACCCATGTGCGCTTTCGGGCATACTGCATTGAAAGATAGGCAAATTGAACGACCACGACGATCCGCAAGACACTCGCCCTGACGATCCGCCTGAGCGCGCGGCTATATGGAGCATCCGCTACAAGCGCTGGAAAGCGTACATCGCGCTGTTCACGGGCTTGACGATTGCGTCCGTGATAGCCGTTGTTCTACATTTGATTGACACGGGATCCCAAAACACATTCGTGTATAATGTGATCCTATTCGGGAGGTACACCGCGCCTCTAATAATGTGCAACGCCGGAATAAGTTTCGGCTTGGTTGAGACAGGAGAGTACGCAGTGGTATTGGCAGACGACTTGCGCCAGAGATTGGCGCGCAGACGGCAAAGGCAGATAGACGAGGCGGTGGCGAAAGCAGTAGTAAATGCCAGAGCGACGACAAAAGCCGAATATGATCTACATCTGGCAAAACAGACGGATCTGTATTCCAGGGAACTAGATGCGTGGATGAGCCGGCGTCTGGCGGCGGAGCGCAGCGGCGAGCCGTTCAGCGAGCCGATGCCCAACCTGGCCGACTACCTGCGGCTGGGCGACGACAATACCGCCGGCACATAATCACCCCCCCAAAGCATCCCCAAGCGCACCCCGCTGCCGCAAACCCAAAGCAAAGGACTTAACATGCCAGAACAACCCAACATTATCCTGATACTAGCCGACGATATGGGCTACTCCGACTTGGGATGCTACGGCTCGGAGATACGCACGCCCAACCTAGACGGGCTGGCGACGTCCGGCTTGCGCTTTTCGCAGATGTACAACTCCGCCCGCTGCTGCCCCTCGCGCGCCGCGCTGCTCACCGGCTTGAACCCACACCAAACCGGCGTAGGCCATATGATGGACGCGCTCGGCCCGCCCTCATACCAAGGCTACCTGAACGAAAGCTGCGCCACCATAGCCGAAGTGTTGCGCGATAGCGGCTACCGCACCTATATGAGCGGCAAATGGCACGTCGGCGGGCGCTACAACCTGCTCGACGATACCGACTGGGAGCGGCTCAAGGGCAGCCCCGGCTATCCCATCCCCGTGCAGCGCGGCTTTGACAGGTTCTACGGCATTGTGGCGGGCAGCGCCAACTACTTCTTCCCGCACCTGCTTATGGAAGACGACCGATTCCTTGAGCTTGACCCCGACGGCTACTACTTCACCGACGCCATAACCGACAACGCCGTCAAGATGCTTGACGAAAACGCCGCCGCCAACGCGCGCGCCGCCGATGACGCCGACAAAAAGCCGTTCTTCCTGCATGTAACCTACACCGCGCCCCATTGGCCGCTGCATGCCCACGAAGATGACATCGCTCGCTATGAGGGCAAATACCGTAACGGCTGGGACGCCATCCGCGCCAGGCGCCACGAAGAGTTGAAAGCGAGCGGCATCCTGAGCGACAAATGGCAAATCTCCCCGCGCGATCCGTCCTCTCATCCATGGGACGACGAGCGCGACAAAGACTGGCAAGACCTGCTTATGGCAACCTATGCCGCGATGATTGACCGTATGGACCAGGGCATAGGCCGCATCCTGGATAAAGTCCGCGAACTCGGCGCCACCGACAACACTCTGGTGATGTTCCTGTCCGACAACGGCGGTTGCGCCGAGTTCCTAGCCGAAGACACGCAACGCCCCGAACCATCTCAGTACGCCAGCCCCAACCCGGACGGCACGCCCGTCAAGATGGGCAACATCGTTGGCATGCGCCCCGGCCCCGGCGACACCTTTATGAGCTGCGACCTGCCCTGGGCTAACGCCAGCAACACCCCGTTCCGCCTATTCAAGCGCTGGACGCATGAGGGCGGCATATCCACCCCGTTCATCGTCAGCTGGCCCGACAAAATCAAGCAAGCGGGCATCGTCCACGAACCCACGCACATATCCGACATACCCGCCACCTGCATAGAGGCGGCGGGCGCGTCCTATCCCGCCGAACTAAACGGCATCGCCATAACGCCGATTGAGGGCGTGAGCTTTATGGACGCCATCAGCGCCGGCGCGTGGCAACGCGACCTGCCTATCTACTGGGAACACGAGGGCAGCCGCGCCCTCCGCATCGACAACTGGAAACTCGTCGCCGAAGTGGGCGGCGACTGGGAACTCTACGATATGGACGAAGACAGAACCGAACTCAACAACCTCATACGGCGCAACGCGCCCAAAGCCCAAGAGATGATTGCGCTCTACGAATCGTGGGCTGATCGCTGCGGCGTATTCGACTGGCCTCTATCCCCCAACGCCCGAATGATGAACCTGCGCGCCCCCCACAACCACTACGTCTAGCCGCCCCTAGCCAATCGGATTTTGATTTCCGACGAGTAACAATCCGATAAGCCCGCCCTAAATCCCCACTCAAAAGTTTTGGCTACTTTTTGACCAAAAGTAGTATCCCCGCTTTCCCTCTAACCATTACTAAACTAACGCATCCAGACGCTAAACCTAACGTTCCCCACCAAACACAATTGCCCTGTTACATACCCCCGCGT
This sequence comes from Dehalococcoidia bacterium, assembly GCA_965242555.1. Taxonomy (GTDB): domain Bacteria; phylum Chloroflexota; class Dehalococcoidia; order Lucifugimonadales; family JADFKI01; genus Bin90. The sequence continues at coordinate 547,279 of CBDESO010000008.1, forward strand.
TCTAGGCGCATACAGGCGGATATGTGATACTATGAACTAACGCCTCCGACTGCTAAAACCTAACCCAGCCGCAGGCGCAAATCCGATACGGGGTATGCGACGCAGTGAGAAGATTGCACATATGGGCAGCGGCGATTCTGGCTATGATAACGGCGGCTTGCGGCGTAACCGGCGTAACCGTTGAACGCGCCCCCACGCCCGAGGTGGCGTCCAACGCAGTTGCTCCCACACCAGTGCCAACCGAACCTCCCCCGACCGCCACTGCGCCGCCCACACAAACGCCCGCGCCCACCAATACTCCCGTCCGGCCTACACCCATTCCGACCAACACGCCGGCTCCCACGCACACGCCCGCGCCCACCAACACCGCCGTTCCCACCAACACGCCCGCGGCGGACACCCCCACGCCTGAACCTCCGCCCGCCGACACCCCCACGCCCATCCCACCAACGCACACGCCCGCGCCCACTAACACCCCCATCCCGCCCACTCCCGCGCCTGCTCCCACCAACACGCCCGTCCCGCCCACGCACACGCCGTCGCCCACCGATACGCCCGCGCCTACCCCCACCCAAGTCGCTTTTGACGACACGCCGGGCAGAACTGCGGACAATCCCGTCCCAATCAGACGCCCCGGCAGACTAACAGACCCAAGCGGCCTTGTGCTAAGAGTAACTAAGGTTCATTGGGGACACGACGCGGCCGACCTGCTAGATGAGGCGAACAACCCCGACCCGCCTCTGAAAGATGGCCACCATTTCGTCCTAATCCGCATCACAATGCAGAACAACGGCAGAGAAGACATCGCCTATCCCACATACGACAGGCTGGCAGTATTAGCGGACGGCGTATGGCCCAGCGTGTACCACAACGCCGAGGGCAGGAGCGGCGAGGGCTACGGGGATGACTGCCGCAAGCTCCCGTCCAGATTGCACAGCGAGCGCCCCATAGAAAGAGATGGCAACCAGCACGGCTATGTATGCTTTATCGTGCGCGCCGAAGATGCGGGCAAACTGGTTCTCGCCGACAATGGCGGCAGCGAAGAAATATCCGACGCCTGGCGCTTTTTCGCGCTGCGCTAACCGCCCATGATGCCCTGATATGTCAAGATAGACGCCAAGCGCGGCGGTTCGGACAGCTAACTTACAATGGCTTTAACCGACTTCTGATTTGCTAAAACGGAGGCGAAATGCAGCCCCTAAAAGACATTCGCGTAGTGGCGGTAACCGGATTCTTGGCAGGCCCCTACGCCTGCATGAACTTCGCGCGGCTTGGCGCTGAGGTCATCAAGGTGGAAGTGCCGGGCAAAGGCGATCCCGTGCGCGGCAACGGGCCTTTCATCGGCCCAAAAGGCAAGCATCCGCAACCCCAGACGCCCGACGACATATCCACCCGATTCCTCAAGCGCAACCAGGGCGTCAAGAGCGTTACGCTCAACCTCAAACATTCGCAGGGACGCCAAATGTTCCTGGAACTCGCCAAGCGCGCCGATGTTGTGCTGGAAAACCTAGCCCCCGGCTCGCTCACGCGCATGGGGCTGGGCTATGAGGACGTCGCCGCCGCCAATCCCGCCCTCATCTACTGCTCCATATCCGGCTACGGCCAAACCGGCGAATACGCCGACAAGCCCGCGCACGACCCGCAGATACAAGGCATGAGCGGCTTGATGGAGATAAACGGCCATCCCGATGGCCCCCCCACGCGCGTGGGCTTTTACATCGGCGACCTCGTAACCCCGCTATTCGCCTGCTACGCGATTTTGGCGGCGCTCCGCGAAAAAGAACGCACGGGCAAAGGGCAGCGCCTTGATGTGTCTATGATGGACACCCTCACCTCGCTAATGCTGATGGACACGATAGAGGACGACATAGAGATGGGCTTGCCGCTGCGAATGGGCAACACAACGCGCGGCGGACCCACCGGCTTGTATCGCACATCCGACGGCGAGCTGACGCTGACCGCCGCCAGCGACGACCAGTGGCGTCGCTTGGCAAACGCGCTTGACGCGCCTGAGCTGGCGGCGGACGCGCGGTTCGCCGACTTTCACAGCCGCACCGCAAACGTAGTGGCGGCGCGCGAAGAGATCCAAAAGCGCGTAATCAAACTCACCCGCGACGAGGCGCTGGCGCGCTTTGAGCAGCACGACGTCCCCAGCGGCGCGGTTCGCAGCGTCCGCGAGGCGATAGACGACCAACACTTCTGGCAACGCGGCAGCCTGCTCCCAATGCGGCACGGCGCCATCGCCGACCCCGTCGAAGGCATAGCCGCCGGATTCCCCATCCTATTCAACGGCGACGCGCTCCCCGAACCCTACGGCGCGCCCACGCTCGGCATGCACAACGCCGAAATCTACGGCGGCTTGCTAAACCTAACCGACGACGACATAGCCGCCCTGAAAGCGGATGGCGTGGTATGATGTGCGCGAACATCATCCTAGTCAAGCGCAGATCGCCCGTCGTCAGCGATATGTGCAATAATGGGATGTTGAAAGCAAGTTGGGAAGACTGGCGATGACTGCAATAACTGAAGAGCGGCAACAGCCTGAGACAACCACTACGCCCTCAATTGAGACGCGAATGGCGGTCTTGGAAACGAAAATGCAGTTCGCAATAGATGGCTTGCGCGATAACGGGCGGCGCATAGACGGGCTATCTTGGATAATCCTCGGCAGCGCGTTTTCCACAATCCTCACGATACTTGGCGCGCTGATTACCCTGCTCGTGCGCGTCGGCGGCCCGTAGATTTGTGGTTGCAATGGCAATCGCGCTGTTAAGAAACTCACATAGTTCTGCGAAAGGAATGTCCATATGACCACCACAAACACTGAGGAACGGCAAGAACAGCGTGAAGAGCGCGTTTCCGACGAGCGCATACTCGGCAGGCTGGAGGGACGGGTAGGCTTGCTAAACGAGAATGTCCAGGCGGCCGATCGGCGCAACGACGAGCGTTACTTGGCGCTCACTGCCAAGATTGACACTGTCAACACTAATCTGACCGACAAGATTGACAAAACCAACAGCGACATCAGCGACAAGATCGACACCGTCAACACTAACCTGACATCCAAGATCGACACCGTCAACACCAACCTAACCGACAAGATAGACAAAACCAGCAGCGACCTGAACGGTCGCTTCATCATGCTGCTGATTGGCGTAGTTGTGGCTATCGTTGGCGGCTATGTCGGGATGGCAATCGCGCTCTTTCAGATAGCCGCAACCCGATGAGGTTTTGAATATGAAATTCGACGCAAAGCCCCTCCGCTCGGTTCTATTCGTGCCGGGCAATAAGGAAGACTGGATACGCAAAGCCCCCAAGTACGGCGCGGACGCGCTTATCCTTGACCTAGAAGACTCCGTGCCGCCGCAAGAGAAAGACGCCGCCCGCCAAATCGTCGCCAAGATGATAGACGAACTCGGCGGCGCCGGCCAAACGCTCTTCGTGCGCGTCAACCCGCTTGAAAGCGGCATAACCGGCTACGACCTAGAGGCGGTCGCAAGCCCGCATCTGTACGGCATCACCCTGCCCAAAGTGCAGTCCCCCGCCGATGTGGTAGAGGTGGATATTCTGTTGCGTTTCTTCGAGCGCAAGGCGGGCGCGGCGATAGGCGGCATATTCATTGACCCCGGCTTGGAAACCGCGCAGGGCATCCGCGCCGCCTATGAGATTGCCACCGCCTCCGACCGCGTCGCGCATATGGGCGGCAGCGGCGGCAAGGGCGGCGACACCGCCCGCTCCATCGGCTACCAATGGACGCCGCAAGGAATGGAAACGCTCTTCATCCGCTCCAAAGTCCTCGTGGATTCGCGCGCCGCGGGCGTCCAATTCCCCATATCCGGCGGCTGGTTCGACATCCGCGACCTAGACGGCCTGCGCGCCTACGCCGGCGAACTCAAGCGGCTTGGCTACAATGGCATGAGCCTCATCCACCCCTACCATGTCCCCGTCGTCAACGAAGTGTTCACCCCCACGCCCGAAGAGATAGCCGAGTGGCGCGGCCTTGTGGACGCTATGGAACAAATGCGGCAAACGGGCGGCGCGGCGGTAACCTACGGCGGCGATATGGTGGACATCGCCCACGAACAAACCGCTCGCGCAATGCTCCGAATGGCGGAACAACTGGGCGTGGCGTAAGCTCGATCGCCCGAAATCGCAGACATACACAAGAATACACACTTTCATACGCCCAAGCATACCCACAATGGAGGCATCCGAATATGGCAAACGCAACATCCAACAATATATCGGCAGCGCCCGAAGAAGTAGGCTTTTCTTCCGAGCGCTTGCGGCGCGTCAACGCCTGGATGGAGGGCTATATCGGCGGCGGCAAGCTCGCGGGCGCAATCACGATGCTCTCGCGCGGCGGCGAAACATTCCACTTCCAGCCATACGGCGTCCTGAACATTGACCACGGCGCGCCAATTCAACACGACACAATCTTTCGCATCTACTCCATGACCAAGCCCATAACCAGCGTGGCGACGATGATGCTCTACGAAGAGGGGCATTTCTCGCTGGACGACCCCGTGGGCAAATTCATACCCGCGCTCGCCCGAATGAAAGTCTATGACGGGCTGGGCGAAACCGGCATGCGGCTTGTAGAGCAGCAACGCCCCATCACCATACGCCACCTGCTCACGCACACCGCCGGGCTGAGCTACGGCTTTCACCAAGATTCCCCCGTTGAGGATATGTATCGCGCCGCCGACATAACCGACCCCGACAGCGATCTGGCGGAAATGGCGGACAAGCTGGGCAAGCTGCCGCTGATAAGCCAGCCCGGCGCCAAGTGGCGATACAGCAACGCCACAGATGTACTCGGCTACCTGGTAGAGGTAGTCTCCGGCATGCCCTTTGACGAGTTCCTGCGCGACCGGATAATCGCGCCGCTTGGAATGAAAGACACCGCGTTCTACCTAACCGAAGACAAGCTTGACAGGCTGGCGAGCGTGTACGCGCCCGCGCAGAACGGCGGCGGCATCGCCGCGCTGGACAACTCGCTCATCAACCGCGTTCAGAGGCCGCACACCCTCTTTTCGGGCGGCGGCGGCCTTGTGTCAACCGCGTCCGACTACATGCGGTTCTGCCGCATGCTGCTCAACGGCGGCGTTCTTGACGGCGCGCGCCTGCTCGCCCCCAAGACCGTAGAGATGATGCGCTCCGATCACCTCGCCGACGACCTCAAGCCCTTCGCCGTCCGCAAAAGCACGTCGGGTGACACAAAGGGCTGCGGGTTCGGCTTAGGCTTTCGCGTGGTCACCGACATCGCCCAGCACGGCATAATCGGCTCAAACGGCATCTACTCTTGGGGCGGCGCCGCCAGCACAGTCTTCTGGATAGACCCCGTCGAAGACCTAATCGCCATCCTGCTAACCCAATTCATGCCCAGCTCCTACTACCCCCTCCGCCGCGAGTTCCAGGTAGCCACCTACCAGGCAATGGTAGAGTAGCGCGACAGCCGCCGGCGCTCGCAAGCGTCGCGCGGCTACCCACAAGGCGTTTGGCGTAAAGCCAACTGCGGTTCACCGCCCCGTTTGCGTATTGCGCCAAACGCCGAGTCGCAGTTTTGTATAGCAAATGTACAAAAGCGATTGTTACGCTGAGCAAATGCACATTGTTTGAACCAATACTAGCCTCATCTGTGGGCTATAGTTGCATCTAGCGCTCAAAACTGATAGATATAGCATACGACGTTCCTATTGGGATGTTCTGCAAGTGGAGGATGCGCGCAGTGGCCACTACCCAACTGAATGTAACCTTTGAGGGGCCAGACACCGCCGATGGCGTGTCCATATCGGACTTGAACAAAGTCCTGACTCGTGTCCAGAGAGCGATGCGCCTTATGGTGGAGCATCTGGCGGATGTTGAGTCGAAGACTGGACGTCCAAAAGGCTGGGTGCGTCGTGAGAGCGAACTTAAGATAAGTGGGACTTCACCCGGCTCTTTTAATGTGGGGTTGGAATTGGCGTCGCCATCACACAATAGCGCCTTGCTAGAGCAAAACTACGCTTTGGGAAGTGAGGCCATATCTCGCATACTCAATTGGCGCCCTGATCTGGATCAAAGCTACTCAGCGCAGCAAGAACGAGATATGGCTTATATGTCACAGGAGTGGATTGATGAGCCATTGCTACCCGACAACGTTGCCGCTGAACTTCTGAACATTTATAAGGGGGTGTCACGAAACATCGGATCGGTGTCTTTAGGAGGGCGTCAAGACAAGCGGCGAGTAGTAATTCCACGCTCTAAGTCAGCGCGTACACTGAGAAAATCAACCCGTATTATCGATAGCGCGGTGATATGGGGTTATCTGAGGTCGCTTGATTGGCCTAATAAGACAGGCCGTCTTGAGCGGATTATGGGCAAGCCTGTGCCTCTGAAATTCGCTGAGGGGTTGGATGAGGATATGCGCCGCTTGGCTAATCGGTATGTGCAGATTCGGGGTAAGGGCAAACTTGACGAGGTCGCGGACGAATGGATAGACGTCAGTGTGAATAGTATCACTGGCACAAGAAACAAATTTGAGCCTTTCGACAGAAAGGAACTTCTAGATCGTCCAATTAAGCCATTCGATCCTGAATCGCTACATTCGTTGTCGCCCGACGATGATTTTGATGTAGATGAATTCATTCGAATCATCCGTGAAGGCCGTGACGTATGACATTGGAAAGATTTGAACGGGTTGTGGTGGATACAAGCGTGGTGTCTATCCTGTTTCGGGGAAGTAGCGACGATAGGCATGAATTCTATTGGCAAAGGCTTAAAGGAATTCAAACCACAATATCATTCCAGACACTGGAAGAGCTGTGGTTTGGAATATATTATGGCGGTTGGGGAAACAAAAGAACAACGGAACTAATTGACTTCATCAGCGACTTCGACGTAGTTTGGCCAGATGAAGAAGTATCCGATATTTCTGCCCGACTACGCAGCGATACCAGAAAGGCCGGACGCGAACTAAAACCCGCGGATGCTTGGATCGCCGCTACCGCAATAAGCCTAAAATGCCCATTGGCAACTGATAATGGAAACTTTGACGCGATAGCGGACAGATTAACACTAATAAAACAACCTAGATAACGCCATGCCCCACTCCCAACCCGCCCCCTGCTGCGCCGCCGCGCGCCCACACAGCGCCTCTCAGCCGACGGCCCCCACCGCCGCCGCCACGCGCTCGCCGGCCACCACCGACGGCGCCACCGACGGCATGCCCCTCCTCCCCGGCGGCGAGTTCCTGATGGGCGCGGACGACGCCACCGGATTTGCCGCGGATGGCGAGGGCCCTGTGCGCCCCGCGCGCCTGGCGCCGTTCTACATCGACGCCTGCGCCGTAACCAACGCGCAGTTCGACGCCTTCGCCCGCGCCGCCGGCTACAAGACTGAGGCGGAGCGGTTCGGATGGTCATTCGTGTTCCATATGTTCATCAGGAGCAAGAAGGCGCGCCGCCTGGCGCAGCAAGCCGCCGCCGAGGCGCCGTGGTGGTGGGTGGTCAAGGGCGCGTACTGGCGCAGGCCGGAAGGCCCCGGATCCAACCTCAAGCGCCGCTGGAACCATCCCGCAACGCACATCTCTTGGAACGACGCTATGGCATACTGCGCTTGGGCGGGAAAGCGCCTGCCCACCGAGGCCGAGTGGGAGTACGCGGCGCGCGGCGGCCTGGTTCAAAAGCGCTACGCCTGGGGCGACGAACTCACCCCCGGCGGCGAGCATCTATGCAACATCTGGCAGGGCAAGTTCCCCGACAGCAACAGCGGCGAGGACGGCTACAAGGCGACCGCCCCCGTTGACGCCTACAAGCCCAACGGCTACGGGCTGTACAATATGGCGGGCAATGTGTGGGAGTGGACGAGCGACTGGTTCAGCGCCTCATACGCCGCCGCCGCGCCGCTAGTCAACCCTAAGGGCCCACCCGCCGGCGATTCCAAAGTCATACGCGGCGGCTCATACCTATGCCACGACTCCTACTGCAACCGCTACCGCGTGGCGGCGCGCACCGCCAACACCCCCGACAGCTCCACCGGCAACCTAGGCTTTCGCTGCGCCCGCGACGCCTGACGCCGGGATATGCTACAATCCTGCCGACAGTAGCATTGTGTCGGCATACCGCGCCGACCGCCAAAATCCAAACCGATTGCGCTTGACTGTCTGCGATACAACTACATCCGATAGTCATAGCGAGGTGTCCAAAAGATGATCATCCTGTTTGTGATGTTCTTTCTTGTGTTCTTCGGACTAGCTTTCATTTTGGCGCAAGGGCTTTGCCTTGCATTTGCGCCTATCGCCGGCATAATTTGCGCTTTTACGGCCCGTCGCAAGCGTTTGTCCGTACTTCGGTATTCGCTTTTGGGCATGGCAAGCGCCGCGTGTTTCATAATGCCTTGGATATATTTGATGTGGCGGATGAAAGGTTCGTCAATATCCAATCGCTCGGCTGACAACTGGCATGCTGTCTTGCACGCCTCTTGGCTTCTCTTTTTAGGAGGAGTGGCTAGTGGATACTCGTTTATATCCGCTGATTCGCTTAATTTTCCTTTTGGAAAGCGCGATATTGTAGTTTGGTCCTATCTGCTCGTCTGCTTGAGCATATGGATAGGAACTTTGCTATACTTCGTCTTGGACGGAGGGTTTTCGGGGGAAAAGCGATTGCTGGATCCTAGCGAATTAACTCATCGTTCCAGGATAGTCCCGTTTGTGGGCGCATTCGTTACTATGGTGATTCTTGTGGGTCCGACTGTTGTTGGCTTTATTGTTGACCCGCCGAGCGGCATTCCGCGTTAGCCGGCGCTTCAGTCTATCCCACAAATTTCGGCTAAACCCGTCTTGAATTCCCTCGCCCAAAAGTAGCGCGGCGCGTCTTCCAATCCCTCACTGAAACAGACTTCCCCACCGCTTGACAACCTGCGATACAATTCCCACCATTGATTACCCACACCCCCACACCGCTAGGAGGCATTGCAATGAAATACGACTACATCGTCATAGGCGCGGGTTCGGCGGGATCCATACTCGCCACGCGCTTGACCGAAGACCCGAACACATCGGTACTGCTGCTTGAGGCGGGCCCCGACTACCCCGACCTGGACAGCCTGCCCGAAGAGGTCAAGTACGGCTACGCATCCGCGACCGACATTATGACCAGCGACCACAACTGGCAGTTCACCGCCAAGGCGACCGACGCCGCGCAGCCTATGATGGTGCCGCGCGGCAAGGTCACCGGCGGCTCCAGCGCCATCAATGGCCAAATCTTCCTGCGCGGCGTCCCCGACGACTACGACCGCTGGGCGGCCTGGGGCAATGACGAATGGTCATTCGAGAAGTCTCTCCCCTACTTCCGCAAGCTGGAAACCGATACCACATACGCAGACGACTTCCACGGCACAGACGGCCCTATCATCTGCCACCGATTCCCGCCCGAAACCTGGCGCGGCGCGTCCAAGGCGTTCTACGAGTCCTGCCTGGCATACGGCTTCGCCGACTGCCCCGACCACAACGCGCCCGACTCCACCGGCGTCGGCCCCCTGCCCCTCAACAACCCCGAGGGCATCCGCTGGAGCACAAACCTCGGCTACCTCAGCCTATCGCGCCACCGCCTCAACCTCACCATCCGCCCCAACTGCGTCGTCCACCGCATCGTCTTTGACGGCGATCGCGCCACCGGCGTGGACGTGGAAAGCGGCGGCGAGCGGTTCGTGGTGGAGGCGGACGAAATCATACTCAGCGCCGGCGCCGTTGGCTCGCCGCAGATACTTATGCTCTCCGGCATCGGCCCCGCCGACCACCTGCGCGATGTAGGCATCCCCCTGCACAAAGACCTGCCCGGCGTGGGGCAGAACCTGCGCGACCATCCCCTCGTGTTCGTAACCTGGAATACCAAGCCCGAATACGACTTGGAGACATTCGGCCCCCGCATCCAATTCGGGCTGCGCTACACCGCCGCCGGCTCCGATATGGAAAACGATATGATAGTCTATATGAACATCTACGCCACCGACCGCGTGGACAGGGGCGGCGACCGCATGACCCCGATAGGCGTCCGGATGATAGTCGGGCTTGACCTCGCGCTCGGCGCGGGCGAGCTAAAGCTGCAATCCGCCGACCCCAATACGCAGCCCATCCTGGACTACAACTACTTCCAAGAGCCGTTTGACCGCGAGCGCATGCGCGAGGCAGTCCGCATCTGCTCCAATCTCGGCGAACACGACGCTTGGAAAGACATCATCGACCGCCGCATAGAGCCGCCCGACGAGGCGTTCGAGTCCGACGACGCGCTGGACGCCTGGATGATGCGCGAGGTCACCACAGGACACCACATATCCTGCACCTGCAAGATGGGCGCCGCCGACGACCCGATGGCGGTTGTCGACCAGTACGGCAAGGTTCACGGCGTAGAGGGCTTGCGCGTGGTTGACGCATCCATAATGCCCGACTGCGTGCGCGCCAACATCAATGTAACCACGATGATGATAGGCGAGCGCATCGCCGACTTCGTAAAGGCGAAAGCGTAGCCAAGCCGGTTAATATGCCGCGCTATAGGCCCGCCAGTGGATAACCAGAGGGCAGGGCGATCGCCGCTTACTCAGTGGCAATTGCCCTGTCCTATTGCCTTGCCCATTGCGCGGGCTGCGGCTTAATGATATGGCTTGATGACGCCGGGCTGATGCTATTTGATGAGGCAAAGCGCAACCGCGTCGGCTAAGCTGGCGTCTTTGCCCTAGAACGCCACATACCCGCCGTCCACGGGTATCGCCACGCCCGTCACATAGTCCGACGCCGAGCTGGCGAGGAATACCGCCGTCCCCGCCATATCGTCCGGCGTCCCCCAGCGCCCGTGCGGAATGCGCGCCGAGATCAGCTCATAGCGCTCCCGGAAACCCTCTTCGGTTCGCAGCGGCTCTGTCAGGTCGGTCTCTATCCAGCCCGGCAGGATGCTGTTCACCTGAATGTTGTCTTTCGCCCACGCGGTCGCGAGGCTCTTCGTCAGCTGCACGACGCCGCCCTTGCTCGCCGAGTACGGCATAACCAGATCATGCCCGAATATGGATGTCATTGAGCCGATGTTGATAATCTTGCCGCCGCCCGCCTGCGCCATATGCGGATACGCCTCGCGGCAGGGCAGGAATGTGCCGGTCAGATTGATGTCCATAATCAGATTCCAATCGTCCAGCGTATAATCCTGCGGCGCTTTGCGGATGCCGATGCCCGCGTTGTTCACCAGAATGTCAACGCCGCCGAAAGCCTCCACCGCCGCGCCGACCATATCCACCACTTCCCGCTCCCGCTGCACATTCGCGGTAACGCCTATTGCTTTCACCCCCAGCGCCTCTATGCGCCGCACGGCGTCATCCGTCTTCCGCCGATTGCGCGCCGCCACCACCACATTCGCGCCCGCCTGCGCCAGCCCAATGGCGATGCCAAGCCCGATGCCGCCGTTCCCCCCCGTAACCACCGCCGTCTTGCCGCCCAAATCAAACATTGCGCTAGTCATATTCGCTCCCTAATTGACTTATTGTCCTAATATGGTAACACAACAAACCCCAGAAATCGCACTTGAATTTCTCACGAGCAACGATCGGATAAACCTATTCACAATCCCTCACCCAAAAGTTTTGGCTACTTCTATACAAAAATTAGCGCCTCGCGTTTCCCTATCTGATACAATCGGCAATGGAATTACCATGCGCCCCTATCGGAAAAGGAACAACGCCGTCTTGAAAACCACGCTTACAGCCCTGGCTATATCCATTCTGATAGCAGCCTGCGGCCAGACTGAGCCCCAGCCCGCGCCCGATCTTGAGGCAACCGTACAAACGATGGTGCAAGCCGCGCTCCCCACCGAAACGCCCGCCAGCGCGTCCGACATAGCCGTCGCAGTCGCAACCGGCGTCGCCGCGACCGTGGCTGCCCTGCCCACAACGCCCATTGCCGCCACAACCGCCGCGCCCGAACCGCCGCCAGCGCACACCACAACGCCAACGCCGACCGCGCTCCCCACGGCAACGCCCAATCCGCCCGCTACACCAACGCCCGCTCCCACGCATACGCCGCCCCCATCGCCCACTCCCACCCTCGCGCAAATGGTAGAGGGCATCGCCCCCGGCTTGGTGTACATAGAGACATCTACGGGTAGCGGCTCTGGCTTTATCGTTGACGCCGACGGCTTGGTAGTCACAAATGCCCACGTCGTAGAGCGCTTTGACAGCGTGGAAGTGGCGCTTGCCGACGGCAGCGAATACACCGGCAGCGTACTAGGCGTGGACGAAATAGCCGACCTTGCCCTAGTGCGCCTGCAATCGCCCCGCCGCTTTGACGCAATGCGGCTGGGAAACTCGGAGGACACGCAGGTTGGCGACGATGTCATTGCGCTAGGATTCCCGCTGCGATACGAACTTGGCGACTCGCCCACGGTCACGCGCGGCATAATCTCGTCCAAGCGAGTAGCCAACGGCGTTGCGGAACTGCAAACCGACGCCGCCATAAACCCCGGCAACAGCGGCGGTCCCCTTGTGAACCGCCACGGCAGCGTAATCGGCGTCAACTACGCCGAACTCCCCCTGTCCGACGGCAATCCCGTGGACAACATCGGCTTTTCGGTAGCCATAAACGAGCTCAAATCCCGTATGAACGCGCTTGCCAAAGGCGATGATGTGCTGCTGCCAACTCCAACCCCCGGCGTATGGACTGAGTACCGCAATGCCGATTTCGGCTACGCCATACACATCCCACCCGGCTGGCATCTGGAATCTGAAACCGCCGATGGCGACGCCACATTCGGGAATGAGGACTTCACCGCGTCCCTTGATGTGTTCGTATATGACCTATCCCAAACAAACTTCACCCTCGCCGACTTCGCCGAATGGCGCAGAGACGACTTAACCCAAATCGCGCAAAGCGAAGACTGGGACGTCTTTGAGGAAGTCAACCTTGAGCAAGGCGGCGGCGCTTTCTACTGGTTAACCTATCGCTGGGTAGTATCGTCCGACGCCAACTGCGTTTCGCGCGATTTGGAACTTCTCACCCTATCCGCGCGCTATCCCGCCGCGCCCTACGGCTTCAGCGTGGCGGCGGGCATCTGCGAGGACAACATTGACGCCCACGCCGACATAGTGGGCGAAATGATTGCGAGCTTTGCGACATACTAGCCCATCAGCCCATATCGGCGGCTTATCCCTGCCCTTGTGAATAACGGCTTGCCGCCCGCGCTTAACCCGATATACGCAAGATTTATCCCCCGCGCCCGCGAATAGTGTATGATAAGGCGCAGCCACACTCGGCAATCACACACCCGCAACCACCCCCACAAAGGAGGCACTCCCCATGGCAAACATCGGCATTGCGACCGCCCTGCCCGCGTACACCGTTGACCCTGCGTACACCGCGAGGCGCGCCGAAGAGCTGGGCTTTGAGTCGCTCTGGTACGCCGAGCATCCCGTTATGCCCGTCCATTCCACAAGCCCGTTTCCCGGCTCGCCCGACGGCGTCATCCCCGATACCTACTCCCACTTCACCGACCCGTACATCGCCCTCGCCCGCGCGTCCGGCGTCACCACCACGCTCAAGCTCGGCACGGGCATAACGCTCATCACCGAGCGCAACCCGCTCGTCCTCGCCAAGACCATCGCCGCCTTGGATATGTACAGCGGCGGCAGATTCCTGTTCGGCATCGGCACGGGCTGGCACCGCGAAGAGACCGAGATGTTCGGCGGCGACTTCGACCACCGCTGGACGCAGGCGCGCGAGGCCGTGCTCGCCCTCAAAGAGCTCTGGACGCAGGACGAGGCGGAGTTTCACGGCAAATACTACGACTTCCCGCCCGTGCGCTGCTACCCCAAGCCCGCGCAAGACCCGCATCCCCCCGTGTTGCTGGGCGGCATGGCGAAGAATGTCCTGCGCCGCGTTGCCCGCTGGGGCGACGGCTGGCTGCCCAACCGCGTTACCCCCCAGCGCGTCAGCCAGGCGCGCGCCGAACTGGACGCGCTCGCCGGCGAATACGGCCGCGACTCCGCCGCCCTCACCATAAGCGTACACGGCCAAGAACCCAACCGCGCCCTAGCCAACTCATTCCTAGACGCCGGCGCCGACCGCGTCATCGTCCGAACCGACCTCTGCCACACCGAAGACGCGATGGGCGCCGAGCTAGAGCGCGTGGCGGAGGCCGTCCTGTAAGCCGACTGCCCCAACCAACCGCGCTGCCCGCCCCAAGCCTATGGCACGGATATGATCTCGCTTGTGTCCGTCGGGTGAAGTTCCCCTGTGTCAGGGTGAATTGTAACGCCGCCCGCAATCAAGACCCTGCCATCGGGCAGCGCGGTCGCCGAATGGTCGTAACGCGGCTCTGCCATGTCAGGCCCCCGCGTCCAGGCGTTGGTCTCAGGATCATAGATTTCGGTTGTGGACATCTGGAGTACCGCGCCATCCCCTTGGCCTACTCCGCCTGACGCAAGCGCCCTGCCATCAGGCAGCAGCGTCAGCGCGGAGAAATGAACTCGCGCCCCAACCATATCGCCCGTGGGCGTCCAAGCGCCGGTAGCGGGGTCGTAAATCTCCGCGCTGCTCTTTACAGCCTGAACTATGTGTTCCCCCTCGCCGATTGTAGCGCCGATAACCAGCGCCTTGCCATCAGACAAAACTACCGCTTTCGGATCTCCGCGCGCGCCACGCATGCCTGACACGATAGTCCACTCGTCGGCGTCAGGATCATAAATCTCCGCGCCTATCTTATCGTCATCGCTATGAGCATGGTGTACAAGCAACGCGCCGCCGTTTCGCAGCGCGACTATAGTTGACGCCTCGCTTATGTGATTGATAGGCGCTGCCGACTGCCACTGCCTTGCGCGTGGATCGAAAATTTCGCTTTCGCGCGCATACAGATAAGTGAACCCATCGTCTTTGATGAATTGCAGATCGCCCGCCGCAATCACCCGGCCGTCCTGCAACCGCGCAAGGAGTGGCCCTCCCCCGGCCATTACTGAGGGCGCGGGCAATGGCGTCCATAACTGCGTTGCCGGGTCCATCATAGATGCGGCAACCTCATATTCGGTCTCATCGCTGCCGATCTCTACAACCATAATTGCGCCGTCCGCCATCAAAACCACTGACGACATAACCGCGCAGCTATCGCCCAGGTTATCACCCGCAGGGCTTATGACTGACCAGCCCCTCTCAGGGTGATAAACATCAAGGTGAGTTATGGGAATCGGATCCGTGAAGTTAAGCTCGACTCTATCGCTCCAGCTCCAGCCGCCGCTAATTATGACGCGGCCGTCCGGCAACAACGTCCCCGTATGCTTGAGACGCGGCGCGGCGAGCCGTGTGGGATCGCCGGTATCAAGCGCGGCGGTGTGTAGCGTGTGCGGGCAAGGAACGGGATGGTTATGGCCCCGCGCGGCGGACGGAACGGCCGTTGTCGCCGCTGATGCAAATGTAGCTGTAGGCGGGATTGCTGTGGGCGCAGGCGTAGCAGTGGGCGTCGGCGTATCCGGCAGCGCGGTCGGCAACCACTCAGGCGCCTCTGACGCGAATGTGGGCGTAGGCGGGATAGCAGTCGCAGTCGGCGCAACCGACGTAGCCGTAGGCGCAACCGCCACCGCCGCCGGCTGAACCTGCGTATCCGATCCCATACCACACCCGCCCAACGCCACCGCCCACCCAACCGCCACCGCCGCCAGCGCCCTCATCGCATACCCTCTCGTGCCTTTGTGCATCCCAGCCCCCGCGCTCTCCGAAACCGCCACTACCCCCGCCTCTTGAACTCCGGTATCACATACTTCCCGAACAGCTCAATTGACTCCATCACCTGCTCGTGGGGAACCGTCTCCGTCTGCATCATTATCATCATCTGGTCTATCCCGATCGCCTCGTGCTTTTTCAGCGCCTCTATGCAGCTGTCCGGGTTGCCCGCGATGACCACGCCGCGGTCGCACAGCGTATCCGCGTCCAGGTCGCTCCAAATCCGATGCGCTATCGCCGAGCCGCCTGAGTAGTCCAGGATGTCATCCTTGACCTCCTCTTCCTCGTCCACATCCACATAGCGCGAAAAGTTCGCTTTCAAGTGGTCGGGGACGCCGCCCCACTTGTCCAGCAGCTGCGCGTACACATCTTTCTGCCCCTGCACATACGGCCTGTCGGGCCCAAAGAAGTTTTTGAGCGACTGCGCGCCCATCTCTTTCGCCTTGCGGTCGTCCTCCAAGCACACGCCCAGCGTTGAGCTCGCCCACTGCCCGTTCACAAAGCCGCCCACAGGGTTGGCGCGCTTGACCTTTTCTTTGTACGCCTTGACATACGGCTCAAGCGAACTGGGCGCGCTCGACCCGAATGAAAGCACGCCGATGCCCTTTTCGGCGGCGATGTCGTAGGTCGCCGGCTGCAGCGCCGCAACCCATATCGGCGGATGCGGATCCTGGTATGGCTTGGGCAGCACCTGCCGCTCCGGCACCTGCCAGAACTTGCCCTCATACGAGAACCAGTCCGACTGCCATATCTGCGGCACCATAGCCAGCGACTCTTCCCACATCTCGCGGCTGTCGCGCGGGTCGATGCCCATCCCCGTCAGCTCGTAGGGCGCCGACCGTCCCGTCCCGAAATCCACCCTGCCCTCCGACAGGTGGTCAAGCATCGCCACGCGCTCCGCCACGCGGTTGGGGTGGTGATACGGCAGGATAACCACGCCCAAGCCCAGCCGTATCCGCTTTGTGCGCTGGCTTAGCGCGGCATACACCAAGTCCGGGCAGGGCGACGCCGAAAAGCCCGTGAGGAAGTGATGCTCCACGAACCACAGGTAGTCAAACCCGACTTCGTCCGCGAGGATGCACTGCTCCATAGTTTCGGTCAGAACCAGATGGTCGTCCAGCGACGGCCGCTGCATTTCGTATTGTAGGGCGAGTTTCATTTCACTGCTCCATAGCGCTAATGGCGTTCATAGTGTTCGGGGTATTCGGGATGTTTAGGTTAGGGCATTAAGATATTCGGGGTATTTAGGGTAGTCGGAGTATCAGGGTATCAGGGCATCCAAAGCGTCCAATCGCCGCTTGCCCGCCGCGTTGCTCTTTGCCCATTTGCCCGTCAGGGATCGGACAGCGCGCGCAGAACCGCCGGCTTGGTCGCCGCGTCAAACGCCCGCTCGGTGGCGGATGTGAACAGCGATACGCACAATATCCGCGCGTCCGCGTTGATGCCGATGCCCAATGCGCGCATTGTGCTGTTGTAGATGCCCAGCGCCGCCTCAAGGCAGACCTGCGTCCGCCAGCGCTCTTCCCACGCGCCCGGATGCGCCGCCCGAATATGCGGCAGCGCTACGAACTGCGCCATAACCTCATCCGCCGCCTCGCACAGCGCCTCGAAATCCGCCGCGCGGTCATACCCGTCTATCCCCCGGTTGCGAAACAGCACGAGTTGATACAGCAGCATCCACCAGTATATCGCCGCCAGCCGCTGCCCGTTGAGCTTGCGCCGATGCCGCTGCAAATCCCAGTTCAGCGCCTTGTCCGAGTTCTTGACGAATAGTTGGCTCACCACATCCGCCGCCGCGTTGCAGCACGCCGCCCACAGCGCCGCGCGCTTAGCGTCCGGCAGCGCCTCCGCCGCGCATCCCAGCGCGACGCGGTTCAGTTCCGCGATGTCCCCCCGCAGCCGCGCTTTGGCTACCGGCGGAAACAGCATTGGCAAAATATCCATAGGCGGCTCGCAGATAGTTCAAGGCTAAACGCCCCATTTAAGAGGCTGCACAGCGCCGCGCGACAAATTCGCAACGCGGCGGCGCGTCAAGCGCAAGGGTAGCAATAGGCGGCGCAAAGGGCAAGGGGGGCAAGCGGTTTGCCGCCAACGCAATGGGGGATTGGGGATATGGGGGAGCGTTAGGCAATACGGGAAATAGCAATGGCTGCCCGGCGAGGATTCGAACCTCGGTCAAAGGATCCAAAGTCCTTTGTGCTACCACTACACTACCGGGCAGCGTCGTAACGCGCCTATCTAATATAGCGCATTGGGCGGGTTATAGGCTAGGTTTGGGGGTAAGTTTGGCTTGGCGAATTGCTTGCCGATTTCACAAGTTAGCGGTTATGCCGCGTTTGGATTATACTTGTGCGTAATGCAGCGGCTATCGGCTTTAAGCGAATGTTACGCGGGGGAACAAATTGAGCGACAGAGCGGCGGTTGGCGAAGTGCACGAATTTGCGGAGCGCGTGCGCGAAAATGTGCAGCGGGTCATCGTTGGGCGGGACGACGCCATCCGGCTCGCGGTGGTGGCTATGCTGTGCCGCGGGCATCTGCTGGTGGAAGACGCGCCCGGCATAGGCAAAACCACCCTCGCCAAAGCCCTCGCGCAATCCCTGCGCTGCGCATTCCGGCGCATCCAATTCACCCCCGACCTTATGCCCACCGACGTCCTCGGCGTGAATTTCTACAACCAGCGCGCGGGCGACTTCGAGTTTCGGCAGGGCCCAATCTTCAGCCAAATCGTGCTTGCCGACGAGATCAACCGCGCCACGCCGCGCACCCAGTCAGCCCTGCTCGAGGCTATGCAAGAGCGCCAAGCCACCGTGGACGGCGAAACCCGCCAACTGCCCGACCCGTTTATGGTTCTGGCAACCCAAAACCCCATAGAGATGGAAGGCACATTCCCCCTCCCTGAGGCGCAGCTGGACAGGTTTATGCTGCGCGCGCGGCTCGGCTATCCCACCCATGACGAAGAGTCCGACATCCTAGCCCGCTTTGAGCGCCAAAGCGCCCCGCCCGAAGTGGACGCCGTCACAGACGCCGCCGAACTCGCCCAAATGCAAGCCGAAGTCCTGCGCGTGTTCGTGGACGCCGCCGTGCGCGAGTACGTCGTCGCGATAGTCCAGGCAACCCGCCGCAACCAGACGCTGACCCTAGGCGCAAGCCCCCGCGCCGGCCTCGCGCTCTACAAGGGCGCGCAAGCCCTCGCCGCCATAGAGGGCAGAGATTTCGTCGCCCCCGACGACGTCAAAGCGCTTGCCACCCCAACCCTAGCCCACCGCCTCATAGTGGCGTCCAACGCCCGCCTGCGCGGCCGAACCGCCGAACACATCCTGCGCGAGATACTCGCCAGCATCCCCGTCCCGATAGAGCGAAACGAATAGCAAAGCATAGAGAGAAAAGCCTGATGCTAGGCCAAATGTGGCAGGAATCCTGGATTATCCTATTCGTCGTCCTAATCGCCATCGGCGTATTCGCGGGCGAGGGAATGGTAATCGGGTTCGCCGTGATGGGCTTGCTGATAACCGGCGCCGCCCGCCTCTGGAACCGCGTCTCGCTGGAAGACGTCACATACGAGCGCGAGTTCACCCAAAACCGCGTGTTCATCGGCGAGCGCGCCGAGCTGCGGATAACCCTCGCCAACCGCAAGCCCATCCCGCTCGGACGCCTGCGCGCCGAAGACGAGGTGCCGTCCTGCATGGAGATTGACGACGGCGAGGTAGTGGGCAGCCCCAACCCGGAGGCTAACGCGCTGCGGCACTCCACCTCAATGGCGTGGTATGAGCGCATACATTGGCGCTACTCGTTTCGCTGCGGGCGGCGCGGCTACTACCGCGTTGGCCCCGTAACCCTCCGCAGCGGCGACCTATTCGGCTTTTTCGGCAGCGAGCGCGTTATCCGCGGCCGCGATTATGTGCTTGTCTATCCCCGCGTGGCATCCCTCCCCGAAATAGGCATGCCCGCCGCGCGGCCCCTCGGCGAAACGCGCGGCGGCATCCGAATGTTCGAGGACGCCTCCCGCCCTATGGGCTTGCGCGATTACCAAGTCGGCGACGCGCTAAAATCCGTTGACTGGAAAGCCACCGCCCGCGCCGGCGATCTGCAAGTCCGCACATACGAACCCAGCTCCGCCATAACCGTCATCCTAGCCGTCGCCGTCGACACTATGGCGCACTACTGGGAGGGCTACTCCCCGCGCCACTTGGAGCGCATCATCACCGCCGCCGCGTCCATAGCCAACTACGCCCACGCGCAGCGCTACAACCTGGGCTTGTTCTCAAACGGCACGCCCGTCCTCGCCGACCGGCCTATGCGTATCGCCCCCGGCAGATCCCCTGAGCAGCTCACAATCATCCTAGAGGCGCTCGCCTCCATCCGCCCACTGCCCGTTGGCTTAATGGCGGCGCAGCTCAGCGACCAGTGGCGAACGTTCCCGCTAGGCGCAACCGTAGTCGTCATAGTATCCCTTGTATCCGAAGATATGCCCGGCGTCCTGCTCAATATGCGCGCGCGCGGCTACAAGCCCGTCCTGATATACGTCGGCGACGGCGATTGCCCGCCCCTGCCCGAGGGCGTCCTGCTCTACGAAATAGGCGACGCGCTTGAGGGCTTGGAATTCCGCGAACAATTCGCCCAAGCGGATATGGCGGCATATCCCAACGCCAACGCCGCCGCCGCCAATGTCCCCGGCGATAATATCCCTAGCGCCAATGCCCCCGGCGTCAACGCCGCCAATGCCCGGACTAATGCCAATAGCCATAGAGAGAGCGAATAATGGCGGCGCGCGACAACGTGGTAACCGCCCTATTGCTGCTCTGCGAAACCGCCTGGCTATTCGGCGCGTTTGGCGTCGCCAGCCTAGCCGTTGGCGGCGCGGGCAGCCCCCTATCCTGGCCCGCCATTGCAGCCGTAATGGGCGCATCCCTGCTAACCGCTCGCGGCTTGGGAATGGTCGCTATGCCCGCGCTAATGGCATACGGCTTGCAGATGGCGGCGGGCGCGATAGTCGTCTATATCGCCGTAGGCGCGCAGGCATCCCCTGAGTTCAACGGCGTGAACCTGACCTGGATAGGTATGCTATCCCAAGAAGAACCCACTGAGGCATCCCGCCTATTCACCATTCGCGCCGTTATGGGCAGCCTGGCCGCGGTCGGCTTGTGGTGGCGCGGCGGACACATAGGCGCCACGTCGTTCCCCGCCGAAACGCTTGGCACAAGTTTCAAGATAGGCGTGGTAGCCCTGGCAATCGCCGCCGTAGTAGATATATTTCACGCCGCCGAACTCGGCATCTACCCGGTGATGTTCGTATTCTTCGCCGCGGGCGTCGCCGGCCTCAGCATCGCCCATATGTCCCCCGCCGCCCGCGAGTCCACCGCAAGCCGCGCCTGGACGCGCGTAATCGGCGGCATAGTCGGTGCGATAGTCTTGGCGGGCTTGCTCTTCAGCCTGCTCCAAAGAGACATCCTAGCCGCAATCGCCGCGCCTCTGATGGTTGTGCTGAACCTGCTCGCCCGCGTAGTCTTCTATGTCATCATCTACCCGCTCGCCTATCTGGTGGACTTCTTTGTGCGCGGGCTGGTCTGGCTGCTGCGCCGCGTTCAAGCCGAGCCGCCGCAGGAAACCGCCTTGACAACCCCCGACGCCGTGCGCGGCTTGCAAGCGCTTGAGCGCGGCGATGGCGAACCCGCCGCCTTGCTGCTGCTCCAGATACTGCAATGGTCAATCGTAGCCGCGCTTGTGATAGGCTTGCTCGCGCTCTTGGCGCTTGCCTACCGGCGTCGTGCGAGCGGACGCGCCGCCGCCAACGAGGGCGAGCGCGAATCCCTGCGCGATGGCGCGGATATGGGCTACGACTTCGCCAACCTGCTCTTCAACCTGCTCCCCGCCCGCCTGCGCCGTCGCCGCAAGCGAACCGCCCTGCGCGTCCCGGCCGACGACGCCGACATCGCCGACGTCTTTCGCATCTACTTCGGCTTGCTAATGCTAGGCGAACAGCGCGGCGCGCCCAAACCCCCCCACGAAACCCCTACCGAATACCAACCGACCCTCGCCCAAATCGCCCACCCCAACCTAGCCCGCCGCGCCACCCATGCCTTCATGCGCGCCTGCTACGGCCACCACGCGCCCGCCACCCGCCAAGAGATAGACGAAATGCGCCAGGAACTGGAGCGCGAGGCGGACAACAAGTAGCCGCCGGCGTCCGCCCGTTGCCAACAGGGCGGCGCTTTGCGCGAAACCTTGAGAAAGGTATTCTCATTTTGCAGCGCTAACATGATGTTTTGTCCTAAACGGATGAAAGACAGGTGGCGCTATGGCGAAACCGAGAGTGTACAGACATGACGCGCTATGCCCGAAATGCGGCTCGAATTGGGTCAAGAAAGACGGTCATTCGCGCGGCAAGCAGATATACAAGTGCAACCAGCGCCGCGGCAAACATCAAGAGGGCGCAAAGCATCGGTTCACTGACGCCCAGAAGGAACAAGCGGTAAAGATGTGCGTGGAGGGGATGAGCTTGTCGGCAACCGCCCGCGTGATGGGCGCGAGCGTAACCACTGTGAGCAAGTGGGTCAAAAAAGGGGACGTTGGCGGCAGAGCGTCTGACGCGCTTTCTAGAGTGGCGGACAAGCGGGCGGCAGGATAGCGTCCGCGCGTCTATTGTGGCGTTTGATGAGATGTGGACATACTTGGGAGTCAGGCGCGGCGAGCGGCGCAAAGACCTATGGATATGGACTGCGGTGGTGGAAGAGCGGGACGGCGTCCGCTGGCGGATGTATGAAGTAGGGGACAGAGACGTGTCGGCGTTCTCGCGCTTGCTGGAGAGGTTGCCGGGCGCTGACAGGTACGAGACGGACGCTTATCCGGTGTACGAGTGGCTGCCGCGCGACAGGCATGCGGTGGGCAAGGGCGGAGCGGTGAACTGGAATGAAGGGCTGCACTCCAAGTTGAGGAGCAAGCTGAACCGGCTTGTGAGGAGTACAAAGGGCTACACAAAGAGCGTGGAGATGCTGAAACACATGCTGGCGATAGTGTTTGAGGAGTGCTTGAATCAGTCCCTCAAATCCATTGGCACTGCACTCTGAGAATACCCGAGAATACCCCCCAATTGCCCACCCCCCACCCATTGTGTTATACTAAATCGGCTAAAAAATCATCCACATCCCAAAATAACCTAGGAAGGCATTTATGCAGCAAGCCGTATCAGTCGCGCCCGAAACTAGCGCCGTCGCTCAGCGGCCGCAGATGGAGCGCGATCCCGCTATGATTACGATGAAGTCCCTGCTGGAGGCGGGCGTTCATTTCGGACACCAGAAGAGGCGGTGGAATCCTAAGATGCGGCGCTATATCTTTACGCACCGCAACGGCATCCACATCATTGACCTGCAGAAGACCCTGCGTATGCTGGAAGAGGCGGCGGGCTTTATTAGCGACGTCGCGGCGGACGGCAAGAAGGTGCTGATGGTGGGCACCAAAAAGCAGGCGCAGGATACCATCGTTACCGAATCCCAGCGCTCTAACGCTTTCTACATCACCACGCGCTGGCTGGGCGGCACGCTCACGAACTTTAAGACTATCCAGTCTCGCATCGATTACCTTGTGGATCTCGAAACCCGCAAGGAAAAGGGCGAGTTCGTGAACTATCCCAAGAAAGAGGCGCTGAAGATGGAGGATTCCATCGCGCGGCTGAACCGCTATCTGGGCGGCATCAAAGAGATGACCGAGATGCCCGGCGCGCTGTTCGTGATTGACGTGGGCAAAGAGGCTATCGCGGTCGCCGAGGCGAGGCGCGTAGGGATTCCCATCGTGGCGCTGGTGGATTCGGACTGCAATCCCGAACTCATCGACTACCCGATACCGGGCAACGACGACGCCATACGTTCTATCAGGCTCATCACCGCCCGCGTCAGCAGCGCCATCATTGACGGCGTGAATAGGGGCGCCGCCTTGGAGTACGACGAGATTGGCGAGGGCGTGGCTACGATGGACGCGCCGCCCGCGCCCGTCGCGCAATCGGCCCCGCCGGTAGCGCAAGCGCCCGCGGCTCAGCCGCCGGCGGACGCTACGCCCGCTGTTGCCGCGCCCGAACCTGCGCCCGTTGCCGCTCCCGCGCCCAACGCAACCGCGCCTGAGCAGCCCGCGCAGCCGGACGCCGCGCAATCCGAATAGATCATCCCGCGCATATACTTTGCGCGCGCCAAAGACACAAGACACAACACATCCCATAGACGATAGACGCGCGCAGGACGCGCAGCACTAGGAGGCGAGTTGGAAATCAGCGCAACCATCATAAAAGAGCTTAGAGGGCGCACAAGCGCCGGCGTTATGGACTGCAAGCGCGCCCTTGAAGAGGCGGGCGGCGATCTTGACAAGGCGCAGGATATTCTCACCCAAAAGGGCATCGCCAGCGCCGTGAAAAAAGCCGCGCGCTCTACCGAAGAGGGCGTGGTGGAGTCGTACATTCACAGCGGCGGGCGCATCGGCGTGCTGGTCGAGGTGAACTGCGAAACGGATTTTGTGGCGCGAACCGCCGACTTCCAAGAACTGGCGCACGACGTCGCTATGCAGATAGCGGCTATGGATCCGCAGTATGTTGACGGCGAGGACGTGCCGGACGGCGAGGACGCCGACAGCCAAGAGACCGTGCTTATGAACCAGCCGTTCATCAAGGATCCCGCAAAGTCCATAAACGACCTTGTCAAAGAGAATATCGGCAAGCTCGGCGAGAACATCCGCGTGCGGAGATTCACCAGGTTTTCGCTGGGAGAGTGAGCGAGCGCATGCAGCCTGGCGCAGTGAAGTATGACCGCGTACTGCTAAAGCTGAGCGGCGAGTCGTTCACCGGCGACCGGGCATCCGGCACAGACGCCAGCGCGGTGTCCTATATGGCGCGCCAGATAAAGGCGATTTGCGACCTGGGCGTGCAGATGGGCATAGTGGTGGGCGGCGGCAATATCCTGCGCGGCTGGGAGGCTGAGGCGCGCGGCATGGATCGCGCCACCGCCGACTACGCGGGCATGCTCGCCACTATCATCAACGCGCTCGCCCTGCAGGACGCGCTTGAGCGCAATCACGGGCTGGAAGTGCGGACGCAGAGCGCGATAAGCGTGCAGCAAATCGCCGAGCCGTACATCCGGCGGCGCGCCATACGCCACCTGGAAAAGCGGCGCGTGGTCATCTTCGCGGGCGGCACGGGCAACCCGTTTATGACCACCGACACGGCGGCTGCGCTGCGCTCGGTTGAAATAGAGGCGAGCGTTTTGCTTATGGCTAAGAACAACGTTGACGGCATCTATGAGGCCGACCCCAACATAGAGCCGGACGCCGCCAAGATTGACTTTATCACGCATCAGCAGGCGCTGGAGCGGCGATTGGGCGTTATGGACTCCACCGCGCTTTCGCTCTGCATGGACAACGACTTGCCAATAATCGTATTTGACCTGTTCGAGGACGAAATCATCCAAAAGATAATCGCGGGCGATAGGCGAGGTTCGCTGGTGGCGTCCGCCCGCCCCAACTAATCGCCCGCGTTGCCCAGGGAGATCGCTATGGCTACACCGGAAGAGGTTCTTGCGAATACGGATTCACGAATGCAAAGGTCGGTTGACGCGCTCAAGCGGGAACTGAACACAATCCGCACGGGCAGGGCGTCGCCTACCCTGGTTGAGCATCTGACGGTGGAATACTACGGCGCTCCCACGCCTATGAATCAGCTGGCATCCATATCGGTGCCTGAGGCGCGCGTGCTGATGATACAGCCGTGGGACAAGCAGTCCATCAAGGACGTGGAGCGCAGCATACTGACGTCGGACTTGGGGCTGGTTCCTAACAACGACGGGACGGCCATTCGCATCAACATCCCCGTGCTGACTGAGGAGCGCCGCCGCGAACTGGTCAGGCTGGTCGGGCGCAAGGTAGAGGACGGGCTGGTGTCGCTGCGAAACATCCGCCGCGACAGCCTTGAAAACTTCCGCGCTATGGAACGCGGCAAAGAGCTTTCCCAAGACGAAAGCCGCCGCGCACAAGACCAGTTGCAAACGCTCACCAACGCTTTCAGCGACCAGATGAACCAACTGAAGCAGGACAAGGAAGCAGAAGTAATGGAGGTATAGCCTCCGTGCGAAACGAAAGAGTTGCATTGAATACTTCTGCCGCCGCTTTCCAAGACGCAGCCGCGCGGCAGACCGACGGCCGGCCCGCAACGCCCGCCCACGTCGCGATCATTATGGACGGCAACGGCCGTTGGGCGGCGGACAAGGGCAAGGATCGCTCATTCGGGCATCGCGCCGGCACCGCCAATCTGCGCCATGTGATTGAGGCATTCGCCAAGCGCGGCATACAATACCTGACGCTCTACGCATTCTCCACCGAAAACTGGGAGCGCCCCGGCGAAGAAGTCAGCGCGCTGCTGCAAATCATCAAAGAGGTCATTCACACTGAGGTAGCCGAACTTCACCGCAAGGGCGTGCGGCTGCTGCATCTGGGCAGGCTTGACCGGCTGTCCCCCGAACTGCGCGACGCCATATGCGAGAGCATCGATCTCACCCGCGCCAACTCGCGCATGACGCTCTGCATCGCGTTTGACTACGGCGGCAGAGATGAGATCCTTGACGCCGCGCGCGCCATAGCGGCCGACGGCGTTAAGCCCGAAGACATAGACGAGGCGCTGTTTCGCCGCTACCTGTACACCGGCGGGATGCCCGACCCCGACCTAATCATCCGCACATCGGGCGAGCAGCGCCTCAGCAACTTTCTTGTATGGCAAGCCGCCTACGCCGAGTACTACTTCACGCCCGTCTATTGGCCCGACTTTGACGAGGCGGAGGTGGTCAAGGCGCTGGACGCATACGCCAAGCGGCAGCGTCGCTTTGGCAGGCTGTCTTAAGCGGCGCGGGCGCGTAGAGGCGGCGGCGTGAACGCGCGAATTGCCAGCGCAATCGTGGGGCTGCCCATACTGCTTGGCGCGGTGTGGCTAGGATCGCCGTGGTTCAGCGCGTTCATATTCATCGTGGCGCTGATAGCGACCGCCGAGATGACGCGGCTCGTGAATATGTGGAACCCTAGCAAGTGCCATGTCGGACTTCCGCTGATATTCACCTCGTTTTTCATATTGAACGGCCACACTCGCGCGGCGGGCAGCCCTCCCCCCGAATTTCCCATCTTCGGGTTAATATCGCCGGAGACATATCAGGCATATACCGAAATTTCGCTGGCGTTTATGCTGCTGCTAATCTGGGGCAGCATTGTGCGGGACAGAAAAGGCGACTGGTCGAGCGCGGGATTTCTGATGGGGATTCGGATAGCCATATTCGTAGGCGGTTTTCTGTGGTACGCCTTGCGGCTGCGAGGGCTGGAGCAGGGGCTTGAATGGACGCTGGTTGTGCTGATAGGCGTGATGGCGACGGACACCGCGGCGTATTTCGCGGGGCGCGCATTCGGCAAGACGCCGCTCGCGCCCAAAATCAGCCCCGCCAAGACCTGGGAGGGCGCGGCGGCGGGCTTTCTTGCCGCGATGCTTGCCACGGGGATGGCTACCCTGATGCTGGACTTGCGCGTTATAATATGGGAGGCGCTGATACTGGGCGCGCTGATAGGCTCGCTGTCGCAGCTGGGCGACCTCGCCGAATCGCGGATAAAGCGCAGGGCGGGCGTCAAAGACTCCGGCTGGCTCATCCCCGGACATGGCGGCATGCTAGACCGCATAGATTCAATTGTGTTCACACTGCCAGCAGTGTATTATTTCGTGATATGGGAAGTACAAAGACAGGGCTTGCTGTCCTAGGCTCCACCGGCTCCATAGGCACGCAGACGCTTGACATAGCGCGCGCGTTTCCCCGCGAACTCGGCGTGGTCGGGCTTGCCGCAGGCAGGAGCCACGCGCTCTTGGAGCGGCAGATACGCGAGTTTCGCCCGGCTTTCGCCTATTGCGAGGGCAGCGCGGCGGAGCGCGCGTTCATCGCCGACTGCGGCTGCGCCGACCGGCCTATGGAAGTTATGGCGACCCACGAATGCGTGGACATCGTGGTAGCCGCCACTACGGGCGACGTGGCGATACCCGCCACTTTCGCCGCCATAGACGCCGGCAAGTCAATCGCCCTGGCGAACAAAGAGAGCGTGGTCATATCGGGCGAGCTGCTAACTGATGCGGCCCGCGCAAACGGCGTTTCGCTGCTGCCCCTGGACAGCGAACCCAACGCCATATGGCAGTGCCTGCGCGGCGAAGACAAGCCGGTGTCCCGCCTAATAATCACCGCGTCGGGCGGCGCGTTCAGGGACACGCCGGTAGAGCGCCTGCCGGACGTCACCCCTCAGCAAGCGCTAAAGCATCCCACTTGGAAGATGGGCGCGAAGATAACCGTGGACTCCGCTACGATGATGAACAAGGCGTTTGAGGTGATAGAGGCGCACTGGCTTTTCGGAACGGATTGGGACGACATAGAAGTCGCAATCCACCCGCAAAGCCTTATTCATTCCATGGTGGAATTCGTTGACGGGTCGGTCAAGGCGCAGATAAGCCCGCCCGATATGCGCTTGCCCATCCAATACGCGCTATTCTACCCGCGCCGCATCCGCAATCGCAGCATAACGCGCTTTGACCCGGTGGCGGCGGGCGCGCTGAGCTTTCAGCCGTGGGAGCCGGAGCGCTACCCCTGCTTTGAACTGGCGCTTGCCACCGCGCGGCGCGGCGGCACATGGCCGGCGGCGCTCTGCGGCGCGGACGAATCCGCCGTGGAACTATTCCTCGCGGGCAAGATCGGCTTTATGGAGATACCGCAGGTTATCGCGGAGGCGCTGCGCGGCCACCGCAACATCGAGCGGCCAACGCTCCAAGACACGATAGACGCCGCCGCCGCCGCAAGAGCGCGCGCGGCGAGCGCGGCGGAGGCGCAGCCCTATGTTTGATATTCCCTCCTGGCTGCTGGTGTTCCCTGTGCTGGGATTCCTCATATTCATTCACGAATTGGGGCATTGCCTCACCGCGAAATACTTCGGCATCACGGTGAAAGAGTTCGGCTTTGGCTTTCCCCCAAGGCTGATAGGCTTTCGGTTTTACCCCAACGGCACAATCTACTCGCTGAACTGGATACCACTGGGCGGCTTTGTGCGGATGGTGGGCGAACACGGCGAGGCGATCGAAGAGGGCGCGTATCTGCGCCAAAAGCCCGAAAAGAATGTCATCCTGCTGCGTAGCCAACCGGACTTGCCCGACCTGTACGGCATATTCGGCGTGCCGCGCGACGCCACGCAAGAAGAGATCCGCAGGTCGTACGTTGAGCTTACCCAGCTGGTCGAGCTCCGCAGCCCCGAAAGGCGGGACAGGATGCTGCACGGCTTGCAAACCGCATACGGCAGGCTGTCCAATCCCGAAGATCGCGCCAAGTACGATGAGCTTATCAAAGACGTGGAGATGGAGCGCCCTGAGCCGCCCGACTACTACGGGCTGTTCGATGTGCCGGTGGACGCCACGCAAGAGCAGATAGACGAGGGGCGCGATATGGCGCTGATGGCGCTGGAGCGGCGGCGGGACAGGTTTGAGAACCCCGCCGCGCTAAGGCGCTACATAGAGTACGCGCACGAAGAGCTTTCCGACGCCGACCGGCGCGCCGCCTACGACCGCCGCCTGCGCGCGCTTGACCCCGGCGATGTGAGTTTCTCGCAGCAAAGCGTCATCAAGCGCGTGATAGTGCTTTGCGCGGGATCGTTTGTGAACCTGCTGTTCCCGCTGATAGTGTTCGCGGTAATGTTCGCGCTGCCGCATGACGCGGTAAAAGGCACCGTGGTGGTAACGGGCGTGGCGCCCAACTCGCCCGCGCAGCAGGCGGGCATTACCTCCGGCGATATGATAGTAGCGGTGAACGGCAGCGAGCTTGACACCCACGCCGACCTGATGCAGCAAACGATGTCCAACCTGGGCGCGCCGACTGAGCTGACGCTGAGACGCGGCGTGTTCGTCAGCGACAGCGCGGCGCCGCAGCCCACGTCGGGTGGCGTGGAAGTGCTGACGCTGACGCCGCGAATGAACCCGCCCGATTTGCGCGTGGTTGACCAGGTGTCCGACCCGTCGCGCGAGGTATCGCTGGCGGAGGCGCGCCGCTATCAAGCCGATTTGCAGGTGGGGGACACGCTCACGCAGGGCGCGATAGGCGTGCTTATAGGCACGGTTGACACGCAGGTGGTAACGCGCCGCTACCCGATAACCGAGGCTATCCCGCGCTCGTTCCAACAGATGTGGGATGTGCTGGCAATCACCCGCAACGGCATAGCGCGCTGGATAGGCGGCGGGCCTGATCCGGGGCTGTCCGGCCCCGTGGGCATAGCGTATATCACGGGCGAAGTGGCTGAGCGCGGCATATCGCCGCTGCTGCAGCTGACCGCCATCATCAGCATCAGCCTCGGCATAGTGAACCTGCTGCCCATACCCGCGCTTGACGGCGGCAGGCTGATGTTCGTGCTGATAGAGTGGGCGCGCGGCGGCAAGCCCATATCGCCGCGCCGCGAGGGAATGGCGCATCTGATAGGGTTCGCCGTGCTTATCGGCCTTATCGTGGTGATAAGCTACTTTGACATAGTGCGCCTGATAAGCGGCGAGGGGTTCTTGCGGTGAACCTAACTTCTTATGCGAAAGGCGTTGTTGTCAGCCCGCATAGCGGCAACCATCTCTCATAAAGAAAGCCCATATCCAATTTCATAGCCCATACGCGCAAGTTCATTGACGGCAGGAGCGATATGCAAAAGCGACGCATCACCAAGCCCGTGTATGTCGGCGATGTCAAGGTGGGCGGCGACGCGCCCGTCAGCGTCCAATCCATGACTAAGACGGACACGCGCGACGTCGCCGCAACGGTGCGCCAAATCCGCGAGGTGGAATCGGCGGGCGGCGAGATTATCCGCTGCGCCGTCCCCGATATGGACGCGGCAAAGGCGCTCGCCGACATACGGCGGCAAATCAACATCCCGCTGGTGGCGGACATACACTTCCACTACCAACTGGCACTGGAGTCGCTGAAAAGCGGCGTGGACTGCCTGCGCCTGAACCCCGGCAACATCCGCGATAGGGAAAAGGTAGAGGCGGTGGTGAAAGAGGCTAAGGCGCGCCAAGTGCCCATCCGCATCGGCGTCAACTTCGGCAGCCTGCCCCCGGTGGGCGGCATTGGGCTTACGCGCGGGCTGTCCCGCCACACCGACGGCGTCAATATGCTGCCAAAGCCGGGCGAGGCATCGCTGGGCGATTACACCGTGGTCGACCATATGGTAGAAACCGGGCTGTGGGAAATCGGCATACTGGAAGATCTTGACTTTGACCTAATCAAGATCTCGCTCAAGGCGTTTGACATAGACACCACCGTTGAGGCGTATCGCCGCCTGGCTAAGCTAGTTCCCTACCCGCTGCATCTTGGGATAACCGAGGCGGGCACCGCGAAATCGGGCAGCATCCGCAGCGCGATAGGGCTGGGCATGCTGCTGTACGAGGGCATCGGGGACACCATCCGCGTTTCCCTGAGCGACGACCCCTGCGAGGAAATCTACACCGGCTTTGAGATACTCAAGGCGCTTGAGCTCCGCAAAGAGGGCGCTACGCTAGTCGCATGCCCAAGCTGCGGCAGGGCGGATGTGGATGTGCGCGCGCTCGCCAACTCGGTGGACAGCATGCTCAAAAGCGTCAAGACGCCCATCAAGGTGGCGGTTATGGGCTGCGAAGTCAACGGCCCCGGCGAGGCGAAAGACGCCGACGTGGGCATTGCGGCGGGCGCCGGGCGCGCCGTCATATTCCGCAAGGGCCGCAAAGCGCGCATCGTGGACGAGGCGGATATGCTGACGGCGCTAATGGAAGAGGTGCGCCTGGCGGAGGCAGGAATAGGGGCGGGCATAAGCGAGTAGGCGAATTAGGCAAGGCTATGGCAACGCAGGCGCATAAATCGCAAGCAAACGGCGTGGTTGCGACGCCGGATAGCGGCGCGACGCCGGTGTCTCTGCGCTACCGCGAAATCGCCGCTGAGACCGCGGCGCGGCTGTTGGCGGCGTTCCCCGATAGCATCCAAGCGATTGTGCTGTACGGATCAGTGGCGCGCGGCGACGCCAACGAACACAGCGATATTGATCTGCTGGTAATCACGCCAGCCGACCACGAAACCCGCTATAAGATAGATGAAATAGCGTATGATGTGAGCTGTGAGCGGGATAACATTGCCCTCGTCCAACTTGTGATGATGCCAAAAGAGTGGTTTGAGACTGAGGCGATAACCTACCGCTCTTACTTCGCGTCTGACATAATGGAACAGGGGATTGCGCTGCACGACGATGGCGTCTATCTTAAAAGAACCACGACCACGCCGTTGGCGCCTACCAAAGAATTTGTGACAAGGCAAATGGAGTTGGCGCGGGAATATCTGAACGACAGCGTCCAATCTCTTGAAATGGGAAGTTTTCGCACTGCGATTGACAGGGCGTACTACGCCATGCATCATTCGGCGGTAGCGTTGCTCTGCCACTTGGGCGTTAGGCCGCCGCGCTCACATGCAGGGTTGATGAGCGTATTCGGGCAAGAGGTGGTCAACAAGGGCGTGATGCCGCGCGAGTTCGGGCCAATGCTGAGGCTTGCGAATAGGCGTAGAATGGCGGGAACTTACTCGCCTTACGCGAACATAACCGAGAGCCTTGCCCAAGAGAATGTGAACAACGCGCGCCTGTTTGTGGACAGGGTAGCGGATGCGCTGAACGAAAGCGGCCTGAACGAAAGCGCTCCGAATGAAAGCGGGTGAGATATGACTGCAATATCAATATCCGAAAGAAACCGCAATATCGCCGATACGCTGACGAGCCGCCTGCTGGGCGCTATGGCCGACGAGATCTATTCCATCGTGCTGTTCGGCTCGGTGGCGCGCGGGGACGCCAACGAAAAGAGCGATATAGACCTGTACATCATCGCCAAGGACTGCACAGACACGCGGCGGCGCATGGAGGCGATATGCGTCCAGGTCCAGGACGAGTTCGAGAATGTCGCGCCCATTCACCGCTTGTTCACTTCCACCGATATGTTTGAGCTGGAGGCGTCAATATGCCGCTGCCCGCGCACTAGCAACATCATCAATCAAGGCATCCTGCTGCACGACGACGGCACGTTCGCACGCATATACGAAGAGTCCGAGTGGGAGAAGTATATGCGCGAGGAGGCGGAATTGTCGCAGGATGACGAATTTATGGCGGAGCGAGGCTGATACTTATGCGAATGTCGCGGCTATTCGGGAAGACGCAGCGCAACGATCCGGCGGAGGCGGAATTGGCAAGCCACCGGCTTATGCTGCGCGCGGGGATGATATACCAGGCGTCGGCGGGCGTGTATAGCTACCTGCCGCTGGCGTGGCGCGCGCTGCGAAAGATAGAGCGGATCATCCGCGAAGAGATGGACGCCGCCGGCGGGCAAGAGATACGAATGTCCGCGCTGCAGCCGCAGGAAATCTGGGACGAATCCGGGCGCAGCGTGATTATGGGCAATGAGCTCTTCAGGCTGCGCGACCGCCGCGAGCGCCCGCTTGTGCTTGCGCCCACCCACGAAGAGCTGCTCACCTATATGGTCAAGGCGAATGTGCTTAGCTACCGCGACCTGCCGCTCATCATCTACCAGATACAGACCAAGTTCCGCGACGAGCCCCGTCCGCGCGGCGGGCTTATCCGCGTGCGCGAATTCGATATGAAAGACGCCTACAGCTTTGACCCCGACCAGGCGGGCCTAGACATAAGCTACGACGCGATGGTTCAGGCGTACAAGAACATCTACCGCCGCTGCGGGCTTGATGTCATAGCGGTAGAGGCGGACAGCGGCGCTATCGGCGGCAAGGATTCCAGCGAATTCATCCTGCTCGCGGACGGCGGGGAAGACACCGTGCTGATATGCTCCGGCTGCGACTATGCCGCCAACGCTGAGAAGGCGATCTTCGCCAAGCCGCAGCCGCCCGCCGAATCGCCGCTCACGCTAGAAGAAACGCACACGCCGGGCAAACAGACAATCGCCGACGTCGCCGAATACCTGGATGTGCCGCATAACAAGACTCTCAAAGCCGTCTTCTACGCGGCGGGCGATGAGGTGGTGTTCGTGGTCATCCGCGGCGATCTTGAGGTGAACGAAATCAAGCTCAGCAACGCGCTGGGCGGCGTTGCCGGCCTGCGGCTCGCCACGCCCGAAGAGGTTCAGGCGCGCGGGCTGGTCGCCGGCTCCGCATCCCCCGTAGGCTTGCGGGACATACGCATCATCGCCGACGACTCCATCGGCATCGGCGCGAACTTTGTGGTGGGCGCGAACAAGCCCGACTACCACCTGCTCAACGCCAACCACCCGCGCGATTTCGCGGCGGACATCATCACAGACATAGCGCTGGCGCAAGAGGGCTACGCCTGCGCTATGTGCGACGGGACGCTGTCGGCGCGGCGCGGCATTGAGGTTGGGCATGTGTTCAAGCTTGGAACGCGATACAGCGAGGCGCTGAACGCCTACTATCCCGACGAGAACGGCGAGCAGCGGCCAATCGTTATGGGCTGCTACGGCATCGGCGTTGGGCGGCTGCTCGGAGCGGCGATTGAGCAGCATCACGACGACAACGGGATGATATTGCCCGCCAGCATCGCGCCATACGCGGTTTCGCTTGTGGCGCTGAATGTACGAAACGCCGAAGTCGCCGCCGCCGCCGATGCACTCTATCGCCAACTGCAAGACGCCGGCGTTGAGACGCTCTACGACGACCGCGCCGAATCCGCCGGCGTCAAGTTCAACGACGCCGACCTCATCGGCTTGCCCGTCCGCCTTGTGGTCAGCCAGCGCAACATCCGCAACAACATCGTGGAAGTCAAGCGCCGCGCCGAGTCTGACGCGGAGCAGGTTGCCGCGGATGATGTGGTGGGCAAGGTCAAGTCGCTGCTGAACGGCTAACGCGCCGCGCCTCTGCCACTTCTTGCGCGGGCTGCAGCGAACTCAGGAATCGCCGAACCTCAGCCTCGTAGAGTTCGCTATCAGTGTTCCACAGCCGCGCGTGTTCCGCGCCCGCAAAGCCCACATACCGCGCGATGTCCGGCCGCGCGTCCGCCAGCGCACGGCTCGCGGCGGCGGGCAGCATCGTGTCCGCCTCGCCGTGCAGCGCGAGTATCGGCGCGCGCAATTCGTCCGCCCGCGCGAGATAGTTCATCCGCCGCCAGTCTATGCCGAAACGCAGCCCTGCGGCGATCTTGCCGTAGCGCGTAATCAGGCTTGGGTAGCCGAGTATATTCGCGGCGTGAGTAAGCGACGCCGCGAAATCCAGCAGCGGCGAATCCAATATCACGCCCGCGACCTTGTCTGCCAGCGCGGATTCGTACAGGAAGTTCATGCAAATCGCGCCGCCCATGCTGCAGCCGAACAGCGCCACGCCGCTTGCGCCGTTGTCAAGCGCGTATCGCACAGCGCCCTCCAAATCGCGCCATTCGGTCAAGCCAAGCCAGTGCCGCTCGTCCGGGCTTGCGGGCGCGCCGGCGTCGTTGCGATAGGCAATGCAGAGCGTCGTATTGCCCGACGCGGCGAGCGTGGGCAGGATACGCAGCGCCTCTCTGGGATGCGCGCCGCGCCCGTGAACAAAGATTGTCCACACGCCGCTTTCTGCGCCGGCCGCGCCGTCTATCCGCCAAGCCCAGCAGTCGCCCAGTTCGGTGGGATAGCGTATCTCTTCGTAAGGGATGCTATGCGCCGTCAGCGGGTTGTCGTCGTACACGAACATATCCACCCGCGCAGGCTCGGCGGCGGCGATAGCGGCGGTCAGCGGCGTGTATTCGCGCGCGACGAAGTCCTCGCCCTCCCGGATGACGCGCCCAAGCCGCCCGTAGCCGCCCGCGCTTGCAATGCCGTATATGCCTTGCCGACGCCAATCGCCGAAACTCGCCGATGGATCGGCGGCGCGCAGGGTGACGCGCTCGTCCCCGTCGCTTTCGGCGGTGATGTCTAGCGGCGGCGGCGGGTGGCGCGCGCTCAGGCTGGCGTTGTAGATGAGGTTGGATAGGTGAACGCCATACACAAGCGCCACCGCTGCCGCCGCCATAACGCAAATCAGCGCCGCCGCCGCTAGTTCCATTCACGCCTCCCTATCGCAGTCAATCTCGCCCGCTTTCGCGCATTTGCCGGGCGTGGGCAGTCCGCCCAAACCGCGCTTGTGTTATGCTAACCCAAAAGCGCGGCGCGATACAAATTGCGCGGCGCGGGGATTCTGACTCTTTGGGAAAAGTGGGCATTTGGAAAAGTGGGCAAACCTTTTGGGCGGGGATAATGCGTTGGCGGGCAGGAATGGCGGATAGGAATGGCAAGCCAAGAAAGGGGACGGCGATATGAGCGGAATATGGCCCGGCGATCTGCGCTGCGTTGCGATGCTGACCTTTGATGTGGACGGCGTGTCCGGCGCAATCAACCAGAACCCGGATACGGCGCGCCTGCCGAGCTTTATGTCTATGCGCGAGTATGGGCCTAGCGTTGCCACGCCGCGCATCCTTGACCTGCTGGACAAGTATGGCGTCAAGGCGAGTTTCTACATTCCCGGCTACGTCGCCGAAACGCACGATGAGTTGGTTTTGGACATACAGGCGCGCGGCCACGAAATCGGGCATCACGGCTATATGCACGAGCCGCCCGCCACGCTCTCGCCGCCGCAAGAGGCGCAAGTCTTGGACAAGGGCAGCGCCATCCTGGAGCGCATCACCGGCGAGCGGCCGCTGGGCTACCGCTCGCCCAGCTGGGAGCTCAGCGAGGCGTCGCTGCCGCTGCTCGCCGAGCGCGGGTTCATCTACGACTCCAGCCTGATGGGAAACGACATCCCCTATCTGGTGGACGCCGACGGGCGCGACCTGGTAGAGATCCCCGTCCACTGGGAATTGGACGATGTGCCGTACTTCAACTACGCCCCCGCGCTCGGCGTCCGCAATGTGGCGGCGGATCCTGAGCAGGTCTATCGCGTCTGGTCGGCGGCGTTTGAGGGGCTGCACCACTACGGGCGCTCGTTTATGCTCACGATGCACCCATACGCCATAGGCCGCCCCGGCCGCCTGCGGATGCTTGAGCGGCTGATCCAGTACATACAGGGCTTTCCCGACGTAGCGTTTATGCGCGCGATAGATGTGGCGCGGATGTTTGCGAACTGAGCCAAATTTCGGCGCAAATGCTAGTGGTTTAGAACGCCACAAATGATATATGATAGGGTGAACATAAGATTTGCCAGTCTTGGCGCTGGATGTTGTTTGTCAAGTCTGTCAAAATGCGGAGGATTGGGAATTGACTACGCCAATAAAATTTCCTAGCCAAATATCCGTAGCAACTTCCCAAGTTTTCCAAGGGGATTGCTTGGAGTTGATTGGCAAGTTGCCTGACGCGAGCGTAGATGTTGTGGTGACAAGTCCCCCATATTGGGGACAGCGCGAGTCCTTGGGCAATGGAAATGAGGAAGACCCGAGAGATTACATCGCATTTCTTCAATCGGTTTTCGTCGCTATTCTGCCGAAGCTAAAGCGCGAGGGAATCGTTTGGCTCAACTTTGGCGACTCATATAACACACCCGTTAATTGGGGGCCAAAGGATTACAAATACAGCTCATTGGGAGCGGATAGACAGGGATTTAAGCCTGACAACGGGGCATATACAAAACCGCGTTTCAAGCGTAAGGCGTTCATAGACAAAGCGTCCGGCTGGCTGCAGTACGGCAACTTGCTGATGTTGCCCCAACGACTTCTCATAGCGCTCACCGAATCGGGGTATTTGTACCGCGGCGAAGTGATCTGGAGCAAAAAGAACGCAATGCCGGAGGGACGTTGCCGTCGCCCTCACCGAAAGCATGAGGCGATTTACCTACTGGCAAAGCATGAGTCTCATTCGTTCCGCGCCAAGCCGCCCGTGCCAAGCGTGTGGACGTTCGCTAATGAGAACATCAACGGCTTGCAACACCGCTCGCGCTTTCCGACGGAATTGCCCAAGCGCTGCATCGAAGCATACGGGCAGTCGGGCAACGGCGTAGTTGTGCTGGATCCCTTTTCCGGGTCAGGATCTACCGGCATAGCGGCGCTGCGGCTTGGTTGCACATATATTGGATTCGAAATTGATCCTCAACAGGTCGAGGAGTCGAAGAGGCGATTGGCATCTGCATATGTGCAAACCGCATAGGTTGTTACCGAGTTAGACGCTGGCGCAAAGCGTCTAATAGAAACTGCGAGAAACGGTCGTCCGGATTTGTAAAATCGCATACGAACACGCGCGATAGCGCATCACTCACTTCAGGAGTCGGTTGCGTGTTTTGGTTATACGAAAAGCAGGCGGAGAAGTGTCCGTGCTCTTCGAAGTCTCTTCGCTTGTCGCTCATATCCTCGCGCGATGCGATACCCAATTCACCACGATTAATAGGGTTAGTCGACGGGAAACTTTTGGAATCCATTGTCCAAAATATGGAAAGATACCCTGCCTGCATCAAGGCTTGGCTCATCGGCACATCATCAGTGCGCCTTTCAGCGAGACTAGCCTTGACATGAATGACGCCTAGCAATCGCTCTTTGCCATCCATATGATACAGAATTAGCGCATCGGCTTTATCGGGCACTATCCTAGAATCTCGGATAACGCCCAAGTGAGCGGCTTTCTCTGCTTTGTTGCTTGTCTTGATGAATAGGCGATTCCGGCGGAGGAATTCCCCATAATGATCCACCAAGACACGCTCCAAAGCCCACCCGCTGGCGCGTTTCCAGCTCTGTTCTAGGTTCAACCTCGCATTAGCCGCCGGATGGTTCGCGCGGTCGCAATACGCGCGACCTATCAAGAATGTCCACAGATCTGAGGGATTAGCGTTTTGCCATAGTTCAGCGACGCGAATAAAGGCGCGAGCCACCGCGCCCGACCTATCCCTGCCGGTTGCAAGTGAATTTTTGAGTACGCCTATTACTTCGTTATATTGAGCCAGAGTTGCGCCGCTTAAGAAATACTCTGCGTCATATCTGTCATACTTAAATCTGACAGTTAGGCCGTCAGGCGTCTCTGTCGCCGTTACGCCAACAGGCAATTGGGGGATAGCCCCCTCATCTTCGCCAATTCCGGTGAATAGTCTTGCGGGCGCAACTCCCAAAGCCAAAGCCAGATTTATTATCGCTGACAGAGAGGGATTGCGTTCACCTCGCTCGATGCCGCCAACATATGACCTGTCTAGTCTGGCGGCAGCCGCAAGGCTTTCCTGGCTAAGCCCTAAGGCTTCCCGAAATTGCCGAACATTTCTGCCGAATGTGAACTGCTCTGAATTATCCATAGCAGGTATTCTGACAACTTCGCTCAGATAAATCTACGGACTAATCGTATCATCTAGCGGATCCGGCAATGCGATAACCGAACCCGACCCGAATTAGCCCATCCCCCTACCCCCGCTCACCCGCGCGCCCTCGCCTCAGCGTCAGTATCAGCGGCACGGCTATCAGCGCGCTGAACGCCATTAGCGCGAATGGGTCGCGGTAGTTGCCGCGCTCGTCGGCTATCCAGCCCACCAGCACGGGCGCTATCACGCCGAATACCGCGCTTGTGGTCATCAGCGTTCCCATTATGCTGCCGTAGTGCTGCCTGCCGAATATGTCGGCTATCAGCGCGAACCGCACGGGGATGGACGCGCCGAACCCAAAGCCCCAGGTTATCACGAATATCGCCAAGTGCCATATCTCAGTGCTGTACGCGAACACTATCGTGCCAACGAACTGGAACAGCAGCGCCACCGCTATGACATGCCGCTTGTCCAGCCTGTCGCCCACTATGCCGCAGCCCAGTCGCCCGGCGACGCTGAACAGCGATACGCCCAGTATCGCCACGCCCGCTATCTCGCGGCTGAGGCCAAAGCTTGTGATGGCGGGTATCTGGTGTATGGACGCGGATATGACCAGCCCGGATATGCCCATAGCGAGCGCGAGCTGCCAGAACACGCGGCTTGTGAGCGCTTGGCGCGTTGTGTAATTGACTTCGCGGGACAAGGCGGATCTGCGCCTATCGCCGCCGCCCGACGCCTGCTCCGCGGGCTGCTCGGCGCCGTCCGGCAGCAAGCCGTATGCCTCCGGGCGGCTTTTC
The DNA here is from genome assembly GCA_965242555.1 of Dehalococcoidia bacterium. Taxonomy (GTDB): domain Bacteria; phylum Chloroflexota; class Dehalococcoidia; order Lucifugimonadales; family JADFKI01; genus Bin90. The sequence goes on from CBDESO010000008.1 coordinate 587,070, forward strand.
ATTGTGAACGACACGGGTATCCCGATTATCAGGTAGCCGATGCCTATCACAACCAAGCCCATGCGCCAGTCGGCGGTTGCGATTAGCCATACCACCACCGGCACAAGCACGCCGCCTATGCCCGAACCCGCCATTGTGATGGACAGCGCGCGCGACCGCTGCGCCACGAACCAGTTGGCGACGGTCGTGGTCACCACCAAGAAAGTGCCGAATGAAAGCCCCAGAGTCAGCACCAGAAAGGCGGCGTAGAACTGCCAGCGGTTCTGTATCAGGCTCAGCAGGATGAACCCCAGCGCCGTCAGCGCCGTGCCGAACAGCATCACATTGCGCGGGCCGAACTTGTCTATGAAATAGCCCACGAATGGCGAAATCGCGCCCGATTCGGTGCGCTGCAGGGACATCGCCGCCGCGGTGGACGCGCGGCTCCAGCCGAACTGCTCCACGATTGGGTCAAAGAACGCGCCGAAACCCTGCCAGAATGTGCCGGATGTGTAGGCTTGGCTGACCGATCCCGCGCCCACTATCCACCAGCCGTAGAACACGGGCTTTCGGCGCGCGCCGCCGCCTGCCGCCTCAGGCGCGCTAAGTGGCGGCTCGCCATCCGCCTCCGCGTCCGCCGCGCCCTTTGACCGCGAAAGAAACCTCACCCGACTATCTCCAAATGCCGGCGCCATATCCCGCGCCCGCCCAATCATCTTATCAGGGTCGCCTATCGGAACGCTAAGTTATGAATTGCCTTGCATATTTTATAACCGGCGGCGTTGCGTGTAAATGGAATTATGGGGCTTGCCGCGCCAATCGCGGGCTGATAATGTCCGCCGCGCCGCGCTTAATCCATAGATATGCGCCCGTGTTTTGATTTATACTTGTTGCGATGCGGCGACGCTCCGCCCGCGCCGCCGCATCTCTACGCCGACATGCCGCCGCCGCCCAACCCGCGCCATGCGCCAAACCGCCATATACCGCCATACCGATACCTTGAGGGACAATGCCAAAATACGCTCACCTGACCGCCACAAGCCGGCTTGACCGCGCGCTGATTGAAGACACGCTGTTCCCGCTGTGCGAGCGGCTGCGAGAGCGGCGCGACCATACCGCGCTGCTGGAGGGACGGGCGCTCTACTCGCTGTTCTACGAGCCCAGCCTGCTCACGCGCACATCGTTTGAGCGCGCTATGGGGCTGCTGGGCGGGCAGGTGTATCAGACCGAAGACGCCTCGCAGTTCTTCCCCGTCGCCAACACCGCGCATATGGATAATATCATCAACATCCTCGCAAGCATGCGGATAGACGTCGTCGTGCTGCGGAGCAGCGATCCGGGCATCGTGGAGCGGGCGGAGTTCGCGGACGCGCTGACGGTCATCAACGGCGGCAGCGCCGACGACCATCCCACGCAGGCGCTGTCCGACCTGTACACGCTGCGGCGCGAGCTGGGCGGCGTGGACGGCGCGAACGTGGCGGTGATTGGCAGGCTGGAGCATCGCAATGTGAATGCGCTGCTGCGCGGCCTGGCGCTCTTCGACGGCGTAACCCTCACGCTTATGCCCGCCAGCGGCGGCGTGGATCCGGACACTATCGCCTACTGCGAGGCGCGCGGCGCAGCCATCCGCGTTGAGAAAGACCTAGACGCGGCGCGAGAGGCGGACGCGATATATCTCAACGCGCCCCGCACGGTCGCCCATTCGCAATTGCTGCGCTCGCGCGGCTCATTCAACCTGCGGATCGACGCCGACTTTATGGCGGCGCTCAAGCCGCATTGCATACTGCTCGACCCGATGCAGCGCAGCGGCGATTTCGCGGTGGAAGTGCAGGACGACCGCTTGGCGTTCTATCGCCAATCCGAAAACGCGCTGGTTATGCGAATGGCGATACTGGCGCATCTGCTTGGTGGCGCATAGCGGGGGCGGTTTGGCGGGCGCTGCGCCTATGTCTTTGCCGTCTTTGCGCGTCTTGCGGGCGGCGTTGGCGGACGGGCGGCGGCGTTCAGCAGCGCGGCGGCGGCATAGGACGCGAGCGCCGCGCCAAACATCGCGCCGTAGCCGCCCGTGGCGCTGAACAGCAGCGCCCCCATCGCCGGCCCCAAGCCCATCGCCCGCCGTGCGAAAAGGCCCGGTCAGCCCGGTCAGCGCTCCGAATGACGCCCTGCCGAAGTAGTTGCCCACCATCATGCTGCCGATGACGGGTATCGCGCCCGACGCTATCCCCCACGCTATCGTAATGTAGAACCCGAACTGCCGCGCGTCCAAAAGCGTGAACGCAAGCGTCGCCGCGGCGGTGGATCCAAGCGCGATTAGCGTCAGCCGCTTGATGCCGGACTTGTCGGACAGGTGGCCCCAGAGCGGCACAGACAGCCCGCCAAGTAGCACGCCTGCGGTTATCGCGGCGGCGGCGGCGGTCTGGGATAGGCCGGCGTCTGACAGGAACGGCGCGAGCTGAAAGCCCACGGCGGCGGTTGTGGACACCGCCAGGAACTCCGCCCAAACGATGCACCAGAACGCGGATGTGAATACGACCTCGCCGGCGCGCCAGTCGAACTCGGCGGGACGGGATGCGCTCGCCGCCGCGCCCGCGCCCGTTGCGCGCTCCGCCGTATCGCCATCCGGCAGCAAGCCGATGTCCTCGGGGCGCTTTCGCATTATGAGCGCGAGCGGGATAGCCAGTGGCAGCGCGACCAGCCCCAGCGCGCGATAGGCGGCGCGCCAGCCGGCTACGCCCGCTATGAGCGTGATGAGCTGGATGTTCAGCGCCTCGCCGCCGATGCGATTGAGCGCGGTTATGCCCAGCGCCAGGTTGCGCTTGCGCCGGAAGAAGTTCACCGCCACGGTTCGCGGCACTACATTTTGCAGGTTAGGCCCCGCGATTGAGCGGGGCGATTATGTACGCGAGATAGAACTGCCAGACGGACTGGACGCCCGACAGCGCGAAGAACGCGGCGGCTACCACCAGCGCGGCGGCGAACATTATGTAGCGCGGCCCAAAGCGGTCCACGAGCTTGCCCACGAAAGGCATTGTCAGCCCTGAGATCCATGTGGCGGCGGTGGCGGCGAATGCTAGGGTGGCGCGCTGCCAGCCCATATCTTGGGCGATGAGGTCTTGCACGGCGCCCAGCACGGTTTGGGCTACGCCGGTGGCGATGAACGCGCCCAGCGACGCCGTGCCAAGCACGAGCCAGCCATAGTAGAACTTAGGGCGCGGATGCCAGCGGGCGAGCGATCTGAGGGCGGTTTTCACGCGGGAAAGTGTATGCGATTGCGGGGGCGGGTTGCAAGTTTAGGGGGCGCAATGGCAAGGGTTATTTTGGGGGATGGCGGCGTTTCCATTGCCGCCGTAAAAGCGGGAAATCGCGCCGAAAATTGTTCGCCGCGATTGCGCTTAATCCCAATCCGCGCCGCGCTACCCGTCAAGAAAGAGCTTGATGAGAATGGCGGCTAAGCCTACCACCGAGGCGCTGCCGAACCCTATTACCGCATAGAAAAGCCTGTCAATCCCGTCGTTAAGTTGATCTATTCGCGCGTTCATAGCGCGGAAATCTTCCCTTGTAGCGCGAGCATTCTCCCTTGCCTGACGACTCAGTTGCAGCAAAATCTGCAAATGCTCCTCTATTGCGGCGGGAATAGCGCCGGAAGTCGCAGATGCCTCTACGCGCCCTGGCGCATCTTCTTGCATATCAGTTGCCATAGCCTAATCACCTCGCCGCCATTCTATCATCTATGTCAAGCGATAGCCAAATTAGGCGGCGAGTAGGCTATAATTAGCATAGAACGCGCAAGAAATTTCGCCTAGCAACCTAGCAAGACGGCAAGCGAAGAGAGGGTTTTGGTCATGGCAACCACTTATCCCCATATACGGCGGTATCACGCGGATCTGCGGCGGCTGGTCGAGGCGGGCGGATCGGCGAATGAACTGCACACCCGGCGGGCGTTTGAGAATTGCCTGGACGCATATTGCCGCGAGCATTCGGACGGGCTGACGCTGGTGGCGGAGCAGAGGACGGCGGCGCAGGTGGTTCCGGACGGGACGGTGCGGGACGCCCTCAGGATGGCGCGCGGGTATTGGGAGGCTAAGGACATTCAAGATGACCTGGACGCGGTGATTCAGGACAAGCTCAGCAAGGGGTATCCGCGCGATAATATCATCTTTGAGAACACGGATAAGGCGGCGCTGTTTCAGAATGGCGTGGAAACGATGCGGGCGGATATGTCTAGCGAGCGCGAGCTGCATCGCCTGATCCGGCGCTTTCTGGATTATGAGCTGCCGCAGATCGAGGAGTTCAGGGCGGCGCAGCGGCAGTTCAAGGCGGATTTGCCTAGCGTGCTGGGCAATCTGCGCGAGGCGGTGGAGGAGGCGCAATTGGACAACGCGGGCTATCAAGCCGCCGCCGCGCAGTTCCTGGCGCTGTGCCAAAAGAGCATCAGCCCGGAGGTGGCGGACGCCGATGTGCGCGAGATGCTGCTGCAGCATATCCTCACCAAAGACATATTCCTGCGCGTGTTCGCGGAGGATCAGTTTCACCGCGAAAACAATATCGCCGCGCAATTGGACGCGCTGGAGCGCACATTCTTCACGGGCGATACGCGCCGCCAAGCGATTGACAGGCTGCGCGCCTACTACGGCGTTATCGGCAGGGCGGCGGACGAAATCGCCGATTACGCCGAAAAGCAGGGGTTCCTCAAGGCGGTTTATGAGGACTTCTACAAGGCGTACAACCCCGCCGCGGCGGATAGGCTGGGCGTGGTCTATACCCCCAACGAAGTGGTGGACTTCATCATTCGCGGCGCGGACTGGCTGCTGCAGCGGCACTTCGGCAAGACGCTGGCGGATATGGGCGTGCAGATACTCGACCCCGCCACCGGCACGGGGACTTTCGTCACGAACCTGATAAACCACCTGCCGGCGGATCGGCTGGAGTACAAATATCTCAACGAAATCCACGCCAACGAAGTGGCGATTCTGCCCTACTACATCGCCAACCTGAACATAGAGTACACCTACAAAGAGCGCGCCGGGCGATACAAAGAATTCCCCAATCTGGTATTCGTGGACACGCTGGACAACCTGGACTGGGAGGGCGCAACGGGCGGCGCGGTTCAGCGGCAGGGCGCGCTTGAGCTGGGGGGGATGTCGGCGGACAACTGGGTGCGGCTGGGGCTGCAGAACGAAAAGCCGATAAGCGTGATTATCGGCAATCCGCCGTATAACGACGGCGCGACGCTTTGGGGCGACGGCGGCGCGAACAGGGCGTATCACGAAATAGACAAGCGCATTAGGGAAACCTATGTCGCCGAAAGCTCAGCGCAAAAGACGCATCAGTACGATATGTACAAGCGATTTATCCGGTGGGCGTCGGATAGGCTTGAGGATGACGGGATCATCGCGTTTGTCAGCAACAACGCATTTTTGGATTCCCGCCAAGACGACGGGTTTCGCATGGTGGCGTCATATGAGTTCAACGAACTTTGGGCGGTGAACTTGAAAGGCAACGCGCGAACCAGCGGCGAGCGCCGCCGGCAAGAGGGCGGGAATGTCTTTGACGACAAAATCCGCGTGGGAGTGGCGGTGTACTTCCTTGTGCGGCGCAAGCGGATGCACACTTTCAAGATGTACTACAACGCTGTTGACGATTACGCGAAAGCGGCTGACAAGCTCGCGTATCTGCGCGGGCGCAACATTACCGATCTCAAATTCACTGAGATCATTCCCGACGACAAGGGCAACTGGCTCGAAAAGTCAAACCCCGATTATGAGCGGTTGCTGCCGCTTGCAAATCAGCAAACCAAGTTTGCCAAAACGCTAGACGAAGAGCGGGCGGTATTCAAGCTCATCACACCTGGGGTAAATACAACCAGGGACGAATGGGTGTACGATTTCGACGTTTCCAATCTGCGGAACAAAGCGCTGTTCTTTGCGGATAAATACGCCGAAATGATAGATGGCGGCGATATTTCTAGTTCCGCTATCAAGTGGAGTCACTCGCTCCAAGATAACCTTAAGCGGGGCGAGCGCATCGTCTTTAACGACGCCAAGCGCATACGGGCAAATTACCGTCCTTTCGTTTCCAAATGGCAATATGCCGAGCCGCTGATGAATGACAGGCTCACCCGCAATCACTACGAAATGTTCGGCGCTGACTTGAAACAGCCGAACTCGGTCATCAATTTCTGCGTCAACCATAAGGCGTTCTATGCGCTGGCGTCTGACAAACTGACCGACTTGCATTTCACGGGAGATACGCAATGCCTGCCGCTCTACCGCTACACGGCGGATGGCGAGCGGGTATGCAACATCACGGATTGGGCGGTGGAGTTCATCAACGCGCACTACCGCAAAGATATGGGGGAGTACTTCGAAAAGGCGATTGGCGCCGACGCCATAACCGCCGAGGACATATTCGCGTATGTGTACGCCGTGCTGCACGACCCGGTGTATCACTACGATTACAAGGTTGACCTGTTGCGTGAATTCCCTCGGATACCGCTGTACAGCTACTTCGCCAGTTGGACGAAGATGGGGCGCAAACTGCTGGATCTGCATCTGGGCTTTGAGAGCGTAGAGCCGCATCCGCTGGAGCGCGTTGAGGGCGAATGCCCGGCGGGCAGGACGCTGCTGCGGGCGGATAAGGAGCGGGGGATCATTCGGATAGACGAGCGGACGACGCTGGCGGGGGTGCCGGCGAATGCCTGGCGATACAAGTTGGGCAGCCGGTCGGCGCTGGAGTGGGTGCTGGAGCAGTACAAAGAGCGCAAGGCGCGGGACGCCACGGTGGCGGCGCGGTTCAACGGGTATCGGTTCGCGGATCACAAAGAGCGGGTGATCGATCTGCTGGGGCGGGTGTGCGCGGTGAGCGATAGGACGATATACATCTTGGACGGGATGGCGTACTGGGATGGCAAATATCTGGTGGTGATGGCTGAGCGCGATAGGCTGGAATTGACGGGCATGGGACTGAAATCTATATTCAGTTTTCCCAAAAAGGACGTGCCGTGGTAGGGGATGTATTTAGGGCTCCCTTTCCATTCGCGGACTCGGACGAATCCAAAATACGCCCGGTGGTTGTCGTGGCTGATGCGCGGGAAGGCGATGAGATGGATTGGGTAGTTTGCTCGGTAACCAGTCAAGAACCAATCAGTCTTGACGTGGCGATACCCATCGTCCAAGCCCACTTTCAAGAGGGAAGTTTGCCGCTTGATAGTTGGGCGCGTCCTAATCGTCTGCAAACGATAAACGAAGAGCGGTTCATACGCCTAGAGGGAAGGCTCTCCGACGCCAAGACTGCCGAGATAATCGCCGCAGTGCGCGCGCTGTTTGACGCCGGTGACTACGCGCCGCCGGCGCTGTGATAGGGTAGGTTTAAGCCAATCGTTACTACACGGCAACCCCAAATGGCGCAAGCCGCAAGCTCAGGGCGTAACGCGGCGATAGAGGCGCGCGGGCTGTGGAAGGCTTACGGGCGGACGCAGGCGCTGCGCGGCGTGGATCTGCGCGTGGAATGGGGCGAGACGCTGACGATATTGGGCGCGAATGGCTGCGGCAAGACTACGCTTATCAAGACGCTGGCGACGCTGGTCAAGCCGGACGCGGGCGATGCGCTTGTGGGCGGCGTGAGCGCGAGGCGCGAGGCGAGGCGGGTTCGGCGGCTGATAGGCGTGGTTACGCATGAGCCGCTGCTGTATGACGGGCTTACGGGCGGCGAGAACTTGCGGTTCTTCGCGCGGATGTTTGGGGTTGAGAATGTAGATGAGCGCGTGGCGGCGGTCGCGGCGCGGATGGGCGTTAGCGGGCGGCTTGACGATAAGGCGGGCGCGCTGTCGCATGGCTTGCGGCGGCGGTTCGGCATAGCGCGGGCGCTGCTGCACTCGCCGCGCGTCCTGGTGATGGACGAGCCCGAAAGCGGGCTTGACCAAGAGGCGCTTGCGCTGCTGGAGGGGGTTGTTCGGGATTACGCGGACAGCGGGCGGGCGGTTCTGCTGACCACGCACAACATAGAGCGCGGCGCGGCGCTGGCGGATAGGGTGGCTATCCTGGCTGGCGGACGCATCGCTTGGGAGGATAGGGCGGACGCGGTGAGAGTGGCTGAGCTGCGGGCGCTGTACGCGGCGCGGTTTGGGCGCTTGGAGGCGCGGGCGTGAGGGCGGCGCGCGAGTTCGCGGCGCTGGCGCTGGCGATTATGTGGAAAGACGTGGCGCTGGAGTTTCGCTCGCGGGACATCGTGGTATCGGCGCTGGTGTTCGCGCTGCTGACGATAGTTGTGTTCAACTTCGCGGTCAGCCCCACGCCGCAGACGGTGGCATTTGTGGCGCCGGGCATACTTTGGGTGGCGATCGCATTCGGCGGCGCGCTTGGGCTAAACCGCTCGCTGGCGCTGGAGAAAGAGAGCGGCGGCATGCAGGCGCTGCTGCTGGCGCCGGTGGGGCGCGATGTCATCTTCTTCGGCAAGATGCTGGGCAACCTGCTGTTCATGCTGGCAATAGAAATCGCGGCGTTCCCCGTGTTCGCCGTGCTGTACAACTTCTCGCTGCTGCAGCCGGGCCTGCTGCCGGCGGCGCTGCTTGCGACGCTGGGGATAGCGGCGGTCGGAACGCTGTTTTCGGCAATCGCCGTCAACACGCGCTCGCGCGAGGTAATGCTGCCGCTGCTATTCCTGCCCATAATCGCGCCCGCGCTGATAGCCGCGGTAGAGGCGTCCACCGCCGCGCTGCAGGGCGATAGCGGCCTGACGCGCTGGCTGCCGTTCCTTGCGGCGTATGACGCGCTGTTTTTGGTGGCGTGTCCGCTTGCGTTCCAAGCGGTGGCGGAGGAGTAGGGGGTAGGGCAAGCGGCGTCAAACGCGCAAGGCAAGCGGCGTGATGGTATGATAGTTGGGCAGTGGTAGAAAACGGCGCGATGCGGTTAATATATGATTGCGCGGCTACTGAGCAAGCCGCCGTTATCGGGCATAGTTCGGCAGTAGGGGATGCTATGAGCAGAATATCGGATGCGAGGGCGCGGGAGGTTTTGGATTCGCGGGGCAACCCGACGGTTGAGGTGGATGTGGCGCTGGCGGATGGGGCGCTTGGGCGGGCGCTTGTGCCGTCGGGGGCGAGCACGGGGTCGTTTGAGGCGCTGGAGCTGCGGGATGGGGATGCCGCGCGGTATCGCGGGCGCGGCGTGCTGGCGGCGCTGGCGAATGTGCGGGATCATATCAAGCCGGCGATTGTGGGGCGGGATGCCGCCGATCAGCGGGCGCTGGATGGCGCGCTGATTGAGTTGGACGGGACTCCGCTGAAAACGCGGCTGGGCGCTAACGCGATCCTGGGCGCGTCAATGGCGGCGGCGCGGGCGGCGGCGCAGAGCGCGGGCATGCCGCTGTATGAGTATATTTGGCAAGCGCATAGCGGGGGCGGCGGCGCTGACACGATGACGCTGCCTGCGCCTATGTTCAATATCGTGAACGGCGGGCAGCATGCCGAAAACTCTACCGATTTCCAAGAGTTTATGGTCGTTCCGCTGGGGTTTGACACATTCAGGGATGCGCTACGGGCGGGCGCGGAGATATATCACGCGCTTGCGGACGGGCTGCGCGCGCGGGGGCTGGGAACCACTATCGGCGACGAGGGCGGGTTCGCGCCGCCGCTGCCGTCCAACCGCGACGCGCTGGAGCTGGTGATGGAGGCGATTGAGCGGGCGGGCTATCGCCCCGGCGAGCAGTGCTTTATCGCGCTGGATGTGGCGGCGTCTGAACTGCGCGCGGCGGATGTTCCAAACGGGTATAGCCTGCCGCGCGAAAACGCGAACTACTCAGGCGCCGAACTGGTGGATCTGTACAAGACGCTCATCCGCGATTACCCAATCATCAGCATAGAGGACGGGTTGGCGGAGGACGATTGGCAAAACTGGGCGCTGATGACGCAAAGCGTCGGGGATCGCGTTCAGATAGTCGGCGATGATCTGCTGACTACGAACACTGAGCGCATCCGCGAGGGGATGCGGCTTAACGCCGCAAATGCCGTCCTGATTAAGCTCAACCAGATTGGCAGCGTAACTGAGACGCTTGACGCCATAAAGATGTCGCAGGACGCGGGCTGGGGCGTGGTGGTGAGCCACCGATCCGGGGAGACTGAGGACACCACGATAGCCGATCTCGCGGTGGGCGCAAACGCCGGGCAGATAAAGTCGGGTGCGCCCGCGCGGGGGGAGCGCACAGCCAAGTACAACCGGCTGCTGCGAATAGAAGAGGCACTTGGGGATAAGGCGCGGTTCGCCGGGCGCAGCGTGTATGAGCGGCTGTTGGCGGCAAGATAATGCCCGGATAACGCCCGGATAATACCAGGGGCGACGCGCAAGCGAATAGCATACAAGCCGAAACGAAAGGAAAGCGCGTCAATGGCGACATCATACGATTGCATCACGGCGGAGCAGGCTGAGCTTATTCGCAGCGCGCCGGTGTTCTTTGTGGCGACGGCGGATGTTGGGGCGCAAGACGTTGACGCGGTGAATCTCTCGCCCAAGGGGGGAACGCCGTTGCATATCATCAGCCCGAACCTCGTGGCGTATTTGGACTACACGGGTAGCGGCAATCAGACGGCGCTGCACTCGGACGGGGGCAGCCCAATCACGATAATGGTATGCTCGTTTGAGCCGGACAACGCCGCCATCGCGCGGCTGTACGGCTACGCCACGCATATGCCGGTGGAGGATTCGCCGCACGCAGATCTGCTGTTGGCAAATCAGGCGGAGGACATCGCGCTGCCTATGCGCCAGGCGATAGAGGTGCGCGTCGAAAAGACCAGCACAAGCTGCGGCTACGGCGTTCCAGTAATGCAACTCGCGGGCGAGCGCACAATCGCCAATCGCGGGCGGCGATACAAGGGCGCGCCCGCGCCGCAAAGATAACTAACGCGCGAAACGCAATCACGGGAAACGCAAGCGGGATTTGAAAGGCGGCCAATCCGATATGTCGCAGATCTATGACATCGCCAACGAATATGTGGAAGAGTACGCGGCGCTGAACCCAATCAGCGCCACCGGCATGGGCGTTCCGGGGCATGACGCCGAGATGTCGGACTACTCGCCGCAGGGCGCGGACGCCAACGCCGCGCTGAACCGCCGCGCTATCGCCGCGCTGAACGCCGCCGCCGCCGGGGATGAGCGGGATAGGATCGCCAAAGACGCTATGCTGGACGACCTGAGCGTCAGCCTTGACACTTACGACGCCGGCGAGCATCTACGCAGCCTGCGCGTGCTGGGCAGCCCGTTCCAGGCGATGCGAATGACCTTTGACCTGATGCCGCGCGAGACGGCGGGGGATTGGCGCAATATCGCGGCGCGGCTGGCGCTTGTCCCGCAAGGGCTTGCGGGCTACCGCGATAGCCTGCGCGAGGGCTTGCGGCAGGGCAAGCCGAGCAGCAGGCGGCAAGCGGCGGAGTGCGCGAGGCAGGCGTGGACGTGGACGGGGCAAGTAGATGGCGCGAGTTCGTTTTTTAACGGGCTTGTTGACGCCTTTGACGCATCGCCGGCGGCGTCTGACGCGCTGCGGCGGGATGTGGTTGCGGGCGCGCAAGCGGCGACGGCGGCTTACGCCGATATGGGGCGCTATCTATCCGAAGAGTATCTGCCTAAGGCAAGCGAACAAGACGCGGTGGGGCATGAGCGCTACGCGCTTTCGTCGCGCGCGTTCAACGGCGCGGACATTGCGCTTGAAGAGACGTACGCCTGGGGGTGGGAGCAGCTCGCGTGGGTGGAGAGCGAAATGGCGCAAACGGCGGAGCGCATCCTACCGGGCGCGGGCGTTGACGCCGCCAAGCAGTTGCTTGAAACGGATCCCGCACGCGCGATAGAGGGCGTGGACGCCTTTCGGGAGTGGATGCAGGATATTCAGGACAGAACGGTCGCCGAACTGAACGGGACGCACTTTGACATACCTGAGCGCGTTAAGCGAATAGAGGCGATGATTGCGCCGCCGGGCGGAGCTCTGGCAATGTACTACACATCGCCGTCAGAGGACTTCAGCAGGCCGGGGCGAACGTGGTATCCCACCGGCGGTAAGACGCGCTTTCCGCTGTGGGGCGAGCCGTCTATCGCGTATCACGAGGGCGTGCCGGGGCATCACTTTGAGCGCGGGATAGCCAAGCATCTCACTAGCGACCTGTCCCGGTTCCAGACGGCTATGGGCGGCACGTCGGGCTACATAGAGGGCTGGGCGCTGTACGCCGAGCGGCTAATGGCAGAGCTGGGCTATCTTGAAAACCCGGACTATTATCTGGGGATGCTGCGCGCCCAGGCGCTACGCAGCGTCCGCGTGATTGTTGACATCGGGATGCACCTTGAGCTGCCGATACCGCAATCGGCGGACTTTCATCCGGGCGAGGTTTGGACGCCCGCGCTTGGGCTGGAGTTCATACGCGAGCGCAGCCACTTCCCGCCGGATTTCGTGGCGAGCGAAGTGGATCGCTATCTGGGGATGCCGGGGCAGGCTATCTCATACAAGGTGGGGGAGCGCGAATGGCTGTCGGCGCGGGAAGACGCGCGGCGGCGCAAGGGGGCGGCCTTTGACCTGAAAGACTTTCATACGCGCGCGCTGAACTTGGGGCCAATGGGATTGGCGCAGATGCGGCGCGAAATGGCGCGCGTTTAGGGCGCGGCATATGCCCGCGATAGGGTATAATTGCAAGGCATTGACTATACGACTACGCCGCGGCGCGACGGGATAGGGCGAGACAAGTTCGCGCGGCGGCGGCACGGGCAGATGAAAGGGCGCATATGACAACCAGAATTGGCATCAACGGCTTTGGGCGCATCGGCAAGCAGGCGCTGCGCGCGATTATGGAACGCCACCCGGACACGCTTGAAGTGGTTATGGCGAACGATCCCGCCGACATCAAGACGAGCGCCCACCTGTTCAAGTACGACTCGGCTTATGGGCCTTATCCCGGCTCGGTCGAGGTCGCGGACGGCGCGATTATCATTGACGGCCATCTCGTCAAGATGACCGGACATCTGGATCCGGCGGATGTGCCATGGGGCGATGAGGGCGTGGACGTGGTGATAGAATCCACGGGGATGTTCACCGATTCCAGCCGGGCGGCGGTTCATATGGAGGGCGGCGCGAAAAAGGTTATCATATCAGCGCCCGCGCAGAACGAAGACATTACGCTTGTGCTGGGCGTCAACGAAAGCGCCTACGATCCTCAGCGGCACAACATCGTTTCCAACGCATCTTGCACAACGAACTGCATCGCGCCTATGGCGAAAGTTCTGAACGACGAGTTCGGCGTTGTGCAGGGTCTTATGACTACCATTCACGCCTACACAAACGACCAGAAAGTTCTCGACCACTGGCACAGCGATTTGCGGCGCGCGCGGGCGGCGGCGGTGAATATCATCCCAACATCCACCGGCGCGGCGAAAGCGGTGGGACTGGTGCTGCCCGAACTGAACGGCAAGCTGAACGGGATGGCGCTGCGCGTTCCCACGCCCGTTGGTTCGGTAACCGATTTTGTGGCGACGCTGTCACGGGCGGCGTCGGCGGACGATGTGAACGCGGCGTTCAGCAAAGCCGCGGCGGGCGCGATGGCGGGCGCGCTGGAGTACAGCGAGGATCCGCTTGTCAGCAGCGACATCGTGGGCAACCCGCATAGTTGCATCATTGACGGGCTGTCCACTATGACCGTGGGCGATAATATGGTCAAGGTGGTGGGCTGGTATGATAACGAATGGGGCTACAGCTGCCGCACCGCCGATCTCGCCGCGTATATGGCGGGCAAGGGATTGTAGGCGATCGGGTGGCACTCAGGACGGCGGCACTCAGGGCGGCGCGTATGGCGCGTATGAGATAAGGGCAGGATCTATGAGCAACGCAGGCGGCAACGCGGAACAGGTTCGGGAGCGCATACAGCTTGTGCGCGACCTGTCCAACGAACTGGCGGCGCATCTGCACACGCTGCCGGACAATATCTGGCGCGAGCCGGATGTATATGCCAGCGCCTGCGAGGGCTGGAAGATAGCGGATGTGATAACGCATCTGATACTCGGCGCGAACACATTCGGGCTGAGCATCGCAAACGCGGTCAAGGGCATCACCGATCCGCCGATGGGGTTTAGCCGCGCCGCAACGCCTGAGGAGGGGCTGGCGCGCCTGGTTGACACGCGCAACGCCATTCACGAAGACCTGTTTTACGATTTCAACGCAAGCTGCAAGCGGTTCAACACGCTGCTGCTGGGCTTGGACGAGAGCTCATATTCGCTCCCGACGTGGCATCCCTATTTCGTCATCAGCGTCGATCGGCTGATAGACATTCGCGCGTCGGAGTTGGCGATTCACTCTTGGGACATACGCTACCCGCTAGACCGCTCCGCGAAACTCAGCGCAAGGGCAGTGCCGTTTATGCTGGACTTCGTGTGGCGTTGGCTACGCACCGGCTTTCAGAAATCCGACGCCTTGCCCGCGCCGATACGCTATCGGTTCGCGCTGACGGACGCCGATGGCGGCTACGACGTTCGCGTTTCGGGGGACAACTTTCGCCTTGCGCCCGCGGACGATTCCCCTGTAAATGTTACATTCAGTTGCGATACCGACACCTACATCCTATTCTGCATGGGGCGGCTACCCCTGCGGCGGTCGGTTCGGCGCGGGCGCATCGCGCTTGAGGGCGATGCGGCGCTGGCGGCGCAGTTTGGGGACTGGTTCAAGGGGATATAGCGGGATATAGATAGGCGGGCGCGTTCTCTTAATTAGTTCGCTGATTAAGGGAAAGATTAGCGGGCAAACTGAGATACAAATAGGCGCAAAGGGGCGGCAGGAACAAAATGAGCGAATTCGCAAGCAGGCTGGCGGAGGCGTCGCGGGTAAATCGCAGCGCGGTATGCGTGGGGCTTGACCCTGATCCCTCATTGATGCCAATCGCGGATGTCCGCGCATTCAATCGCGCGATAATTGACGCTACTCATGACCTTGTGTGCGCCTATAAGCCCAACCTCGCGTTCTATGAGGCGCTGGGGATAGAGGGGCTGGAGGCGCTGCGGGATACGCTGGCATATGCCCGCGAGCGAGCGCCGGACGCCGTGTTGCTGGGCGACGCCAAGCGGGGGGATATTCAATCCACCAATGTCAAGCACGCGGAGGCGCTGTTTGACTATTGGGGCTTTGACGCGATAACCGTGAACGGCTTTGCGGGCGGCGAATCGCTTGCGCCGTTCTTTGAGCGCGAAGACAAGGGCGTGTTCGTATGGTGCCGCGCGTCAAACCCCGGATCGCAGGAATTCCAGGACGCGCCGCTTGCGTATGCCAACTGGCAGATGCCGCTTGCGTTGGACGATCTGCGCGCGCCGGACGAGTTGGATGAGCTGCGGATGCCGCTGTACGAATGGATCGCGGCGCGGGCGATGACATGGACGCGCAACCGCAATCTTGGGCTGGTTGTGGGCGCGACCTATCCCGACCAGCTCAGCGTTGTTCGCCGTCGCTGCAGCGGCGCGCCGATACTGATACCCGCGGTGGGCGCGCAGGGCGGCGAGCTGGAGGCGGCGGTGGAGAACGGGCTTGAAAAGGGCGGCGGCGCGCCGAACATCCTCATCAACTCATCGCGCAGCATCCTGTACGCGGACAATAGCGCTGAGGGTTTCGCGGACGCGGCGCGGGCGGCCGCCGCCAATCTGCGCGAGGGCATAAACGCGGCGCTGGAGCAGGCGGGGTGGAAGTGGCGGTAGGCGGGCGCCTAGGCGCACTAGATGCCCGGCGCTAAATGTCTTGAAATGATCCGCGGATTTTTCTTGATACGCCGCGCGTTGTCTGGTAGAATGGCTTACTAGGTTGGGGATTCGTCTAGCGGTAGGACGACAGACTCTGGATCTGTAAGCCGAGGTTCGAATCCTCGATCCCCAGCCAACCGAAAGTGTTGCGTGGCGCATTCGTCTAGCGGCCAAGGACACCACCCTCTCAAGGTGGAGACCACGGGTTCGAATCCCGTATGCGCTACCAACATCCCCCTTGCCGCATACTCGCGCCTGCTTGCGTTGCTTGCTTGCCCTATCGCGCCGCGCGAATTTCGCCCAACGGCATCCCGTCTAGCGTTTCTAGCGTTCATACACGCGCCTACTCCGGGCGCGGGGCGCGCTGCAGCAGGGCGGTTATCGCTTGCTCAAGCGGGACGTCCTCAAAGATGACGCTGTGCATCGCTTGGGCTATCGGCAGCTCAACATCCAGCCTTTGCGCCAGCGTCAGGGCGCCCGCGATAGTGTCCACGCCCTCGGCTACATTCTGCATTGACGCGCGAATGGCTTGCGGCGCGTCGCCCTGCGCCAGGCGCGCGCCGAAGTAGTGGTTGCGGCTCAGGGCGCTGGAGCAGGTGGCGATTAGGTCGCCCATGCCGGACAAGCCCGCGAGCGTGAGCGGGTTGGCGCCCGCCGCCACCGCGAGCCGCGAGATCTCCGCCAGCCCGCGCGTGATGATGGCGGCTTTGGCGTTGTCGCCATAGTTCAGCCCGTCGCACACGCCCGCCGCCAGCGCGATGATGTTCTTGAGCGCGCCGCCGAATTCCACGCCCACAATGTCGCCGTTGGTATAGACGCGAAAGCGGCTGGAGTTGATGATAGCCTGCGCGGTCGCGGCGGCATAATCGGATTGAGACGCCACCACCGCGGATGAGGGCTTGCCCTGAATGATTTCGCGCGAGAGGTTGGGGCCCGACAGGGCGCATATGTTATCGCGCAACGTTGCGGGGAGTTCGTCCGTCAACACCTCGCTCATACGCTTAGCGGTTCGCAGTTCCAATCCCTTGGCGGCGCTGACGATGATTGCGCTGGGCGGGAACGCCGCGCTCAGATGGCGCGCGTTTGCACGCAGCGCCTGCGAGGGGACTGCGATTATCACAAGCTCGGCGTCTTCGAAAGCCTCGTGCGCGGATGCCGACACCGACAGGGATGGGGGGAACGCCACGCCGGGCAGAAAGCGGGCGTTTTGACGGGCGGCGGCGAGCGCGTCTGCCTCAGGCTGCGCTCGCGCCCAAAGGCGCACGTCCACGCCGCGCCGCGCGAGTATGACGGCGAGGGTGGTGCCCCATGTGGTTGTGCCTACGATGCCGACTTTGGGCATACCCCCCTCACCCATCCACGCGAACCGACGGCTTGCCTATCTTGCGCTCCTCGCCCCTGATGAGGCGCAGGATGTTGGGTTTATGCAATCCCACGACTATGCAAGCGCCCACTACGCCGAATGAGAGGTATTCCAAGGGCGCGCGTCCCAATGCTATCAGGATTATTAGGGTGATGACGCCGGATAGCGTGCCTAGGATTGAGCCTAGCGATACGTAGCGGGTTAGGGCGACGGTCGGGACGCCAACCAGCGTGGCTACCAGGCCGGATATGGGGGATAGGATGATGAGCGCCCCCCAGCCGGCGGCGGTTCCCTTGCCGCCGCGAAAGCCCACGAACACGGGCCAGTTGTGGCCTGCGAGCGCGGCGAGGGCGGCCAACGCCTCAGCGCCGGGCGCGTCGAATAGCCAGCGCGCTATCAGCACTGCCACTACCGCTTTGCACATATCCAATATCAGCGTCAGCGCGGCGGCGGGGGCGCCGGCGGTTCGCATCACATTGGTCATTCCCGTGGAGCCGCTGCCGTAGTCGCGCACATCCACGCCCTTGGAGAGCTTGCCCAGTATCAAGCCAAAGGGCAGCGATCCCAGCAGGTAGCCTGCGGGCAGCATCACGATGTACGGCAGCAATGCGTCAAGCATCTAGCGCGGCTACCCTCCCCTGCCCTTGAAACGCATCCGCAGCGGGCTGCCGCGAAATTCGTAGGCCGCCCGTATTGCGTTTTCCAGGTAGCGCCTGTATGAGAAGTGAACCATATCCGAATGGTTGACGTAGAATGTGAAACTGGGCGGGCCTGTGGCGTCCTGCGCCACGCTGTAGATTTTCAGCGAGCGCCTGCCCGAAAGCGCGGGCGGATGCTCGGCGACCGCGCTCATCACGCGGCGGCGCAGGTCGTATCGCGGCACGCCTTTCGTCCATTCCTGATACACCTGCCGCGCGGTGTCAAGCAAGCCCGCTATGCCGCCGCCGGTCAGCGCCGACGTAAAGCAGATAGGCGCGTATGACGCGAACTTGAATTTCTGGCGTATCCGCTCTACGGCTTGCGGCTGCGTCAAGCCTAGTTCGGGCGCTAGATCCCACTTATTCACCGCTAGGATGATGCCCTTGAACTCTTCCAGGATGTATTTGGCGATATGAGTGTCTTGGTTGCCGGCGAGTTCGGATGCGTCCATAAGCAGGATTGCGATGTCGGCGCGATCGATGGCGCGAATGGCGCGCAGCACGCTGTATCGCTCTATGCCGCGCTCGATGCGCCCGCGACGGCGTATGCCGGCGGTGTCTATGAGCAGCACAGACCAGTCGTCAAAGCGCAACAGGCTGTCCAGGGAATCGCGGGTTGTGCCGGGGATGTCGCTGACAATGGCGCGCCGCTCGCCCGCTATGGCGTTGAGCAGCATTGATTTGCCCACGTTGGGCCTGCCTATGATGGCGAGCTTGAGGTCGGCGTCCGGCTCCGGGAACGCGGGCGCGTCGGGGAAATGCGCCACTACCTCAGCCATAAGCGCGTCCACGCCTAGGTTGTGAAAGGCGCTCACCGGGATTGGCTCGCCAAGCGAGAGCGCATAGAACTCCACCGCCTCCTCGGCGCGCCAGTCATTGTCCGCCTTGTTGACGGCAAGCACAATCGGCTTTTCGGTAACGCGCAGCGCGTCCGCCACATCCATATCGGCGGGGGTTAAGCCCGCCGCGCCGTCCACCGCGAATATGATGACATCCGCCTCGCTTATCGCAAGCTCAATCTGGGATTTGACCTGCTGCCACAAGTCGGTTTCGGGGAATAGGTCAAGCCCGCCGGTGTCAACCAGGATAAAGGCGCGCTCCGCCCACACCGTTTCGGCGATAACGCGGTCGCGCGTGGTTCCCGCGATGTCGGACACGATGGCGGCCGGCCTGCCGATGAGCCGGTTGAATAGCGTGGACTTGCCTACGTTGGGGCGTCCAACGATTGCCACAAGGGGCTTGACGCTGCTTGTCATGGGGCATTAGTCCCTAAGAGTGATTGATGGCGGCGGTTGATAAGAGCGTTAAGGGCGTTGGATCGCGGCGGCGGATTAGCGGGTTTGGCGATAAGCGCGGGCGGGTTGCCGCGAAAGTTGCGCTAGTCGGCGAATATGGACGCTAGGATGGCTTTCTGCGCGTGCATGCGGTTTTCGGCTTGGTCAAAGATGGCGGAGTTGGGATGGTCAATCATCGTTTCGGATAGTTCCTGTCCGCGATAGGCGGGCATGTCGTGCATAAACAGGAAGTCGGGCTTGGCGAGTTTCACAAGCTCTTCATTCACCTGATAATCGCCGAATACGGCTATGCGCTCAGCCTTTTCATCTTCATCGCCCATACTCACCCATGTATCGGTATAGACGACGTCGGCGTTGCGGGCGGCGTCTTGGGGGCGCTCTGTCCAATGCACGGCGGATTCGCGGCGGGCGGCGCGGCGTTGCGCCTCTTCGAGGACGGGCGCGGGCAGCTGATACGCCTCAGGCGAGGCGAGCGTAAAGTTCGCGCCCACGGAGGCGCAGGCGAGCGCTAGGCTGGCGGCGACGTTGTTGCCATCGCCAATGAACGCCACGCTCAAGTCCGCCATAGCGCCCTTGCGCTCGTATATCGTGAGCATATCGCCCACTGCTTGGCAAGGATGCTCCAAGTCGGACAGCGCGTTGACTACGGGGATGTCGCAGTGGTTCGCCAGCAGCTCCAGGCTGCGGTGGGAAAAGACGCGCGCGATAATGCCGTCCACCCAGCGGTCAAGCACGCGGGCGATGTCCGCCTCCGGCTCGCGGACGCCAAGCCCGACGTCCTGTTGGCTGAGATATGTGCAGGATCCGCCCAGCTGCCGTATGCCCACCTCGAAACTAACGCGCGTCCGCAGAGATGGCTTTTCGAATATAAGCGCGAACTCCTTGCCCGCGAGCGGTTTCTGCGGCGCGGCGCGTTTCATATCATAGGCGCGCCTCACCATATCGCCCACGCCGTCCGGCGGCATATCCGCGATTGACAGGAAGTCTTTCCCTTTCATAATCCCTCTCATAGTCCATCCGCAATGGCGCGGGGGCGATTGCCCGCTTGCGCCGCTTGCCCTATGTTTGAATGGCGATGATATATTATAGCCGATGCGGTAAGCAAGCGCAGTGGCGGCGGGTATTTATCACGACGTATCGCGGTTTATCGCCCCCGCGCGGCTTTGGCGGCGGCGCTGAGATAGTTCGCCCGGCAACACATATCACGAACTTGTGGTAGTATTAAAGGCAAGATTGGCTGATACGCCATTGGCGGGGATACGCAAGCTGAGGAGGATGCTGAATGAGCGCTATGGCTAAAATTATCGCGGGCATTGTGCTGATACTTCTAGGGGCGCTGTTTATCACGGGCATACTGCAGGCGTTGCTGACAGTTGTGGGCTGGGTGGCGATAGTGGCGGGCGCGGTGGTGTGCGTTATGGGCGTGATTGGGCTGTTCAAGAGCGATCGCGGGTACTGACGCGCGGCGCGGCGATGCGAATGTGAAAGGCGCAAGGGATCGTTAGATGAGCGCTATGCGAACCGGGCCCCTGGTGGTGGGCGTCCTGCTTATGCTGCTGGGCTTGTTCCTGCGAATGGGCGTAGTACAGTGGCTGTTGGACGCCATTGGGCTTGTGGCGATTATCGCGGGCCTGGTTATGATTGTGCTGGGCGGCGCTACGCTGCTGTACGGCAAGCTGCTGTCCAAGGCGGGCGGCGCGGCGTTTCTGCTGGGGGGCGTCGTGCTGGCGTTTATCGGCTTTATTCTGCGCCTGTGGTTCGTGGGCTGGATTGTGGGAATGGCGGGCTGGTTCATTCTGTTTATCGGCGTGGCGCTGACCGCTATCGGGATTATTGGCGTGATGACAGCCAAAGATAAGGGCAAGGCAACATAGCGCCGCCGGGCGTGAACGCAGGGATGTGAACGCGCAAGGCGCATACACGGCGGGATGGCAATGCCCCGCGTAGCGAATAGGGAGTTTCATATGGGACTGATGTCAAGAATGTCCACGGTGGTTAAGTCAAAGATGAACCGGCTGCTGGATAACGCGGAGGATCCGCGCGAGACGCTGGATTACGCCTACGAAAAGCAGATGGAGACGCTGCGGGATGTCAAGCGCGGCGTGGTGGAGATGGTTACCGCAAAGCGGCGGCTGGAGCTGCAGGCGTCTAAGGTCAAGGACAATATCGTGAAGCTGGACGGGCAGGCGCGCAAGGCGATTTCGGCGGGACGGGAAGACCTGGCAAGGCTGGCGCTGGAGCGCAAGCAGGCGTCGCTGGTGGAACTGGAGGGGCTTGACGAGCAGATAGCCGACCTGGAACACGAGCAAGAAAAGCTCACCCACGCGGAGCAGCGGCTGCAGTCAAAGGTGGCGGCGTTTCGCACGCGCAAAGAGGTCGTCAAGGCGCAGTACAACGCGGCGCAGGCGCAGGTTCGCATCGGCTCGGCGCTGTCGGGCATATCCGAAGAGATGGGCGACGTTTCGCTCGCCATAGAGCGCGCCGAAAACAAGACCGAGACGATGCGCGCAAGGGCGGGCGCCATTGACGAGCTGGTGGAACTGGGCGTGCTGGACGACCACACCGGCAGCAACGATCCGCTCAGCCGCGAACTGGCGATGCTGACGTCGGAACAGAACGTGGAGTCTGAGCTCGCGGCGCTGCGAGCCGAGCTGCCGACCGCCGAGCGCAAAGCGATTACGGAGGGCTAAGCCTGTGATTGTCCGCATACTCACCGAGGGGCAGTACAACCTGCCCGGCGCGTACATAGACGCGCTCAATGAGATTGACAACGAACTGGTAGAGGTAGTCGCCGCCGACGATGAGCCTGAGTTCAAGATAACGCTCAAGAAGATGCTTGACCTTGTGCGCGAACACGGCAGCCCCGTGCCGGTGGACGAGCTTGTGGAATCCGACCTTGTGTTGCCGGAGCCGGACATAACCCTGCTGGAGGCGGAGGAGATGTTCGTGGGCGAGGGCTTGATGCCGAACTAGGCGCGGGCAAGTCTAAGCGCGGCGCAAGGGCAAGCAAGCGCGGCCGGCTAGGGCTGGAACGGGATTGCCTAAACTGAGCGCGGCGCAATCGCAACGCAAGCGCGGGCTTGAACTAGAACGGGATCCCCCATAGCGCGTACCAGATTTCAAGGTTGCGCTCTACGGGGATCTTCTCCTCTTCCATCACGCTGCTCAGGCGCATTTCGGCGGCGTTGTCGCGGGTCTGCGGCGCGGTCAACACTAGCGGGTAGAAGTTGCCGCGCTTGTAGTTGTAGAGCCAGTAGGCGCTCTTGCGCTCATACTCCAAGCCGAACACCGCCGCCAGCAGCCTGTCCGCGAACCCGTGGTCTATGATGGTTTCGCTTATCAGGTGAATGGTGGTTACCAGGTCTTCAAAGTCCCTGTCATCCAGCACTACCCAGCGCGTTCCGAATGTGTCGTCTTTCACCTCAAAGCGGGTGTTGGTGGACTTTCCGCTGACTCTGAGCAGGTCGCGCAGCTCGGTCTCAAGGTTTTGGAAGAACGACGACTCCACCGGATTGAACACGATGCCCGCCTTGTGCGTGCTACGCAGGTCGATGCGCGCGCTCAGCGTGAGTTCGGCGGTGATGACTGAGAAGAACCGCTCTCGCTTGGGGGCTTTAATTTTCGTGCGCCCGAATAGCGTACTGAATAGTCCCAAATTTCACCTCTTTATCACGCCGCTTTGAAAGCCGCGCTATGGCGGGTAGCCGTTTGAAAGCCGCGCTATGGCGGGGCGTCGTCTTGTTTGCCTTATGCGTCTTGTTTGCGCTGGCGGGAATGGCGTAGCCGGCTCCTCTGCTCCCCGGCTACCGCGCGCGAAACGGGCTTGCGCTTTCTATCTGCCGCTGCATTTCCATTAGGCGCTCGATGCGCTGCTCGGTTTTGGGGTGGCTTGAGAATAGTTCGGCGATGCTGTTGCCTTTGAGCGCCGGCACAATGAAGAATGCGTTGGCGTGTTCCACTTGGCGCATATCGGTTTCGGGTATGCGATACATATCGTCGCTGATTTTACGCAGCGCCGACGCCAGTTGCGCGGGGGCGCCGGTGATTATCGCGCCGCCCCTGTCCGCCGCGAATTCGCGGTAGCGCGAGAGCGTCATTATGAGTATCTGGCTGAGGAAGTACACGATTATCGTGCCGACGTACACCGCGAGCATCACCAGCATCGCTTGGCCCGCATCGCGCCGGTCGCCGCCGCCCATGCCGCCGAACCCGCCGAACAGGCTTACCCAGAACAGCATCTGCAGCAGAAAGCCGGACATTATCACGATGATGCTCGCCCATGTCAGCACCATCACATCGCGGTTTTTCACATGGGCTAGTTCGTGCGCCAGAACCGCCTCCAGCTCGCGCTCGTTCAGGCGGCGCATCAGCCCGCGCGTTACGGCTATCACCGCGTTCTTGGGGTTGCGCCCGGTGGCGAATGCGTTGGGGACGTGCGTGTCCATAACCGCGATATGCTTGGGCTTGGGCATATCGGCTATCGCCGCCAGCCGCTCTATGGTGGCGTGCAGGCGCGGCTCTTCCTCCGCCGACACCACTTTCGCGCCCGTTGTGGCAAGCACAAGCTTGTCGGACATATAGTATTGGAACACCGCCATCCCCACGGCTATCGCGCCTATGAAGAACCACGGCACTCCGGCTACGAATAGCATCCCTAGGAACACTACGTATAGCCCTATGAGCATCAGCATTGTGAAAGTCATCCGGACGGTCAGGGCGGTATCCCTGCCGTAACCTCTTTGTCGCATCTAAGTCCTCCTGTGAGCCGCGAACCCGTCTGATTTGTTTATGCGGCTGCATCTATTATACACATTGCGGCTTGCGGCGTATTCGCGGCGGTTTCGCGGGCTTAGGCAAGCCGCCGCGCAACGCCGCAATCGGCCGCAAATGGGCGGCAATTGTGTTTTATCCGCGCCAATCGCCTGATACTATTATCTATCATCTACCTATATCAACGCGCGGGCGACAAGAGGGTTGCCAAATACTCGTATTTGGAACACGGCGCATTAGGGAACGGGCGCATAGCGGCGGCATAGAACGCATCGGGGAAACGCGAATGACATCGGCGGCTTGGCGGACATTCGGGCATACAAAGGCGATAGAGACGCTTTCGCGCGGCATAGCGTCGGGACGGACGGCGCATGCCTATCTGCTGGCGGGCGCGCCGCAGGTGGGCAAGATGACGCTGGCTATGGACATAGCGCGGATGATGAACTGCGTATCAGATGACGTTGCCTGCATACCTTGCGGCGAATGCCGCCAGTGCGAGCGGGTGACGGCGGCGCTGCATGCCGACGTGCGCGTGGTGGGCTTGGATAGCGGCGATCCGGACGCGCCCGCCCGCACCGCCATCGGCGTGGATCAGATACGCGAGCTGCAGCGCGAGGCCGTACTCAAGCCGTATGAGGGCAAGCGGCGCGTGTTTATCATAGACGGCGCTGATAGGCTGACGCAGGAATCCGCCAACGCGCTGCTGAAGATGCTGGAGGAGCCGCCTGAGGATGTGATATTCGCGCTGCTGGCGTCGTCTGTGCGCGAAAACACGGCGGACGAGTCGGCGGGCAGCGCCTACGTGCCGCCGCAAGAGCAAGACAGGATCGCGGCGCTGCTAGACGCGCTGCCGGAGGTGGGCGGCGTATTGCCCACTATCCTATCGCGCTGCCAGACATTGGAACTGCGCCCGCTGCCCGCGCCGCTGATAGCCGCGGAGCTGGAGCGGCGTTTCGGGCTGCCGCCGGACGAGGCTCAGCAGATAGCGCGGCTGTCTATGGGCAGGGCGGGCTGGGCGCTGAACGCCGCCGCGGACGGGCAGGCGCTTGCCGAACACGCCGAGCGACTTGACGCCATAGAAGACGCCATTCGCGGCGGGCTGCCGGAGCGGTTCGCATACGCGGAGCGGCAGGCAGGCATATTCGGCAGAAATCGCGCCGCCGTGTTCGCCGAACTCGACCTGTGGCTGGCATGGTGGCGCGATGTGCTGGTGGCGCGAGAGGGCAACGCGGAGCTGGCGGTCAATCTTTGGCGCATAGATACCCTGAGAGCCGCCGCCGAGGCCTGCTCGCGCGCGCAGGTTATCGCCGCGGTTCGCGCCGTGCAGGAAACCGCCGCTATGCTGCAAGCCAATGTGAACGCGCGCCTCGCGCTGGAGGGGATGATGCTGCGGCTGCCGGAACTGCCGGGGCTGCCGCAGTCGGGTTAGGCGGGTTAGCGCAACCAGGTTAATGAGCAAGCGCGGCGCACAAGGTAGCGTATCGCAACGGATGTTAGGGAACTGGGAATGAGCGAACTGACGGGCGTGCGTCTTACGCCTTACGACAAGCTGCAGTATTTTGACGCAAACGGCATAGCGCTGTCGGCGGGCGACCGCGTGGTTGTGGAAACCGACGATGGCGAGCGCGAGGGCGTGGTGGCAATCGCGCCGTCTCAGTTGCTGCACTCGGATTTGCGGGGGCCGCTTAATCCGGTAATTCGCAAGATAGATGCGCCTTAGCGGGATGCGGCGCCGGGGGATTGGCGCGCGTTAGCGGGACGCCGCCCTGGGGTTCTCATTGCGCCCGCTTTCATTTGACGAACATAGGCGGGCAGAATAAACTACGCTTTGCGGCTATCGCCGTTCTCGCGGCGGCGTGTCCGGGCCAAATCGCTATCAAATCGCGGCGCGTCAAGCCAAAGCGAACAGGATGCCGCGCGGCGCTCCGGCAAACCACCGCACGGGAGTTGTGTCAATGAACTACGACGAAATGGCTCTTGAACTCCACGCCAAAAATCGGGGCAAGCTCGGCGTTCACTCCAAGGTGGCGCTCAACACGATGGACGACCTGTCCACCGCGTACACGCCCGGCGTGGCGGCGGTGTGCATGGAAATCGCGCGCGACCGCGCCAAAGCCTACGAACTCACAAGCAAGAGCAACACCGTGGCGGTCGTCAGCGACGGCTCCGCGGTGCTTGGGCTGGGCAACATCGGCGCGGACGCGTCTATGCCCGTTATGGAGGGCAAGGCGCTGCTGTTCAAGGAATTGGCGGACATAGACGCATGGCCCATCTGCGTGGACGCGCACGAATCCGCCGAAATCATCGCCATAGTTCGCGCCATAGCCCCCACTTTCGGCGGCATCAACCTCGAGGACATCGCCGCGCCCAAGTGCTTTGAGGTGGAAGAGGGCTTGCAGGACATAGGCATCCCCGTGTTTCACGACGACCAGCATGGCACAGCCGTAGTCGTCTTGGCGGCGATGATAAACGCGCTGCGGGTGGTGAACAAAGAGTTCGGCGAGGTCAAAGTCGTGTTCAGCGGCGCGGGCGCGAGCGGCATCGCCTGCTGCAAAATCCTGCAGGTGATGGGCGTCCAGAACATCGTTATGGTTGATACGCGCGGCGTCATATACGACGGGCGCGGCGACCTTACGCCCATCAAGCGAGAGATAGCCGAAACCACCAACCCTGAGCGCGTCAAGGGGGATGTTCACGACGCGCTCAAGGGCGCGGATGTGTTCATCGGCTTGTCAATCGCCAACCTGCTTACGGCGGAAGACGTCCGCGCTATGGCGAAAGACGCGATTGTGCTGCCTATGGCTAATCCCGATCCTGAGATTATGCCGCAAGAGGCGTTTCGCGGCGGCGCGGCGGTGGTTGGCACGGGCAGGAGCGATCTGCCCAATCAGATAAACAATGTGCTGGCGTTCCCCGGCATCCTGCGCGGCGCGCTTGACGCTCGCGCCACGCGCATCACAACCCGAATGAAAGTCGCCGCGGGCTTTGCCATATCCGAACTGGTTCCGGAGCCCTCGCCCGACGAGATTATCCCATACGCTCTTAACGCAGAAGTAGTCCCCGCCGTCGCCAAGGCGGTGGGCGACGCCTGGCAGAGCGAAACATCAGAATAACGCAAACGCGATAAATCCCGCTAAATCCCGCTACTAAACGCAAACGCGATAAATCCCGCTACTAGGAGAAACCGATGGCAACACTAACAAGCAGAGTCAGCTGGGCGAATGTTGAGGGCGCGGACGATCTTTTGACGCCCGACTTCTTGGATTATCTCACAGAGGCGCATGACAGGTTCGCCGCGCGCGTTCAGGACGTCCGCGCCAAGCGCGAGGCGCTGCTCCGCAAGGCGCTTGACGGGGTTATGCCCACATTTCTGCCGAACTCCGCCGCGTCCGCCGACTGGCAGGTTCCCGAAACGCCCGCCGATCTGCGGCTGCCGGGCATAGAGATTTCGGGGCCTGTGTCCATCACGAATATGGCGATAAACGCGGTCAACCCTGGCCCTGAGGGCGAGCGCGCGGTGGGCTACCTGGACGACGACGAGGACTCCGGCGGCCACCGGCTTGTTGACACGCTGAGCGCCGCGCGCAACCGGCTTGGCATCACCGAGCGCACGCTGTCGTTCCACAATCCCGCGCGCAATCGCACATACACTATCGCGGACGGGGACACGCCGTTCTTTATGCACCGCGAGCGCGGCTGGCACTTGGACGAACACGACTTGACGATAGACGGCAAGCCCGTCCCCGCCACGCTGCTCGGCATGGCGCTCACATTCGCGTATGGCGGCAGGGCGCAGGTCGAGCGCGGGCAAGGGCTGTACTTCTACCTGCCCAAAGTGGAAGTGGTAGAAGAGGCGGCGCTTTACCGCGATTTCTTTGACTTCAGCCGCGATAGGCTGGGCTACCCTGACGACGCCGTCATCCGCGCGATATTCCTCGTGGAATCGCTGCCCGCCGTGTACATAATGGAAGACCTGCTCTATGAGCTTGGCCCCTATGCCGCCGGGCTGAACGCGGCGCGCTGGGACTTGAAAGCGAGCATCCTGGAATACATTATGAACGACCCCGCTATGGTGTGGCCCGACCGCTTTGGGGTGGACATCAAGACGACCGACTTTATGGCGAACATCTTTCGCCGCCTGGTTGCGGTATGCCTCAAGCGCGGCGCCGTGCCGATAGGCGGTATGGCTACCGCGCTGCCGAGCCGCGACGACGAGATCAATCGCGCGGCGGCGGCGTCCATACACGCGGACAAGGTGTGGGAGGCGCAGCAGGGCTTTCTGCGCGGCTGGGTAGCGCACATCTTTCATATGAAAACCGCGGGCGATCCGTTCAAAGAGCATATCACCGCCGACTGGCAACCCGCCGACAATACGCGTGACCCGGACAACTATCCCGTCAGCGTAGAGCGCCCTGAGGGGCCTATCACTGAGGCGGGAACGCGGCGCAACGCGCGGATGATAATAGAGTATGTGGAGGGCTGGCTCACCGGGCGCGGCGCGAAAGGCATAGACAGCCTTGAGGGGCAGCCGGGCATACATCCGGCGCTGATGGAAGACCTCGCCACCGGGCGCATATCGGTGGCGCAGATGGCGCAGCGCATCATACACGGCGCGGTCGCCGAAGACACTGAGCGGGCGCACGATTTCGCGCTCGCCAAGCGCATCCTGCAAGAAGAGGTCGCGGACATACTGCGGCTACGCAAAGCGGCGGCGGGCGGCGATGCGGCGGCCGTTGCCGAATATGAAGAGCAGGCGGCGCGCTACCAAAAGGCGTACAAGGTATCGCTGCGGTGGATAAAGAACTATACTGAGCTGAACTTCCGCAGCTTGGGCAGCTACGCGCATGCCGACTTCGACCGGATGGCGGAGGAGGCGGATGCGTTCTAGGGGAACTGGCTATGGTTACCGATAATCTCGCAAGCGGGGCGATGCGCCCCAACACGCTGTACTACGGCGATTGCCTGGACTGGATGAGCGAGTGGGCGGAGGGTTGCGTTGACCTGATTTATCTGGATCCGCCGTTCAACAGCGACGCCAACTACAACATACTATTCGGCGCAGAGAACGGCATACCCGCGCAAGTTCGCGCGTTCCAAGACACTTGGAAGTGGGATGCCGCCGCGCAGATACGGGTGGACGAACTCAGCCGCGCAACCGCGCATCCCGCCAACAACGCCATTATTGGCTTGCATAATTTCCTAGGCCCAAGCGGCATGCTGGCGTATCTCTCGTATATGGCGCAGCGCCTGCCCGCGATGCGTAACCTGCTCAAGCCCGGCGGCAGCATCTACCTGCACTGCGATTCCACCGCAAGCCACTATCTCAAGCTGCTGATGGACGGCATCTTTGGCGCGCGCAACTATCTCAACAACATCGTTTGGCGGCGCGCCACATCCCACAACGACGCCACCCGATACGGGCGCATTACCGACCACATCCTATATTACGCCAAAGATCGCGGGGCGCTGTATTGGAACGGCGACGCCGCCCGGACCCAAAGGAGCGCGGCGTCGGCGAGCAGAACGTATTCAAGCGAGGACGACTTTGGCAGATACCGAACCGCCGACTTGACCGGAGCCAGGGCATCCGGCGGCGAAAGCGGGCAGGCTTGGGGCGGCTACGATCCGGGTTCGCGCGGGCGGCACTGGGCGCCGCCCAAAACCGGCGGCTACGCGCGGTTCATTGAGGAGCATTTCATATCCAACTATCGCTCAATAGAGGGCGCGCATGACAGGCTTGACGCGCTGGACAAAGCGGGATTGATTCACCATCCCACAAGCGGGTTTTGGCCCGGCTTGAAAAGATACGCCCTAGCCGACCAGGGCGCTCCGCCGCAAGACTTGATACTGGATCCCACGGGCTTTACCAACTTCAGCGCAAGGCGGGGCAACGGCGAGTATCTCGGCTACCCCACTCAGAAACCGAGCGGGCTGCTGGAGCCGCTGATACTGGCGGCGAGCCCTGAGGGCGGGCTTGTGCTTGACCCGTTCTGCGGCGGCGGCACAACAATCGCGGCGGCGGAAACCCTAAACCGGCGCTGGGTTGGCATTGACATAGCCGTTCAAGCCATTGACATAGCCGCCGAGCGCCTCAAAGTTCAGACGGGCATAGACTTCCCCATTCAGGGCATCCCCACATCCATAGCCAGCGCGCGCCGTTTCGCAAGGGACAACCCGCTAGACTTCGAGGCGTGGGCGATAACGCGCATACCCGGCCTTGTGCCAAACGAGATACGCACCGGCGATAGGGGCATAGACGGGCGCGGCCGCCTGCTGCAAAGGCCGGAGGGCGGCGTATCCAACCTGGTAATCGCGCAAGTCAAGGGCGGCACATTCGCGCTAGGCCAGCTGCGCGATTTCCTGCACGCGATAGAGCGCGAGCAAGCCGCGATGGGCGTGTTCATCACGCTGTCCCCCGTGCGCTCAAGAGACGCCCGCGCCGAATGCGCCGCGCAGGGCGAGGTCTCATTCGGCGCGTATCGCTACCCCAAAGCGCAGATGTGGTCAATAGACGGCCTATTCGCCGAAACGCCAATGCTGCCCGCGCTGCCGCCGCTGGCGGACCCGTACACGGGCAGGGCGATGCAGGGGCGGCTGGGATAGGGCAGGCCTACCCCTTGCCATCTAGCCGCTAAACTATCTGGAACGGCGGCATCATATTCGGCAGCTCAACCTCCAGCAGCACGGGCGCGTCCGCCGCGAGGGCGTCGCGCAGCGCATCGCCTATCTGCGCGGGATCCGCCTGCATCCCGCGCACTCCGAATGACTCCGCGAGCTTGGGGAAGTCGGGGTTGTTGAGGTCGGTGCCGATGTAGCGCTCGCCGTACTGGTGGGTCTGGTCCCACATTGACGCGCCGTAGGCGTGGTTGTTGAATACCACCGCTACCACATTGATGCCGTATCGCGCGGCGGTGGAGAGCTCTTGCAGGTTGTACATAAAGCCGCCATCGCCGCACAGCGCCACTACACGCTTGTCCGGCTGCCCAACCTTTGCGCCCAAAGCGGTCGGGTAGGCGTAGCCAAGCGTTCCAAAGTAGGATGATGTTACATACGAGCGCGGCGTCCTGACGGGGTAGGCTAGGTGGCTCCAGTAGCCGATGTTGGTCATGCCGCCCACCAGGATGTCGTCGTCCGCAAGCGCGTCTCTGATGTCGGCTATGATGCGCGTCTGTTCGGGCGCGAGCGTCGCCAAGTCGCTGTCGGCGGCGGATCTGTACGCGGCTATCTCTTGCGCGCGGGATGGTTTGGGCGCGGCTGTCGCCCGCAAAGCGTCAAGCAGCTGCGCCAAGCCCGCCTTGGCGTCCGCCACTATGCCCACTTCGGTTGGCAAGTTCTTGCCGATTTCGGATGCGTCGGCGTCTATGTGGATGAGCGGCGGCGGGCTGTCCATAGCGAACTGCCTGAACAGCAGTCGCGTTCCTACCGCCAGCAATGCGTCGCAGTCCGGCAGGACATACTTGGCGGGCTCCACCATCGCGTAGTTGACGCCCACGGCGAGTTCGTGGTCGGGCGGGATGACGCCCTTGCCCTGCTGCGTGGTCATCACGGCGGCTTGCAGAAATTCGGCTACCTGCCGCAGTTCGTCCGACGCGCCGGATATAATGCCGCCGCCGCCCGCGATTATCGCCGGCCGCTCAGCGCGCGCCAGTATCTCCGCCGCGCGGCGAATGTCCGCCGCGTTGGCCGTCTGCGCGGGGTATATCTCAGGCTCTATGATGTCCGCCTCGCCAAGCGCGGCGAGCGTGTCGGGCGGGATTTCAAGCTCAACCGGGCGCGGCCTGCCTGTCGCCATCTGCCGAAACGCCTCGTGAACGGCCTCAGGGATTTCCCCAACCTGCGTAACGCGGTGGTTCCACTTGGTTATGGGCTTGAAAACATCAAGCTGATCCTCTACCTCGTGCAGTTGCCCCTGCCGCTTGCCTAGCGCGCCGCTGGCGATTTGGCCCGAAATCAGCAGCACGGGCGAGGAGCTGGCGTATGCCGTGCCAAGCCCGGCGGCGGCGTTGAGCGCGCCGGGGCCGGGAACGACCATCGCCACGCCCGGCTTGCCGGTGACTTTCGCGTAGCCGTCCGCCATATAGGTGGTAGCCTGTTCGTGGCGCGTATGCACGAGGCGGATGTCGTTCCTGAGCTCATGCAGCGCGTCAAACGCCGCCATTATTTGCACGCCCGGCAGCGTGAACACCGCGTCCACGCCCTCCGAGCGCAGTTGCCGCGCCAGCGCCAGCGCGCCCGTCATCTGTGGCATCTGACTTCCCCCTAGCAAGATTGGAAAGAGCGAAACCGCGCGATAGCAATACCGCGTTGTCAGCCTGAAGTGCCGCCCGCTATCCCCTCGCTACTGCACTGAGCTTAGCGGGTTCACGGTCACGCGGCTTAGGCGCACATCGCCCGTATTGCGAAATTGATGCTCAACGTTGGGCGGCACAAGCACGGCGTCGCCCTGCTTTATGGGATACTCGGTTCCCTCTACCCAAAGCACGCCCGCGCCCTCGGTGATGAACGCCTGGTGTTCCCAAGGGTGGGTGTGGCCGGGGCTTGTGCCGCCGGGTTCGTGCTGAACGTACAGCATCACATAGCCGCCTACGCCGTCGGAGGGGCCTAGTATCGGGTTGCTTTCGCCTTCGTAATTCTTTATGACGGGTTCCAAATTCGCCCTCCTCATATTTAGGTCAGTTTGGGTTAGTCTAGGATGTGGCAATCGGTTGCAAGACGAAATCGTAGATGCGCTATCGCCGTTGCCGCGTTAGCGCTATCGCTAGTCGTATTCTTGCGCGATTGCGAGGGGCGGTTCGCCGTTCCAGACGCGCCGCATATTTTGGTAGGCGAACTCGGCGCGGCGAAACCAGGTGTCCCAGGTGGTTCCGGCGATGTGCGCGGTAACGACTACGTTGTCCATTCGCAGCAGCGGGTTGTTGGGGTCGACCGGCTCTTGCTCAAACACATCCAAGCCGGCGCCGGCGATTTTGCCTTGTTGCAGCGCGTCAATCAGCGCCGCCTCGTCCACTACGGGGCCGCGGCTTGTGTTGATGATGACCGCCGTGGGTTTCATCAGCGCGATGCGCTCGCGGCTGACGATGTGGCGCGTGTCAGGCGTCAGCGGCGTGTGGCAGGTTAGGATGTCCGACGTCCGAAATAGTTCGTCCAGATCCACGCGCCGAATGTCCAGTTCGCGCTCGCGCTCTGCGGGCAGCGGATACATATCGTAGTATTGCACATTGGCGTCAAAGCCCTGAACGCGCCGCGCTACCTGCCTGCCGATGTTGCCCATTCCAAGCACGCCCACCAGTTTGTTCGCCATCTCAAAGGTGTTCGTTCCCGTGATGGGCGCGCTCCAGTCGCCCCGCCGCGTGGCGGGATCGGTATGGATCTGCTGCCTGTACAAGGCGAGCATCAGCATTAGCGCATGGTCGGCGACCGCCCACGAGTTCGCGCCGCCGTTGTTGGCGCAAGGCACTTCCAGCGCGCGCATCAGCGGCAGGTTCATCCGGTCGTAGCCCGCCGCCAGCAGCTGCACAAGCCGCGCCTTGTCAGCCGCGCGCAGCACTTCGTCGGCGAGCGGCGCGGCATATACCATCAGGAAATCGGCGTCGCGCGCCAGCGCTTGCTGCTCATCAGGCGGCGTGTCCCGCCCAATCACCACGGTCGTCCACCCCTCAGGCGTATGCCCGGTGATGACTTCCACAATCTCGTCGGATAGCCCGTGTATGAACGCTACTTTCGCTCCCGCCATTACATTCCCTTTTCGCTAATCGCGGTTTAATCGCAGATGCGCCGCCGGCGCGATAGTCGCCTAGCCGGCCGGCTGACTGCTTATCGCCGACGGTTTGCCGCTTATCCGCCGTACATCTTGCGGAGTTGGGCTTTGAGCTTGTCCACGCTGAAGTCGGGGGCTTGGCAGAGGCTTATCATTTCGCGCTCGCGGTCTTCCACGCGCTTGACGGCGGCGGGAACGTCGGCGGCGATGTCGTGCGGGATTTTGATGACGCCGTGCTGGTCGCCCATAACGATGTCGCCCATTTGGACATCAAGCCCGCCCACATTGACGGGAACGCCAACATCAACCAGATGCACATAGGCGTGGGATACCAGCACATCGGTGGCGAAGGCGTTAAAGCCGAGTTCGCGCATCTCGTCCAGGTCGCGCACGCCGCCGTCGGTGACGGTTCCCACGCAGCCGAGCGCCTTGTGGATGTTCGCCTGCACTTCGCCCCAGAACGAGCCGATGACATTGGGATAGTCAATGTCTTTCAGCACAAGCACGCGCGGCTCCGGGACTTGGAGTATGGCGTCCACCCAGTCCAGGCGCGACACATTCATATTGGCGCTGGGCGGCATATCCGCCGAGATGACGGCGGTAACCGCATAGCCAATCATATGCCCCATATCGGGGAATATGGACTTGACGGCGGGCATCATAAAGCCCTCAGTGCGCGGCATCACATCGAAAGTCTCGATGGCGTTGGCGATAGAGCAGGACGGGATCTGCCGCAGTTCTTCCAGCTGCTCAGGGGTGAGGTTTGGCAATGTAGGGGCCTCCTTGGTGATTGATGGGTGGTTGGCGTTGTTAGCGTTGTTTGTTGGCGGTTATGTTTCGGGTTTTGGGTGATTGAGCGGATACGCGAGCGGGCGCTAGATTTGCAAGGCTATGACAAACGCCGCGCCACATAGCGTTATTAGCAATACGCCCATTGCGCCAAGCGTCCATTTTATCCACATCAGTTCGCTCCCTTGTTGTGCGACCTTTGCGGACAATTCGGCAACTTCGGCTTTCGTTGCCCATTCTGTCTTGTTGGCAGCGTCAGTTCGTTCTTGGGTTTCGGTTGCCATAGCAATCCCCCTGAGGGCTATCGCCGCACATAGCCTTGCGCCGCGCTGATGTTGGCGCATCGCAATCATATCACACACAGCCGCTATCGCGCACACGCGCCCGCTCGCAATGCTCGCCGCCGTCAAAGTAAAAAGCCCCGTCCGATTTTCGCGGGCGGGGCCAAAGATAAGCTTTAGCGGGCGCTACGCGCCGGAATTCCCCGCCTCAAGCCGCGCGGCGTCAGACGCGGCAGAACGTAGCCAAGCGCAGATCTCAGACGCGGTCATCTCAGGATAATCGTTCAACTTCTCCATGAAGATAAGCAACGCATAAGCGCGCGCGCTATCCTCGCCCCGCTCATATTGACCGCTCTCCCAATCGATCTCGTAAAGAGCGTTGTAGCGATCCTCATCCGAGACCATGGCGTCGCCAAAAGCCAAAAGCGCCTCCACATCCGGGAACTCCTCAGTCAGAAACTCCGACATCGAAAACGCCATAGCCGCCATCTCGCGCACGCCGTCGGTCATACTGCGCGCCAAAATGCCCGAGGCGTAAAGCATGCTGGGAGGGAACGAATCCCACAGCCGCATATGCGAGGTGAGGCACCACGAAACAGCCTCATCGTCCTCTATCTCGTCAAGCGGTTCGCCATCGACGTCATAGCCCAAGCCGCCCTGCGCCCAAACCTTGCTAACGCCGCCGTCGTCGCTCAGGCCCTCTTCAATGTCCTCGGCTATACCGATGAACATTCTCTCAAAAGTGAGCCTATTGTCGCTCTCGCTCTCATGAGCCTCTTCGTGGCTAATCAGCGTGTCTTCTGTAACTACTTTGCTCATGACAAATCCTTATCTTTTCGCTAATGCCTGAAAGTGGACGGACATAGCCCGTCTGTCAAAGATAGCACATAATCGCCAATATCCGCAAGCAGATTTTCAACCATTCAACCATTACGCTCGCCGCCGCCGCGCCCAAGCCAGCGCCGCGCTTGCGATTGCCGCCATTGCGCCCGCAAGCGCGTTGAACAGGACGTCGCGCCAGTCAAAGACGCGGTTGGGCAGCAGCGCCTGTATGCCCTCGTCCAACAATCCCAGCGCCGCCGCGATTGACGCCGCCAGCGCGGGCAGCGCCCAGCCTGACACGCGCCCGCCAAAGAGCGCCCGCTCCGACAGCGCCTCATAGATGAGCAGGCTCACCACGCCGTATTCTATGAGATGCGTCCGCTCTTCGGGCAGCGCCATTCGCGCGCACATCAGCAAGTAGGCGGCCGCTATGCCCACAATCACGGCTATCTCAACCCCGCGCGGGCGAGCGTTTAGCCCATTCGCCACGATAGCCGCGCCCACAAGCAGCATGCCGAGCGCAAACGCGCCCTCAGTCAAGCCGCGCTCCCGCAACTCCCCCGCAAGCGCCGGCGCCAATCCGAGCGTGGCGTAGATAGCCACTACGACCGCAAACGCGCATAGCCACAAACGGCGCTCTCGCTTGGACAAGAAGAGAGGCGAATGCGCCATCCTATCCCGCCCGCAACATTACGCAGATCAAAAAACGCCGCCTATCTTATGGCGCATTGGATTGGCGCATTTGCCAGCCCGCCAATCCCGCTACTCCTCAACTATCGTGTACCCGCTGCTTATCTCAGCGCGCCCGCCGATGGTGGCGCCGATAGAGCAGTACTTGGTTTCTGAGAGCTCAATCGCGCGGCGCACCGCCGATTCGCGCAAGCCGCGCCCGCGTATCGTGTATTGCAGCCGGATCGCAACCCAAGTCCATGGCGCGTCCGGCAGCTGCTCGCCCGTTACGCCGATTTCCACGCCGCGAACATCCTGGCGCTGCCGCCGCAGTATGTTGACCACATCAATGCCGCTGCACGCCGCGAGGCTTGTCAGCAGCAGGTCGCCCGGCATCATTCCCGCGAACTCGTCGCCCGCGTTTTGCGGCGCGTCCACGGTTACGCTATGCCCATGCGTATCGCGCGCCGCGAACCTGAACCCGTCCTGCCATTCCACTTGCACGCTGCTAGTAGGTCGTTCAGCCATTGCGCCCTCCCGCGCCCGCGCGCCGTTTCGCCGTTGGATGCGCGGTAGCCCCGCAACGCGCCGCGCTCACTCCGGCATCCCGTTGTCAATCCAATTTTCTATCGCCTGAATGTCCTCTTCGGCGAGAAATGGCCCCCCCATCGGCATCTTGGGTATGCTGCCAAGCCCTTGCCTCAGAGAGATCACCAGCGCCGTTTCGGAGGCGGGGACGCCCTCTTCGATGAACTTCATTCCCATCGCCTCATCGTTGGCGAGTTCTTGCGGCGTATCCCAGTAGTAGCCGTGTATGCCCGGCAGCCCGCGCCGCTTTTCGCGCAGCTCCCACCGCTGCATTATGTCCGCCAGGATCTGCCGCACCTGCTGCCAGCGCACAATCTCGTCGCTCATATCTCTGTTCCCTCGCGTATTCTTGCGTGTTCTAGGGCGCGTTCAGGCATCCCGCATCCGGCGCTTGGCGTTAGCGGGCGGGCTGCACAAGCTCAATCAGCACATTGTCGGGGCCCTCTATGTACGACAAGCGCGTGCCGCCCGGAACCTCGGTTATGGGCAGCACAACGCGGACGCCCGCCGCCGCGAGCCGCGCCATATCCGCGTCAATGTCGTCCACATCGAACCCGAAATGCTCCAAGCCCAGCCGGTTCAGCTCGGCGACCGCCCTCTCGTCGGACGAACCCGCCGGCGGGGATGATATGTTCAGGCGAACGGGCCCGCCCGCGTCCATGCTGATGGTTGTCGTGCCGGGCATCACCTCGCGCTCCGAAAGCGTCTTCGCCCCGAAATGCCGCTCATACCACGCCGCGGACGCGCGCGGGTTAGCCGACCTTATGTGAACATGGTTGATTGAGTATGCCATACTTGCGCCCCCTTGCCGTTTCCCTTGCGTTCCAATCCGATAAGCCGCTTGCCGCGCCCCTTGCATGCCCTCAAGTGACGCGGCAACGCATAACATACCAGATTATTGAGCGTTTTGCCCGCTTTCACCCCAAGACAATCGCATTTGGGTTTCCGGCGGGCGATAATCGGATAATCCTATCTAATAGCGCCCATCCGCGCCGCCCAATTGCCCGCCAACACTTGACCACGCGCATATGTTGGCTTGATAATGTTGCGTAACAAAATCGCATTAACTCGCAGCGCCCTGACAGCGGCGCGCGCCGAAAGGAGCAAATCGGATATGGCAGATATTGGATTCGTCGGGCTTGGCATTATGGGCAAGCCTATGGTCAGAAACCTGATGAACGCGGGCAACAGCGTAACCGTCTATGACATCGTTGGCACGGCGGTGGAAGAGATGGCGACCGAGGGCGCGACGCCGGCGTCGTCCTCCAGCGAGGTGGCGTCCAAGAACTCGCTCATCATCACGATGGTGCCGGACGGGCCGGACGCCGAGGCCGCCATTATGGGCGCAAACGGCGTGTTGGAGGGCGCGGCCGAGGGCGCGGTGGTGATAGATATGAGTTCTATCGCGCCGGCGTCGTCCCAGCGCATCGCCGCCGCTTGCGAGGCGCAAGGCGTGGACTTCCTGGACGCGCCCGTCAGCGGCGGCGAGCCGGGCGCCATCGCCGGAACGCTCGCCATTATGGTGGGCGGCAAGCAAGATGTGTACGATAAGCACGTGGGCGTGTTCGAGCCGATGGGCAGCGCCACCTACTGCGGCGACTACGGCGCGGGCAACACGACTAAGCTCGCCAACCAGATAATCGTCGCCATCAACATAGCCGCCGTGAGCGAGGCGCTTGTGCTGGCGAAGAAAGCCGGGCTTGACCCGAATATCGTCTTGGACGCCATCAAGGGCGGCTTGGCGGGCAGCACGGTGCTCAACGCCAAAGCGCCGATGATGATTGAGGGCAACTTCAATCCCGGGTTCCGGGTGCGCCTGCATCAGAAAGACCTCAACAACGCCTTGCAGACGGCGCGCGAACTCGACGTCCCGCTGCCCTTCACCGCGCTGGCGCAGCAGATAATCGGCTCGCTAATGAACGCGGGCAAGGGCGACGCCGACCACTCCGCCATCGCCAACTTCATAGAGGACATGGCGCAAACCACCATCAGCGGCAAATAGCGCGCCGCGGCGTCACGATTGCGACCGCGCGCGGCAAGCAAAAGGGAGGCAAGCAATGGTCACAGCCGTCCGCCTCACATACGAAGACTACGCCAAAACCCCGGAGGATGAGCGCTGGGAACTCATAGACGGGGAGCTGATCTTGACGCCCAGTTCCAACATACCCCACCAACTCAACCAGTCGGAACTGGGCTACTACCTGACGCACTTTGCCAAGATAAACGACTTGGGCGATGTCTTCTACTCCGCCGCCGAAATCGTTCTGTCGGACACGAATGTACTCAAGCCGGACTTGTCATTCGTATCCAAAGAACGCGCCTACATCCTCACCTACGCCAACATCCAGGGCGCGCCCGATCTTGTGGTAGAGATACTATCCCCCTCCACCGCGCGGCGGGACTGGGGCGTCAAGCGCGAACTATACGCCAAGCACGGCGTCAAGGAGTACTGGATAACGGATCCTGGCAACAAAATCGTGTGGGTAATGCTACTCACAAACGGCGTCCAGGAAGTTCAGCAAACCTGCCATCCGGGGGATACGATAGCCTCAAGCGTACTTGCGGGCTTTACCGTCAAAGTGGACGATATTTTCGCATAGCGGCGAATACCGCACAGCGCATAAGGGGAGGCAAACAATGGTTACCGCCGTCCGCCTCACATACGAAGACTACGCCAACACCCCCGAAGGTGAGCGATACGAACTCATAGACGGGGAGTTGATTAGGTTGGTCAGCCCCAACATAGCCCACCAAGACAATCTGAGGAAATTGGGCTACCGTATGGCGGTTTTTGCCGAAAGGGGCGACGCCGGCGCAGTCTATTTCCCTGATACAGACGTCGTCCTGTCAGACAACGATGTAGTTAGGCCCGACCTGCTGTTCATATCCAAAGAACGCGCCCACATCCTCACCTACGCCAACATCCAGGGCGCGCCCGACCTGGTAGTAGAGATCCTATCCCCCTCCACAGCACGGCGCGACTGGGGCGTCAAGCGCGAACTATACGCCAGGCACGGCGTCAAGGAGTACTGGATAACGGATCCTGGCAACAAAATCGTGTGGGTGATGCCGCTCAAAGACAGCGTCTTGGAAATCAAGCAAACCTGTTACCTGGGAGACACGATAGCCTCAAGCGTGCTTGCGGGCTTTACCGTCAAAGTGAACGATATTTTCGCATAGCGGCCAATACCGCACAGCGCATACGCATACTGGAGGCAAGCAATGGTCACCGCAGTCCGCCTCACATACCAAGACTACGCCAAAACGCCCGAAGATGAGCGATACGAACTCATAAACGGAGAACTGATTATGTCGGAAAGCCCCATCATAGTCCACCAAAACAACCGGATGAAACTGGGCAACCGGATGACGAATTTTGTCGAAAGGAACGACGCCGGCATAGTCTATCTCCCCGATACGGACGTGGTCCTGTCAGACACGGATGTAGTCCAGCCGGACATAATGTTCATATCCAAAGAGCGGCAGCACATCATCGGCGAGAGAAACATCCAGGGCGCCCCCGACCTTGTGGTAGAGATCCTATCGCCCTCCACCGCGCGGCGCGATTGGGGCGTCAAGCGCGAACTATACGCCAAGCACGGCGTCAAAGAGTACTGGATAGCCGATCCCGCCAACAAAATGGTGTGGGTGATGCTGCTCACAAACGGCGTCCTGGAAATTCAACAAACCTGCCATCCGGGGGATACGATAGCCTCAAGCGCGCTTGCGGGCTTTACCGTCAAAGTGGACGATATTTTCTAGCAATGAAAATCCTAATCCTGAATGGGCCTAACCTGAATATGCTGGGCAAGCGCGAGCAGGCGTATTACGGCGTCAAGACTCTGGACGACATCGCCGAACTCGTCGCTGAGCGAGCGCGGCTGCTGGACGTGGACGCCGAGTTCTACCAGTCCAATCACGAGGGCGCGCTGGTGGACTACCTGCAGCGCCTTACGCCGGATGTGGCGGGCATCGTCGTCAACGCGGGCGCGCTCACCCACTACGGCTTGTCATTGCGGGACGCGCTCATTGACGCGCGCCTGCCGGTGGTGGAAGTGCATCTGTCCAACATACACGCGCGCGAAGACTTTCGCCGCCGCTCCGTCATCGCGGACATAGCCCAAGGCCAAATCGCCGGGCTGGGCTGGCAGGGCTACCTGTTCGCCCTGGAATATCTAACAACGCATCTGAAAGAAGAGGGACTCGCATGAGCGTCAAACTGAATAATCTGCGCCAAAAATTCGACCAAGACGACCTGGGGCTGGACGCCATACTGATTTCGTCGCCCGAAAACCGCCGCTATATGTCCGGCTTTACCGGCTCCGCCGGCTGGCTGCTCATATCGCGCGACGACGCCACGCTCGCAACCGACTTCCGCTATGTGGAGCAGGCGGGCAAGCAGTCCCCCGACTTTCGCATCCACCGCACGGCGCCCGGCTTGGGCTGGTTCCCCGAATGGACGGCGGAGCATAATGTCAAGCGCATCGGCTTTGAGAGCGACGACGTCACCATCTCGCTGCACAACGCCTTTCGCAAAGCCGCCGACGAATCCGAAACCACAAACCACCCCGAACTCATACCCACTTCGGGCATAGTGGAGCAGCTGCGCGTGTACAAGGACGCCGACGAGCTTGCCCTGCTCGCCAAAGCGATTGAGATAGCCGACGAGGCGATCGACGAAGTGGCGCCGCGCATAGAGCCGGGCATCACCGAAGAGGGGGTAGCGTGGGAGCTTGAAAAGGCGATGCGCGAGCGCGGCGCTGAGATGATTTCGTTTGACACAATCGTGGGCGCCGGCGCCAACGGCGCGCTGCCGCATCACCGCGCAGACGATACCGTCATCAAGCCAAACGACGCCATCGTCATTGATATGGGCGCGAAATACGATGGGTATTGCAGCGACCTCACGCGCACGATATTCGTGGGCGAGCCGGACGCCAAGTTTCGCCGCATCTACGACATCGTGCTGCAAGCCCAGCTCGCCGCCGAAGAGCGGGTTCGCGCGGGCATGACCGGCGAGGAGGCGGACGCCATAGCGCGCGACATTATCACTGAGGCGGGCCACGGCGACGACTTCGGCCACAGCCTCGGACACGGCGTAGGCCTCGCCGTTCACGAATTCCCGCGCCTAGGCCCCCGCGCCGAAGAGACGCTGGAAGACGGCATGGTCTTCACCATAGAGCCGGGCATCTACCTGCCCGGTTGGGGCGGCGTCCGCATCGAAGACATCGTGGTTATGGAAAACGGCCGCGCCCGCGTCATCAGCAAGGCAAAGAAACTCTAACCCCGCGCGCGCGCCGCGCCGCCGCCCTTATGCGGCATACGCCATATGGCATACGGCGGCAACGCGGCGCTCCGAACAACCCCAACCCAAGCAGAGAGGCATCCCGTTATGACCGTCAACTATGGCGAGCTGCGAAAAGGCATGGCAATCGAGATGGACGACGCTCCCTATGTCGTGGTGGAGTACGAACAGCGCAAGATGCAGCAGCGCGCGCCCGTTATGCGTATCAAGTTCCGCGAACTCACCACCGGCAGGCTGGTCGACCGCACATTTTCGGGCTACGACGTGGACTTCAAAATCGCCGACGTAGAGCGCCGCTCGGCCGAATACATCTACCAGGACGAAAACCTCTACTACTTTATGGACACAT
The DNA here is from genome assembly GCA_965242555.1 of Dehalococcoidia bacterium. Classification (GTDB taxonomy): domain Bacteria; phylum Chloroflexota; class Dehalococcoidia; order Lucifugimonadales; family JADFKI01; genus Bin90. The sequence goes on from CBDESO010000008.1 coordinate 629,478, forward strand.
CGTCCTATGAGCAGTTCCCGCTGTCAGACGCGCAGATCGGCGACGGGCTGCAGTTCCTGGTAGAGCAGATCAACGTCGACCTAGTCCTCTACCGCGATACGCCCGTGGCGATTGAACTGCCCATCACAGTCAACCTTGAGGTAGCCGAAACCGTGCCGGGCGTGCGCGGCGATACCGCTCAGGGCGGCACAAAGCCCGCAACCCTGCAAACCGGCCTTGTAGTCCAAGTGCCGCTGTTCGTCAACCAGGGCGAGCTCATCAAGGTGGATACCCGCACGGGGCAGTATCTCTCGCGGGCATAGCCGCCCTTATGGGTTACTAGATTCGCGCATCATTCACGCCCAATTCGCGCATCATCCGCATCACACTCACCCGACAGCCACTCGCGCAATGCCGATAATACATCCCGTATCAACGCTGGCAAAGCACATCAAAGACACGCTGGAGCGCGACGCCGACCTGCGCGACGTCTGGGTCAGCGGCGAGGTTTCGCGCGTCAGCCGCCCGGCGTCGGGCCACACCTACTTTGGGTTGCGGGACGACGAATCCACGCTGCGCTGCGTGATGTTTCGCAATTCGCGCGGCGCGGAACTGCTGCGGGACGGCGCGGCGGTCATCCTGCACGGGCGCGTTACCATCTACGCGCAGCGCGGCGACCTGCAAATCATCGCCGACATCGCCCAGCCCGAAGGCGTGGGCGAACTGCAGCTGCAACTGGAGCAGCTCAAGTTCAAGCTTGAGCAAGAGGGCTTGTTTGACGCATCCCGCAAGCGCGAACTGCCCAAGTTTCCCTCGCGCATCGCCGTGGTGACATCGCCCAGCGGATCGGTGTGGCACGACATCCGGAATGTCATACGCCGCCGCTACCCGCTCGCCGAGCTTGCAATCGCGCCCGCCCCAGTGCAGGGCGAGGACGCCGCGCCGCTGCTCGCCGAGGCGCTTGACGCCGCCAGCCGCGAGCCGGGCGTGGATGTTATCATCCTAGCGCGCGGCGGCGGTTCGCTGGAAGACCTGTGGGCGTTCAACGAAGAGCCGGTAGCCCGCGCGATATACGCCTGCGCCGTCCCCGTGGTGAGCGCGGTGGGACACGAAACCGACCACACCCTAGCCGACCTTGTGGCGGACAGGCGCGCCCCCACGCCATCCGCCGCCGCCGAACTCGTCGTTCCCGACAGCGCCGAGCTTATGGGGTTCGCGGTCGGCTGCGCCAACGCCATGACCGCAAGCGTCATTCGCCGCGTAACCACCGCGCGCGACATCGGGCGGCAGCTGGACAGACGCCTGCAAAACGCCGTCCCCGACCTGGACACCCTGCGCCTGCGCGTGGACGACCGCCTCAGAACCGCCGCAAGCCTCGTGCGCCACGACCTGGCTATCAAGACTGAGCGATCCAGAGGGCTGACATACCGCCTGGAATCCCTCAGCCCGCGCGATACCTTGCGGCGCGGCTACGCCATAGTGCAGCGCGCCGCGGATGGCAGGGTGGTCGGCTCGCGCGGGCAGGCGGCGGACGGCGACGACATCAACATCACCCTAGCCGACGGCGTATTGGACGCCACAATCACGGCAAGCAGGAGCGGCGATGACCAACGCTAACGCGCAAAACGGCAAACACGATAGCGGCAACGAAGAGGCGCTGGACTTCAGCGATCTCACCTTTGAGCAGGCGCTGGAGCGGCTTGACCAAACCGTGCAGGCGCTGGAATCGGGCGGGCTGTCGCTTGACGACGCCACGCGCTTGTACGAAGAGGGCATGGCGCTCGCGCGGATGTGCAGCGAAACGCTCGCCGCCGCCGAACTCCGCATCACCCGCATCCGAACCGCGCACGGCGAGCAGATGCGCTTTCTCGCCGAAGACGGCGCCGCGTATGAGGCGGATCCGTGCTGAGCGCGCTAGGCAAGGGTACGCGCATCGTCATTCGCCGCCTGCAAACGCAGGGCTGGCGCACGACCGCGCTGTGGGCATACGCCAGGGGCATCCCGTACATCACGGGCGTTCCCTTGCTCGCATACAGCCGCGTTACGCCCGCGCTCTATGTAGGCCCCCAGTATCGCGCTCGCGGCAAGCGGGCGCTGGCGCGGGCGGGCATCACGCATATCGTCAATATGCGCGCCGAATTCGACGATGCGGCGCACGGCTTGACGCTACACGACGCGCCCGGCGGATACTGCCACCTGCCCACCACCGACGACCGCGCCCCATCGCCCGCGCATCTAGCCCAGGGCGCGACGTTCATACGCGAGGCTATCGGCGGCGGCGGCAAGGTCTATATCCACTGCTCGGCAGGCGTGGGCAGAGCGCCCACTATGGCGGCCGCCTATCTGATAACGCAGGGCTATGCTATGGACGCCGCGCTGGATCTCATACGCAAGGCGCGCCCGTTCATCTACCTGACGCCGCCGCAGATGCAAGCCTTGCGCCGGCTATCTGACGAGAGGGCAACCGCAGCAACGCGGGATGGCGGGCGATAGCGATAATCCGCCTAGTCAGCCGGCAGCCGAACCCAGATGAACTTGCCCACCTCATACCCGACCACCACATCCACATCCGCGCCGTCCGCCGCGCAGGTGAACGAGATTATGCCGGTGGATGTGTTTATCTCATTGATGCGTATCGGCGTGCCGGGAATTACCCGGTTGTCAACCAGATGCTTTAGCAGCGCCTCATCGTCAACGGGGATCTTGTCAATCTCAAGCCGCTGCTCCGCCTTTGCCTCGTTAAGCCGGAACAGCCCTTTCTTGCGCGCGTAGTTGGTGCCGGGTATGGGATACCCAAACGGCGATGTGGTGGGCATCCCGAGCTTGTCCATAATGCGCGTTTCCAGATAGGGCGAAATGGCATGCTCCAGCAGATGCGCCTCCACGTGCGCGCGGTGGAGTTCAACATCAAACATATCCACCACCATCCGCTCCGCCAGCCTGTGCCGCCGCACGATGCTCTCGGCGTCCTGCGTCCCCTTGCGCGTCAGCGTGAGCTGCTTGCGCGAGTCCATCTCTATCAGCCCCTCGCGCTCCAGCCGCCGTATCATCCCGCCCACGGTGGGCAGCGATGTGCCTAGCCCCTCGCCCTTCGGCAGCATCTTCAGATGCTCCGCCAGCTGCGTCAGCGTAACCGTAATCGCCTCTTCCTGCAGCCGGTAGATTGACAGCAGATAGTTCTCAGCCGTCATAGAAAGCCGCTGCCGCGAGGGGGACGTATTGCGCCGGTTGGAGTTCGTTCTAGCCATTGCGATATTGCCCTGCCTGCCCAAAAGTTGGCATTGAGATTACCACTAGCGGGCGCGGCAAGTCAAACGCGCGGGCGAGTGACCTCGTTGTGGGTATGCCATACGGCTTGCGTACCATATTGAAACCGAATACGGCGATCCCGCCCTTGACGACGCCATAAAGCGGCTCGGCTATGAGTTCAAAAACTCCAAAATCCCTATGAAAAGCGTTATCGCGCCGGGCATGCCGAGCGAATTGGGCGGACTATAGGCGCATCCCATCAGATTGGGAACGCTAATTGAACCAATTTGCCGTTGACAAATGTTCGCTTATTTGTGTAATATGAAACGGATCAAGCAAATTACATTCAAGCAATGTCCGAATGAAACGCAAGCCAACTGACCAGGTCGTTGATATGCCGGTTCAATTTCACCTAACATCATCCGCTCGCAATGGCGCGGCTAGAAACGCCGATTTAAGCCAGGCGCCGCGCCGGACTTATTCGGTGGTTAGCCTGTTCTCAGGTTGCGGCGGGATGGATCTGGGGTTCGCGGGCGGGTTTTGGTTTGGCGGGCGATACTATGATGAGCTGCCGTTCAATGTCGTGTGGGCTAACGATGTTAGCGAAAAGGCTTGCGATACCTATCGCGCGAACTTGGGGGATGGCATAGTCGCGGGGGATATTGCGGACGCGATAGAGGATCTGCCGCTGTCGGCGGATGCGGTGATTGGCGGCTTTCCCTGTCAGGATGTTTCTATCAATGGCGCGCGCAAGATAGCGGACGGGCAGCGCACGGTTCTTTACGAGTATATGGTGGACGCCATACGCAAGACGAATCCCAGCATATTCGTCGCCGAAAATGTCAAAGGACTGCTTATGTCGGGCGGCGAGGCGTTCTTTGAGCGGATGATAGCGGATTTTTCGCTTGACGGCTACAGCGTATGCCACCGGGTATATCTAGCCGCCGATTACGGCGTGCCGCAGATGCGCGAGCGCGTGTTTATCATAGGCGTCAAAGACGGGTTCGCGTTTGAGCATCCGAAACCAGTGGAGCGGCGGATGACGGCGCGAGAGGCTATCGGCGACCTTGAATCGGCGCGGGAAGACAGCGAGTTTTCGCACATCTGGAGCAAGGCGTCCAGAAGTCCGGAGCAGGGCAACAGGCGATTATCCGCCGACAAACCGTCCACCACTATCAGGGCGGAGCATCACGGGAATATCCAGTGGCATTACGCGCTCGACCGCCGCATATCCTTACGGGAGGCGGCGCGGTTGCAGTCGTTCCCGGACGAGTTCCGGTTCACCTCGCGGATGCGCGAGACGGAGCGGCAGATAGGCAACGCTGTGCCGCCCGCGCTGGCGTGGCATATCGCAAACTCAGTGAGGGATTGTCTTGACGCCGGCCGAATTTGAGCGCGTACTGAGCCGCGCCGCGTCCATTCTCACGGAGAATTTGCGCTCAAGCTCGCTCTACAACGCGCCTGACGCTTTTGAGCAGCACGCGCTTGATATGTTGCGCGTAGCCGCGAGGGATACCGGATTTGAGGCAAATCCAACTTATCATCCGCGCGCCTTTCCCGACATCAAGGTCAACGGGTTTGGCGTTGAGGTCAAGTTCACGCAGAACGACACTTGGAACGCGGTGGGCAACAGCATCTTCGAGGGGATGCGCGATGCGGATGTGAGCGATGTTTATGTCCTGTATGGCAAGGCGGGCGGGATTCCTGAAGTCCGATGGGACAGGTATGGCGACTGCGTAACGCATGTGCGCGTGTCCAACTCGCCGCGTTTCGTGATAAGCATGGACAGGGGCGATGCGCGGTCGCTGTTCACAAACTTTTCGGTGTCGTATGAAGAGTTCGCGGCGCTGTCGGATGATGAAAAGATGAGCCATGTGCGCGAGTATTCGCGCGAAAACCTGCAGCCGGGCGAGCGGCTGTGGTGGCTGGAGGAGTCGCACACGCTACCCGTCAATGTGCGGTTGTACGCGAATTTGCCGCAGGACGAAAAGCGCGTCTTTCGGGCGGAGGCGGCGCTGTTGTGTCCCAAAGTGTGCGCTGGGCCGCGAGTGCGCGGCAAATATGATGACGCCGCGATGTACTTGCTAACGCATCACGGCGTTCTGTGCACTCAGGTGCGCGACCTGTTCAGCGCGGGCAGCGTTGCGCTGCGTAAAGACGACAGGCGGGGCGGGAATTACACTCAACGATCCTTGGAAGATATACAGGATTTAATGCGCGCCGCCGCCGCGCGTCTGGACGACGCCTTGTTCGTGGAGTACTGGGGCGCGTCCTGCCCGCCGCGTCGCCGCATAGAGGAGTGGCTGGTTCGGGCGGATGCGTGGGCGGGAAGCTACTGGACGCCGTCAGACCATTTATTTAAGGATTAGCGATATGGCTGACACGATGCGTCGTGAAAGCGCCCCCGCCGCTAGGCTCTCCGGCGTGGCGTGAAAATCCTTGCCCTTGTTGAACGGCGGATCAGTGGCGATGAGATCCACGGTCTCGCTATTCATCCCGCGCAGAAAGTCTAGGTTATCGCCCTTGAACAAGGTTCGGTTTTGGAAGTTCGGGGTTGCCATTGGGCTGCCGTCCTTTGGGCTATGCCATCCGCGGCGGGAGCGGCCCGCCGCGCCGATGAAGTTTATTGTAGCACACAATAGCGCATCACGCACACAAGCGCCCGCGTGAAATTGCGCAAGCGCTTGCGTTTGGCTTTCGGCGGGCAACTAGACGCCCCCTAGTTGCACAGCGGCAGCCCCACCTCCGCCAGATCGTTATCCGCCACATCGCCCAGCGCGCTCGGAACGCAGCCCGCGAAGTCGTTGCCCGCAAGCCGCAGCAGCCGCAGGCTGACCAGGCTGCTCAGCCGCGCGGGTATCTCGCCGCTCAGGTCGTTGCGATCCAAGTACAGATGCGTCAGGTTTCTCAGCGCCCCCAGCTCCGGCGGGATGCTCCCGCTCAGGCCGTTGTTGGCAAGCCCAAGCCATTGCAGGCTTGTCAGGTTGCCCAGCTGCGCGGGTATCTGCCCGCTCAGATTGTTGCCGCCAAGCGACAGCACATCCAGGCTGCCCAGCCTGCCCAGTTGCGGCGGGATAGCGCCGCTCAGGCCGTTGTCCGGGATGGACAGCGTCTGCAAGCCCGTCAGGTTGCCCAGCTGCGGCGGCAGCGCGCCGTGCAGGTCGTTGCCGCCCAAGTATATGTACATCAGGTTGGCGAGGTTGCCCAGCTGCGGCGGCAGCGCGCCGGTCAGTTCGTTGTTCTGAACCGACAGCCTTTCCAAGCCGCCCATATTGCCCAGTTGCGGCGGCAGCGCGCCATGCAGGTCGTTGTCGTCCAGGATGAGCCGCCTGAGCGCGCTCATATGGCTAATCTGCTCAGGAACCTGCCCGACCAGCCCGTAGCCGCTCAGGTTTAGCTCAACGATCCTGGGCGATCCGTCCACGCTGGCTACGGTTACGCCGTCCCAAGCGTCAATCCGAATCCACGGCGACCAGTTCAGCGCGCCGGGCAGCGTGCCTTCCAAGACGGCTTTGGACGCCAGCAGCGCCGCGCAGTCGCGCGCCGAGCGCGGGTTGTCCAGCGGGTAGATGACCGCTATGCCGTTGGAGCAGTCGCTGATGAACCGCTGAGGAATCGTCGCGGCGGGCGCGGGCGTGGCTACGGGCGCCGGCGTCGCGGTCGGCGGCGGCGTGGCGCTGGGAACCGGCGTTGGCGGCGGCGGCGCTATGTCCCCGCCGTCCTGCCGCGTTCCCCAGCACACCAGCTCGCCGTCATAACGCAGCGCGCACGACAGCGTTTCGCCGCTGCTTATCGCGGTGTATCTGCCGTTTTCGGGCGGCGCGGTTTGCCCATATCTGTCATCGCCCCAGCAGGTTATCGAGCCGTCATCGCGCAGCCCGCAGGTATGGTTGGAGTGGCTGCTGATGGCGATGTATCTGCCGCTTGCGGGCGGCGTTGCCTGCCCGAATGTGTTATCGCCCCAGCAGATTAGAGAGCCGTCCTCGCGCAGCGCGCAGGCGTGGGAATCGCCGCCGCTGACGGTTGCGAACTTGCCGCCGGGCGGCGTGGTCTGCCCCTGCGAATCGCTGCCCCAGCACACGATTGTGCCGTCCTGCCGCAGCCCGCATGCGTGGCTCGCGCCGATGCTTATGCTGGCGCTCGCGCTCGGCATCCCGATCATTATCGGCGTGGACGTTGCGATTGGCGTGATTGTGGGCGTTGCGGTGGGAAGGCCCACCGTGGGGACTGATGTGGCGGTGGGCGTCGGCGTTGCCATAGACGCGGGCGGGCTTGCCTGCCCCGACCCGTTCCAGCCCCAGCAGACCGCTCTGCCGTCGTGCCGCAAGCCGCATGTGTGATAGCCGCCCGCGGTCAGCGCCGCGAACCGCTCGCCGGCGGGCGGCTGAGACTGGCCCAGGCTGTCGTCGCCCCAGCACACAACAAGGCCGTCCGACCGCAAGCCGCAGCCGTGCGCCACGCCCGCGCTTATGGACGCGAACCGCTCCGCGATTGGGCTTGTCCTGCCCTGGCTGTCCCTGCCCCAGCAGATTGCGAACATATCCGAATCGCGCAGCGCGCAGGTGTGATGCTCGCCCGCGTCAATTGACCTGAACACCCCCCGATGCGCGATAGTCTGCCCATAGCCGTTGCTGCCCCAGCAGGTTGCCTTGCCCTCCGCGTCAAGCCCGCATGTGTGATAGCCGCCCGCGCTTATCTCAACATAGACGCCATCAGCAGGCGGCTCGGACTGCCCAAAGTCGTTATCGCCCCAGCAAATCGCCTTGCCATCCTCGCGCAAGCCGCACGCATGAAACGCGCCCGCGCTTATCTCAGTGAACTCTTCCCGCGTTGGCACATTCCATACCTGCCGCCGAGTGTCGTTGCCCCAGCATACCGCCTTGCCGGCCTCGCCATCCTCTTCCTTTCGGATGCCGCAGGTGAACGAGTCGCCCGCGCTTATCGCCGCGAAAGTCTCGCCCTGCGGCGGCGTGGATTCGCCGTCGGCGTCGCTGCCCCAGCAGGTCGCCGCGCCGTCCGCGTCAAGCGCGCAGGTATGCGTAATGCCGCCGCTTATCGCCGTGAATGTGCTGGCCGCTTGCGCGTTTGCCGCGTTGATGTCCGCCAGCCCGACCAGCAGCGCCGCCAGCGCCACCCCCGCGACTATCAGCGAGGCGAACGTCGCCGGGTTTATCAGCGATTTGCGGAGTGTCGGATGAAATCGCATCTTAGCTAAGGCTCCTTTCGCGCTGCGGCGTGGGCGCGCCAATCCGCGCAAGGCAAATCCACGCAATAATACGCGCCGGGGCGTATCGTATCATAGCCGCCATCTGCGAATTCAATAAGCGGCGGGGTTAAGATACGCTGATATGCGAAAAGAGGAATGCGCTAATGTATGCGCTAAGACGCTAGGATATAGAGAGGATGAGAGAGGGCGCGAACTGCGATCGCGGGCGAATTCGGGGGTATCGCGCAAGGGTTGGTGGGTATGCCGGTAGGCGATGTTGGCGGGCGATAACGGCGATAGTGGTGGGCGATAGAGGACTCGAACCTCTGACCTTCTGCGTGTAAAGCAGACGCTCTAACCATCTGAGCTAATCGCCCGCGCCGCAACGCGACGGGCGCATGCGAGATATTGGATGCGCGGATTTGGCGGATCCGCTAAGGGGTTGCATTGCCGCCCGATGCGGATTTATGGGGCTAGAAACAGATGGCGCGCTTGGCGGGACTCGAACCCACGGCCTCAGCCTCCGCAGGGCTGCGCTCTATCCACTGAGCTACAAGCGCGCGCGTTTCGGTTGGCGGCATTGCGATTGCGTTGGTGCCGAAGGAGGGATTTGAACCCACACATCCGTAAAGGATACTACGCCCTGAACGTAGCGCGTCTTCCGTTCCGCCACTTCGGCACATTCCCGTTTGTTCGCGCGGCCAGATTACTCAGCCGCGCCGCCCGCCTTGTGGTGGGCGGTCCAGGACTTGAACCTGGGACCTCTTGCGTGTGAAGCAAGCGCTCTAACCAACTGAGCTAACCGCCCTGACGCGACGCTCAGCGCCATCGCCACTCCAGCGAACAAAGTGATTATAGCAGATAAACCGCCGCGTGAAAACCATATCCCCCAAATTCGCCCCATATCCCCGGCAATACGCAAGCCAAACGCGGCATCTCGCGCCCGAAAATCCCCCGCGATTACCCCAAAATCCGCGCCGCGAATAGTGCAACCCAGCGCCGCGTTAGGGTATAATAGCCTTAGGCGCCCCTGTAGCTCAGGAGGATAGAGCAACGGTTTCCTAAACCGTGTGCCCCGGTTCGAGTCCGGGCAGGGGTACCATCCCCTCTATTATAGTTTCGCTGGTTTCGCTCGCCTAGTTTCCCTTGCGGGCTTATGGCAAGGTTATGAGATAAGGGCAGGTATTGGACTTGCCCCACGCATTGCCCATTCGCCGCAACCCACTCAGCTCAGCCACGCCACTATCTCAGACGTTGCGCTCCGCCGCGTAGTCGGCGCGTTGAGCGGCTCGCCGATGAACAGCGCCCCCACCAGCGTCCAGTCCGCATCCGCGCCCAGCGTCGCGCCCAAGTCCGGATGCCGCGTTACGCCGCCCGTGCTCCAGTCCACCACCAGCCCCTCCGCCACAGCCGCCAGCGCCATATTTTGAACCGCGCAGCACACTGAGGCGTAGTTCTCTTGCGTGGTTTCGTCATCCCTGCCCGGCACGCTGTACACATACACCGCCGCGGGCGCGTTCAGCACGCGCGCTTTGCTGGCGTCCGCCGACGACCTTTTCTGCTCAGGGTTCGGGTTCGCCACCGCCTCATACGCGGTTTGCCACGCCAGATCCGCCACGCGCTCGCGCACAGCGCCGCCCCGTTCAAGCGCGAAAAACCGCCATGGGTTGGTCAAGCGGTGATTGGGCGCCCATATCGCCGCGTCCAGCATGCGCCGCAGCGCCTCGCGCGGCACATCCGCGCCCGTGAACTCTTTCGTCATCCGCCGCCCGAATATCGCCTCATATACCGACGTCCCCGTCTGCGGTATGGCTACCTCGTCGCTCTTTATCGTTGCCTCTGTGGTCATTGCCTCTCCTTGCTTGTCCTGCTAATTCGCGCTGATAACTCGCGCATCTATCGCCCGATTGCGGCGGCCCAAAATCGCCCAAATTCGGCGCGTCTCAGGCTGCGAAAATCGGCTAATCAATGCTATGCCGCAAACTAAATATACGCTTAACGCCGCCTATGTCAACTATTAGCCGCGCTTGCATCATCGCCGCCAATCGCGCTACGCGCTACGCAACCGCTCATATGACGCCAATAAACATACATTGCGCTATATGGCGCAATTTTTTAATTCAATCTGGACTAGCCCCAAAATCGGTGTAAATATAGATGTTAGCCGCGTTACGATTGCGGCAGCATCCAAGCGCAACATCCAAATTTTTCAATAAACCATAAGCGATAACTAAACTATTAGGGAGGACAAATACGCAATGAACCTGAGTCCCAGACTGCAAGAGTCATTCAACGACCAGATAACCGCCGAGTTCGAGTCGGCGTTCATCTACCTGTCAATGGCGTCCTACTTTGAGGACAGGAACCTGCCCGGCTTCGCCCACTGGATGCGGCAGCAGAACGCCGAAGAGACCACGCATGCGATGCGGTTCTTCGACTACGTCCACGACCGCGGCGGCCGCGCCACCCTGCAGGCCATCCCGCAGCCGCCCGCCGACTTCCAGAGCGCCCTGGACGCGATGGAGCGCACCCTGGATCACGAGCGCAAGATAACCGGCCTCATCAACCGCATGTACCAGCTCGCCATAGAAGAGAGCGACTACGCCGCCCAAGTGATGCTGCACGAGCTCATCAACGAGCAGGTGGAAGAAGAAAAGAGCGCCGAAGAGATAGTCGACCAGCTCCGCCTGATAGACGGCGACGGCAGCGGCCTGCTGCTCATAGACGCCCGCCTAGCCGCCCGCGCCTAGCCCGCGTCCAACCGGCGCCAACCTAGCGCCAACGCTAACGCACACAAGCCGCGCTCCCCGCCAATCACGGGGGCGCGGCTCTTCTTTTCGCCATACGCCCCCAATCCCCCGCGGCTCGCCGATTCACCTCCTTGCCCTTGCCTTTTGCCCCTTGCCATCTGCTCGCCTCACCCGCCCAAATCTCCCACACGCCGCGCTCCATCGCCATTTTCCCCGCGAACTAGCCGCCCGCAATAGCAATTTTGCGAATATGCACGAATTTCCAATAAATCTATTGACATACCGATTTTATGCCGCTAATCTATCTATAATACTTAATACATACTAACTATATGCGTATGTTTCTAATAACTGAAACGCGCCGTCAAGGATTAGCGAATGACAGCGAGCGAAACGCGGATTATAGGCGCGGCGGCGCTTGCGGCGGCAAATAGCCACAGCGCTTTCATACCCGCCAACTGCCGCGAACCGCCAAGCCGTTCCGCCGGAGCGCCTAGCGCGTTCCATCAAATATCGTAATTCCTTCCCTCCTTTCTCGCAGGCCGGCCCCTCTTACCCTCCCATATAGGGGGGTCGGCCCAAAAGACAACATCAGCGCGGAATTCATGCCCAGCGGATAATTCGCTTATCTGTTGACAAAATCTTCAACTTAATCCATATTAACTAACGCGATTAGTTGCTATGCTTTGCCTTGCTCAACATACGAATGAGCGAATGTTAAGCATAGCGACGCAAGGAGTGAACGCAATGTCAGCATCCAAGCCGCTATGGTTGGCGCTCGCCGCGCTGATAACGGCAACGTTTGGGCTTAGCGCATGCGGCGCAACCCCCGCCGCCGTCGCGCCCGCGCCTCAGATCATCGAAGTGGAACGCATAGTGGAAGTCCCCGGACCCGCGCCTACTGCTCAGGTCATAGAGGTAGAGCGCGTGGTGGAAATCCCCGGCGAAAAGGTCGTGGAAGTGGTGGAACGGGTAGTTCAAGCCGACCCCGGCGAACTGGTCGTGTATTCGGGCAGGAGCGAATCGCTCGTGGGCCCAATCATCGCGCAGTTCGAAGAGGTTACCGGCATAAACGTAGCCGTCAAGTACGGCGGCACGGGCGAAATCGCCGCTACCTTGCTTGAAGAGGGCGACAACTCCCCCGCCGACGTGTTCTTCGCGCAGGATCCGGGCGGGCTTGGCGAGGTCGCAAGCGCCGGAATGTTCGCAACGCTGCCGTCCTCCATCACCAACAAGGCGCCTGAATGGGCGCGCTCCCCCGACAACCTTTGGGTAGGCATATCCGGCCGCGCAAGGGTAGTGGTGTACAACACCGACAACCTGACGCCCGCCGACCTGCCCGCCGATATGGAGGCGTTCACAGCGCCCGAATGGAAGGGCCGTATCGGTTGGGCGCCCACAAACGGGTCGTTCCAAGCGATGGTGACCGCGATGCGCGTAGTGTGGGGCGAGGACAAGACGCGCGAATGGCTGCTGGGCATCCAAGCCAACGAGCCGAATGTCTATCCCAAGAACACGCCCACCGTGGCGGCGACCGCCGCGGGCGAAGTGGACGTCGGGTTCGTCAACCACTACTATCTGCATCGCTTTATCGCCGAAGAGGGCGAGGGTTTCGCCGCGCGCAACTACCACATCCCCGGCGGCGGCCCCGGCGGCGTCATCCTAGTAGCGGGCGGCGGCATCCTAAACACAGCCGAAAACAAGGACAACGCAGAGCGGTTCTTCAACTTCCTGCTGTCCACCGTGGCGCAGCAGTACTTCGCCGGGCAAACCTTTGAGTATCCCCTAGTAGAGGGCGTCAGGACGAACAGGATACTCACGCCGCTCGAAGAGATCAACAACCCGCACATAGATATGGCTACCCTAGAGGATCTCGCCGGCACTCAAGCGCTGTTGCGCGACTTAGGTATACTAAACTAGTCCGCCGCTTGCCAATCGGCTATCCAAACATACCCAATATGGTAGAAATCAGCCACATACCCAACAGGTTCACAGCCGCCGGCCTAAGCGCATTCTCAGGCAGGCGGCTATCCCTCGCCGGCTATCCCCCGCCCGTCGTTCTGCTGCCCGCTCTGCTCGTCGGCGCGGCTATGTTCTTGCCCGCGCTCTACCTTGTGATACGCGGCGCAAGCGCGAGCGACCAGGCGTGGGATCTGTTCTTTCGCGTCCGCACTCTGGAAACGCTTGCCAGAACGCTGCTGCTTGTAGTCTGCGTAACCTCACTGTCCGCCGTACTCGCCGTGCCATTCGCGTGGCTGACGGCGCGCTCGGATCTGCCCTTGCGCCGCGTTTGGACTGTGCTGTTGGCGCTGCCCCTGGTGATACCCAGTTTCGTGGGCGCGTTCCTGTACGCATCGGCGCTAGGCCCCCGCGGGATGCTGCAATCGCTATTGGAGGCGGCGTTTGGCGTGCAGCGCATCCCCGACTTCTACGGGCTTGCGGGCGCGACGCTGGTTCTAACGCTGCTCAGCTACCCGTATATGTTCCTGACCGTGCGCGGCGCGGTAGCCAATCTTGACCCGGCCACCGACGAATCGGCGCGCAGCCTCGGTCACGGCGCTTGGAGCGCGTTCTTTCGCGTAACCCTGCCGCAGCTCAACCCGTCCATCGCGGCGGGCGCGCTGCTCGTGGCGCTTTACACCCTGAGCGATTTCGGCGCGGTATCCCTGATGCGCTACAACACATTCACATTCACGATATACCAGCAATACCAGTCGTCCATTGACCGCTCCATAGCGGCGCTGCTTTCGTTTGCGCTTGTGGCGCTGGCGATAGCCATACTGCTTATGGAAAGCTACACGCGCGGGCGGCAGCGCTACTATCGCGCGGGCGCGGGTTCGGCGCGGCAGCCAAAAGCCGCCAAGCTTGGCGCTTGGAAATGGGCGGCTATCGCGGCGATAGTCGGGATACTCGCCCTAGCGCTCGCGCTGCCCGCGGGCGTGTTGGCGTTCTGGCTAGTTCGCGGCGTCTCAAACGGCGAGCCGCTGCTATTGCTGTGGACTGCCACCCAAAACTCGCTTGTCGTATCGCTCGCCGCCGCCGTCATCACGGCAGCGATGGCGATTGCCATGGCAACCCTGCTTGTGCGCTATCCCACGCGCCTAAACCGAGTCCTCGAATCCCTGAGTTACACCGGCTACGCGCTGCCGGGCGTTGTGGTGGCGCTGGCGCTCATCTTCTTCGGCGCGAACTACTTTCGCCTGCTATACCAGACCCATTACCTGCTCATATTCGGATACGCCGTCCTGTTCTTCCCCGTTGCGCTTGGCGCGGTCAAGGCGTCGCTGCTGCAAATCAGCCCGCGCCTTGAGGACGCCGCGCGCAGCCTGGGCCACAGTCCTCTGCGAGTGATGCTACGCATAACCGCCCCGCTTATGATGCCCGGCGTCCTAATGGGCGGCGCGCTTGTGTTCCTGCTCACGATGAAAGAGCTGCCCGCAACGCTGATACTAGGCCCCCTTGACTTTGACACGCTCGCCACTGAGGTATGGTCGGCCTCCGCCGAGGCGTTCTTCGCGCGCGCCGCCGCCCCCGCGCTGCTGCTCATCCTGATGTCGTCCGTCCCAATGACGCTGCTCGTCTTGCGTGAAAAGAGGGCGCTAGGGTGAGCGTCCCACTGATTGAGTGCCGCCGCGCAAGCAAGCGCTTTGGCGATACCCTTGCCGTTGACGCCGTCAGTTTCGGCCTGATGCCCGGCGAAATCGTGTCCATACTAGGCGAAAGCGGCTGCGGCAAGACCACGCTGCTCAGGCTCATAGCCGGCTTTGAATCAGTGAACGGCGGCGCAATCGCCATACGCTCCGAACCCGCATCATCCGAAACGCTGCATCTGCCGCCTGAGCGCCGCAACATCGGGATGGTGTTCCAAGAATACGCGCTATTCCCGCATATGAGCGTAGCGCAAAACGTGGCTTTCGGGCTGCACAACGCATCCCCCGCCGACCGCCGCCGCCGCGTCCGCGAGGCGCTGGAGCTCGTGCGCCTAGCCGACCTGGAAAGCCGCTACCCGCACGAACTATCCGGCGGCCAGCAGCAGCGCGTCGCGCTCGCCCGAACCCTGGCGCCGCATCCCATCGCTATGCTGCTAGACGAGCCGTTCAGCAACCTAGACGCCGGCCTGCGCCACAGCCTGCGCCTGGAAGTGGTGGAGATACTGCGCCGCGAAAACATCAGCGCCATCCTGGTCACCCACGACCGCGAAGAGGCATTCGCCGTAGCCGACCGCGCGGGCGTTATGGTCGCCGGCCGCCTAGAGCAGCTTGGCGCGCCCGCCGACCTATACCGCGCGCCCGTCAACCCCGCCGTAGCCCGAATGGTGGGCGACTGCGACTTCCTGCCCGGCGTGGCGCATGGCGTCTTTGCATCCACCGCTATCGGCGATTTGCCGTTCATCTGCCACAGCGCCGCCATATCCGACGGCGACGCGCTGCTCGTGATGATCCGCCCGCAAGATCTGGGAGTGGCGGCGACGCAGTCCGGCGATTGCCGCGTGGAATCGCTGGAGTTCCGCGGCGGCGAAACGATGGCATTCGTGGCAACGCCCGGCGGCGCGATTGTGCGCTCCGTCCGGCGCGGCTACCCAAGCCTATCGCCCGGCGCCTCGGTTGAACTCACGCGCGTTCACGACAACCCGTTCCTAGCGTTCCCCGCCGAATAACCGCGCCCAACTTTCGCCCGCGTATGGCGCAACAACATCCCCGCGCTATCCCCCACAGCGCCCGCCTAGCCCGGCCATTGCGCCCGCTATGCTTGACGTCTGCGCCCTATCCCACCCTGACACCGCCGCGCTAAGCGAGTATAATCACAGACACAATCACCCCTTTGCGTTTCAAAAAAGCCTATGCCACTCCGATATACAAACACAACCATCACCGACACAGACACCGAGCGCCTCCAGCGCATATTGCAGGACAGGCTGCCGCCCTACGCGGTTGTGCTGTACAACGACGACCACAACTCTATGGATTTCGTTGTGGCGGCGCTGATAGAGAGCGTGCCAAGCCTGGAACTGGAGGAGGCGGTTGAGATTATGTTTGAGGCGCACAATACCGGCAGCGCCGTTGTGATTGTCTGCCCCTTTGAGCAAGCCGAACACTACCGCGACCGCATACGCGCGCACGGGCTTGGCTGCGACGTTCGCAAGGCATAGCCACTAGCCCCCGCCGCGCCGCCTAGCAGGAAACGCGGTATGTATGCGATTCCCCAACGCCCGTTATCACGCTGATATAGCCGCTGAGTTCCCGGTCGAGCGCGCTATCGCCCGTATCCACCAGCAGCGGCTTGCCCCCCAGCGCCAGCAGCTTGCCCCGCGTAGCCACAACGATGATGCCGCCCGCGCCCGCTTGCCCTACCACGCGCCGTATCACGCGCGCGCTAATCTGCTGATTGCCGCGCCCAAACACATACCCCTGCCCGCCGATAACGCCCACCACGATTTTCGCGGGCTTGTCCCGCGTCAGCCGCAGCAGATCGCTTTCGTTTGCGTCCGCCGCAATCAGCCGCCCGTCAAGCGCCGCGTCCACCCCCAACAGCGTCTTGCGTATGCCCAATGCGTCCGCTATCGCCCGCGTGGTTGTGCCGGGCCCTATGATATACACAACCCCCTCTTCCATACTTGACACCACCTGCTCCCCAATCCCCCGCGCGGCGTCCCGCTCATCTATCGCGGCGGATGCCGACTTGCCCGCCTGAACCGCTTGGCCATCCTGAGGAACCCTGAGATACCCATACAGCGCCGCCGATACTCTGCCCGCCCGAAACGCCTCCTCATCAATATCCATCACCTCAGCATCGCCAACGCCAAGCTCGCCCCTGAGAAAGCGCAGCGCCGTCTCGCCCGCCCGTCGCGGCGTCAGCGCGAACACCGCCGAGTGCATCTTAACGCCCGCCGGTATGCCCAGCGCCGCCACAGGCTCGCCCTCGCCGCCTATCGCCGCGCAGACGTCCCGCGCCGTCCCATCGCCGCCCGCGAACAACAGCAAGCCAACGCCCCGCCGCCGCATCTCAGCGCAAGCCCGCCGCGTATCCGCCCCATCCGACTCGTATGCCGATATATCCGCACGCACGCCGCCCACTACCACCGGCGCCAGCCCGCAATCCCTCGCCGCATCCTCGCCCATAGCCCCCGCGCATGTCAGCAGCTTAACATCCGGCATCCCCGCCGCAATCACCCTCAGCGCATCAATCGCCCGCCTATGCGCCGCCGGCCTCGCCCCAAGCGCCCGCGCCTTTCGCAAAGCGTCAGCCCCGTCAGTGCCTTTCAACCCAACGCTACCGCCCATACCCGCAATCGGATTTACTATCAAGCCCAGTTTCGTCGTCATTGAATCCGCCTACCTGCTTACCCAAAACCTTATGCCCATTTTACTCTATGCCATCACAAACCTACCTTACATCCCCCACTCAAAGTTTTTGGTTGCTTTTTGTATAAAAGCAGCGCCCGCGCCCGCTTAAACGCCCGCGCCCGCTAAAATCAGACGCCTAGCCGCAAAACCCGATTGACATCCCGCCCGCTTAGATTTAGTCTTAGCCTGCTTACGCCGCGCATCATTCGCGGCATCCGATTGCATACCGCAAGCAGGGACTTGAAATGAACTACTACCGCCTTAACGACAGCCAACTTGAATGGAAAGAGCGCGTGGCAGAGGTAGCCGAGCGCGTTATCGCCCCCAGAGCCGCCCAATGCGACCGCGACGCCGAATTCCCCCAAGAATCCCTCGCGGCGCTCGGCGATATGGGGCTTTGGGCGCTGCGCGTGGACAAGCGGCACGGCGGTCTGGGCGGCGATATGGTCACCACCTGCCTCATCGTGGAAGAGATAGCCAAGAAATGCCCATCCACCGCGATGTGCTACAAGATGCACTTGGAATCGGTGGAGGCGGTCAGCCGCATACCCACCGCGCTGCAGGTCAAGCGTTTCGTGGAGCCGCTGGCGCGAGGCGAGGTATTCGCCGCGGCCGCCGGCGGCGAATCAAGAGGCCAAAGCGGCAAAGACTGGCGCCCCGTATCCGCGCCCGACGCCTTGCTGCCCCGCGTTGAGGGCGGCTTTCGCCTGGACAACATCCGCAAATCCTATGTCACATCCGCCGGACACGCATCCCACTACATTATGTTCTGCCGCGCCGACGCCAGCCGCATGGAAGGGCCGCCCGACCTGCTGATGATCGAGGCGGACAAGGTGGACTGGCAAACCGCCTCGCGCTGGGACGGGCTGGGCATGCGCGGCAACTGCAGCGCGGCTATGGTTTTCAACGGCGTCGTGCCGGAAGAAAACCTGCTCGGCATTGAACTTGAGGGCGAAAAAGAGCCGGTTATGGCGAAATATATGATGCCCGTGCTAATCCTGACCTACGGCGCGGCGTATCTGGGCATAGCCTCCGGCGCGTATGAACTCGCCTGCGAAGAGGGCGACAAACGCTTTGCCAGCGGCGCGCGGCGGCTGGACAACCCCATCAACCAGCGCCGCATCGCCGAAATGAGCGCCCAAATAGAGGCGGCGCGCTCATTCCTGCACGTCGTAGCGGCTATGGCGGACGACGCCAGAGCGCCCTCGCTGCTGCCCTACATCCAGGCGAAAGTCGTCTGCTCCGAAGTAGCTGTGCGCGTAACCCAAGATCTGATGACGATGTTCGGCGGCACCGCATTCGCCCGCGAGCTGCCCTTTGAGCGCTACTTCCGCGACGCCCGCGCCGGCGTGGTAATGGGCTTGGCAAACGACCAAGCCTACGAAACCATCAATACGCTGCTGTTCCCGCCCAACGACGCCGTGTAACCCGCATCGCCCGCCGACGTCCCCGCGTAAGCGGCAAGCGACTTGCGCGTTAACGGCGCATCGCGCGGCATATTTAGGGCGGCTTGCCTAGCCGAAACCCCCGCCTACCCCACCTTAGTCAGCACAAACCCCTTTTCGCCCGTAACCCGCAGGTCATTCGGGCGCGCTATCACCACGCCCGCCAGCGAATCGTCCAACAAGCTGCTGTTGAACTTCCAAGTGACCTGCACCGTCTCTTTGGGCAGCCCGGTCGTGTAAAACACAACCTCGTTGTACTTCACCCGCGCCGCCACGCTCAGCCCCTCCGCCTGCCAATCGGTATTGCCCTCAATCGGCTCGTCAAACCGGATGTCCACCGACGGCGCGCCAGCGTCAAGCGTCAAAGACACCCCACGCTCCTCCTGCTCCCCCGGCAGCGTCATCACCCCTCTATATTCCTGCGCCCGTTCACTGCTCATATCTATCCCTCGCCATCCCCTTATCGTTATCAGTATTGATGCAAATCCGATGCGCGGCGCACTTGCGCCTAACCTAGCGCGTTTAGCCGCCATCGCATAACAGCATACCGCAAGGCGGCGCAAGCCTGCAAATTGGAACGCGCCGCCCGCCGCCCCAATTTGACACCGCAAACGGCATAATGCTAAAATTGGCGAACCTGATAATCGTTATTCGGGGTTGCGGCGGCTAGACTATGCGCCGCAATGCGACATCAAAAGACGGACTTGGGAGGATTGGGTATGACCAGTGAACAGAAGGTCGAACTGCATCGAGGCCTTCGTGATGTGCATATAGACCGAACCAGGTCCAGTTTCATAGACGGCGATATTGGCAAGCTGCTCTATCGCGGCTACAACATCGACGACTTGGCGACGAAGTCCACCTTTGAGGAGACGATCTATCTTCTGCTCTACGGCGAACTTCCCACCCAAGCGCAGTTGGACGCCTTTGACGCCGAACTCAGGGCAAGCCGCGCGCTCCCCGAAGAGGTGCTCAGCGTAATCAGCCTAACCCAAAAGTCGCATCCGATGGATGTGTTGCGAACTGCGGTGTCCGCGCTTGCCGCCTACGACCCCGAAACCGAAGACAACTCCGCCGAGGCTACCCTCCGCAAAGGCATTCGCCTCACCGCGCAGGCGTCCACCATCGTCGCCGCCCACGCGCGCATCCGCGACGGCAAGCAGCCCGTCGCCCCCGACGCCAGCCTCAACCACGCCGCCAATTTCCTGTATATGCTCTTCGGCGAAAAGCCGGACGAGCAAGACGCCAGCCTCATAGACAAAGACTTCATCCTGCACGCCGAACACGGCATCAACGCATCCTCTTTCGGCGCGCGCGTTACCGCCTCCACCCAAGCCGACCTGCACTGCGCCGTCACCACCGGCATCGGCGTCCTCAAAGGCCCCTCTCACGGCGGCGCCGCCGAAGAAGTGATGAAGATGGCTATGGAAATCGGCGACGAGTCCAACGCCGAAAACTATGTGCGCGACCTGCGCGCCAAGGGCGGCAGGGTTATGGGCTTTGGCCACCGCGTCTATAAGGCGATAGACCCGCGCTCCATTCACCTCAAAGACGACGCCCGCGCGCTCGGCGAGCGCAAAGGCCAGCCCGGCTGGTTCGGCATCCTAGAGGCGGTAACCAAAGTCATGGAGCCCTACGCGCGGCGCGGCATCTGCCAAAACGTGGACTTCTTCTCCGGCGCCATCTACTACCTGCTGGACATCCCCGAAGACCTGTTCATTTCCATATTCGCTATGGGGCGCATCCCCGGCTGGACTGTGCAGGTGCTGGAGCAGTTCGACAACAACATCCTGCTCAGGCCCCGCCTGCTCTACATCGGCGATATGGACTTGGAGTATGTGCCTATCGCCCAGCGCTAACCCCGTCCGCGCCGCCAAGACGCCATTAGCCCGGAAGGATCGTACATTGACTCAAGAAGTTACCGAGACTGCCACTTGCCGGCATCACTGGCAGATTGAAAGCCCCAACGGGCCGGTCAGCGTGGGCAGATGCAAGCGCTGCGGCGAGAGCCGCGAGTTCAACAACTCCATCCAAGGTTCGGGCTGGGACAGGCAGGGAGCGCACAAAAAAGCCGCCGCCGCCAAGACGAGCGCCGGCGCCTAATCGTTGCCTTGACGCGCGCCCGAAACGAAACCAAGCCCACAAGAGGGGCATCGCTCGCCGATGCCCCTTTGCTTCGCGCCGCGCAAACGCCCTCCGGTAATGCCATAACCGCTACCATAACCGCCGCTGAACGGGCTATCAGAGAGCGCATCCGACGGCAGGGCAAGATCCCCTTTGCCGAGTTTATGCGCCTCGCCCTATATCACCCAACCGGCGGCTACTACACAAGCCCGGCCCCATTCGGCGCAACCGGCGACTACTACACCAGCCCGGCGGCGCACCCCTCATTCGGCGCGCTGCTCTGCGTCCAGCTCTACCGCATGTGGCAGATTATCGGCGAGCCGCCTGATTTCACCGCCGTGGAACTCGGCGCAGGCGAGGGCTTGCTCGCCGCCGACATCATCGCCTACGCCCCAACCATATCGTCCCAATTCGCATCCCGCCTGCGTTACGTCTGCATAGACCGATATGCGCCCGCAGCCGCTCCCGACGCCGCAACTCCAGCGCCGACGGACAGGCTACTATCTGATAGTATCCCCCTCAGCGGCGTAACCGGCTGCATAATCTCTAACGAACTCGTTGACGCCTTCCCCGTCCACCGCTTTCGCATAGCGGACGGCCAGCCGCTTGAAATCTACGTCGGCTTAGACGCCAACGGCGATTTCTGCGAAACGCTTGACGCGCCCTCAACGCCGCTGCTGCCCGCGCGCATCCGCGAGCTTGGCTTTGCGCTGCCCGACGGGTTTCGCGGCGAGGCGCGCCTGGACGGCGGCGCGTGGATGCGCGGTGTGGCGCAAGCGCTTGACGCGGGTTTCGTCATCACCATAGACTACGGCCACGATGCGCGCGAACTCTATTCCGACCGGCGGCGCAACGGAACGTTGCAAACATACTACAAGCACACCCAAGGCGGCAGCCCCTACCAACGCATCGGCAGGCAGGACATCAGCGCCTTTGTGGACTTCACCCTGCTGCAATCCGAGGGACGCGCCGCAGGCCTAGCCACGTTTGCCTACACCACTCAGGCAGATCTGCTAAGCGCGCTAGGAATGGACGACATGCTGCGCCACGCCCGCGCTACGCCGCCCTCCGACCCGCAACGCGCCGCCAACCTGATGGCGATGCGCGAGCTCGTGAACCCAAGCGGGTTAGGCGGATTCAAAGCGCTCATACAAGGCAAGCGCGTTAGCGTAGCGGCAACACAACTTATCCCGCCGCCCGCGCTACTCCAAAACCTGCGCCCGCCATTGCTCACCAACCGCCATATGCCGCTGATGCAAGGGCGCTACCCGCAAACAAGCTGGGAATTGCCGGACTTGTGGCCGCCCGGCGTCTGACCTCGCGCATCACCGCTCCGCGCCCGCGAAAGCCGGTCGTGGCGAACAGCGTCGCGCCACCGTGATGAACCCTGTATGCGCCACCATCCGATGCTCCGGCCGCACGCTGCGGCTGCCCACATTCCAAGGGCGCAGCAGAACCTCCATAGTCTCCAGCATCTCAAAAGTTCGCGCCGCCCTCAGCGCGCGCGCCAGCTCATGCACCTGCAACACGGTCGGCAGAAAGCACACTATTATCCCCCCCGGCAGCAGCGCCTCCGCCGCGTGCGGAACGACGTGCCAGGGTTCGGGCAGATCCAGAACGATGCGGTCAAGCTCGCGCTCCTCAAACCCCTCATACACATCGCCAAGCTTGAGCGTCAGATTGGCGGCGTCAGGCATCATCGCGCCCACATTCGCCTTTGTGCGCTCAATCATATCCTGCCGCACATCATACGACGTCAGCGTCCCGCGCTCGCCGATAGCGCGCAGCAGCGCCATAGTCACCGCGCCGGAGCCGCAACCCGCCTCAAGCGCATTCGCGCCGGGGAATATATCGCCATAAACCAGTATCGCGCCCAGATCTTTGGGATAGCCCACAGTTGCGATGCGCGGCATATCAAGCGCGAAATCCGCCATCGTGGGCTTGACCGCCAGCAGCGCATGCCCGCGATTCGTAGCCACCCAAGAGCCGGACTCCGCTCCGATGAGCTCAGTGTGCGGAAACGCGCCCGTATGCGACTCGAACTTGGCGGACGCATCCAGCAAAGCTAGGTGGCGTCGCCCCCTGCGGTCAATGATAAGAGCGTAATCGCCCTCTTGGAAGATGTGATGCAAATTAACCAGCCTAGCGGCGTGTTGGGATGGGCCGCCCGCTGTCCGGCATGCGGGCAACCCATCCGGGTTGTTGCGTATGCGACATTTGGCGGCTAGATTTTATCCAGCTCAGCCAAGATGTCTTTGGGATCCAAGTCGATTGCGTTGTCGTACACGCGCTTAAAGCGCACGATGCCCTCGGCGTCCACGATGAACACCGCGCGATTAGGCGCGCCGCGCTCTTCGTTGTAGATGCCGTATGCCTGCGTCACCGCGCCCTTGGGATGGAAATCGGACAGCAGCGGATATGGTATGCCGCCCAGCGAGGCGGAGTACGCGGTTTGGGACGGCCGTGAGTCGCAGCTAATGCCCAGCACCTGGGCATTCTTCTCTTCGAACAGCGGGTTCGCCACCCTGAACGAAGAGACCTGCCCCGTTCAACCGCCCGTGAACGAGAATATGTGAAACGACAGCACCACCGCCTTATCGCCCTTGAACGCGCTCAGCGTCACATCCGCGCTATCCTGCGACGGCAACGTAAAATCCGGCGCCGCCTGCCCAACATCAACCATTTTTCACCTTCCTAATTGGCTTAATTAGCGTTAGCCTAATGTATCCTGATTTGCCCTTACAGATTATCGCCCCGAACAATCGCGCGCAACCATCCGCCGCATTGCCGCTAATCCCGCCGCCGCGCCCTATCCAACTCCGCCTGCAACCGCCGCGCCCTTGCCTCAGCCGCCAACCGCCCCTCGCGCTCACGCAGATGCGCCGCCCTAGTAGCCTCGTGCGCCCGAACAGACTCTTCATACGCCTGCGTCGTCGCCTCGTGCGCCATCCTAGTTACTTCATACGCCGCCCTAGTCGCCTCATGCGCCGCCAACTCCGCCTCAAGAAAGTTCAGCCACTCCCCAGTCGCCGAATCCCTCACCCAAAACCGCTCCCCTCGCCAGTAGAAGTCCAAGTTCAGCGCATCGCTATGCGCCCAAACATTCCCGTCCTCGTCAACCCGAACCTCATACGGCTCATACGCGCCCCCAACCAGCCTATCCCCCGCCAGCGCATCCCCGTAGAGCATGCCCCCGCTTGGATCAAACCGCCAGTACTCCCGCGCCCCTATCCTAGCGTATATCTCGCGCTTTTCCCTCACATCCCGCAACGCCGTGCTCTCCGACGCCACCTCCAGCACAAAATCCGGCGGCTTGCCCCACTGCCACACGCGGTAGCTGTTATGCCCCACTATGGTTTTGGCGTCAACGTCAAACACCACATAGCAATCCGGCGCTATCCGCGCGTTGGGATCGTTAATGTCGTACAGGATAAAGGTAGGCCCAGACACCAACACGCTATCAGCATGCGGCTTATAGTGAACCCGCAGAATGGACGCTATGTCCTCTATGATAGGATTTTGCAGCATGCCATCCTCGACCGGCTCCGGATCAGGCACAAGATCATACCAGCGCTTAGCGGCGGCTTGTGTGGCGGTAGTCATGCCGATTACTCCCGAATACGCATTGTGGTTTGTGTGATTATAACACACCGAACGGCCGCCGCAGATAACCATTACGCGCTAATTCATCAGCATTATTACCGCCCACGCGCCCTATCCAACTCATCCTGCAACCGCCGCGCCCGCGCCTCAGCCGCCAACCGCGCCTCGCGCTCCCGCCCATGCGCCTGCCGCGTAATCTCATGCGCCGCCAACTCCGCCTCAAGAAAGTTCAGCCACTCCCCGGTCGCCGAATCCCTCACCCAAAACCGCTCCCCGCGCCAGTAAAAATCCAAGTTCAGCGCATCGCTATGCGCCCACACATTCCCGTCTTCATCAGCCCGAACCTCATACGGCTCATACGCGCCCCCAACAAGCCTATCCCCCGCAAGCGCATCGCCGTAAAGCATGCCGCCGCTTGGATCAAACCGCCAGTACTCCCGCGCCCCTATCCGAGCGTATATCTCGCGCTTTTCCCTCACATCCCGCAGCGCCGTACTCTCCGACGCCACCTCCAGCACAAAGTCAGGCGGCTTGCCCCACTGCCACACGCGGTAGCTGTTATGCCCCACTATCGTTTTGGCGTCAACGTCAAACACCACATAGCAATCCGGCGCTATCCGCGCGTTGGGATCGTTGATGTCGTACAGGATAAAGGTAGGCCCAGACACCAGTACGCTATCCGCATGCGGCTTGAAATGCACTCGCAGAATGGACGCTATGTCCTCTATGATAGGATTTTGCAGCATGCCGTCCTCGACCGGCTCCGGATCAGGCACAAGATCATACCAACGCTTAGCGGCGGCTTGTGTGGCGGTAGTCATGCCGAACACTCCCGAATACGCATTATGATTTGCGTAATTATAACACACTGAACGGCCGCATCAGATAAGCGAGACGCGCTAATTCATCAGCATTACTGCCGCCGCCGCGCCCTATCCAGCTCCGCCTGCAGCCGCCGCGCCCGCGCCTCAGCCGCCAACCGCCCCTCGCGCTCACGCCGATGCGCCGCCCTAGTAACCTCATGCGCCTGCCGCGTAATCTCATGCGCCGCCAACTCCGCCTCAAGAAAGTTCAGCCACTCCCCAGTCGCCGAATCCCTCACCCAAAACCGCTCTCCTCGCCAGTAGAAGTCCAAGTTCAACGCATCGCTATGCGCCCAAACATTCCCGTCTTCGTCAGCCCGAACCTCATACGGCTCATACCCGACCCCAACCAGCCTATCCCCCGCCAGCGCATCCCCGTAAAGCATGCCCCCGCTTGGGTCAAACCGCCAGTACTCCCGCGCCCCTATACGCGCGTAGATCTCGCGCTTGTCCCTCACATCCCGCAACGCAGTACTATCAGACGCCACCTCCAGCACAAAGTCCGGCGGCTTGCCCCACTGCCACACGCGGTAGCTGTTGTGGCCCACTATGGTTTTCGCGTCCACATCGAACACCACATAGCAATCCGGCGCTATCCGCGCGTTGGGATCGTTGATGTCGTACAGGATAAAGGTAGGCCCAGACACCAGCACGCTATCGGCGCGCGGCTTATAGTGAACCCGCAGAATGGACGCTATGTCCTCTATGATAGGATTTTGCAGCATCCCGTCCTCAACCGGCTCCGGATCAGGCACAAGATCGTACCAGCGCTTAGCGGCGGCTTGGGTGGCGGTAGTCATGCCGAACACTCCCGAATACGCATTGCGATTTAAGCAATTATACCACAGCGAACAGCAGCAGCCGCGCGCATAAGCGCATCAAAACTACCTATCGCGCCGCCACCGCAAGTCCGGCCGCCGCGCCGCCCGCGCCTCGTCAACCCGCGTGTTCGGCGCGTCATGCGGCGCGTTGTGCAGCGCGTCAGGATCCGTCCGCGCCTCAGCCGCTATCGCCCGCATCGCCTCTATGAAGTAGTCAAGCGTCTCTTTGCTCTCGGTCTCGGTCGGCTCAATCATCAGCGCGTCGTCCACGATTAGCGGGAAATACATCGTGGGCGGATGTATGCCGTAGTCTATGAGCCGCTTGGCGACATCCAGTGCGCTCACGCCGCAATCGCGCCTGAGGCTATGCGCGCTGAACACTACCTCGTGCATGCAACTGCGGTCATACGGCAAATCGTAATGCCCTTTAAGCCCGCTCATTATGTAGTTGGCGTTGATAACGGCGTCGCGGCTGATGTTTGACACGCCCTCCGCGCCCAGCGTGGCGATGTAGGCGTAGGCGCGAACCAGCGCCCCGAAGTTGCCGTGAAACGCGCCCATCCTGCCAATCGTCTTAGGCGGCGCTCGCAGCGAATAACGACCTTCGCCATCCGCGCCCGCGCCGCGCTCCACAACCGGCGTGGGCAGATACGGCAGCAGCCGCTCGCTCACGATGATAGGCCCCGCGCCCGGCCCGCCGCCCCCGTGCGGCTGCGTGAAAGTCTTGTGCAAGTTTGAGTGCATCAGGTCAAACCCAAGCTCGCCCAACTTCACCTGCCCCAGCAACGCATTCAAATTCGCCCCGTCGCCATATACAATGCCGCCCGCCTCCCGCACAATCCGAACCACTTCCAAGATGTTGGAATCGAACAGCCCAAGCGTGCTTGGCAGCGTTATCATCAAGCCCGCAAGATCATCGCCCACCGAATAGCGCAGCGCATCAAGGTCGGTATTGCCCTCAGCGTCCGAGGGCAGCGTGATAACATCGAACCCGCACATGCTCGCCGTCGCCGGATTCGTCCCATGCGCGCTGTCCGGGATAAGCACTTTGCGGCGATGAGCATCCCCGCGCTCCAAGTGATACGCGCGCGCCACCAGCATCCCCGCGAATTCGCCGTCCGCGCCCGCCATCGGCGCCAGGCTGCAGCCCGCCATTCCCGTTATCTCAGCCAGCCGCCGCTGCAGTTCCCACATCAGCCTGAGCGCCCCCTGAACCGTATCGTCCGGCTGATGCGGATGAATTTCGGCGAACCCCGGCAGCCCCGCAACCTCGTCGTTGACCTTGGGATTGTACTTCATTGTGCAGCTGCCCAAGGGATAGAAGTTGTGGTCAATTGAGAAATTAAGCTGGCTAATCTGCGAAAAGTAGCGAACCAGTTCCCCCTCGCTCACCTCCGGGAAATCCAAGTCGGCCCGCAGCATATCGCCGGGCGGCGGCGCTTGCGGCGGCACGTCGCTTTCGGGCAAGCTCACGCCCAGCCTGCCCGCCGCGCCGCGATCCATCAGCAGGCGGCGGCGATCGCTTGTCAAGCGCCGCTGCAGCGCGTTCAACGTACTCATTGCGAACCGCCTATCTCAGCCAGCGCGGCGGCGAAAGCATCAATCTCTTCCCGCGTGTTGACCTCAGTGGCGCAAACCAGCATAGCGTCGTCTATCTGACCGCTGATGTCCAAGCCGCCGATTATCTTGTAGTCAAGCAGCCGCCGGTTTATCTCAGCGGGCGGCAGCGGGCAGCGCGCGGCGAATTCCTGAAAGAACACCGCGTCATCGTGCGCCAGCGAGTAGCCCGGTATATCCGCGATTAGCGATGCGAGATAGTGCGCCTTCTGATATGTCAGATCCGCTATGCGCCGCATCCCGCGCTTGCCGTTTGCCGCCATATACACCGTCGTCATCAGCGCGATAAGCGCCACCGATGTGCATATGTTGGATGTGGCGCGCTCCCGCCGTATGTGCTGCTCCCGCGTTTGTAGCGTCAGAACGTACGCCGTCCGCCCTCGCGTATCCACCGTCCTGCCCACAATGCGCCCCGGCATCTGCCGAATATAATCCTGCTTGCAAGCGAATATGCCCACATAAGGGCCGCCGAACGTAGGCGGAACGCCCAGCGCCTGCCCCTCCGACGCCACTATGTCCGCGCCGTACTCGCCCGGCGGCTTGAACAGCGCCATTGCCATTGCGTCGGCGTATGCCACGAACAGCGCCCCCGCCCCGTGCGCCCCCGCCGCCAGCCGATCCATATCCTGGATGCGCCCAAAAAAGTCCGGCTGCTGCGCCACCAAGCAAGCCGTATTATCCGACAATTCAACGCCGTCCGTCGCCATTGAATCCGCCGCCACAACATCAACCGCAATCCCCTGCGCCTCAGTATACGTCCGCAACACGCTGACATACGCGGGCGACACCGTATCCAACACCGCTACCCTCCGCCGCCGCGTAACCCGCGCCGCCATCAGCGCCGCCTCCGCGAGCGATGTGGAGCCGTCGTACATCCCCGCGTTGGCGACATCCATCCCCGTCAGCTGAGCGCACAATGTCTGAAACTCAAACTCGGTCTGCAGCGTCCCCTGCGATATTTCGGGCTGATATGGCGTGTACGCCGTCATAAATTCGCTGCGGCTCGTGAGCTGCCGCACGATAGCCGGTATGTGATGCCTATACGCGCCCGCGCCCAGAAAGCAGGCGTACTCGCCCGGCGTCTTGTTCATCGCCGCCAGCCCGCCGAAATAGCGCCTAAGGTCAAGCTCAGCCATAGGCGGCGGTAGATCCAGCGCGGGATTGCGCCTATCCTCAGGAATGTCCAGGAAAAGATCGTCCGCCGAACCCACGCCAATCGCGTCCAGCATCAGACGTCGGTCGGCGTCGGTATTCGGCGAGTATGGCGATATGAATTGCGCGTTTGATTGCGTGTTGAAATGCGTATCGGTCATTCGGCGCATACCCCTGCAACGCTGCGCGGCGTTAGCCGGCGCGAGCGCATCCTCAGTCCTGCGCGTCCAGCAGCGCCTGATACCGCGCGGCGTCCATAAGCTTGTCCAACTCCCCCGTATCCGACAGGCTAACCCGTATCATCCACCCGCCCTCATACGGGCTTTCGTTCACCAGCTCAGGGCTGTCCACCACCCCGTCATTTCGCGCCGCGACCACTCCCGACACCGGCGAGTACAGATCCGACACCGCCTTCACCGACTCCACCTCGCCCATCTTTTGGAACTGCGCCACGCTATCGCCCACTTCGGGCAGTTCCACGAACACCACATCCCCCAAGCTCTCGGCGGCAAACGCCGTGATGCCCACCACCGCCGCGCCGTCCGCCTCTACCCTAACCCATTCGTGTTCGTCCGAGTATCTCAGTTCGCCAGGAACCATTATCGTTATCTTCTCCGCGAATAAAAGGGCAGGCTTGCCACTTCCGCGTCCACAAGCCGCCCCCGAATGTCTATTTTGACGCGCGATCCCACTGATGAAAAGCAAGCAGCAACATACCCCAAACCTATATTGCTGTCAAGCGCGACCGACGGCCCCCCGCTGGTAACCTCCCCGATAACCCGCTCCCCGTCGCTGATAGCATACCCATGCCGCGCCACGCCGCGCCCAACCATCTTGAACCCAACCAGCGTCCTTTCGGGCGTCTCATCCCGCGCCCTTACCAGCGCATCCCGCGCTACATACCCATCCCTGTCCGGGTTCACGAACCGGCCCAATCCCGCCTCATACGGGTTGACGTCCGTATTCATATCGTTGCCGTGCAGCAGCAACCCCGCCTCCAGCCGCAGCACATCCCTCGCGCCAAGCCCGCAAGCCGCAGCGCCCAGCCCCATCAGCAGCCGCCACACGCCCGCCGCGTCCGCCGCCCGCGTGATAATCTCAAACCCGTCCTCGCCCGTATATCCCGTCCTCGCCAGCACCACATCCGCCCCATCAATCCGCGCCCGCGCCGACGCGAACGGCCGAACCGCGCCCACATCAATTGACGCCGCCTCATTCAGCATAGCCGCCGCCTGAGGTCCCTGATGCGCGATCATCGCCGTATCCCCCGTGATATTGCGAATGTCCGCGGCATCCGGCCCATCGTTCAGCCGCGCCAGCCAATCTATCACCACATCCGTATTCGCCGCGTTGGGTATCAGCAGAAACTCCTCAGCCGACCTGCGATACACAATGCAATCATCAATAATCCCGCCCTCTTCGTTGCAGATGACATTATACCGCGCCCGCCCCACCCGTAGCGCCCCGGCGTCCACGCTCAGCGCCCTGCTCAGCAGCCCCGCCGCGCCGCTCCCGCCCACCTCAAGCCGCCCCATATGCGACACATCGAACAGCCCGGCAGAATCCCGAACCGCCCGCGCCTCCCGCAAAATGCTATCGTACTGAATGGGCATAGCCCACCCGCCAAACGCCACAATGCGCCCGCCCAGCCCCACATGCGTCTCATACAGCGCTGTCCGCCTAAGATCGTCAGTCCCTGCCATGCCAGCGCCTCCCGCGCCAAAGTTCGCCATTCCCACAATTCCCGCCGCCAAGCCGCCGCCTATCGCCCGCAATCAATGTATTCCCGCTTACCGCCAATTGTCAACAAACGCCGCCAACAATCTGATAAACTTGCCCTAAATCCCCCAAAGTTTGGCTGCTTTTCCCAAAGAAACAGCGCCTCTAACCCTAAACGAAACCCCTTGCCCCAACCGCCAAAACCCAACATTCGGCAGTCAACCGCGATTGCCCTGACACTCCACCCGCCCCAACCGCTAACTTCCCACCCCCATATCTGTTATACTCTATAACAGCAACGACAACACATCGCAACTGATGCGCGCTTGCGGGCGCGCGGGAGATTTGTGCTTAATGAGTCCCAGACTGCTGAGAAACGGCTTCATCTATCTGCTGATAACCGTCGCCGTGCTCGCCATTTTCTTCACCCTATTCTCCGACAACATCGGAGGATCCCAGGAAATCCCCATCAACGAGGTGATTTCGCGCTCAGTGCGCGGCGAAGTCCAAAAGATCGAGGTGCGCGAAGACCGGCTCACCGTGACCACCACATCAGGCGAAACCCTCACATCCCGCAAAGAGACCGGCGCCAGCATGGTGGACACCCTGCGCGAATCGGGCGTGGATCCCACCGTGTCCGGCGTCGCCGTTGACGTCAAAGGCGCAAGCGGGCTTGGCAGCGTATTCCGCCTGCTCATCAACTTCCTGCCGCTGATACTATTCGGCGCGCTGCTGCTGTTCTTCCTGCGCCGCGCGCAAGGCGGCGGCAGCCAAACTTTCAACTTCGGCAAAAGCCGCGCCAGAATGTTCGTCGGCAACAGCCCCGCCGTCAGCTTCTCAGACGTCGCCGGCGTTGAAGAGGCGAAAGAAGAACTCCAAGAAGTCGTGGAGTTCCTCAAAGTGCCTGAGCGGTTCGTCAGCCTCGGCGCTAAGATACCCAAGGGCGTGCTGCTGATAGGCCCCCCCGGCACCGGCAAAACGTTGCTCGCTCGCGCCGTCGCCGGAGAGGCCGGCGTGCCGTTCCTGTCCATAAGCGGCTCCGAGTTCGTTGAGATGTTCGTGGGCGTAGGCGCCAGCCGCGTGCGCGATCTCTTCGAGCAGGCAAAGCGCAACTCCCCCTGCATCGTGTTCGTTGACGAGATAGACGCCGTCGGCAGGCACAGAGGCGCCGGCCTAGGCGGCGGCCACGACGAGCGCGAGCAAACCCTCAACCAGATCCTAGTCGAAATGGATGGCTTTGATGTCAACACCAACATCATCATCGTCGCCGCCACCAACCGCCCCGACATACTTGACCCCGCGCTGCTGCGCCCCGGCCGCTTTGACCGCCGCGTTGTGCTTGACAACCCGGATGTCAAGGGCCGCGAGCAGATACTCAACGTCCATTCCAAAGGCAAGCCGCTTGCCGACGGCATAGACTTGGAGCGAGTCGCCCGCCAAACGATGGGCTTCAGCGGCGCTGACTTGGCGAACCTGGTGAACGAATCCGCGATACTCGCCGCGCGGCGCAGCAAGACTGAGATAACCGAGGAAGAGTTCGCCGAGTCCATAGACCGCGTAATCGCCGGCCCCGCCCGCAAGAGCCGCGTTGTGAACGACCGCGAAAAGGAAATCACCGCCTACCACGAGGCGGGCCACGCGCTAGTCGGCTACCTGCTGCCACACGCCGACGCCGTCACCAAAATATCCATCGTGGCGCGCGGGCAGATGGGCGGCTACACTCGCTTCGCCCCCGAAGAAGAGCGCAGCCTCATCACCAAGCGCGAACTAGAGGCGCGCATCGCAGTCGCTATGGGCGGCCGCACAGCCGAAGAAATCGTCTTCGAAGACTACACCACCGGCGCAAGCAACGACCTTGAGCAGGCGACCAACATCGCCCGCGCGATGGTGATGCAGCTCGGCATGAGCAGCAAACTCGGCCCCCGCACATTCGGCAAGCGCGAAGAGCTCGTCTTCCTGGGCCGCGAAATATCCGAGCAGCAAGACTACAGCGACCACTTCGCCGAAGAGATAGACGAAGAAGTCCGCCGCATCATAGAGCAGGCCCACGACACCGCCCTCCGCGAACTCACCACCCACCGCGCCAAGCTCGACCGCATTGCCAAATACCTAATCAAGCACGAAAACGCAGAGGCAACCGACCTAGACGCCCTACTCGGCGACGACCCCGGCGACCCTGCCGCCGCCCCCGAACCCGCCGCCCCCGCGCCCGCCAGCGGCGACGCGCCTAGCGACGCCGGCGACGACGTAGTCGGCGGGACGCCTGAGGTCGCGCCCGCCGACTAGCGCTAATTCATAACCCCGCAGTTTTCTAAAACGCGCAAATTTGCACATATTTGCGCGTTTTAGTATTCTCACCGCAAGCATTGACTCACAAAGCGAAAGTGCCTGAGGACGATATGCCTGTTTGGGTAGTGCGCGGCGGCAGTCATGGCGAGCATGAAGACTTCGCGCTTAACGAAAGCATAGTCGCCATAGACTTCGGCCTGCGGCAGAGCGTCTCTGATTTCTCTGACCGCGATTCGTTGCGCCCCCAATTGCAAAACGCGGGAAAGTCAGCCGCCGCTCAGCTTTGGCGGTTCGCCAACGACATCGCTATCGGCGATATGGTCGCGCTCCCGCGCAAAGCCCCCAAAGTGGTTGCCATTGGCAGAATAAGCGGTGAATACCTCTACCGGCAAGACCTGATAGACGATAGCCGCCAACACACTCGCGCGGTGCAATGGCTCGCGACAGACATACCGCGCATAAACTTTGATCCCGACCTGCTGCATTCGTTTGGGGGACTTATGACGGTTTATCAGGCGAGGGCTGATAATGCGGAAAGTCGAATTGAGAAAGTTCTGAGCCGCCAACCAAACGGTGGCCCATCTGACGATGAGGACGTCGACGAAGACGATAATACGCCGGCCAGCGATATTGATGAGCAAATCGAAGACCGCATTGCCAGGCGCATCCGACAGAAGTTTTCAGGGGTCAAGCTGGAATACCTTGTAAAAAGCGTCCTGGACGCGCAAGGCTACCGGGCGTTGCAAACGCGCTCCGGCCCTGACGGCGGCATTGACGTCGTAGCCGGCAAGGGCGATATGGGGTTTGGCGAACCCAGGTTGTGCGTTCAAGTAAAGTCAAGCGGCAATCCCGTAGGTCTTCCCGACTACGACCGCTTGCAAGGCAGCGTGAAAACATTCGGCGCTGACCACGGACTTCTTGTTAGCCTTGGCGGGTTCACCACAGAAGTGCAACGAGAAAACGAGCGCTCGTTCTTTCAAATACGGCTCTGGGACTCCGGCGAATTAGTGCAGCGGGTGCTTGACGCTTACGACGTCCTCCCCCTGGATATTCGCGTCGACATCCCCCTGCAAGACCGCAAGGTTCTCATAGAAGAAGTCTAATAAGCGCAGCCAACCACCGCGGCGGTTGGCTGCGCTACAACCGGATCTATCGCAGATCCCTACACCCCCGCCACCGCCTCCCTAAACCCCCGTATCGCCCCCACATGCGCCTCAGGCGTATCTAGCCCCGCCCGCATCGTATTCAGCGACACATGCGTCGCCCCCAGCGCCTTCCACCCCTCAGCCTCCCGCGCCCACTCATCCGCGCCGCCTATGCTCGCCGACACCCAGCCCTCTATCCCGATGCTGCCCACGTCGCGCCCCGCCTCGGCCGCGTATGTACGCAGCTGCTCTATCGCCTCTTTCGCGCTGTCATCCGGCCGCCCCGTCAGTATCCAGCCGTCCCCGATGCTGACGATGCGCCGTATCGTGCGATCCGCGCGCCCGCCTAGCCAAACGGGTATCGGCCGCTGAACCGGCAGCGGCAGTATCCCCGCGTCCGTTATCTTGTGCCACCTGCCCTCATAGGTAACCAGCTCCTCCGTCCACAGCCGCCGCATCACCTCTATCTGCTCCTCCGACCGCACGCCCCGGTTGCGCCAGTTCTCGCCCAGCGCCTCATACTCCACATAATTCCAGCCCACGCCGATGCCCAGCCGCAGCCGTCCGCCGCTCAGCACGTCCACCGCCGCCGCCTGCTTTGCCACCAGCGCCGTCTGGCGCTGCGGCAGGATGATTATCCCCGTGGCAAGCTCCACCCGCTCCGTAACCGCCGCCAGATACCCGAACAGCACAAACGGCTCATGAAACATATCGTCGTGGCGATACGGCCCCGTCAGCCCCGTGTGCGTAGCCGCGTTAGCCCCCAGCACATGGTCAAACGCCAGCAGGAAATCGTACCCCAGCGACTCCGTCGCCTGCGCGAACTCCCGTATCGCCCCCGTGTCAACGCCTATCTCAGTCTGCGGAAATATCGCTCCAACCTTCACCTTGCAACCTCCGTGTTCATTTCTGTCTTATCGTCCCAAGTATCAGTTCGCCCTTGGTCATTAAGCGTCAGTCTAGGCAGCCGTTGTGAAACGAGCGTCCTTTCTTTCCCCCACTCAAAAGTTTTTTGCTACTTTTTTCTAAAAAAGTAGAGCCCCCGCGCTCCCTCAAAAGCCCCATTCGCCAACCCCTGCCGCGTTGCCCGTGAAACAGGATTTCCCCGCCAATGCGCCCAAGTCTAATGCCAATTCCCTACCTTCTAGTGTAATATAATCCCATCGGCGGCGATTGTCCAACCCAAGCGGCTTGCCCCAACCCGCGCACAGGCCATTCGCCCGCCGACTCATCCACACCGCAAGGAGCGCGGCGCACATGGCAAAATACGACCTCATCCTATCCGGCGGCAATGTGCTTGACCCCGCCAACGACTTTGAGGGCATAGCCGACATCGCCATCAAAGACGGCTTGATAGAGCGCGTAGCCCCTGAGCTGGATCCCTACGACGGCGACGATCTCATAGACGCAACCGGCAGATGGGTTATGCCCGGCCAAATCGACACCCACGCCCACGTCGCCGGCCTATCCCGCAACTGGGATCCCGCGCTCGGCTACGCCATGCTCGCCCGCGCCGGCACAACCACCGTCCTGGATATGGGCGGCACCGGCGCAAGCCTCATCGACGGCATCAAGCGCAAGGGCGCCGGCCTAAACGTCGCCGGCCTATTCGCCCTAATCCCCGGCGCCACCATCCCCGCCCGCGAACCCAACCAAGCCGCCATGCGCGACATAGTGGACGGCGCATTGAGACAAGGCTGTTTCGGCGTCAAAATCCTAGGCGGCTACCACCCATTCGCGCCCCAAACCACCGCCGACATCATCCGCGCCTGCAACGACCGGCTCGCCTACGTCGCCTTTCACATCGGCACCCGCGAATCCGGCAGCCACCTAGGCGGCGTCCGCGAAATACCCGATCTCGTTGGCAACGGCCGCCTGCACGTCTGCCATGTCAACTCATACTGCCGCGGCGTCATAGAAGACGCCGACGCCGAGTGCGAAGAATCTTTGGACATCCTGGACGGGATGCGCGGGCAGCTCAACTCCGAGGCATACCACGCCGTCCAAAACGGCACAAGCGGCGTTTGCGACCCCGATGGCAACGCGCAATCCAACGTCTTGCAAAACTGCCTGAAAATGCGCGGCTACTCCCCCACCCGCGAGGGAATGGGGCGCGCCATCCTGGACGGCTACGCATCGGTCATAGGCCAGAAAGGCGGCCACGTCGTCTATCTCAAAGGACGCGAGGCGCTAACCCTCTACGAGCGCGAAAACACCCAAGTCGGCGTCAGTTTCCCCGTCAACCTGCCCGCCTCCGCCTTTCGCCTGACCACCGCCAAAAACGCCGCCGGCAACTTCATAGTGGACGCCGTAAGCACCGACGGCGGCTGCCACCCCCGCAACGTAGCCATCCAAAGCAGCATGGCGCTAGTATCATTCGGCGCGCTAACCCCCCTGGAAATGGCGACCAAACTCTCCCTAACCCCCGCCCGCATGCTAGGCTTGCCCGGCAAAGGCCACTTCTCCCCCGGCGCCGACGCCGACATCACCGTCATAAACCCCGCCACCAACCAGCCCGCAATGAGCCTAGTAGCCGGCAAGCCCATAATGATAAACGGCCAAGTAGTCGGCAGCGCCGGCCGCCTCCTAGTATCGCCCCCCGGCGAGCGCGCCGCCAGATCAAGCGGCCTTCCCTACCGCGTGATTGATATGGCGAACACTAAGCTTTACGCGGACTAAGCGGCAACACGGCGCAAGACGGCGGGGTATGCCAGCGAGGTATGCTAGGGATGCAATCGGGCGCGTTTGTGAGCGCAACCGACGATAGGGGCCTGCGCGGTATGTTAGAGATGCAACATTACGGCGGGCATTTTCATAAGCGCGTAGCGGATTGAGCGGTACGTTAGGGATGCAACCACGACGCCTTGGGGTATAAAGTGCGCGGTATAGATTGCGCGGTACGTTAGGGATGCAACCTGCTCGGCGGCTACGATAGCGGCGGTAGATATGATTGCCGCTACATCAGCCCCTCTCCCCTAATACGGCCTATACCTATTCGCTATCGGCATCCGCCTATCACGCCCAAAATTGCGCGGCGTTATCTTTATCCCCGGCGGCGACTGCCTGCGCTTATACTCATTGCGGTCAACCAGCGTGATAACGCGCTTGACCGTCTCTTCATCAAACCCCATATCCACTATCTCGTCAAAGCCGTAATCGTCCTCAACATACGCCTTCAGGATAGGATCCAGCGTCTCATACGGCGGCAGGCTATCGTCGTCGCGCTGGTTCGGCCGCAGCTCCGCGCTCGGCGGCTTGTCTATCACCGATTGCGGTATCACCGGCGCATCCCCAACCCCGTTGCGATAGCGGCACAACTCATACACCATCAGCTTCGGCACATCCTTGATTACCGCATACCCGCCCGCCATATCGCCGTATATCGTGGCGTAGCCCGTAGCCATCTCGCTCTTGTTCCCCGTTGTCAGCGCCAGCCAATTCAGCTTATTGGACAGCGCCATTATCAGGTTGCCCCGTATCCGCGACTGGATATTCTCTTCGGCGACGCCCCACTCAGTCCCCTCAAACCGCTCCGCCAGCGTATCCAAATGCGCCCCGAAAGCGTCCTCGATCGGCAATGTCCATAGCGTTATGCCCAGATTATCCGCCAGCGCCTTAGCGTCCGCCACGCTGCCCTCAGACGAAAACCGCGATGGCATAGCCACCCCCGCCACATTCCCGCCCCCCAGCGCGTCCGCCGCTATCACGGCCACCAGCGTCGAATCCACGCCCCCCGACAGCGCCACCAGCGCCTTGCCAAACCCGCACTTGCGCGCATAGTCCCGCGTCCCCAATACCAGCGCCTCATACACCTCAGCCGCGCCCTCATACACCCGCGCCTCAGCCATCTCAAGCGCCGGCTTGGGCTTATCCCTCGACGGCGTTCCCTCCGACACCGCCACGCTAACCGCCCGCCCTATGCCCTCCGTCAGCCGCGCCGGCTCGCTGCGCCCGCGCGGATCCCGCAGCCGCGACCGGAACACCGCCCCCACATCCAAGTCCGCCACCAGCAGCTGCTCCTCAAACTGATGCGCCCGCGCCGCCAACTCCCCGTCCGGCCCAAACACCGCGCTGGAGCCGTCAAACACCAGCTCATCCTGCCCGCCCACCAAGTTCACATACGCCACGAACACCCCGTTGTCGGC
Source organism: Dehalococcoidia bacterium (assembly GCA_965242555.1). Lineage (GTDB taxonomy): Bacteria > Chloroflexota > Dehalococcoidia > Lucifugimonadales > JADFKI01 > Bin90. The sequence continues at coordinate 667,929 of CBDESO010000008.1, forward strand.
CGCGCGCGTGGCGAGCATCTTTTCACGAAACGCCCGCTTGCCCGCGTGAAACGGCGACCCGTTTATGTTCACGATAACCTCAGCCCCCGCCGCCCGCTGCGCCACGCTCGGCCCCGCCGCGTGCCATATGTCCTCGCAGATGTTCACGCCCACGCGCGCGCCGCCCAGCCCGTACACCGGGCATTCGCCGCCCGCCCTGAAATACCGCGCCTCGTCAAACACGCCGTAGTTGGGCAAATACATCTTGCGATATACGCCGACCTGAGCGCCGTTATGCAGCAGCGCCGCCGCGTTGTAAATATCCGCGTCCGCGTCAACATAGCCCACCACCGCCGCGATCCCCTCGCACTCCGCCGCGATGCGCCTCAGCTGCGCCGCGTTGTCCCGGATGAACTGCGGCTTCAGCAGCAGATCCTCCGGCGGATACCCCGGCAGCGCCAGCTCAGGAAACGCCACCAGATCCGCGCCAAGCCCCCGCGCCTTGCGTATCTCCCCGATGATGCGCCCCGCGTTGCCCGCAAGATCCCCCACCGTGGAGTTTATCTGCGCCAACGCAATCCTGAACTTACGCATAGCCCCTCCGGTTGCCGCCGCTCGCCGCTTATGCCGCGCCGCTAACTCGCCCGCCGCACAAACCCGTCCAGCCGCTCCAGCGCCCGCCGTATGTTATCTGCTGAGTTGGCGAATGAAAAGCGCACGTACCCGTCGCCGTACTCCCCGAAAGACTCGCCCGCCAAGCAAGCCACGCCCGCCTCCTCCAGCGCGCGGTCGGCGAACTCGCGGCTGCTCATCCCCGTTCCCTCCACATTCGGGAATGCGTAAAACGCGCCCTTAGGCGTGGCGCAGCGCACCCCGCGAATGGCGTTCAATCCCTCCACGATAATATCCCGCCGACTTGCGAACTCCCGAACCATCGCCTCCGACGCCTCCTGAGGCCCGCTCAGCGCCTCCAGCGCCGCATGCTGCGTAAAGCTCGCCGTGCAGGACACGCTGTTCGTCACCAGCCGCGAAATCGGCTCCACCAACTCCGGCGGCATCACCCCGTAGCCCGCCCGCCAGCCCGTCATCGCGTATGTCTTGGAAAACCCGTCCAAGATTATCGTGCGCTCCCGCATATCCGGGAACTCCGCTATGCTGTGATGCGCCCCCTCATACAGAAAGCGGATGTATATCTCATCCGACAGCACGATAAGATCCCGCTCTTTGGCGAGATTGGCGAGCGCCTCCAGGTCATCCTTGCCGATAACGCTGCCGCACGGATTGTTCGGCGAATTGACTATCAGCAGCTTCGTCCTGTCCGTGATCTGCTCCGCCACCTCGTCCACGCTGATATTGAAGTCCAGCGACTCATGCAGCCGCATCGGAACCGGAACGCCGCCCGCGAACCGAACCATAGACTCGTATATCGGAAAGCCCGGATTGGGATACAGAACCTCGTCGCCGTAATCCACCAGCGCCAGCATAATGAAGAACATAATCGGCTTGCCGCCTGGCGTAACCACCACATTATCGCCGCCAACCGAAACGCCGCGCGTCTGCGAAACCTCTTGCGCTATGCGTTCCCGCACATCCGGGATCCCCGGCGAAGGCCCATAGTGCGTCTCGCCCCCTCGCAACGCGCTCACGCCGGCGTCCACTATATTCTGCGGCGTATCAAAATCCGGCTCCCCAATCTCCAGATGAATAACATCCATCCCCTCCGCCTCCAGCCGGCGCGCCTTAGCCAGCACCTCAAAGGCGGTCTCAGTCCCCAATCGGCTCATTCGCTCGGCAAGCTTCATTTCCATCCCCCCCTGGCTAGACTGCGGATAACAACGCGCCGCCATCCCCATCCCGACGGCAGCGCGCACGGCGGCGTGTTCCTATTATAGACAGGTATTGCCCCATATGAAATACATCAGCGCCCCTTCGTGCCTCTAGAACCTTCCCCCTAGCATCCAACGCTATCCATTTGAAAACAACCCTTGACACCGCCCTACCATCCCCGCTATTCTTATACCAGAACATTTTACCGACACCCACTCAAAAGTTTTTTGCTACTTTTTTCTAAAAAAGTAGGGCCCCGGCGGCGAGGAGGCTTGGAGGCAAACAAATGACAACCGCAACCCACGACCACATAACCCGCTCCGAGATGCTATCCGAGCAGGAGCGCGTGCGCCACAACCTAGCCCGTTTCGTCAACAAAATCACCAACGACGGCGAAACCATCGCCCAAAAATACCAAGACTTCGTCAACGGCGAATACCCCGACGCCAAACCCTACCTAATCTACAAGGCAAACGAGCGCCTAGACATGATGGCCGGCAACATCCCCGACCACGCGCCTACCCGCGTCGTCCGCCAAGAGAGCGCCCCCAAGCCCAAAAAGCCCAAAATAACCACCAAAGAAATCGTCAACTGGGACATGGGCAGATACATCCGCCAAGCCACCGACGGCGGCCGGAAACTACTCAAGCATCTAGACGACATGACCGACCCGCCCCAAGTCTTCCTCAGCGCCAACCCCGACGAGTTCAAATACCAAAAAGCCACCCAAATCAAGCCCCACCACGAATTCGCCGCCGCCGAAGAGCTGCTCAAACGCGGCTACGGCTGCCAAAACCCCTACGCCTACTACCCGCGAACCTCCGCCCGGGAAGAGCAGATCCTCCAAGCCCAATTCGCCGAAGACGCCCGCGAAATAGCGGACGGCATAGACCTGGTCACCTACATGCTCCACGTCATACGCAACCCCAAGTTCAACGCCTGGGGCGAAATCATAACCACGCCCTACACCCAAACCCACCGCCTCCGCGCCATCAAGCACCTACTCTGGCGCGGCATAGACATCGACTGGGACCACATAACCCACGACGACATAGAACAATACTACCGCAACCTCTCCGACAAAGAGCGCCTTGAGACCGAACGTCTCCTAGCCGCCCGCAAAGAATCCGTCCCGCTCACTCCTGAGCAAGAGGCGCGCGTCCTAGCCCTGCTTGAGGAAACCGAGCGCCAATCCGAAGACGCCGACCGCAAAGCCGCCAAAAAAGCCATCAAAAAAGCAAAGAAAGCCGCCAAGAAAGCCGACGCCGCCAAGCGCGCCGCCCTAGACGGCAACAACCACGCCAACCACAACAACGCCGATACCGGCAAGAGCGTTGCCAACGGCAACAACGCCGCATCCAATAACAAGAACGCCGACGACGCCACTAGCAAGGACAACGGCAACACCGGCGCTACCGCCGACAACACAGACGCGCCCCCTAGCGCAACGCCGCCCGCCGACAACACAGACGCGCCCATCCCATCCCTCGCCACCCGCGGCGAAACCGCCGTCGCCAACGCCCTAGCCCGCCACCCCGAAGTCGACCTGGACGTCGCCCTAGAAAACCACCACGCCACCGCCGGCATCCCCAAACAAAACCTAACCCACGAACAAATCTACGACGCCATCACAGCCGAGGCAAACTTCCAAAAACGCCAAGCCATAATCCAAAACCGCCTGCGCTCAAAAAACCCCGACGCCCCTGAGGACGGCGCTCCCCCAAAATCCCGCAGCCCTTAGCCCTCCGCCCCGCGGCGACATCGACTGCCGGAAACCGCGCATAGAACGGGGGCGGCCCCTAGCCCGGCGCAACCCGCCGCGCAACCCCCCAAAAATTCGCTTGTGCATCACCGCCCATCTAAGTACACTTGCCCTATGCGCCTTTCAATGAGCAAAGTCCAATCCCCCGCCGACGTCCCGGCCATCCTGCGCGGCGTGTTCTACGGCTGGTGGCTTGTGGGCATCGCCGTTGTGCTGCTCACCCTTATGGCGGTGTCCGTCTTCCAGGGGCTTGGCACATTCCTAGTCGCCCTCCAAGCCGAATTCGGCTGGAGCCGGACCGTGCTGTCCGGCGCATTCTCCCTATCCCGCGCGCAGGGCGCCGTCATCGGCCCCATAGAGGGCTGGCTCATAGACCGCGTGGGCAATCGCCGCATGATCCTATTCGGCTACTGCCTTATGGCTTTCGGCTTTGTGATGTTCTCCCAAGTCGGCAACGCCGACTTCTGGAGCGTAGGCGTATTCGGCATCCGCAGCGGCGTCTGGCAGTTCTACATCGCCTTCATCACCATCAGCCTCGGCAGCGGCGTGGGCGGCTGGCTGGCGATTATGTCCCTGATGAACAACTGGTTCGTGCGCCAGCGCTCGCTCGCAATCGCCACCTCTATGTCCGGCATACACCTCGGCGGGCTGCTCGTCCCCGTGCTTGCGCTCGGCATAGAAATGCACGGCTTTCGCTGGACGACATTCGGCATAGCCGTATTCTTGGCGGCGCTCATCCTGCCCGTGTACGCCGTGCTGCGCGACCGCCCCGAAGACATAGGCCAGCTCCCCGACGGCGCGTCCCCCGGCAGACGCCGCCCCGACCGCGCCCAAGCCGAATCCGCCTCCGCAAGCGCCGACGACGAGCCGGAGTTCACCGCACGCCAAGCCCTCCGAACCCGCGCCTTCTGGATACTCACCATCGTCCATATGTCATCCAGCGTCAGCATCGTAACCCTAGCGCTGCACCTCGCCCCCAAGCTCACCGACATGGGAATGTCCCTCAGCGGCGCAGGCACAATCGTCCTCATATACACAATCCTGGCGCTGCCCACCCAGTTCGTAGCCGGCTGGCTCGCCGATAGAATGCCCAAGCCGCCGCTCATATTCTTCTTCATCCTGCTGCAGGGCATCGCCATAATGATAATCGCCGTATCCGAGAACATCCTAATGGCGCTCGTATTCGCGCTGCTCTACGGCATCGGCTTTGGCGGGCGCATCCCGCTGCTCACATCCATTCGCGGCGAATACTTCGGCCGCAAAGCCTTCGCCACCATAATGGGCATATCTCAAATGCCCAACAACATCGCCATGATATTCGCCCCCCTGTTCGCGGGCTTTATGTTTGACTACACCGGCACATACCTCATCCCCTTCGCCTTCTTCGGCTTGCTCAATGTTCTGGGCGCCTTCCTGATGCTCACCGTCAAGCGCCCCAAGATAGAGGAAACAACCGCCGCGCAGCCCGCGCCCAATCCCGCCGCATGACCGCGCTTATGAGAATACTAGGACGCGAACTGCCCCCGCCGTTCCCCGATTTCTGGGAGCGGTTCAAAGACGAAATACCCGTTCCCGCCGAGGCGATAGAGGCCGGCCACAGCGTAGTTTTCGGCGAACAAGGCGCTGACCTGACCGCGCCGGATCTGCCCGCGTGGGCGTCGCTGCCGCCCGCCGACCTCGCCTACCACGCCGCGCATGAGCTTACCCACATCGTCCAGCGCCGGCGCGGCTACCCCAAAGCCGTCCGCGGCCGCCAATACGCCGCCGACTCGCCGGAGGCGCGCGTGGGCGCTGACATAGAAGAGCTCGTCCTGCATCCGCCCCTAGAAGACCTGCTGCTGCGCGAACTCGGTTTCACAAACGACTTCATCCGCGCCCGCATGCTGCAAGGCGCGCTCGCCGGCGTCGCCGCCAGCCCGCCGCCCGAATACGGCAGCCCCTGGTTCACCACCTGGGCGATCCGCTACTGCGAACTGCGCCTCTGCCTGCCGCCCGCCGACTGGGCGCGCCTAGAGCCGCTATTCCGCCAGCGCAGCCCCGCCGTATCCCTGCTGGGCGATGAGCTGGCAGCCATAATGTGCGCCATCGGCTGGGGAACGCGCGAGCAAGCGCTTGCGGCAATGATAGCCATCCGCGACGCGCTAGGCTTGCGCGTCCACGACATAATGCTTGTGCATGATCCCCTATCCGGCGATGTATTATAGTACATATGCTCGCGGTGTCAGCCCAGCCGCCTTAACAATTGAATAACCCCGCTAATCCGCGCACACGGCGTCAGCGACACAAGACATCCTGAATATGCCTTTGATAGTCCCCCGTGAGTAGCCCAGACGGGAACACCAGCGCCTCTATGCCATCCACATTGAATATCCAGTGATCGATAGTCGGCACAGCCTCAGCCCCGTCAATCGCAGCGAGGATAGCCGGTATCTGAGACTTCTTGTGGTCGCACATCTGCCGCGCGTTCATCTCAAACACCGCGCGCGCCTCCACCTCAGAGAAGTCGTTGGACACATTCGGCGTAAATTCAAGGCAGGCCGCAATCAGCAGCGGCAGCGCAAGCAGGGGCAGCAAGGCAAAGGTGTTCATAGCGCATAGCATTGTATCACGATGGCGCGGCTGGTTATAAGTGGTTAAGCGCCAATTTATAGACTGCCTTTATCCCGATATACCCAAACCCCCCATATTGCCCCAAACCCCTCCCCGTGCTAAAATCGCTTGCGTTGTATCCCTAACGATTGTGCCGCGCGGCATATTGGCAAAGGACGAAATGATGGCTCTACCTGAACGAATGAAATTCGGCATCTTTATGGCGCCCTTCCACTGGAAAGGCGAAAACCCTACACTCTCGCTGGAGCGCGATCTGGAGACTATCCAGTGGCTCGACCAGCTCGGCTACGACGAGGCCTGGATAGGCGAACATCACAGCGCCGGCTGGGAGATTATCGCATCCCCCGAAGTCTTTATGGCGGCGGCGGCGGAGCGCACGCGCAACATTATGCTCGGCACTGGCGTCATCAGCCTGCCCTATCACCACCCGCTTATGACCGCCAACCGCATGGTGCTGCTCGACCATCTCACGCGCGGGCGGGCTATGCTGGGCGTAGGGCCTGGCGCCCTGGTCACCGACGCCGCTATGCTCGGCATCGATCCCGTCGTGCAGCGGCGGCGCATGGACGAGGCTATGACCATCATTATGCGCCTGCTCAACGAAACCGAACCCATCACCTACGAATCCGAGTGGTTCACGCTCAACGAGGCGCAACTGCATCTGCGCCCATACACCAAGCCGCACTTCCCCATCGCGGTGGCGGCGGCGCAGTCCCCGTCGGGGATGGTGTTGGCGGGCAAGCACGGCGCGGGCGTCCTGTCCGTGAGCGTTACGCGCGGCGAAAGCATCGCCACCAACCTCGCCGACTTCTGGCGCATCGCCGAAGAGACCGCCGCCGAACACGGCAACACTATGAACCGCAACGAATGGCGGCTTGTGATGCACGTCCACCTAGCCGAAAGCAAGAAAGAGGCGATGGAGCAAGCCCGCGTCAACGCCGGCCGCTACCAGTACGACTATTTCGTCAAGACGCTCGGCCACCAGCTCAACTACGACGTCAACAGCAACGCCGACCGCGACAAGATCATTGATGTGATGACAGAGCGCGGCGCGTGGTGCGTTGGCACTCCCGACGACCTCATCGCAATGATAAAGCGGCTGGACGAAGAGAGCGGCGGATTCGGCGGCTTTATGATACAGGCTACCGAATGGGGAACGCGCGAGCAGGTCAAGCATAGCTACGAACTCGTCGCCCGCTATGTGATGCCCCACTTCCAAGGCTCCATCGACAGCCTGCACAGGTCGCAGGTCTGGTCGGCGGACAAGAAAGACGAGCTGCTTGAGGCGCGCGCCCGCGCCATGACGCGCGCCCGCGAAGACTACGCCGCTACCCGGCAAAACTAATCATCACGGCAGCGCTAGACAATGCTAGGCGGCGCTAGACAAAGCGCCCGCGTCTCTCTATCAGCGAGCGCGGGCGTTTTGTTTGATTTTATGAGCCGCTAATCGTATAGTTGCTACTAGACTTTAACCAACTTCGCAACAAGCGTCACAACAAGAAAGGGCAAACAAACTATGCCAAAGATGACGGGCGGACAGGCGCTAGCCAAGCAGCTGCAGCGCGAGGGCGTCAAGGTGATATTCGGACTGCCGGGCGTGCAGCTCTACCACGCCTTGGACGCGCTGCACGACGAAACGGACATCAAGTTCATCACCACGCGCCACGAACAGGCGACCGCGTATATGGCGGACGGCTATTCGCGCGCGGGCAACGACATCGGCACGGCGCTTGTTGTGCCGGGCCCCGGCTTGCAGAACGCATCCGCCGCCATCGGCACCGCGTACTCCGCGTCCTCGCCCATAATGGTAGTCGCGGGCCAAGTAGAGCGCGACCTAATCGGCGTGGATCGCGGCGTCCTCCACGAAGTCAACGACCAGCTGGACACCATCCGCCCCGTAACCAAGTGGGCGCAGCGCATCCTAGACCCAAGGGATGTGCCGGAGGCCGTTCATGAGGCGTTCTATCAGCTGAAGTCGGGCAGGCCCCGGCCGGTTGAGGTAGAGATACCGCCCGAAACCCTCGCTGAGGAGGCGGACATTGAGCTGCTGGAGCCCGTCAGCTACGAGCGCCCCGGCGCCAGCCAAGAAAGCGTCCGCGAGGGCGCGCGCATCATCGCCAACGCCGCCAACCCGCTCATCTACGCCGGCGGCGGCGTCAACCTAGGCGGCGCAAACGCCGCGCTGCTGCAACTCGCCGAATACCTGCAAGCCCCCGTCATTGAAACCGCCGAGGGCAAGGGCGCAATATCCGATAGACACTACCTATCGCTAGGCGTCCCCCGCCGCATAGACCCCTATCACGACTATATGGCGGAACACGATGTCATACTCGTGGTCGGCAGCCGCATACAGACGCCGCAGATACTCAGGGGCCAGCGCGTCGTTCAGATAGACGTGGACGAGGCGGAACTCGGCAGAAACTATGAAAACACATTCGGCATAGCCGGCGACGCCAAGCGCACGCTTGAGGATATGCTCAAGGCAGTTTCCGGGATGCGCCCCGCTACGCCCAGCCGCCAAGCCGAGATAGAGTCTGTGCGCGAGCGGTTCTTTGGCAAAGAGCGCGAGCTTGAGCCGCTGCACTCGTTCAACGACGCCATACGATCCGCTATGCCCGACGACGGCATACTCATCGCGGGCATGACGCAGGTCGGCTACTACAGCCGCACCCGCTTTCCCGTCTATGAGCCGAAAACATACCTGACATCGTCCTACTTCGGCAACCTTGGGTTCGCCTATCCCGTGGCGCTTGGCGCTAAGGTAGCCTGCCCGGACAAGGCGGTCGTGGCGGTGTCCGGCGACGGCGGCTTTATGTACAATGTGCAAGAGCTCGCCACCGCCGTGATGTACGGCATCAACGCGGTCGTGGTCGTGTTCAACGACAGCGCATTCGGCAATGTGATGCGCGACCAGACCGACCGCTTTGACGGCAGGGTATATGGCTCTAAGCTCCACAACCCCGATTTCGTAAAACTAGCCGAATCGTTTGGCGCAAGGGGCGTCCGCGTTGAGCAGGAGAACGCCGACGCGCTCCATTCGGCGCTCAGCGAGGCGCTTGCTGCCGACGACGCGCCCACGCTAATCGAAGTCCCCGTGGGCGTAATGCCCTACCCGTACTAAGCAGGCGAACTTGCGCTGACTCGGACGCGGGCGGACGCGATGCGAACCGCGCGGATTATGGGGCTAACCCACTTGATTAGCCAAGCGGGTTTCGCCCAATCCCGCCTGCGCGAAAGCGCCACGCTCGCCGCGTTCTGCCTGCTGTTCGGCGCACTCGCGGCGGCACTCAGCGGCTACCAGTTCGGCACGATCGACCACGCCGAGCAGCTGCCCGCGATATACCGGCTGATGGACGCCGGCTACCTAGTCAACGACTTCCAGACGAACAGCGCAACCTCGTTTGGCCCCCGCTACTACTTCGCGCAAACGATGGCGGCGCTTGGCGGCGTATTCCCACTGGAGGCGGTGTATGCCGCGCTCTACCTGCTAGTCTATATCGCAATCGCGCTCATCACCGCCTTTGCCGCGCGGGACATTACCGGCTCGGCGATAGCGGGAATAGTGGCGGCAACGCTGATATGCTCGTCGCTGTCAGTCTTTCACCTGAGTACGCCCGCGCGCGTCACCGACGTACTGCTGTTGCCCAGGTTCCTGGCAATGCCGTTTGCGCTCTACGCCGTGTGGCAGGGCATACGCGGCAAGCCGATCCAATCTGCGTTGGCGGCGATACCGGCCATCCTAACGCAGCCGCTGCTAGGGCTAGAGGCGGCGGCGCTTGGGCTTGCGGCGGCTATCGCGCATAGGGCGGCGCTGCTTAATGCATGGCATATCACCGAACTGCCCCGCCGCTTTCGGCGCGAGGGCGCGGCGGCGCTGGCAATCTTCGCGGCAAGCCTGTTCTGGCTTGTCCCCACGCTTGCCACAGGCGAGCAGGGCGAGCTAAGCTCAGAAGAGTTTGTGCGAATATACGGCCACATCCGCCACCCGCATCACATCATCCCAAGCGCGTGGGATTGGCAGCAGTACGCGCTTGGGGCGCTGTTCGCGGTCGCGGTTGCCGTATCGCTGGCAGAACTTTGGCGGCATAGGCGCGATGTGAATGGCGGTCGCAGCGGGCAAGCGCCTCTGATAGCCATCATAACCGTGTTCGCCGCCATAGGCGTCGCGTTGGCTTGCGGCTACCTGTTCGTGGAGATATTCCCCACGCGCCTGTTCGCGGTGGCGCAGACATTTAGGTTGACGGTCGTGTTCGCGTGGCTGGGCTGGCTAATCATAGCCTACTCAATGGCGCGGGCGATTGGCGGAGGCGTCAACCGGCGCAGCCTGCTTGTTATGGCAAGCGCCATATCGGCGCCCACGCTCGCGCTCTACAAGACAATCGCCTACATCCGGCGGCTGCCGCGCGGCGATAGCGGGCGCGATATTCGGCGGATGATGCTACTCTCGCCATTGGCGGCGCTCGCGCTGGCGGGCGCGGTTTCGGCGCTGCATCTGTTTGAGACGCCGAGCGGGGCAACGCTGTTTCTGCTGGCAATCGGGTTTGCGACGGCGGCCATGGCAAGCGTATCCGCGCGGCGCGGCTACGTCGCGCTGGCAGGGCTGGCATGCGTCCTGGCGCTCGCGCTGGGCGCGCTCTACCTGGACAGGACGGGCAGTCTGCCGCCAATGCCTCCCGTATCTGACGCAATCGCGCGGCGGCAGCCGATGTTCACGATAGAAGAGGCGGCGGCGCGTTTCCGGGCGCAAGACCGCGTGAAACTGGCGCATGCGGCGCGAGAGCATACGCCGCCCGACGCCGTGATACTGATACCCTGGGATTGGAGCGAATGGCGGCTGTTCTCCGAAAGAGCCGTGGTCGTGGACTGGAAGTTCTTTCTATTCACCGACGAGGGCATGCGCGAGTGGAACGACCGCTACGACGCAATCTACGCATTCCCCGGCGGCGCGGGCTACCCCACCGCGATAGGCGACGACGGGCTTGCCGAACTGCGGCGGCGATACGGGTTTGACTACGCCATTCTGCCGGTGGGCGCGGGCTTTCGACTGCCCACGCTGCTGAACACTAGCAGGTGGAAGTTGGTTGATGTAACCGCGCTTGACGCCGAGAGCGAATGAGCGCGGCGGACGTCTGCTTACTCGCCCGGCTGCAGCATTATCTTGATGGCAGTCCCGTTTTGCAGGCGGCTGAAGGCGTCGCCAAAATCGGCGAGCGGCGTGATGGCGCTGGTGAGCGGGCGGATGTCCAGCTCGCGCCGCGCGAACATACCGATGATGTCGTCAAACTGCTCCCCCGCGCTTGTGCTGCTGCGTATCGTCAGCTCTTTGCCGATTATGTTGAACGAGTTCAGGCTGACCGCGCTAGTGGGGACGCCGATAAGCGTGAGGCAGCCGCGCGGCTGAGTGATATTCACCGCCATATCCGCCGCGGCGGACGCGCCTGAGCACTCAAACACGAACTCAGGCATTGCCGCATGACTGCCAAATATCGCCGACAAGTCCTCCGAAAGCGGGTCTATGGCGATGTCAGCGCCAAGTTCAAGGGCTTTGGCGCGGCGCATCTCGCTAGGTTCCAGGACGATTATTTCGCTCGCGCCCGCGTTGCGTAGATGCGTCAGCGTGAGCAAGCCGATAGGGCCGGCGCCGATAACCGCCGCGCGCTTGCCCAGCTGAAAGCCCGACCGGATCACCCCGCGCAGCGCCACGCCCGCCGGATCCACCCACGCGCCCTCCAGCGATGACACCTCGTCCGGCAGCCGCCTCAGCTTGCCCGCCGGCAGGCTGACATACTCCGCCATTCCGCCGTCCCGCCTTATGCCCGCGGACGCGCTGATGTTGGCGTCGCTGCACATATTGAACCATCCCTTGCGGCAGTGAAAGCAGTCGCGGCAAACATCGCCCTTAGGATGCACCGCCGCGCGGTCGCCCGCTTGCCAGTCGTCCACGCCTGGGCCAGCCGCCGCCACTTCGCCCGCGAACTCATGCCCAAGAACAACCTCGCGCAGGTAGGTTTCATGCATCGGCGCATGCAAGTCCGAGCCGCAGATGCCCGCGTAATGCGTGCGAAACAACACCTCGCCCGGCTCCGGCTCCGGCATAGGCCGCTCGGCGATTTTGAACTGGTTGTCGTTTCCCAATACCAGAACTTGCATTGGCGTTCCCCCATTTGCGCGGCTATGCCCGCTTGAAATCAGGATGAATTCGGGGCGTTCTCGGAGCGAAACCGGATTGAGATATTAAGCCGGATAACGCGGCGCGGCGGCCGGCTACCTGCCCAGCGCCGCGTGGATGCCGCTCACGCTTTCGCGCATTTGGCTGAGCAGGATGGCGGGCGGCGCGGGCGCGACGTGCGTGTAGCCCACGCCAAGCGCCACGAGCTCTTGCGGCGAAAGCGGCAGCGCGGGATGGTTCATCGGTATCTGCAACTTCGCCTTGCCGATGCGCTTTACGCTGTCCGCCATTTCGTTGACCTTATCGCGCAAACGCGGGTCGGCGGGATCGGTTACGCCCAGCGCCTGGGACAGATCGGTGGGGCCTATGGACACAAGGTCAACGCCGTCCAGCGCGGCTATCGCCTCTATGTCGTTGATGCCCTTGTCGTCTTCGGTCATCACGGACAGGATAATCTCGTCGTTGGATTGGCGCACATGGTCGTTCCATGCCACGGTTCCGAAACGCGCCGCTCTTGTGCCGCCCGCGCCGCCGCGCTCGCCCAGGGGCGGGTAGCGCACAGCCGCCACCGCTTGCCTCGCGCCCTCAATCCCGTCAATGTGCGGCACGATTATGCCCTCCGCGCCCATATCCAGGATGCGGAGTATTAGCTTAGCGTCGTTGTCCGGCACGCGCACCATAGATGTTACGCCCGCCAGATCCGATGCGCGTATCATCTCTTCTATGAGCGGCAGGTCAAAGCCCGTATGCTCCATATCAATGAACGCGGCGTCAAACCCCGCGATGCCGATTATCTCCACCACCTGCGGATCGGCGAGGCTGACATATTTCCCCAGCGCGAGCTTGCCCTCGCGCATAAGCGCTTTGACTCGGTTTTGGCGCATTGAATTGCTCCCATTCACAAAAACTTGAGGGTTGCCGATTATCGGTTTGCCATTATGGGCTATTTATCGGGTAATCGGGTATCGGTTTGCCATCGGTTATGTTGGCTATTGGGTATCAGACATCGCTTATCAAGCGTCCGCTCTATGCGCGAAAGTTTAGTGTTATGCGGCGCGGGCGTCAATAGCGGCAATCGGCGCGGCGCGGGCGCAATCTGGTATGATTTACGCTTGCAAGCGCGTATCGCGTACATATCTTGCAAGCGCATATCACTTATCGCGTACATATAAGGGCGCATAGAGGGGCGCGTGTATGGTGGCCGAATAGTTGCGACTTCTCAGGAGAATAGCCGATTGGCGGCCGAGCGTGCCGTTCTATTACGGGTGGCTGATACTGGCGGTATCCGCCGCGGGGACATACGCCGCAACGGGCGCAACGCAGCTTGTGCTGGGCGGCGTGCAGAACTTCATCTTTGAGGATATGGGCTGGGAGCGCAGCACGATAGCGTATGCGGTAACCGCGGGGACATGGGCGTCTGGGCTGCTGACGCCGTTTGTGGGCAGGTTGGCGGATCGCTATGGCCCGCGCGGGCTGATGCCCTTGGCGGCGTTCATAGCGGGCTTGTGCTTTTTCGCCATAGCGGGCATACAAGCGGTTTGGCACTTCTACGCCGCCTACATCATCGCCCGCGCGATAGCCAACCCGATGCTGGTGGGCGTTGTGCCGCGAACCGCCGCGGTGAACTTCTTCAGCAGGCGGCGCAACCTCGCGCTGGGCATATCCGCTATGGCGCGTCCATTCGGCGGCGCTATCAACATACAGATATTTTCGCTCATAGCCCTAGCGTCAAGCTGGCGCGCGGCGTATCGCGTTCAAGGCGTAACGGCGCTGCTGCTGGTCATCCCGCTGCTGCTTGTGATGCGGCGGCGGCCGTCTGACATCGGCTTGCAGCCCGACGGCATACCCGCGCGGCAAACGGCCGCTGGAGTCGCGCAATCAAGCCGGCCCGGCCAGTCCGAAAGAACGGCAGCCCGCGCAGGCAACCCAAGCGCCGCGCCGCGCGAGTTCGATTGGCGGGCAAGCGAGGCGGCCGCCACATCCGCGTTCTGGCTGATAGTCGCCGCGGAGGCGCTGGTGATACTCATATCGGGAACGATAAACTTCCAGGTAGTCCCATATCTGCGCGACGCCGGCATATCCCCGGCGGTAGCGGCGGGCGCGCTCAGCGTCAGCTCGCTGCTGGGATCGCTGGGCAACCCGTTCTGGGGCTGGCTGTCCGATATGTTTTCGCCGCGCAGATTGGCGCTCATCACGCTTGCGGCGTCCGGCTTGGCGGTGTCGCTGTTCCTGTTCACGCCGCAGGGCGCGGCGAGCGTGGCGACGGTTATCGTGTACGGCGCTCTGTCGGGCGGCTTGAACATACTGGGGCAAATGATGATAGCGCAGTATTTCGGCAGGGCGTCTTTCGGATCCATAACCGGGCTTATGGGGCCATTCCAGACGGGCGCGCTTGGGTTTGGGCCCACATTCGGCGCGCTGCTGTTTCGCGCCACCGGCGGCTACCGCGCGATATTCCTGTGCGGCGTAGTATCGTACATCATCGCGCTAGGCTGCATCCTAGCCGCCCGCCCGGCGCGCCTGCCCAAACGCGCCCATGAACAAGAGCAAAGCGCTCCCTAATCCATCCCAATCCCACATCGCGGTTGCCCCACGCGCCCGCGCCCATTACAATATCCCTTGCCCGAAAGCGCTCTTATCGCGGGCATCCGCCCATTCCCCGCTAATTTGGGCATCCAACCTTGACACGAACACACACAACACGGGAGCGGCAGCAATGGCAGGCAATCCAACAACCGATGTGGCTATCATAGGCGGCGGAGCGGCGGGATGCGCGGTAGCGTACTATCTGGCGAAAGCGGGCGTGAAGGCAACGCTCATAGAGCGCGAGGGCATAGCCGCCCACGCATCCGGCTACAACGCGGGCGGCCTGAACCCGCTGCAGGGCTACGGCTTGCCCGGCCCCCTCAGCGCGCTCGCCGCCGAGTCGTTCCGGATGCACGCCGAGCTTGCCCAATCCCTGCCCGCCGAATCCGGCGTGGAATACCACTACAAGCGCATTGCGATGCTGAATGTAGCGTTCAGCGACGAGGACATCCCGCCGATGCAAGAGACGCTGGACATATTCCAAGCGGCGGACGGCGGATTCGAGGCGCGCTGGCTTGACGCCGACGAGTTGCGGCAAATGGAGCCGCGCGTCAGCCCCAAGGCGCAGCGCGGGCTGTACGCATACGGCAACGCATCCCTGCTCGGCTACGAATACACGCTGGCGCTCTGGCGCGCGGCGGAACGCGCGGGCGCGACGCTGCTGGCCGCCGAGGCGACCGGCTTGCGAACTGAGGGCGGCCGCGCAACCGGTGTGGATCTTGCGGATGGCGACTTGGATTGCGGCGCAGTGGTCATAGCGAGCGGACCTTGGAGCGCGCAGGCGGCCGAGTGGCTTGGCGCGCGCATCCCCGTAGAGCCGCTCAAAGGCGAGATAGTGCGCTTGCGGGTGAGCGGCGATCCCATCGCATACGACTGCGCGGGCGCGGGCGTAACGCTGTACAGCCGCGCGGACGGCTTGCTTTGGGCTGGCGCTACCGAAGAGCGGCGCGGCTTTGACGCCCAGCCCAGCGAATCCGCCAAGCGGACGCTGCTCGCCGGCGCGCATACGCTAATGCCCTCGCTCGCTCAGGACGCGGTTATCGCAAAGCGCACCGCTTGCCTGCGCCCGGTAACGCCCGACTGGATGCCCATAATCGGCGCGGCGCCCGGCTGGCGCAACGCCTACCTCGCCACCGGCGCCGGCAGAAAGGGCATACTAATCAGCCCCGCCATAGGCAAGGCGATAGCCGATCTGATAACGGCGGGCGATACGGCTGTGCCGCTGGATGGGTTCGAGGCGGGGCGGTTTGCGTAGCAAGGCAACGCCGCAATCCCCGTACATTCCCCAGCCAGGATTGCTATACTAATGCCACGCCGCATACATCACGGACGGGAGGTTGCCGATATGAAACGCACATTCACCGCAAGCGTCTGGGCCGAGGACGACTGGCTCATAGCGCAGGCGCATGAGATAGACATAGCCAGCCAGGGGCAAACCGAATCGGATGCGCTATCCAATCTGCGCGAGGCGCTTGAGCTGTACTACCAAGGTTCAAGCAATGCGATAGCCCATCAAGTTCACAGCCTTGAGGTTGACATTCCCTAGCCCGCCGAACTCTGCCCTGCGAAATCTAATCCGCCGCGCTCGCCCCCACCTCCTCGCGCTCGCGCGCGTCAGCCCCCACCGCTACCCCTTCCCCCGCCAGCAGCGGCGCCAGATACTGCCCCGTGTGCGAGTGCGCCATCCGCGCCACCTGCTCCGGCGTTCCCTGCGCTATCAGCGCGCCGCCCTTGTCGCCCGCGCCGGGGCCTAAGTCTATCAGCCAGTCGGCGCTCTTGATGAGATCCAGGTGATGTTCTATCAGCACAACGCTGTTGCCCGCGTCCACCAGCCGCTGCAGCACGCGCAGCAGATGCGAGCAGTCCTCAAACGACAGGCCCGTTGTGGGTTCGTCTAGGATGTAGAGCGTGTTGCCGGTGGCGCGCTTGGAGAGCTCTTTGGCGAGCTTGACGCGCTGCGCCTCGCCGCCGCTGAGTTGCGTGGCGGGCTGCCCCAAGCGGATGTAGCCAAGCCCAACGTCCTGCATAGTTTGCAGGCGGCGGCGCACGCGCGGGATGTTCTCAAACACTTCCAGCGCCTCAGTCACCGTCATCGCCAGCACATCAGCGATTGTCTTGCCTTTCCACTCGATTTCCAGCGCCTCGCGGTTGTAGCGCTTGCCCTCGCAGACTTCGCAGGGAACCGTCACATCCGGCAGAAACTGCATCTCAATGTTGATGTAGCCGTCGCCCGTGCAGGATTCGCAGCGCCCGCCCTTGACATTGAACGAAAAGCGCCCCGGCTTGTAGCCGCGCATCCGCGCCTCAGGCGCAGTGGCGAACAGCTCGCGTATGGGCGTGAATGTATCGGTGTATGTGGCGGGATTGCTGCGCGGCGTGCGCCCGATGGGGGACTGGTCAATGTCCACCACCTTATCTATGTGCTTTACGCCCTCTATATCCCGCACGGCGCCGGGGCGGTCGCGCGCCTTGTAGAATTGCTGCGCCAGTTTCTTGTACAGGATTTCGTTGATAAGCGTGCTTTTGCCGCTGCCGGACACGCCCGTTACGCACACAAGCATCCCCAGCGGTATCTCGACGTCGATGTCTTTGAGATTGTTCTGGTTCGCGCCGCGTATGACTATGCTGTCGCCATTGCCCTCGCGCCGCCGCTCCGGCAGCGCTATCTTGCGCCGCCCGCCCAGGTATTGCCCGGTTACGCTCTGCGGCGCGCTGATGATGTCTTCCACCGGCCCGCTTGCGACTATATGCCCGCCGTGTTCGCCCGCGCCGGGCCCCAGGTCAACGATGTGGTCGGCGGCGCGCATAATTGCCTCGTCGTGTTCTACGATAAGCACGGTGTTGCCCAGATCCCGCAGGCCGCTTGAGCGTTTGGATGAGGCGATAGTCGTCCGCGGGATGCAGCCCGATGGACGGCTCGTCGCACACATACAGCACGCCCATAAGCCCCGACCCGATTTGCGTTGCCAAGCGGATGCGCTGCGCCTCCCCGCCGCTGAGCGTGGACGCCATGCGGGACAGCGTGAGGTAGTCCAAGCCGATGTTGAGCAGGAAGTTCAGCCGCGCCTCTATCTCTTTCAGGATTTGGCTTGCGATTGCCTTTTCGCGCTCGGTGAGCGTTTGCGGCGCTGCCTGAGACACAGCCGCCGCCGTCTTGCGCCCACGTTTGCGCTTGCGCCCGGATCCGCTCGCCTTGCGCCCGTTGCGCGCCTGCTCCAACGTCGTTTCGGCTTGCGCGGCGACCTGCGCCGTTGCATCCCCGCCAATCGCGGCTATCCATTCGCTTGCCTGCGCTATGGACTTGTCGGTTGCCTGCATAATGTTCAAGCCGCAAACCGTTACCGCGCGCGCCTCCGCCCTCAGCCGCTGCCCCTCGCAGGCTTTGCATGCGCTTGACGACATATAGCGCTCTATCTCGGCGCGAACCTGCTCCGACTCGGTCTCTTTGTAGCGGCGCGTCAGGTTGTTGATGACGCCCTCAAACGCGGTGCGCCAGCGGTATGTCTTGCCGCGCTGAGTGTTGTGCCGAACGTCAATCGCCTTGCGCTTTGTGCCGTACATCACCAGATCCAGGTCGCGCTTGCTCATATCGCCCACGGGTTCGTTCACCGAAAAATCGTAGGCGCGCGCCAGCGATTCCAGATGGCTGGAGTACCACGGGCTCATAGCGCCTGAGCGCGCCCAAGGCTGCACCGCGCCCTCCGCTATGCTGAGCGACTTGTCCGGCATAACCAAGTCAGGGTCAACCTCAAGCTTGTAGCCCAAGCCGGTGCAGGTGGCGCAAGCGCCGTGCGGGTTGTTGAAACTGAATGTGCGCGGCTCAAGCTCGCCCATGCTGATGTTGCAGTAGATACACGCGAACTGCTCCGAAAACAGCAGCTCATCCTCGCCCGCAACATCCACCAAAACCACGCCGCTCGCCATCTTCAGCGCCGTTTCCACCGAGTCGGCCAGCCGCGTCTGGTCGGCGCTGCCGCCCACGACCAGCCTGTCCACCACCACCTCTATGTTGTGCCACTTCTGCTTGTCAAGATCGAACGTCTCCGAAAGATCCCGCACATCGCCGTTCACGCGCACGCGCACGAAACCCGCCTTGCGCGCGCTTTCGAAGATCTCTTTATGCTCGCCCTTGCGGCGGCGAACCATCGGCGCCATTATTTGGATGCGGCTGCTTTCGGGCAGCGCAAGCACGGCGTCGACTATCTGCTGCACGGTTTGGCGCTCCACCGGCCGCCCGCACTTGTAGCAGTGCGGATGCCCCACCCGCGCGAACAGCAGCCGCAGGTAGTCGTAGATCTCGGTCACCGTCCCCCACCGTGGAGCGCGGGTTGTGCGAAACGCCTTTCTGGTCAATGGATATGGCGGGCGACAGCCCCTCTATGTAGTCCACATCCGGCTTGTCCATCCGCCCCAGGAACTGGCGGGCGTAGGACGACAGGGATTCCACATAGCGGCGTTGCCCCTCGGCGTAGATGGTGTCAAACGCGAGCGAACTCTTGCCTGAGCCCGATACGCCCGTCATCACCACTAGCTTGTTGCGCGGTATGGTAACGCTCACATCTTTGAGATTATGCTCCCGCGCGCCCTGAACCACTATGTTTTCCAACTGCATATCTTTGACCTCTATATTATTCTGCGTCAGTTTGCTTTGCCCCCGCATCCGCCCGCCATCATCACAGCCCAAGCCTAATTCTACCATTGCCCGCCCTTATATTGGCAGGGTATTTTAGCGTTTAGGTTTTTGAATTTGGCAAATCCGCAAAACAATCGCATCTTAATTTCCAACGCCTAATAGCAATATGCCGAATGTGATAAGATAATGGCGCGGGAAAGAATTCTGCCTATCATCTATCCAAGCAGCGGAGGAGACGAATATGACGACTACTGAGATGCCGCGCCAATACAAAGTCGTAGGCACGCGCCCCGTAAGACACGACGGCGTGGACAAGGTAACCGGACGCGCCCTCTACGGCGCTGATGTCAACCCGGCCGGGCTATTGCACGGCAAAGTGCTACGCAGCCCCCACGCGCATGCGCGCGTCAAGTCCATTGACACAAGCAAGGCGGAGGCGCATCCCGAAGTCAAGGCGGTGGTTACCGCCGCCGACCTCGCGCCAATGGATCCCGTGCCGCAAGTCGCGCGGCAGGGCGTCCCCATCCCCGAAAACGTCCTCGCCAAAGACAAGGCGCTCTACAAGGGCCACCCCATAGCCGCCGTAGCCGCGTCCAACGCGCATGTGGCGGAAGAGGCGCTGGCGCTCATTGATGTGCAATACGAAGTCCTGCCCAGCGTGTCCAATGTGGAAGACGCGCTCGCGCCCGGCGCGCCCGTGCTGCATGAGCGCTGGATCGAGCGCGGCGGCGACGGCGTCATTCCCGCCAGCAAGAACATCGCCGACCACGAGCAGCACATATTCGGCGACCTAGACGCCGGGTTCGCCGCGGCGGACAAGGTGTTCGAGCGCGAGTTTCGCACAAAGACCGTGCATCAGGGCTACATAGAGCCGCACACCGCGACCGCATGGTGGGCGCCCGACGACCGGCTGACCATCTGGAGCAGCAGCCAGGGCCATTTCGCTATGCGCGACAGCACGGCGCAAGTGCTGGGCATACCCAATTCGCGCATAAAGGTCATCCCCATGGAAATCGGCGGCGGGTTCGGCGGCAAGACGCTGGCATACCTAGAGGCGGTATCATCCGCGCTGTCCCGCAAGAGCGGCCGCCCCGTCAAATCTACAATGACGCGCGCCGAAGTGCTGGAGGCGTCCGGCCCCACGGCGGGCGGCTATATGAAAATCAAGATGGGCGTAACCAACGAGGGCCGCATAACTGCCGCGCAGATCTACTTCGCCTTTGAGGGCGGCGCTTATCCCGGCGCCCCGCTGCCCGGCTCCTGCGCCGCCGTGTTCGCGCCCTACAATATAGAGAATGTGCGGATAGACGGCTACGACATCATGACCAACAAGCCCAAGACCGCCGCCTACCGCGCGCCCGGCGCGCCAATCGTCTGTTTCGCGTCCGAAAGCCTTATGGACGAAATCGCCGAAGACCTGGGCATAACCGCTATGGACTTTCGCCTGCTGAACGTGGCGACGCCGGGAACTCGCCGCGCCGACGGCGTGATGAATGGGCCTATCGGCGCGAAAGAGGTTATGGACGCGATAGTGGCGCATCCGCACTACAACGCGCCGCTTGAGGGCGCAAATCGCGGGCGCGGCATCGCTATGGGGTTCTGCCGCAACAACTCCGGCATGGCGTGCGCCATCGCCAATGTGCTGTCCAATGGGACGGTCAGCCTCATAGAAGGCTCTATGGACATCGGCGGCTCGCGCACTGCGATTGCCCAGATGTTCGCGGAAGTGCTTGGCTTGCCCATAGAGGACGTCATCCCCACCGTGGGCGACACCGACTCGGTGGGTTTCACATCAACATCCGGCGGCAGCGGCGTGGCGTTCAAGTCCGGCTGGGCGGCGTTTGAGGCGGCAAACGACGTCAAGCGCCAGCTCATCCAACGCGCCGCTATGATATGGAAACCGACGAAGACCAGGTGGAGTACGCCGACGGCGGCTTGCGGCACAAGTCGGACACCGAACTCCGCATATCGTTCAAAGACATAGCCGCGCGGATGCCCGAAACCGGCGGGCCCGTAGTGGGCCGCGCCAATATGAACCCCGGCGGATCCGCCGGCTCATACGCCGCCAACATCGTGGACATCGAAGTGGATCCCGAAACCGGCAAGGTGGACATCCTGCGCTACACCGCGTTCCAGGACGTAGGCACGGCCGTGCATCCCAGCTACGTCGAGGGACAGATCCAGGGCGGCACCGTGCAGGGCATCGGCTGGGCGCTCAACGAAGAGTACTATATGAGCGACGACGGCGCTATGCTCAACGCCAGCCTGCTGGACTACCGCATGCCGGTCGCGCTTGACCTGCCGATGATAGAGCCGGTGATGCTGGAAGTCCCCAATCCGGCGCATCCCTACGGCGTCAAGGGCGTGGGCGAGGCGAACATCGTGCCGCCGCTCGCCGCCATAGCCAACGCCATCTACGACGCAGTGGGCGTCCGGATGTACGAACTGCCAATGAACCCCCAAAGCGTAACCAAAGCGCTAGCGAATGGCGGCGAATAACCTATCGCCCTAATTCCCCCGCGCAAATAGGGGGCGGGATGCGACTTTTCATAGCCGCATCCGCCCCCTGACTATGTTCCGGCGTTGCGCCCGTTATCGCCGCTAGTAGATAGAGAACCCCGCGCTCACGCTAAACGAGACCTCCGTTTCGCCGCCCGATATTGGCGGCGCGGCGGCCGCCGCCTCCAGCGCGAACCCGTCATACGACGCTCTGCCAAACGCGCCCGCCGACGGCCCCGCGAAACTCTCGCTGATATACACCAGCCTGCCCAGATTCACGCCCGAAAGCTCAGCCAGCCGCTCGGCCTTGCTCAGCGCATCCCGCACAGCCATCTCGCGCAGCCTGGGCCGCAGCGCGCCCGGATCCTCCAGCGTAAAGCGTATGTTGTTCACCCTCACGCTATCGCCCGCCGCCGCTACCACCGCGTCAATGATTTCCCCCACGTCGGCTATGCTCCGGATCTTGGCGGACACATCATTGCTCACCTGATAGCCCGTCAAAACCTGCCCTCTGGTCACGACGCCGTCTATCGTTTGCTCGCGGTAGTCGTACTGCGGATATATGCTGAAGTTGCGCGTCTGAATATCCTTGTCCGCCACATCATTGGCGCGCAGCGTCGCAAGCACGGCGTCCATAGCCACCGCCGCGTCCCCGTTTGCCTCCGCCACCGTGGCCGCCGTTGACTGCACGCCCAGGCTCAGCATAGCGATGTCCGGCTCCACCGCAATCCTGCCCGCGCCCGAAACCCATATGCCCTGCTGCCCGCCCGCGCCGAACTGCGGCGGCGCGCCCTGTTCCCCCGTCGCTGGCGCCACCGGCGCAAGCGCGGGCTGCCCGACCGCAACCGCCAACTCGTCATTGGGCAGCGCCACCGCCTCAGTTGCCGCCCCTCTGCCAAAAGCCACCACCGCCAGCGCCGCGATAACCGCCGCCATCCCTACGACCAGCGCCGTAACCTTTCTGCTCATTCCAATGCCTCCTTGCCTTGCTAATCCCTGTCCTTGAATATAGATGATTATAGATGCTCATATTGTATAACGCTTTGGCGCGCGCCGTAGTTCCCCGCGTTTCGGCTTAACGCGCCCGCCTTCTCAGCAGTAGCCACGCCGCCGCCGCTATCGCCGCCAACAGCGCCGCGCCCCCAAACCCAAGCAGCCATACGGGAACGCCGAAAGCGCTTGCCCCAGGCTGTCCCGTATCCCCAGGATCCGGCGCAATGGACGTGGCAGATCCCGCATCCGGCCTATCGGCCTGAGCAACCACGCTTGTGGGCATCCCCAGCGGCGCAAGCGTCGGCACGGGCGTAAGCGTGGCAGTGGGCGCGGCGGTTGACGTCGGATCAGGCGTCGGTATTGGCGTTGGCGTGGATGTCGGTTTGCTCGTCGGAGTCGCCGTAATCGTCGCCGTCGGCATAAGCGTTGCCGTAGATGTTGGCGCAACCGTCGCCGTAGCGGTAGATGTTGCCGCAATCGTAGGCGTAGCCGTCGCGATCTCGCCATTCCCCTCGCCCGCTTGTGGACTCGCGCCCACTTCCGGCCCATCCGCCAGCGCAACCGCCGTCGCCGTCTCATCAGCCGCCGCGCCAGCCCGCTCATCCCCATCCGCCTCGTCCTCATCCTCGTTGAGATCATCAATAGTCAAAGCCTGAACGTCCTCGTCCTCGTCCTCCTCATCCGCCGCCATCATAGCCGCAGCCGCGGCAGGCATGGGCGCAGTCGTCGGCGCGGCAGGAACGCCCGTCGGCATAGCGGCAGGCGCGGCGGGAACGCCCGTCGGCGCAACTGCCGGTGCCGCTGGCGCAGCAGCGGGCGCAGCGGGTATAGGCGCGGCCATAGCAGCGGCAGGCGGGGCAGGCTGAGGCGCGGCCGGCGCAGGCGCAGCCATCTGAGGCGCAGGAGCGGCTGCAACCGGCACGGGAGCGGCAGGCGCGGCCGCCTGAGGCGCGGCGGGCGCAACGGGGGCGGGCATTGCGACCGGCAACGCCGATCGCGCCAACACAACTATCGCCCCAATCAGCAGTGCCACCGCAACCGCCGCGGCGACCGGCCCAGCCGCTATCGGCAGCCGATCCAGCGCGTCCAGCGGCGAACGTCGCGCCGCCGACGCCTGCGCCCGCGTGAGCGCGTATGAGCGCGGCGCGGCGAAGGCAGGCAGCCCGCCCAGCAGCGCCGCCGTAGCCCGCAGCGACTCCAGCTCGGCGGCGCAATCGGCGCAGTCCGCCAAGTGCGACTGCACAAAGCGCGACTCCGCCGCGCTAACCTCGCCGTCTATGTACGAGGATAGCAGCCCGCGCGCCCTGTTGTGCCGCCGTTCCTGCCAGAACCCTAACATTCCTGTTTCCCTCACCCTGTCTGACGAAATTCGGGCGGCAAAAGTTCCCCGCCATGCTCGCGCAGATAGTCCCGCGCGGCGCGCCGCCCCCTGCTCAGGCGCGATTTCACCGTGCCGATGGACACCCCCGCCGCCTCTGCCGCCTCGCCGTAGCTCAGCCCTTGTACATCCACGAACACGACCACCGCCCGCTGGTCGCGCGGCAGCGCCATGATAGCCCGCTGAATCGCCGCCGCCAGTTCGCCGCGCATCGCCGCCTCCTCAGGCGTGGGATTGGCGGACGCCGGCGCGCGCGGCTCATTCGGCATATCGTCAAGCGAATCCGCCTGCCGCCGCCGCGATGAGCGCATCATATCGTAGCACTTGTTCTTGGCGATGCGGAGCAGCCACGCGCGGATGTTGTCCCCCCGAAACCTGCCTATCGCCCCGTATGCCGCGATAAAGGTTTCCTGAGTGGCGTCGTCCGCCGCCGCGCCATTGCCCAAAATCCGAATGGCGGCGTTGAACACCTGCCCCTGATAGCGCTCAACAAGAACGTTGAACGCATCAAGGTTGCCCGCTTTGCTGCGCCGGATAAGATCCAAATCGCTGGGTTTCATCAATGCCCCGTAGCCAAAACGCGCCGCCTATCCCGTCAATCCCGCCAATTCGCGCCCAATGCGCCCAAATGCCGCGCCCAAAGATTATATTGGGATGCGCCCCATTGCGCTATAATTGGCGTAGCGACTTATTCGCCGCAACCGATTGCACAACGGCTACATAAAGACTGCACAAGCGCATTGCACAAAGTCCGCGCAAGGCATTGCATAACGATTACGCAGCGCCGCCGCCCTTGCCGACGGCGCAATAGCGATAACAAGCGATAACAAGAGACTTAATGCGAATCTTCATACGCGAAATCATAGAAACGATAATCCTATCCCTGCTGCTGTTCGTGGGCATCCAATTCGTCGTCCAAAGCTTTCAGGTGGAGGGAGCGAGCATGCGCCCCACGCTCGCGCAGGGCAACTATCTGCTGGTCAACAAGCTTGTGTATCGCCACATCAGCATAGATGGCTACGCCGGCGGCGACGCGCCCGACCTGCCAAGCATCAAGCTCTTCCCGTTTCACGCGCCGATGCGCGGCGAGGTCGTGGTGTTCAACTCGCCCCACGACCCTGACCGCGATTTCGTGAAACGGGTCATCGGCGCGCCGGGCGACACCGTGGAAATCCGCAAGGGCGAGGTGTTCATAAACGGCGCGCGCATAGACGAACCCTACATCGAGCAAGCCGACGACGACTATATGGACGCGCTGGAAGTCCCCGACGGCTACTTTTTCGTGATGGGCGACAACCGCCGCGACAGCAACGACTCCCGCGATTGGGGCGCCGTTCCCTTTGAAAACATCATCGGTATGGCGTGGGTGCGCTATTGGCCCCTGGACGATATTCGGCTGTTCCCATCCGCAGAAGTGCAAGCCGCGCAAGCCGAATCGCAGCCCGCGAATTGGATGATTGCGAACTAGCCCTTGAAAGCGCGCCCGCTACGCCTTAGAATTGCATATGCGCCGGCGCAGCCAAACCGCGTGGGCCTGTAGCTCAGCCTGGCAGAGCATCGGACTTTTAATCCGAGTGTCCAGGGTTCGAATCCCTGCGGGCCCACTCCAACAACCTTTGCATCACCCCCGGCGCGATGCCCATCTTAATCGCGCGGGAGGCAAGCCCATGACCGATTTCACCACACGCCCCGTAGTTATGAGCGCGCGCGGCGTGGTCACATCCGGCCACTACCTAGTATCGTCAGTGGGCTTGCAAACTCTGGCTCGCGGCGGCAACGCCATTGACGCCGCCGCCGCTATGGGCATCTGCGAAACCCTGCTGGAGCCCCAAAGCTGCGGCATCGGCGGCGAAGTCCCCACGCTCATATACTCCGCCAAAGAGCGCAAAACATACGCGGTATCCGGCATGGGCTGGTCGGCTAACGCTTTCACGATAGACTGGTGCCGCGAAAACGGCATTGACCTCATCCCCGGCGACGGCTACCTGCCCGCCTGCGTCCCCGCGCCGATTGGCACTTGGGCAACTGCGCTCGCGCGGTTCGGCACAATGTCTTTCGGCGAAATACTCCAGCCCACCATTGACCTCGCCGAAAACGGCTTTCCCATCTACGCCAGCCTGCGCCAGCGCCTCGCCGCCGACTACGCCAAATATACCGAACTATACCCCACCACCGGCGAGATATACTTCCCCGACGGCAATGTCCCCCATACGGGCGAGATCATCCGCAACCCCGACTTCGGCGCTATGCTGAGAACGCTGTGCGCCGCCGAGAAACAAGCGCAGGGCAAGGGCCGAATCGCGGGCATAGAGGCGGCGCGCGATGCCTTCTACAAAGGCGAAATCGCCGAGAAAATCATCCGGTTCATCACCGACAACCCGGTTGAGGACGCAAGCGGCGTCGCCCACAAAGGCTTGCTGACATACGAAGACTTCGCCGAATGGCAAGCCGAAGTGGAACAGCCCGTATCCCTCAACTACGACGGCTTGGATGTTCACAAATGCTCAACGTGGACGCAGGGGCCTCTATTCCTGCAGCAGCTTGCGATACTGCAAACGATGGACTTGCCCGCGCTGGGCCACAACACGCCCGACTACCTGCACGCCTGGATAGAGTCCGCCAAGCTCGCCTTTGCCGACCGCGAGGCATACTACGGCGATCCCGCCTTTGACGACGTGCCGATGGACGCGCTGCTATCCGCCGACTACGCCCGCGCCCGCGCCGCGCAGATAGGCGCTACGGCGTCCCTGGATCTGCGCCCCGGCGACGCCGGCGCCGGCATCCCCGCCTACACGCGGACAAGCGTCGCGGAAGACAACCGCGCCGCCCTGGGCATAGCCGCCCGAGAAGTGCGCGATCTCGGCATCGGACACGCCCACACCGGCGACACCACCCACCTTGACGCTATGGACGCCGAGGGCAATATGGTCGCCGCAACCCCAAGCGGAGGCTGGCTAGGCACATCCCCCGTCGTCAAAGGGCTTGGCTTTCCTATGGGAACGCGCGGGCAGATGTTTTACCTGAACCCCAATCGCCCCAACGCGCTCCAGCCGCGCAAGCGCCCCCGCGCAACCCTCACCCCCACGCTTGTGACCAAGCGAGACGCGCCCTTTATGGCATTCGGCACGCCCGGCGGCGATTCCCAAGAGCAGTGGACGCTGCAGTTCTTCCTAAACCACATCAAGTTCGGGATGAACCTGCAAGAGGCGCTTGACGCGCCGACTGTCCATTCGGTTCACTTCCCATCGTCGTTCTACCCGCGCGCCGCCTTCCCCGGCAGGGTCGTCGCCGAATCCCGCATCGGCGCGGCTACCCTGGACGAACTCAGGCGTCGCGGCCACGAGATAGAAGAGGTTGGCGGCTGGGCAAACGGCAAGGTGATGGGCATCCGCTGGGACTCCGACAAGCGCGTCATCAGCGGCGCGGCGTCCGCCAAAAACACAATCGGCTACGCAATCGCGCTCTAACTCTCGCTCTCGCGCGATTGCCGCCATCGCCACATCATATACGGCCCAAGCGCCGCGCCCCCAATGATGTGCAGGTGGCCATGCGCCTGGCTCTGCATCCCGTCCTGCCCGAAATTAGACAGGATGCGATAGCCGCCCGGACAATGCGCCGCGCCCAGCGCCGCCGCGATGCCGCCCATATGCGCCAGCAGATCCCCGCTGCGCCAAAGCTCAGCTTGCGACATATGCGCCTTGGGTATGAGCAGCAGCATCACCGGCGCCCAGTCCAGCAGGTTATCAAACGCGATAACGCGGTCGTCCTCATAGCGCGCGCTGGCGGGTTCGCGCCCCGCCACGATTTCGCAGAAGACGCAGTCGGCAGAGTTCACCACGCCGCCGCCGCCCAACGCGGCGCCGCACAGAGATAACGCAACCGAAAAGCGGCGCTACGAGCCAAAGTCCCCTCTGCCCTCGCGCACGATTTGCACGATCTCTTCAGCGGTAATGTCGATCTTAACGGTCCCGCCAACATCAAGCGGCGAGCCTTTTAGCTTCATAGGTTGCAGCTTATAAGACTTGCCGTCCTTGTGCCGTATGCCGACCTCGCCATCCCGCTGAGCGATTTCCAGCAGCGAATCCAGGTCATCCCGCGCCTCAGAAGATGTGAACATTCTCATCAGTTGACCTCCACTGTTCTCACTCCAATCAAGGTTGCCGCGCTGGAGAGCTTCTTATCCAAAGTAAGAATGGGCAGTCTCAGATTCAGCGCGCATGTCAACATATAGGCGTCATATGCGTAAAGCCCCAGTTGGTCTGCCAACTCCAACGCTTGCATCAGATCAACATCAACAAGCCGGATGGTTATCCGTTTATAGTCGGCAATCGCTTGTTTGGCTTGGCTCAAAGCAATCCTGCGTTGTTTGAACATTTTTGCAAATGCGTTCCCAATTTCCCAATGAAGAGACAGCGGAGCCACCAGTTCAACGTCGGCAGTGCGTTCAAGGATAGCCGCTTTCGCAGGTTCGTCAACCAAAACGGCAATCATCGCAGAAGTGTCCATGACCATTTCCATACCCGACATTGTAGAATGGCGCGCGCAGTCGGTCAATAGCAATCCCTCACCGCGCCGCCGCTATCCGGTAGTCCGGCGCGTCTATCCGAATGAGCTGCGCCACCGACGGATCCCGGATGCGCGACCCTATCGGCCCGCTCTGCTCAGCGAAGTCCTGCATGCTGGTTATCACCGTCGGCAACCGCCGGTTGTGCCGGTGGACGACTATCTGGTAGAGCTTCTCGTCCGACCACGAACTCGATCGCTCTTGCCCCAGGTCGTCCAAAATCAGCAGCGGCGTGTTCTTCACTTCGTCAAAGATATTGTCGTATCGCACCGGGCTGCCCGGCATAAACGCCGCCCTGAGATGATCCAGCAGATCCGGCACGAATGCGAAGAACACGGGCTTGCCGCGCGAAAGCTGGCTTTGGGCTATGGCGACCGCCAGATGCGTCTTGCCCACGCCCGTATCCCCGAACAGCGTCAGCCAGCCGTCCGGGTCGGCCGCGAAGTTGCGCGTCGCCCGCAGCGCGGCGTCCAGGCTCGCCCGCTGCGCCGCGTTGGGATTGTTGCCGCGCGGGTTGAACGCCTCGAATGTCATGCGCCGCAGCATATCGGGGTGTATGCGCCCCAAATTATGCGCCGCCGCGGGCTGCGCCGCGCGCGTCTGCGCGATGCGGCTCAGCCCCGCCGCCTCAAGACGGCTGCGTATGTACGGGTCCAGATCCGCCAGCGGGCTTGCCGTGGTCACCACCGTGGGCAATTCGGCGTTAAACCGATGGTTGACGACCTGCTGCAGCTTTTCTTCAGCCCAAGGCGTGGAGCTGTGCGCCCCCAGCCCGTCCAGGATCAGCAGCGGCGCGTCCACCACTTGAGTGTACAGCTCGCTGTATGTCAGCTCGCTTGCGGGCGAGTAGGTGGCGCGCAGGTGGTCAAGCAAATCCGGCACGTGCATAAAGAACACAACGCGCCCCGCCTCAATGCAGTGGTTGGCGATTGCCGCCGCCAGATGCGTCTTGCCGCTGCCGTTCGGGCCCGCCAGCACAAGCCAGCCCGCCGGCGTATCCGCGTACTCCGCCGCCGCGCGGCATGCCTCCGCGAACATCCGGCGGCTGTCCTCGTCCGGCGCAAGCCCCTCAGGCTTGAGCGTGGCGAATGTGAACCGCGTGAGATGCCCCAGGTTGCTGTATCGCAGCAGCCTTTGCAGCCGCTCCGCCGACAGCCGCTGCCGCTGACATTCGCAGGTCACCACCCGCCCGAAATCGGGATGCCCCGCGGGAACCTCAGCCGTATGCCAGCCGCGCCCCCGGCATATCGGGCAGGCGTCGTCATCGCGCGACTCGGCGATGGGCGGCGGCGGGCTTGTGGCGTCATGAGACGCCGCCCCGTTGGGAAACCCGTTAGTATCGCGTAGCCTTTTTAGTATGTCCGACAGGTTTTCCATCGACCCTGCCCTCTCGTTCCCAGCGTTCCAGGATGCGCGCGATATAGCGCCAGTGGCGCACATTCGCGGACGCCGCCTCGCGGAATGCCTGCTCTATCCACTCAACCGGATACAGCGCCTCCGCCTCTTTCAGCTCGTCCGCTATCATTGGGCTTAGCATTCCGATGTTCGCCTCGTACAGCGCGTATATGTTGGGCTTGTCAGCGCCCGCCTCCCGCCCGTCCGGATCCGGCTCGCTCTGATAATGCCCCACCACCACGACATCCGCCGCCGCCCTTGACAGCGCCAGCCTGTCCGTTTCGGTATTAAGCGCGTACAGCCGCTCCTCATCCTTGCCGCCGCCGCGAACCGCCATAGCGAGCGCGCCGCGTTGAACGCAGGCGTCAAGCGCGTTTGCCACCGCGTCCGGTTCGCGCGGCAGCGCCTTGGCGAGCGTCCGGTCCGACTGCGCCTCCGCCAGCGTAACATAGCGCGGGTAGCCCCTCTTTTGCTGCAGCAGCCAGATGACGCGCAACAAGCACTTCATCTCAGCGAGGTCGTCAATATCCTCCAGCAACTCCCCGAACAGCGGCGCGGGAACGGGCAGGCTGCGAACACGGCGGGGAAATCCGCTAAACTTCATTGTGCGCGTACTCCTCCATCGCCGCCGCCTCAAGGCTTTCAAAGCGCACTAGATCGCTGCGAAAATACAGCGGAACCGTCCCCACCGGCCCATTGCGATGCTTGGCGAATATAATCTCCGCTATGTTCTGCGGATACGGCTCGGTGGGATTGCGCTTTTCCCAGTCTTCGCGGCTCACATACACATCTTCGCGGTGAATGAACGCCACCACGTCGGCGTCCTGCTCAATGCTGCCGCTTTCGCGCAGATCCGACAGCAGCGGCCTGTGGTTCGGGCGCTGCTCTATCGCGCGACTGAGCTGCGAGCATGCGATAACCGGCACATCCAGATCCCGCGCCATAGCCTTGATGGAGCGCGATATTTCCCCCATTTCCTGCGCGCGGTTGTCTATGCGCCCGCCGCCGCCGATGAGCTGCAAGTAGTCTATGATAACCAAGTCAAGCCCGCGCTCAGCCTGCAGCCGCCGCGCCTTGCCGCGCATATCCATAATCGTCTGTATCGGCGTATCGTCAATGTACATCGGCATATCCGACAGCACGCCTATGGCGTCCAGCAGCTGCGCCTCTTCATTGCTGCTCAGCAGCCCGATGCGGATGCGGTAGCTATCAACGTCCGATTCCGAGGCGAGCAGCCGCATCCCTATTTGATCCCTGCTCATCTCAAGGCTGAATATGCCCACCGAGTTGCCGCTCGCGGCGGCGGCGCGCCCGATATTGAACGCCAGCGTACTCTTGCCAAGGCTAGGCCGCGCCGCAAGCACAATCATATCCGACCGCTGCATCCCGTTGCCCAGCAGGTTGTCTATGCCCATAAACCCCGACGGCACGGGCGATATGTGCGCCACATCCGGCCCATGCAG
This sequence comes from Dehalococcoidia bacterium, assembly GCA_965242555.1. Taxonomy (GTDB): domain Bacteria; phylum Chloroflexota; class Dehalococcoidia; order Lucifugimonadales; family JADFKI01; genus Bin90. The sequence continues at coordinate 699,787 of CBDESO010000008.1, forward strand.
CGCCGCGCTCTCTTCCATATAGGTGTCAAGCACATCGCGGATATGAATGAAATCCCCGGAGCCGCGCCCGGCGCGAATCCGAAACAGCAAGTCCTCCGCCCGCGTCAGCGCCTCGTCCGAATCCGCCGCGCCATCGTAGCCTATGCCCGCTATGCGCCCGCCCACGTCTATGAGCTGCCGCATAATCGAGGTGCGCTGCACTATCCGCGCGTAGTACTCGATATGAACCGACGTCGGCACAACCATTACCAGATGCGCCAGATACGCCGCGCCGCCTATCTCTTCCAGCCGGTCGTGCAGGGAAAGCTCATGCGCCACGGTGACCTGATTGATCGCCTCGCTGCGATTGAACAGCGCGTTGAAAGCGTCAAAGCACCGGCGGTTCTTTTCGCCGTAAAAGTCGGTTGGCCGCACAAACTGCGCCGCGCGCGAGAGCGCGTCGCCGTCAATCAGAATAGACCCGATGACCGCCTCTTCGGCTTGAATGTCATGCGGTGGCAGGCGTTCTGCGTACACTCGCCGCTCCCTCCTCGCCGGCAGTTAGTCCTTGTTCCAAAGACTCGCATAGTATCAGCAAGTCTTATCATAAGTCTTACGCGGCGCGTTAGACAGCGGTTATGCGTTCACTTCGGCATCGGTTTCGGCATCCGCCGCGCCATCGTCGTCCGCCACGCCGTCGTCCGTTTCTACGACGCCGACCGCATCGTCCGCGCCATCGCCCGTTTCTGCGCCGCCGCCCGCATCGCCCGCCTCTGCTACGCTATCCGACTCTGCCACCACGCCCGCGCCATCGCCCTCAGCCACTGCATCGCCCTCCTCCTCCGCCTCCTCTTCTGACAACGACGCCAGCCACTCATCCGGATCTACCCCCGTGGGATGCACAAGCACATCAATCTGCGCCTGAACCTCCGGATGCAGCCGAATGGTCACATCAAAGTTGCCCAGCTGCCGTATCGGGCTTTCTATCTCTATGGAGCGCCGGTCGATCTCGCGATCCGTCATATCGCCAAGCTTTTCGGCGACAATCGCGTTAGTCACCGAGCCGTAAAGCTGCCCGCTCGCGCCCGCGCGCATCTCCACGTCTACGCGCTTGCCGTTCAGCGTCGCCGAGAGCTCGCGCATATCCTCCAGCAGCTTGATGCGCGCCCGCTCAGCCTGCTCGGCGTACTGACTCACCCGCTGCAGCGCGTTGTGCGTGGCGGGCTCCGCCAGCCGCTTGGGTATCAGATAATTGCGCGCGAACCCGTTCTTAACCTCTTTGACATCGCCGCCCTGCGCCACGCCCGCGACATCTTGCAGAAACACTACTCTCATTTCTTAAGTCAACCTCGCCAAAACTAGGGATGCCCTATCGGGCTACCTGACAATTTTACCACATTCGCAACCATTAGGTCAGCCGCCATTGCGCCAGGCTATTCCCATATCGTAACGCCAATCCCGCTAATTCTACACAAACACGCCTATCCACACCCAAAAATTCTTGCCTACCTTTCCCAAAAAGCAAGATCCCGCCATCACATCACTCAAAAAACCGACTAACCACCGCATTCGCCACCATCCGCCCCCGCGCCGTCAGCGCCAGCGCCCCGTCCCGCGTCTGCAGCAGCCCCTGCGCCGTCAGCTCAGCAATCACGTCCGGGTAGCGCACAGCCGGCGCAACCCCAAACCGCTCCTTGAAACCCTCAACGCTTACCCCCTCATCCAGGCGCAAGCCCATCATCAGCGTCTCGGCCATCTCAAGCGGCGGATCAATGCGCTCCACCTCGCCGACCACCGGAACGGCGCGAATAACGTCGTCGGGCGAGGCATCCCAAGCAGACGCGCCATCCCCTCCACGCGCCCCGTCGCCCTCCATCAGCCGCACATACTCCCGCGGCGACCTGATATTGGCGAACCGCCGCCCCCACATATGCGAGTGCGCGCCGGGCCCCACCCCCAGATACGGCAGGTTGCGCCAGTACGCCAAGTTGTGGCGGCTGCGCTTTCCCGGCAGCGCCCAGTTGGATATTTCGTAGTGGCGATAGCCCGCCCGCCGCATATCATCCTGCGCCAAGACATACATATCCGCCGCCAAATCCGCGTCCGGCTGCGGCATGCGCCCGTCCGCCACCCGGCGCTCCATTGGCGTGCCGCCCTCCAGCGTCAGGCAGTACATAGACAGGTGCGGCGGCGCGAGCTCAAGCGCCCTGTCAAGCGTCCGCCGCCACTGCTCCAAGCGCTGACGCGGCAGCCCATACATCAGATCTATGCTGATGTTGCCAAAGCCCGCATCCGCCGCCATCCGATAGGCGTCCGCCGCCGCATCCGCCGTATGCCGCCTGCCCAGCAGCGCAAGCAGCCCGTCGTCAAAGCTCTGAACGCCTATGCTCAGCCGGTTCACCCCGCAATCCAAGTACGCCGCCAACTTGCCCTGCGTGAAATCCCCCGGATTCGCCTCCAGCGTAATCTCAGCGTCCGGCATCACGCTAAACGCGCTACGTATCGCCGCCATCACCCCCGCAATATCCCCCGCCGGCAGATACGACGGCGTCCCGCCCCCAAAGAACACGCTGCTCACCCGCCGCGCCGCGCCCGCCTTGCCAGCCGCCAGCCTGCCCCACAGCGCGATCTCGGCCCGCAGCGCATCGCAGTACGCGGGCATCAGCGGCTCTATCGCGGCGTATGTGTTGAAATCGCAGTACGGGCATTTAGTCTCGCAGAACGGGATATGAACATACAGCGCGATTGCGGCGTCGGCGTCCGGCATATTCGCGCTTGACACGGGCATAGACATAAGCGAACCGCCCCGCGCTACACATTGAACAGGACGTGCATTATATCGCCGTCCTGCACGATGTAGCCCTTGCCCTCTTGCCGCAACACGCCGTCTTTGCGCGCCACCGCCAGCGTGCGGCAGCGAACCATATCGTCATACGTGACCACCTCGCCGCGTATGAACCCGCGCTCAAGATCGGTGTGTATCTTGCCCGCCGCCTTTATCGCGGGCGTCCCCTTGACTATCGGCCAAGCCCGAACCTCGTCATCCCCCACCGTCATAAACGATATGAGATCCAGCGCCTCGTAGCACAGCCGTATCATCCGCTCCAAGCCCGACTCGCCGCTTACGCCCAGCGACGCCCGGAACTCGCCCTCTTCGGCGGCGTCCATCTGCGCCAGCTCCATCTCTAGGCTGCCGCACAGCGCCGCCGTGCGAACCCGCGCCGTCTGCACTTCGGCCGCCAGCCGCGCCTCTATCGCCGGTATCGCCTCAAGCTGATCCTCCCCCACATTCACCGCCGCAACCAGCGGCTTGGCGGTCAGCAGCTGAAACCCCGACAGCAGCCGCGTTTCGTCCTGCGTCAGCGCCTGATCCCGGATGTGAACGCCCGCCTCCAGCTCAGATTTCACGCGCGCCAGCGTATCCCGCTCCCTTGTGAGAGCGTCGCGCTGCGCGGGCTTGGCGGACTTGAACCCCTCCGCAACGCGCGCCAGCCGCCGCTCCAGTATGTCCAAATCCGCGAATGTCAGCTCATACAGCATCGTGTCCACATCCCGATGCGCGTCAACGCTGTCGGCGATATGCGGCACGGACTCGTCCTCAAACGCGCGCGCCACTATCAGCAGCACATCCGCGCCTTGCAGCAGATTGAGATACTCCCCCGCGATGCCCTGCGCCTTGCCCAACCCGTCGGGCGGCGCGGGCAGATCCACATACGCGACCTCAGCGTTCACCTTGCGGCGCGGATTGAATATGCGATCGAGCGCATCCAGCCGCGCGTCCGGCACTTTCGCCGCGCCCAGATTGGGCCTGCTGCTGAAAGAATTGACCTGCGCCGCGCCCCTTGTGGCGGCGTTGAAAATAGTAGTCTTGCCGCTCTGACGCAGCCCGATTATCCCGATTTCCATATGCCTCTTATCGCCTGCTAAGCCCGCCGCGCAGCCTATTTCGGCACACCGGCGAACTACTTGTCATCGTCATCCACCACGCGCGCCGACCCGTCAATAACGCTATCGTCGCGCGGCGGCGCCTTGCCCCTGCCGAGATGCTCCCGCAGCACATCGCGCGGTATGGACAGCAGAAACAGCGTAACCGCAACCGCAATCGCGAGTATATCGTCAATCCACCCCATAATCGGGATAATGTCCGGCAGAATGTCAATCGGCGACACCATATACACAATGCCGCCCGGAATTATCAGCTTAGACCAGATAGACACGCGCCTATCCAGCATCAGCCGCAAAATCAGCCGGCCGATGCCCGATCGGGCTAACATCATCAGCACAGAGGGTCTCAGCATAACCGCGCGCCCATTCATATCCGCCGCATTGCGCCTACCGGCGCCAGGCTCTCCTCGCCGCCTCTATTATAGCGGCTCATCGCGGATAATATAAGGCTGGGCAAGCCCAATCTTGCGGCGCTTGCGGGATGCGCGCGCTATAGCCCGCCCCGAAACGGCATAAAAGATATGGCAAGAAGTGAAAGCCGATGTGATAACATAGGCATATTAGCCAAGCGAACAAACACAAACACGCGCGGGAGAATGAACAAGTGAACAACAACAGGCTGTCTATATCCAAGCGCGCAATCAGAATCACAATCGCCCTGGCGCTGGTTGCGGTGGCAGCGATTTCGCTACTGCTAACCGGCGCAGACGGCGCGACCGCCTTCGACGCGGACGCATCCGCCGCCGCCCGCGACATGCCGACCCAGTTCACCGAGCAATGCTCCAACGGCGTCGCCGTGCTTGCCCCTGCCGCCAACCCCGGCCTTGTATCCGACTGCGCCACCCTATTCGCCGCAAGAGACACGCTCGCAGGCGCTGACGGCAATCTAAACTGGTCGCCGGATATTGCCATTAGCGATTGGGATGGCGTGGGCATAGAAAACAATCGCGTGTCATCATTGCGTTTGAGAGAATATTTCTTGAATGGCACGATACCCTTGGGACTGGGCAACCTTGCCAATCTCACGACTTTGGATCTTTACGAGAACCAACTGGACGGCGAGATACCACCGGAATTGGCAAATCTTTCCAATCTCACGGCTTTGTGGCTCGGCCGCAATCAACTGACTGGTGAGATACCTCCGGAACTAGGCAACCTTGCCAACCTTGATGCTTTGATTCTCTTCGGCAACAGGTTGACGGGCGAGATACCCCCGGAACTAGGCAACCTTGCTAATCTCAGGTATTTGTATCTCCTCCAGAACGACCTGACAGGCGCGATACCCGCGGAGTTGGGCAACCTTGCCAATCTCAGCATTTTGGATCTCCGTGACAACCAACTGACGGGCGAGATGCCTCCTGAATTAGGCAACCTTGCCAACCTGTTGAGATTGCGTCTCAACCGCAATCAACTGACGGGCGCAATACCGTCGGAGCTGGGCAACCTTGCCAATCTTGAAGAATTGCATCTCCACGACAATCAACTGGCGGGCGTAATACCCCCGGAACTAGGCAACATTGCCAATCTTGTGGAGTTGTATCTCAGCAACAATCAACTGACAGGCGCGATACCCCCGGAACTAGGCGACCTTGCCAAACTTGAGGACTTGTATCTCGACAACAACCAACTGACAGGCGCGATACCCCCGGAACTAGGCGACCTTGCCGAACTTGTGGAGTTGTATCTCGACAACAATCAACTGACGGGCGAGATACTCCCGGAATTGGGCAACCTTGCCAATCTCAAGGCTTTGATACTCTACGGCAACCAGTTGACAGGCAGGATACCCGCGGAGTTGGGTAACCTTGCCAATCTCAGCATTTTGGATCTCGGCTACAATCAACTGACGGGTGAGATACCCCCGGAACTGGGCAACCTTGCCAAATTAGAGGCATTGTATCTCTACTACAACCGGCTGACGGGCGCGATACCGTCGGAACTGGGCAATCTTGCCAATCTTGCGACGTTGGATCTCAGCAACAATCAACTGACGGGTGAGATCCCCCTGGAACTGGGCAACCTTGCCAATCTCAGAGAGTTGCGCCTCTACGGCAATCAGCTTACGGGATGTATCCCTGAATCCTTGCGCGCGCCTTTGGGTAGCGTGGAGATAGCGGATATTGGACTGCCAATTTGCGGCGCATACACACTCATACCGATCGTCCCCCAGTTCGTCGTGCAATGCTCCAACGGCGTCGCCGTGCCTAACCCTAGTAACAACCCAGACCTGGTGTTCGACTGCGCCTCGCTGCTTGCCTCAAAGGACGCGCTTGAAGGCCCTAGCGACGACCCAAAAGGCGCGATCGACATCCTAAACTGGTCAGCGGACATCGGCATTAGTGGTTGGCACGGCGTAATAACAGCGAACAATCGCGTGTCATATTTGCGGTTATTTGATAGCGGCTTGAACGGCACGATACCCCCGGAGTTGGGCAATCTTTCCAACCTCAATGATTTGATTCTAGACGAGAATCAACTAACAGGCGAGATACCGCCGGAACTGGGCAACCTTGCCAATCTGAGGGACTTGTTTCTCAGCTACAATCAACTGACGGGCGAGATACCGCCGGAACTGGGTAACCTCGCCAACATAGAGGGCTTGTGGCTCAACGACAATCACCTTACGGGTGTGGTACCCCCGGAGTTGGGCAACCTTGCCAACCTCAAGTGGTTGCAGCTCCACAAAAATCAACTGACGGGCGCGATACCCGCGGAGTTGGGCAACCTTGCCAACCTAACGAGGTTGTCTCTCGACAACAATCAACTGACAGGTGAGATCCCCTCGGAATTGGGCAACCTTGCCAACCTAACGAGGTTGTATCTCTACAACAATCAACTGACAGGTGAGATCCCCTCGGAATTGGGCAACCTTGCCAATTTAAGGAATTTGCATCTATGGAACAATAGCCTGACGGGCGCGATACCCCCGGAGTTGGGCAACCTTCCCGATCTCGATGTTTTTCGTCTATCTGGCAATCAACTGACGGGCGAGATACCTTCGTGGTTGGGCAACTCTGACAACATCAGACTTTTGTATCTCGACAACAACCAACTGACGGGTGAGATACCCGCGGGGCTAGGCAACCTTCCCAGGCTTTGGGATTTATATCTCAACAACAATCAACTGACAGGTGCGATACCCTCAGAGTTGGGCAATCTTGCCAATCTCACGGAATTGTGGCTCTCCGGCAATGAACTGACGGGCGAGATACCTCCAGAGTTGGGCAACCTTTCAGATCTCTGGGATTTGTATCTCCACGACAACCAACTGACAGGCGAGATACCGCCGGAGCTGGGCAATCTTTCCAGTCTTGAGAAGTTGCATCTCAACAACAACCAACTGACGGGCTTTATACCCGGGGAGCTAGGCGACATTCCCAATCTCACGGAGTTGCGCCTCAACGGCAATCGGCTTACGGGCTGTATTCCCCTATCCCTGCGCTCGCTTTTGAGCGACGAGGAGACAGAGTCGATTGGGCTGCCAATTTGCGCCGCGCCGGCCGACAGAGTCGTGCGTCTTGAAACATGGCTCGCCGATCTCATAAGCGGGCTTAGCCTCATTGAATCGCAACTCGCCGATCTTGCAAGCAGGCTAGACGCGCTGGAGGCGTCCCCGTGATAGCGCCGCCAAATTCCCCCCAAAACCGCCCCCCAACCCCTAGCGCCAACCGCCCCCGCATATGCTACCATAACCGCATTAGGCAAAGGCGGTCAGCATATTGATATACCTGCTCTACGGCGAAGACACCCTGTCGCTGGACGAAAAGCTGGCGGCGCTGCGGACGCTTGACGCGCCCGACGACCTGTACGATGTCAACAGCGTCGTCATTGAGGGCGCGTCCGCCACGCTCGCCGAGCTTGAGTCGGCGTGGAGCGCCATGCCGTTCCTGGCGGACAAGCGCATCGTGGTCGCGCGCGGCTTGCTCGCCCGCTTTGAGACGCGGCGCGGACGCGGCGGCGCATCGTCGCGCTCGCGTTCCCGCTCCAAATCCGCCGCCAACGAATGGGACAGCCTAGCCGACCGGCTCGCCAACGTCCCGCCCTCCACCGAGCTCATATTCGTTGACGGCGCGATAACGCAGAACAACCCGCTGTTCAAGGCGATGCGCGCGCATGCCGAAATCCACAGGTTCGCGCTGCCCGCGCCGCGCGATATGCCCAACTGGATCCAAGCGCGCGCCCAAAAGCTAAGCGCGCCCATCCATCCCGCCGCCGTCGCCGCGCTGTCCGACGCCATCGGCAACGACACCCGCGTGGTGGACATGGAGCTGCGAAAGCTCGCGCTCTACCGCTCCGGCGCCGCCATCCGCCGCCAAGATGTGGACGCGATGGTATCCTACGCGCGCGAGGCAAGCATATTCGCCGCCGTGGACGCCGCCCTAGAGGGCCGCGCCGCCGCCGCGCTGCGCCTCACCCACCAGCTCTTGGACGCCGGCCGTCCGCCCACCTACCTCATCACCATGCTCGCCCGCCAGGTTCGCTTTCTCATCCTAGCCAAAAGCCTCAAATCCCAAGGCCTGCAGCAAGCCCAAATCGGCAGCGCCATGTCCTTGTCGGGCTACCCGCTCACCAAAACCCTCCAGCAAGAGGGCAGATTCACCCCCCACCGCCTAGCCGCCATCCACCGCCGCCTGCTAGAGGCCGACCTATCCATCAAAACCGGCGCCGCCGACGAGCAGATGGCGCTGGACACGCTGATAGTCGCGCTGGCGGAGCCTGGGGGGCGGTAAGGCCGGCTGCCGCGCCAACCACATCGCGCCGATTGCCCCGCTTTCATTGGACATAACCCAACACCGCTTGATATGATATGCGCGGCGGGCGCATTTTGTTTAGCGGCTCCATGCGCCCGTCATTGTCGCAGGCACAGGACGCGATTGCGGCGACACGATTGGGGCAAGGATGGTGGCAGATAGGGATGCGCGCGGACAGACGACGGGATAGGATTAGCGCGGGGCCTATTAGCGGGTTTCCGGAGTGGACGCCGGCGGAGCGGATTGTGGAGGTGCGGATGTTGGATCGCATCCGCGCGGCTTTCGAGCGGTTTGGGTTTTCGCCGATCGAGACGCCGTCGGTTGAGCGCAACGCCGTGCTTACCGCTAAGGGCGGCGCGGAGACCGAAAGGCAGATTTATAGCCTGACAAGTCTGCATCCGCAGAGCGAAGACGATGCGCGGGATTATTCGCTGCATTTCGATCTGACGGTGCCGCTGGCTAGGTATGTGGCGCAGCATAACAATGAGCTGACATTCCCGTTTCGCCGCTATCAGATGCAGAAGGCGTGGCGCGGCGAGCGGCCGCAGCACGGCCGGTTCCGCGAATTTACGCAGTGCGATATTGACATCGTGGGCGACGGCAAACTCAGCCTTATGGCGGACGCCGAAATACCGGCGGTTATCTCAAGTGCGTTCACAAGCCTGGACATCGGCGCGTTCACCATTCGCATCAGCAATCGCAAGATACTGACGGGCTACCTAGAATATCTGGGCTTTGACGAACAGGGCGCGGCGGCGGTATTGCGGGAGGCGGATAAGATTGATAGGCAAGGCACTGCGCCGCTGATGAGCCACTTAGAACGGCAATCGGTTGATAGCGCAACGGGGGAGTCTATCCTGCGTTTGGCGCAGATGGAGGGAAGTTCGGGGGAAATCCTGGATAATCTGACGGCGATGAGCGCCGACGTAGGCGGGCGGTTCGCGCTGGGGGTTGACGAGCTGAAAGCGGTGTTCGCTCATACGGCGGAGTTCGGGATACCGGACGATAACATCGCGGTGGATTTGGGCATTGTGCGCGGGCTTGACTACTATACCGGCACGATTTACGAAACGCGGCTGGACGATTATCCGCAACTGGGCAGCATCTGCTCAGGCGGGCGATACGATGATTTGGCGAGCTACTTTATCGGCAGGACGCTGCCGGGGGTGGGCATATCCATCGGGCTGACGCGGCTGTTTTCGCAGCTGCTGCAGGCGGGGATAGTCAAGCCGGATGCGGCTACCACGGCGCAGGCGCTGGTTACCGTGCCGGACGCGGCGCTGACAGGCGCGGCGATTGCGGCGGCGAGCGCGCTGCGCGAGGGCGGCGTCAACACCGAGATATTCTTTGAGGGCGCGCGGCTGGGCAGGCAGCTCAGATACGCATCCCGCAAAGGGTTTAGGTTCGCGGTGATACCGCTGCCGGAGGATCTGGAGCGGGGGCGCATCAAGCTGCGGGATATGCGCGAGAGCGATGAGGCAAGCGTGGCTATCGCGGACTTGCCGCGAGAGATAGCGCGGCGGCTGGCGGAGGACGCCTAAGCCTTATATCAGGCGCGGGCTATTCGGCGTTGGCGCAAAGTCGCTTGGCGAGCGGCAAGGCGTATAAGCGCGGGCGCGGGCTATTCTGATATACTTAGCGCGGGCTAAGTCAAGCCAATCAATCGGGGGGCGATTACTACCGCATATGACGATGACAGACCGGCTTGAGGCGGTGGAGCGGCGATACGGCGAGTTGGAAAGCCTGATGGCGGATCCGGATGTGGCGGCGGATTACGCGCGGATACAGGCGCTCGCCAAAGAGCAGGCGTCCATACGGGCGCTGGTTGAGCTTTCGCGCGAATATCGCGCCGTGCTGCGGCAGCTGGATGAGGCGCAGGCGCTCGCGCGATCGGAGTCGGACGCCGAGATGGCGGCGCTGGCGCGGGAAGAAGAGCAAGCGCTGCTGGCGGAGCGCGAGCGGGTGGAATCGGATTTGCGGCTGGCGCTCATCCCCAAAGATCCCAATGACGAAAAGAATGTGATATTGGAGATACGCGCGGGCGCGGGCGGCGACGAGGCGGGGCTGTTCGCATCGGATCTGTATCGGATGTACACGCGATACGCCCAGCGCAACGGGTGGAAAACCGAGGTCATAGATGTGAACCAGACGGGCTTGGGCGCAATCAAAGAGATTGTGTTTGAGCTGCGCGGGCGCGGCGCGTACAGCCGTCTCAAGCACGAAAGCGGCGGTCATCGGGTTCAGCGCGTTCCGGTTACCGAATCAAGCGGGCGCATCCACACATCGGCGGCGACTGTGGCGGTGCTGCCTGAGGCGGAGGAGGTTGATGTTGAGATTAAGCCGGACGATCTTGACATAGACATATTTCGCGCGGGCGGGCATGGCGGGCAGAATGTGCAGAAGGTTGAGACGGCGGTTCGCATCACGCACACGCCCACGGGGATAGTGGCGACTTGTCAGGATGAGCGGTCGCAGCTGAAGAACCGCGAAAAGGCGATGAGCGTGCTGCGCTCGCGGCTGTACGCGCGCGAGATGGAGCTGCGGCATCGTGAGCGGTCGGAGGCGCGGTCGGCGATGGTGGGCAGCGGGGACAGGTCGCAGCGCGTCCGCACATACAACTTCCCGCAGAGCCGCGTAACCGACCACCGCGTCAATGTCAGCAGCTACAACCTGGAGCAGGTGCTTGACGGCGACTTGGACGGGTTCATCAACGCGCTGATAGAGCGGGAGCAGGCGGACACGCTGGCGCATCAGGCGGCGGCGCGCGCGGGTTAATGCAGGCGCACCAGGCGGCGGCGCTGGCGGCCGAGCGGCTGGCGCGCATTGGGATAGCGGACGCGCGGCTTGAGGCGGAGGTATTGACGCGCCACGCGCTTGGGATGGATCGCGCCACCTACTTCGCGTCATTGCGCGAGCCGATAGATACTGCGATGCAAGCCTGTATCGAGCAACTTGTCCATAGGCGGGCGCAGGGCGAGCCGCTGGCGTACATCACGGGGCATAGGGAGTTCTACGGGCTGGACTTTGTCGTGAACCCCGCCGTGCTTATTCCGCGTCAAGAGACTGAGTTGCTGGTGGACAAGACGCTGGAGTGGGCGGCGGCATGGGCGTCAGAGCGAGCGTTAAGGCGCGAGGACGCCGCGCCGCTAATCGCGGATGTGGGAACGGGCAGCGGCGCGATAGCGGTGGCGCTGGCATGCAACCTGCCCAAGGCGCGGGTATGCGCGATAGACATCTCGGCGGCGGCGCTCGCGGTGGCGGATCGCAACCGACGGCGGCACGGGGTAGCCGATAGGGTGGCGCTTGTGCAAGGGGATCTGCTGACGGCGGTCAAGCCGGGATTGGACGCGATTGTGTCCAATCCGCCGTACATAGCGAGCGGGCTGATGGCCGGGCTGCCGGCGGAGGTGCGGCGTGAGCCGGCGCTGGCGCTTGACGGCGGGCAGGACGGGCTGCGGCTGACGCGGCGGCTGGTGGCGCAGGCGGCGCGGCGGCTGAATGGCGGGGGGTTGGTGGTGGTGGAGGGGGGGTTTGGGGAGGCGAGGGCGTGGGTGGGGGAGGGGTGCGTGGGGTATATTTGACATAGCATCAAGTAGCCTTGTATAATTGCCCAGGATTTGTTGGCAAGCAATGAACTAGGGGAATCCAATTATGAAGGCCGGCGATGTCGCATTCCAAAGCCTTTTAGATGGCAAAGTCCAATATCTTGTGCCATTGTTCCAGCGCCCATATAGGTGGGGAGAGGAACAATGGGAGAAGCTGTGGGACGATCTCATAGATGTCTATGAGATAACTGCTCCGTCAAAGCACTTTATCGGTTCAGTCGTGACTCAGCAGGTTGCGACCGCGCCTGAAGACGCTAAGAAATACACGCTTATTGACGGACAGCAGCGGATGACGTCCCTCTTCATAATTCTGAGTGCTATTCGCCGTGCCGCCCTGGACAGGGGTGATACATCGCACCTGGCCGAGGAAATTCAAAATTCCTGCCTGATTAACCAATACGCAAGAACCCGTGATGAGCGGGACAAGTTGGTCCCGACCCAGGTTGATCGCGCGGCTTTCGCCTCGTTGCTAGATGACCAGATCCCTGCTACCGATACCGCTATAGGCAGAGCGACGGCGTACTTCACAAAAGCGTTGGGTGATGGCGACTCGCAAGGCAATCAAATATGCTTGCGGACATTGTACACCTGCATCGTCGGGCGTCTAGATATGGTGAGCATACACCTAGAAGACAGTGATAGCCCGAACAGGATATTCGAGAGCCTAAACAACACGGGGATGCCCTTGAATGTTGCTGATTTGATTCGCAACTTTCTACTTATGAACATACCCGATCCACAGCAACAAGAGGATGCCTATAACGCATACTGGCGTCCAATGGAAAATCTGCTATCAGACGACAGGCGCGACAAGTCGCCCGACTTTTTCTGGCGATACCTGATGATGAACGGCAGTCTTCCCCGCATAGACGACACCTATGACGAAATACAAAAGCGTCTAAACAACGGCAATCCAAGTGCCAAAGATGTGTTGGATGCGCTAAAAGGTTTCAAGCGATTCGCGCGGCATTACGCTCAGATTGCAGGATTGTCGCATGAAGGCATCGATGAAGATGCACTGGAAGGCGTGCGACGGCTAAACCAATGGGAAGCGGATGTCGCCTATCCGCTCTTGATGCGCTTGTTCGACGCTCTTGAGGAAGGCTTGATAACCAACAGCGACCTCACTGACGTAATTGGAATGATTGAATCATTCCTTGTTCGGAGGGGCGTGTGCGGGATTCCCACAAATCAATTGCGCCGTATCTTTGTGCTGATGTCTGGGCAAGCGAAGGATCGTTACGACGATATTACTGGCTTTGCCCGTGAATACTTGTCAGACAACAGGTGGCCATCGGACGACGATTTCCGCTCGCGGTTCGCAGATTTCCGCCTCTATACCCGCGGACGCTTGGGACGCACGAGGTTAGTCCTAAATTCATTGGAGCGTTCCTTTGGCCACAAAGAGACGCCTGAGCTAACCTCTGACATAACCATAGAACACATTATGCCTCAATCTTTGTCAGATTGGTGGAAGAGTGCGCTGGGTCCCAATTCATCAGAAATACATACCCAGTGGATCGATACCGTGGGCAACTTGACCTTGTCAGGTTACAATCCTAATTTGGGAAATAGCCCGTTCCACCAGAAAAAAGATATATTTGCGGAGTCTAACTTTGCAATGAGCGATTCCATTCTCCAAGTCGAGAATTGGGATGCAGACGCTATCCAACAAAGGGGCGAGATGTTGGCTGACCGAGCGTTGGGCATTTGGAAACGATAAGCATCAGTCAAGCGGGGCGTCTTTGCGGCCTCAAACAAGCACGGCGATGATAAGCATAAGCAACGCGAGCGCGATAAGGTTGTAGTTCGTCCGAACAGTTCTTTGCCGCGCAACCGCGTCTTGTGTTATTACCAATAGGGCGCAAGGGCAACAGGCGGTTGCCCACAATCGCCAAAAGGCTGAGCGCCAAACCCCCGCCCCGCCTCAGCGTTTGCCCGAATACCCGCCGCCCCCCTACTCCATCCCCAGCTGATAATGCTTCCCCTCAGTCTTGATGGAGGGCGCCACTACTACCTCAGCGGCGTGCATTTCCTGGATGGTCTGCGCGCCGACCATGCCCATGCAGACTTGCAGCGCACCCATTAGGTTTTGCGTGCCGTCGGTTACGGAGGTGGGGCCGAAGAGGATTTCTTCTAGGCTGCCGTTGATGCCGACTTTGACGCGGGTGCCGCGCGGGTGGGCCGGGATACTACTTTTTCCAGAAAATAGGCAAAACTTTTGGGTCGGGATCGCAGGGCAGGTAATAAGATAGGGGAATTTGTTCAATCGCAAGCCTTTAACAAGTAGCACATAGCGATTATACTTGAAATACAGGGATGCGCCTGAGCAACTCTACGAAACAAAACAGGAGCGGCCGCTATGCAGATCGGAATGTCGCTGACCACTAGCTACGCGCAGGATCGCGACCCGATGGCGCTGATGGACGGGCTGGTGGAGCAGGTTAAGGCTATGGCGAGGCTGGGGTTCGCGTCGCTGTCGCTGGGCGACCATCATGTGACCGAGAGCCACTATTTTCAGGTGATGCCCACGATGTCGCATCTGGCGGCGCACAGCGGCGATATGCGGCTGCTGCCGCTGTTTCTGCTGCCGTTCTACAATCCGATATTGCTGGCTGAGCAGCTGGCGACGCTGGATGTCATTAGCGGCGGCAGGACGGGCGTCATATGCGGGCTTGGGCATCAGCCGGAGGTTCACGCGGCGTTTCAGACGCCCCAGCGGCTGCGCGTGTCAAGGTTCGTGGAAACCTTTGAGGCGATGCGGCTGCTGTGGGCGGAGGATCACGCATCCTACAAGGGCAAGCATTACGAGTTCGAGGAAGTCGCCATCAATCCCAAGCCGATAAGCCAGCCGATGCCGATGTGGATAGGGGCGAATGCCGACCGCGCGGTTCGGCGGGCGGCGCGGATGGCGGACGCCTGGATTATCAGCCCAAGCTGGACGCCCACATATGTGGAAGAGCGGCTGGCGTTCTATCGCGCGGCGCTGGCGGAGTGCGGGCGCGCCGACTCCGTCAGCGAGGTGGCGCTGCGGCGGGATCTGCATCTGGCGCGCAGCGCGGCGGCGGCAAGGGATGAGGCGGACGGCCTGTTCCGATACGGCTATCGCGGGTATAGCGATTGGGAAATGCGCGAGTCGCTGATAGTGGGAGGCCCGGACGAGTGCATCGCCGCGCTGGAGCGCTTTGAGCGGATGGGCGTTACGCATGTCCTGTTCCGCTGCGCGCTTGACGAGCCGGAGCAGGCGGCGCAAACGATAGCCGTGCTTGGGGAAAGTGTGATACCGCATTTTCGCGGATAGTCAGGGCAAAAGCGCTATCCCTCAAGCCCGGAGTTAGCCAAGAATGGCGGCGTATATGCGAATTAGGTTTGCTATTGCCGGACTGCTTTTAGGCGCGGTTGCGCTGGCGGCGGGTTGCGGGATAGCGGGCGGCGCGGGGGAAGATGGGCAATCCGGCGAGAGCGGCGAGATAGCGTCTAGTTCGGCGGGCGCGGATGCCTTGTCCATCAAGCCGTTCACGAACATCGCGCCGGCGGCGCTGCAGGACGGGTTCGGGGTTTGGAACGACCGGCCCGGCGTCGCCATCTTTGATTATGACCGCGACGGGGATTTGGATTTCTATATCACATCTGAGGCGGGCAGCGGCAATCTGCTGTATCGCAACAACGGCGATTTGACTTTCACGGATGTGGCGGCGGCGGCGGGCGCGGCGCTGACGGGTTCGCACAGCACGGGGGTTGTGGCTTGCGACGTCAACAACGACGGCTACCAGGACTTGTATGTGGGCGCGTGGGGCGATCCGGCGGACGGGCTTGGGATGCGCTCGGCGCAGCAAGGCAACTTGGATTCGCTGCTGCTAAACAATGGGGACGGCACATTCGCGGACATCACGGCGGAGGCGTTTGGGGATGCGGTGAACGGGCGCTCCGCCACTAGCGCCGCCTGCGCGGATGTGAACCGCGACGGGTGGCTGGATGTGTTCGTGGGCAATCTGATGGATCAGGACTTTCGGCATTTTGAAGATCTGAACCATCCGGGGCATTACAATGCGCTGTACATCAACAACAGGGATCTGACATTCACCGAAACGGCGCAAGCGGCGGGCGTTGACGGCCCTCAGATATTGATGCGCCATCCGGACAACAGCCCTGTGAGCTACCGCGATCCGGACACGGGGGAGTGGTATGAGGGATACAATCCGCTCACGATAGACGCGCAGGGCAACCGCGTGGGCGAACCCACCGGGCAGACGCACGCGGTCTTGTTCTTTGACTACGACGACGACCGCGATCCCGACTTGTGGGTAGCGAATGACGCCGACAGGCTGCACCTGTATCGCAACGATTCGGACGGGGCGGGCGTGAAGTTCACGCCGGTGGCGCGCGAGATGGGGATAGACCAGGCTGGCGCGTGGATGGGGTTCGCGGTGGGGGATTTTGACGGCGATATAGACTTGGATGTGTTCGTGCCGAATGTGGGCTTTCACACGCTCATACAGCCGCCCAGGCAAGTTCCGCGCGGCACATGCGAATACTTCGGCAGGTTCGCGTCGGGGACATGCTCGCACTACTTGCTGCGAAACAACGGCGCGGGCGGGTTCGTGGACGTGGCGCCGGCGACCGAAGTAGCGCCAAGCCCGCTTATGCCGCCCATATCGCTTGACCCGGCGGTGATACATCCCGGCCATCGCATGCCCACGGGAATGGCGGCGTATGACTTCGGGTTCGGCGCGACTTTCTTTGACTACGAAAACGACGGCGATCAAGACCTGTACTGGCTAGGCTCCACTATGGGACGCGGCGGCGGGCCCGGCGGGCATATCTTTCCCGCGGCGGGCAGGATGATGCTGGGCGACGGCAAGGGCGGCTTTGCGGACATAACGGTTCGCGCGCGGCTGCTGGACATCGCTATGGCGAACTACGACGGGCTGGAGGACGACCCGCTCGTGCGCGCCAATCCCTCTGTGGGGCTGCAGGTTAGGGGGATTGACCGCATGAACCACGAAAACGGCAAGGGCTTGGCGCACGGCGATTTGAACGGCGACGGGTTCGTTGACCTGATTGGCACTAACAGCAGCGGCGAGCTGTTCGTAGGCCCATTTGACGAGCGCGGCAGATCGGCGTACACGGCGGACGTGCCGGGGCCTGTGTTCGTGTGGATGAACGGCGGCGGCTCTAACAACTGGCTGACGCTGCGCCTAAAAGGGCGCATGGGGATTGACGGCACGGGCAGCAACGCGGACGCTATCGGCGCGCGCGTGTATGTGTCCACGAACCTGCCGCGCCAAGCCGCCCCGCATGTTCAGTCGCAGGAAGTTCGAGCGGGTTCAAGCTACCTGTCAATGGACAGCGTGGATCTGGAGTTTGGGCTGGGCGATGCGCGGCGCGCCGAGCGGATAGAGATTATCTGGCCAAGCGGCATACGGCAGGTGATAGAAGATGTTGAGGGCGGGCAAGTGTTGGAAATCTTGGAGCCGGGGGGTTGATAGGCAACTGGATTATAGGGTTTCTACTTTGGTGGAAAGTAGGCAAACTTTTGGGTTTGGGCAAATGTGTTTTCGCGTAGGAATAGCGGGGCAAGCGGCTAATGGGTGATGCAACGCAGGCGGTTCTTGGCATAGACATCGGGACTACGGCTGTGAAAGCGGTAGTGGTTGCGGACGACGGCAGGGTGCTGGCAGAGGGCGAGGCAGAGCAGGCGATAGATACGCCGCGTCCGGGCTGGTCTGAGCAGGATCCGCGGGATTGGTGGCAGAACGCGGGGCTTGCGTCAAGGCGGGCAATAGCGGCGGCGGGCGCGAGTAAGGACAAGCGGGTTAGCGTCGCCGCGGTTGGGCTGACGGGGCAGATGCACAGCTCAGTGTTCTTGGACGGCGCGGGGGATGTTATCAGGCCGGCGCTGCTTTGGAATGACGCCCGCACTTCGGAGCAGCGGCGGCGCATCACGCGGACGCTGGGGATGGACGGGCTGCGCGATGCGCTGGGCAATCTGCCGCTGGAGGGTTTCACCGCGCCCAAGGTTTTGTGGCTGATGCAATCCGAACCCGCGAACTACGCGCGGCTGCGGACGCTGCTGTTGCCCAAAGACTACATACGCTACCGGCTAACGGGGGATTGCGCCACCGATCCATCGGACGCCGCGGGGACATTGCTGTACGATGTGCGGCGGCGGCGCTGGAGTGGGCGGGCGCTGGATGCGCTGGGGTTGGACGCAGGCATATTGCCGCGCGTTGCGGGATCAACGCAGATAACGGGCGCGGCGTCGGCCGAGGGCGCGGCGATGCTGGGGATAGCGGCGGGGACGCCCGTCATGGGCGGCGGCGCTGACAACGCGGCGGGCGCGGTCGGATGCGGCGCGATAAGCGAGGGCGTGATGCAGGCGAGCGTCGGCACATCGGGAACGCTGCTGCTGCCCACGCGCGAACCGCGCATCGCGTCGGATATGAGCTTGCACACATTTTGCCACGCGGTTCCCGATATGTGGTATCTGATGGGAACCGTGTTGTCGGCGGGCGGCGCGCTTGGGTGGCTGCGGGATGTGCTTGCGCCTGGCGCGTCGTATGATGCGCTGATGGCTGAGGCGGCGGCCGTGCCGGCGGGCGGCGATGGCCTGCTGTTCCTGCCCTATCTGAGCGGCGAGCGCACGCCGCACAATGACGCCAACGCGCGCGGCGTATTCTTCGGGCTGAGCTTGGCGCATAGGCGGGCGCATCTGGTTCGCGCGGCGATAGAGGGCGCGTGCTTTGCGCTGCGCGATTCGCTGGAGCTGATGCGGCAACAGGGCGCGGCGCCGGCGGAGGCGCGGGCAATCGGCGGCGGCGCGCGCGGCGGGCTTTGGCTGCAGACGCTGGCGGATGTGTTCAATATGCCGATAGCCACCGCGCAACCGGCGGCTGGCCCTGCGTATGGCGCGGCGCTGCTTGCGATGGTCGGCTGCGGGATGTTCGCGGATGTGGAGAGCGCGGTTCGGGCATGCGTCAGGACAAGCGTTGCGGCGCATCCGGACGCCGGGCGCGTTGCCGAATACGATGCTATCTACGGCGAATACCGGCGGCTATATCCTGCGCTGCGGGAGCGGTTCGCGGCGCTGGCGGCGCTTAGCGCGGGCGCAAGGCGGCGCTCATGATAGCTTCATGCGGCGAGGCGCTGATTGACTTCACGGCGGCGGCGTCAGTGGGCGGCGAGCGCGCGTTTGTGGCGCTGCCGGGCGGCTCGCCCTGCAATGTGGCGGTGGGCATAGCGCGGCTGCGGACGCCCGCGGCGTTTGTGGGCAAGCTATCCACGGACTACTTCGGCGAGCTGCTGCGGGCGCATCTGGCGGCAAGCGGCGTCAGCCTGCGCTGGGCAGCGCGCGGGGAGCAACCGAGCGCGCTCGCTTTCGTCATCCCGCGCAATCGGCAACGGCGCAAAGGGCAAGCGCGCGAGGGGCAAGCGCAAGGCCAGGCGCACGATTTCGCGTTCTACGGCGATGACACCGCCGACCGCAACTTCACCCTCGCGGATGCGCCGGCCGCATTCCCCGACGATGTAGCGGCGCTGCACTTCGGATCATACTCGCTTGTGCTGGGCAAGAGCGATAGGGCATACGCGGCGCTGATGCAGCGAGAGCGTCCCCGCCGCGTCATATCGCTTGACCCGAATGTGCGGCCCGCGCTGTTCCCCGACCGCGCGGAGTACCGGCGCAGGATTGAGCGGCTGGTCGGTTTCGCGCATCTAGTCAAGGCGAGCGCGGACGACTTGGAGTGGCTGTATCCCGGCGAGACGCCGCTTGATTCAGCGGCGCGGTGGCTGCGAATGGGCGCGTCGGTTGTGGCGGTAACGCTTGGCGCGGACGGCGCGGTGGCTATGGCGGCGGGCGGACGCAGCGTTCATAGCAGAGGGATCGCGGTGAATGTGGCGGACACCGTGGGCGCGGGCGACGCATTCACGGCGGGACTGCTGGCGTATCTGCACAACGCGGGCTGGCTGCGAGCGGGGGCGCTGGCGGGCATCACGCATCACGCGCTAGGGTCGGCGCTGGCGCGCGCGAACCTGAACGCGGCGCGGGCGTGCGGGCGGGTGGGCGCGGGGGAGTGGGCGTGTTGACGGGGTGGTTTGGGGGCGCGGAGATTGGGATTGTGTAGCGCGGGGGGAGGATGGGAATAGCGGGCGTGGGATGGCGGCTACTTTTGGGGGAAAGGTAGGCATAAACTTTTGGGTTAGAGAGTGGTTAGTGCCTTGGTTCGGAGTCAGAGTCTTGTTGGACGCTGGGGGATGATGGGGCAGCGCCGGTGGCGGATTGTGGCTTTTGGGGGAGGTTTTCCCAGCGGTTGCGGGCCCAAGCGCGGCGGGCGCTGAAGCGGGCGCAGATTTCGTCGCGCTGGGCGGGCGTTTGGATGCGGCCGGCGGCTAGCGCTTTGTCTATGGTCTGCGTGGGGGTGAGCCGGTCGGATTTGTCGCTGTTGCAAGGGACGCAAGCTAAGGCGCGGTTCCAGCAGTCGTCGTTGCTGCCGTCGCCTTTGTTGGGTTCTACATGGTCAAGTTGGAGTGAGCGGCGGTCGGGGTCTTGGCGGCGTCCGCAATACCAGCACTCGGTTCCCCATTCGTCCACGAAAGCCCGCCAGATTTCGGCACTTGTTTCAAGCGGCTTTTGGCGAAAGCGGATTTCGGGTAGATGGGCTCGCGGCGGCAGATATTCAAGGCGCATTTCGGGGTCGGAGCGCAGGGGCAATTCGTGGGGGCCGCGAACTTTTAGGATGCCTTTGCCATCGAATCTTGGGGATGCCTCAGCGTAGTCGGCGTCTTCGCTTGCGACGGTCATGCCGAGTTCGGGCTTTTTGGCGAACTGGCGGCGCACGATTGTCCATGCGCGGGGGGACATATCGCAGGCTATCCACCTGCGGCCGAGCATCTCGGCGGCTACGGGGACGTAGGCGCATCCGGCAAAGCAGTCCAGCACGAGGTCGCCGGGGTTGCTGGATGCTTGTATGATGCGTTGGGCGAGCGCTTGGGGCTTTTGGGTGGGATAGCCGGTGCGCTCCCCGGATGTGGGGGATAGCAGGCTGATGTCCGCCCAGATGTCGTTGACGCGGACGCCAATGTCAGCCTCCGGCGGGCGCATAATGGAGGGGATGCGGTTTTCAGACCAGACTATCAAGCCCGCGTTGTCAAGCGCGTCCAGGCGCTCCGCGATGGATTCCATTCGGGCGTAGCCGTCTATGAGATTGGCGTCTATCCAGTTTGCGAAAGATCCGGTTCGCGGGACGCCCCAATGCCGCCCGATGCTTGTGGGGTTGTAGCCGCGCCATTCGTTGCCCGATTCGCCGTGCCTGACGCCCGCGGCGGTGAGCGGCACTCTGGTCGGGCGAGTGTTTTCGGATTGGGCGTATTCGGGACGCCATGCGAACTCGCGGGATTTTGTGTAGTACAGGATGGTGTCGTGGGTGTTGCCCCACATATTGCCAGCGCTGCGTCCGGGGGATCTGCTCCAGATGATTTCGTTGCGAAAGTTGTTTGCGCCGAACACTGCGTCCATCATTTGGCGCAGGTATGCGTTGGCGTCGTGGTCGCAATGAAGATAGACGCTGCCGGTTGGCTTGAGGATGCGGCGTATCTCAACCATTCGTTGCGCCATAAACGCTATGTACGCGGCGGTGTCTTCGTCGTGAGTGCGGCGGGTTGATTCTATAAGCCACCATATCGGCGTTTCGCGGACGGCATCCCACCAGTCCTCTTGCAACACGCGCTCAAAGCGCCACATTTCGCGGAACAAGGCGGTTTCGCCGGTTTGGTCTGGGTATTCCACGCCGAGTTCGTATGCGCTGGCGACGTCGTACACGCCCCAATTCACCATCAGGTCTTGCTCTTGTTCGCGCTCTTGCTTGGACAGAGGCGGGCGCAACCTGCCGGTGAAAGTCTGCTTTTTGCCAAAGGGCGGATCAATGACGACTAGATCAACGCTCTCGCTATCAAGCGCTTGCAAGAACGGCAGGTTGTCGCTGATGAACACGGTTCGGTTCAAGGCGTCTGTGTTGGGCATATGCAGCCTCTTTCACGCGGCGGAGTAACGGTTTCAGTAAGAGGACTAGATATAGCGCGGTTCTCCTGCCCTGATAACACCGCTATTACCTAGCCAGGGCTCGTGCGTGTCTCTTTGCGCGCCGCCCCATTCCCCCATCATTAAGTCGGACCAGAGTGCGCTTTTCATGAGTTTATAAAGTATAGCCTCACGCATCTGCGTTGCGTCCTCGTCGCTCTTGTTAATCCCCTGCCGAATCCTAGCACTCGCCGCGCGCTGCTCGTCCGTGATGCCCTCTGTGAAATACGGGACAAGCGCGGCGTCAGCGAATAGCGGATCGTCGCCATTCAACGCGGCGTGGGCGGCGGCGCCTTCGATGTCCGCTATCATAATTACCGAAGGCATTTGCGCCGCGTCCTTTGATTGCAGATAAGCCTGCGCGCCAGTCTCGTCTTTGAACAAAAGCAGGCGGCGTGGGCGTTTATGGTAGAACCATCCTGAACCACTCACAGTTGAAACTGCGTCGTTCCCTAATGCTGCTTGTATTCCATAAAAGAACGTCTCAGCCAGCTCGCGGTCGTCCTGTGTTTTGATTAGTAGCATTGCGATTAGCGGTCGGCCCTGATGCGCCGCTGTCTTTGGGTTTTTAGCCATAGCCATAGCCATAGCCCTCCATTCGGTTATTGTGTATATCTCTTCGCAGAGTATTACTGAGAACGAATGTTTAGTCAATAGGGTTTTGCGCGCTTTGCGATGCGATTTTCGCGCCCGTTGCCAGGGGCAAGCCCGTCTCACATGACGTCTGCGTATGCCTTGCGCCAGTCGCTGGCGAATAGGCCGGCGGAGTTGTAGCGGCGCTTGCGGGCAAGCGGGAACGGACGGATTTGCGCTATTCCCCGAACATCGCGGCGATGTGGCGGCGCTGGATTTTGCCGGTGGCGGTGCGCGGCAGGGCGTCCACGATGTAGATGCGGTCGGGGATTTTGAAGCCGGCGAGCCGCTCGGCGCAGTAGGCGCGTATGGCGGTTTCGTCTGCGTCGGCGGAGCATACTACCGCCGCTTGCACTGCCTCGCCGTACTTGACATCGGGAACGCCGAAGCAGACCGCCTCCGCCACCGCGGGGTGATGCAGCAGCGCGGCGTCCACCTCTAGCGGGGAGATTTTCTCGCCGCCGCGATTGATGAGCTCTTTGATGCGGCCGGTCAGAGTGAGAGTGCCGTCCGCGTCCAGAAAGCCCTGGTCGCCTGTGCGAAACCAGCCGTTGGTGAATGTTTCGGCGTTAGCCTGCGGGTTGTTGTGGTAGCCGCGCGTAACATTGGCGCCCTTGATAACCACTTCGGCGCGCTCGCCGGTCGGGAGCAAGCCGCCCTCGTCGTCCATAATTGCGATTTGGACGCCTGTGCCTTTGCCCACCGTGCCGGGCATTCGCGCGCCGGGCGGCAGCAGGTTGGAGGACATCTGATGCGACGCCTCGGTCATGCCGTAAGCCTCCAAGACGGGCGCGTCAAAGCGGGATTCCAGCTGCTCAAAGACGGCGGGCGCGAGCGCGGCGGAGCAGGATCGGATGAACCGGAAGCCGCCGCGCGGGGCGTCATCGTCATCGGCGCGCATCAGCAGGATCTGGTGAATTGTGGGAACCGCCGAATACCAGGTGGCGGCTGATGCGCGCTGCTCTTCCCAAAATCGGCTGGCGCTGAATCGCGGCGGGACTACCAGCGAGCCGCCGCTGGCGAGGGTGGACAGGGATACGCCGATTAGCCCATGAACATGGAACAGGGGCATAACGACCATCGCCACATCGTCGGGCGTGAGCGCGTATGAGTCGGCGATGTTCTTGACGGATGCGGCGAGGTTGGCGTGGGTGAGGGGGACGCCCTTGGGGCGGCTGGTTGTGCCGGATGTGTGCAGGAATAGAGCGACGTCGTCGGGGGATGGCGCGGGGGCGTCGCGGCGGGCAGTGAGGGGAACGCCGGCGCGGGATAGGGTGAGTTTGCTGTCAGCGTCTAGGGCGGCGTCCAGCGTGGGAACGCCGAGCCGGGCGGCGGCGGCGCGGGCGGGGTGGTCGCCGGATGGCAGGATGGCGAGCTGGGCGTCTGCGTCCTGCATATAGAACTCGAACTCGTCGGCGGTATATGCGGGATTGAGCGGCGCGGCGATGGCGCCGGCGCGGGCTACCGCCATAAAGGCGACTAGGAAGTCCAAGCCGTTTGGCAGCGCGATGGAGACCGCTTTGGCGGGCTGCGCGCCCGCGCCTGCGAGCAGTTCGGCGACGCGCTCAATCTCGGCGGCGAACTCGGCGTAGGTGGTGGTTGGGCCGTCGGGGATCGTAATGGCGCGGTCGGAGGGTTGGTCGGGGTTGAGCAGGTTGGCGAGTGTGGTCAATGGAATGGCTCCCGTAGTGTGGTTAATGGGTGGTTTGTGGCCGAGTTAGCGGGGTGAGGATGTGCGGATTAGTCGTGGGCGATGGGTAGGTCTTCGATGGGGATGCCTTTTTCTTTTGCCCAGGCGATAAGCTCTTTGTTATTCCGGAGGCGTTCCTCCGTAATGCCCTCTTTATGCCCTATCGCAAAGCCTTGGCGGTATCCCATTTCGATAGGGAGATCTTCTATGGGGATGCCTTTCGCCTTTGCCCAAGCGATAAGCTCTTTGTTCATCCTACGGCGTTCATCCGCAGCGCCTTTACGGAATCCCTCCTCATAATCCCTATTTTTCAGCATCTGCGCTAATACCATAATTCCCTCCGGCATTAGTGCGATCGCTTTGGCGATGCGCGGCGCTTATCTCGGATTGCGCGGGTTAGTCGTCGTCAATAGGGACGTCTTTCAGAGGGATGCCTTTCTCTTTCGCCCAGGCGCGCAGCTCTTCGTTCTTCCGGTGGCGTTCCTCCGTAATACCCTCTTCGCGGCCTTGCGTGATGCCCAGCGTGATACCCTCTTCGCGGCCTTGCGTGATTCCCTGTTCGCGGCCCAGCGTGATGCCCTCTTCGCGGCCTTGACGGCGGGCTTCCGCTTCTTGCTGCTTTCTTAGCATTTGCGCTAGTACCATAATTCCCTCCAGCATTAGAGCGATCGCTATGGAGTTCGCCGCCGCGCCAGTTCCGATAGCGCCGCTCTCTTTTAAGATTTCCAATGCCGCGCCGGCAAGAGAGTTGTCCGCGCGCTGCCATATCTGGTAGTAAATCTCAATCGCCATCCCCGCGACCCATTGGACGCAGAATAGGATGATATACGCTCCCATCATTTTGGGAGATAGCGATGATATAGATATTCGCTGTTCTTGCGGCTGGTCTTCCTGCTCTGATGGGGCTTTCACTCTGATGGCTACTCTCTTATGATGATGTACTGAAATGGCTCGGATGTCAATCATACCATATACGGCAATGGTAACCGTCTATCGCAGTATGGGAAATGAAAACGTCGGACAATCTTGATAAAGCACTAACGCCAACTAGCGTATTGCAGGAGGCCGCCCGCCATTGTAAAGAGTACGCGCTATCCCTCTACACCCCCCTGCCCTCCCCGTGAACGTCCGCCCCGTCACCGCCGGCTCCGACGCCAGTGCCACCCGCAGCAGATCCGCCGCGTCCGCCAGTATCCCCAGCGCCTTGTCCACCTCCGCGTCTAAGCACCCCCGCACGTCACATTGCAGCATCGCGCGCGGCGGCAACATCGGCGCATCCGCAATCTCGTCATACACCCACGCCAGTCGCTCTATTTGCGCGGCGCTTATCCTTTCCCAATACGGAAATGGGATGCGATAGCGATCTCTGACCGACCAGTTCGGATACACGATTTTCCTGTTGGATGTTACGCCAAGCAGCGCTGTTATGCCCACTGACCTGTTAAGATATGCTACGCAAGCTTTGTTCACGCGCTCATGGTCGTGGTCGCCCGCAATCGGGTGATATGGAGCAAACGCCGACCCCACCGCCCGATTGTCCGCGTAGGGAGCGGTTAATCGCGCATTTAGAACGCTCAACCTTTCAGACAGCATCACCCTCGCACGCCGCTCCCAATACTGGCGGCAATATCTTCCTTGCCCGCCTTTGCCCTGATAAAAGAGTACGAATCCGGGGCAGCCGCCATAGTGGTTTGAATATCGGCTTTGTGATTCCAGACAGCGTAGCGGGTGCAAATCGCTTACGGGGCTGTACGCGCCGCGTATCGCCCTACTACCGGCCCCAAATTGTCCCCATACATGTCTTTCGAAGTTGGAAAACATTCGCCGGACTCCAAATTCTGAAAGAACTCAATGCGCTCGGTCCTGACGAACTGCGTGGGGAACCAGTCGCCCGCCGCCATGCGTGATTGGGGCCGTTCGGCAATCCGGTAATTCGCGCGTTCACTGTCCCGCAATATAACCTCGCCAATCGCGTAACCCTGCGCGGCGGTTTTAGGCTTACGCAGCATCTTGACGAACTTGGTGACATCGCCGTCTTGGGGGATGCGCTTTTTCGCCACTACAAGCAGTTCGCCTATCGCGGTATTCTCAGAGAACGCCATATCTTTGGGAATTATATCCAATGGACGCAAACCTATCGACGGAGCGCCGGTTTGGGAAAGCGCGTTGGGCGGACGATGTTCACTGCGCTAGCTGTAATGGCGAGCGCGCAACCCGCCGCGCCCGCCCTCTATGCCCTGGCGCTGCGTCGGTTGGCGCAAGTATTCCAGTGTCAAGGTCAACTCCGTGGTGCATTCGCCAAAGGTTGGTTGCCGGAAGTGGGCTATGGCGTTTACGTAATGAGCGCAAGTCTCAAGGGTGTGTCTTTAATGAAACTTCACCGTGACATCGGCGTTGCCAAAAAAAAGATGGCTTGACATATGGCGCATCGCATCCGCGGGGTTGGCAGTCGGTAGATGCCGAAAGTTTATGCGAGCCGGTCGAGGCGGATGAGACATATCCGGCGGCGAAGAGGGGGCGATAAGCGCGGAGTTAGCGAATTCGCGCACGGGTAGGCGAGCGCCAACGAGGTGGAATCGTTCTGGCCGTTGCACAAGCGTGGTTGCGCCGGCGTTATATCGCCACTTCGGCGTCAAGCGTCTTGGCCGCTGCGCGTGGGCAAAAACGCTATATTCAATCGTGGGGTTTTTGTTGGATTTTCGGCAAGGGAGAGCCGCGCGCGTTTAACCCAATGCGCGATATGCCTAGCCATAATCGCGGTGGCAGTGAAGCTCGCGCAAGGCGCAGTCGGCAAGGCGTAATCGGGAAAAAGCGACGCGGTGTGAGGCGTCTCGTTCCCATTGCGGGAAACGCAGCGCGATATGGCGGTATTTTGTTGGCGGGTCTGGCGAATGTGTACGACATTTGGTAGAGGGGCATCTCGCTCAGATGCCGATGGGATTGGCGGAGGATTTAGCGCGCGCATATTCCAACTCCGGCGATATAGTGGTTGATCCGTTTAGTGGTAGCGGCGCTAAACCGCATGCGTCGCGCAAATGCTTGGATGGTGGGCAGTCGGGATTGAAATATGCAAGCCGTATGTTGAGGCAACGATAGCCAAGCGGTTCTTGCGTCAGACGCTGTTCGCGGACGTTAGGGGGCTGAATGACGCTTAATTGCCAAACGCGCGCGAGGGGCGTTCAATGGCTGATAAATTCAGGGGCAAGCGCAAGCGGGCTCCTTTCTATCCGATGCCGCATATGATGCCGGGCATGCCCGAAAACATAGCGCGGGCGCGGTTGCGCGGACGCGCATGCCGAAGGACGGGTGGGCGTATGATTGGGAGTTCAAGGCAAAGCGCGGCGACGCCTAGTTCAAGGCGTTTTGCGTACTTTGCGGTATAATTCCCAAAACTTTTGAGGGCGGCTTACGGCGTGGAGCCGGCAGGGCTAAGGGCTGCGGGATTTGGGGGGATCGTTGTCCTCAGGGGCCGCGTCTGGGTTTTCCGGGTGGAGGCGGCTTTGGATTATGGCTTGGCGTTTTTGGAAGTTTGCCTCGGCTGTGATGGCGTCGTAGATTTGTTCGTGGGTTAGGTTTTGTTTGGGGATGCCGGCGGTGGAGTGGTGGTTGGCTAGGGCGGTGTCTAGGTCGACTTCGGGGTGGCGGGCTAGGGCGTTGGCGACGGCGGTTTCGCCGCGGGTTGTGGGAGTGTTGGGGGCGCTAGGGCGCGCGTCAGTGTCGGGGCTGACGTCCTTGGTGGTGTCTGTGTTGTCGGATTTGGTGGCGTCTTTGGCGGCGTTGTTGCCGGTGTTGGCGTTGGTTTTCTTGGCGGCTTTCTTTTCCGTTTTCTTGGCTTTCTTTTGGGCTTTCTTGGCGGCTTTGCGGTCGTTCTCGTCGGCTGTGCGCTGCATTTCTTCGAAGACGGCTAGGACTTCGGCTTTTTGCTCTGGGGTGAGGTCGGTGGCGGCGGATTGTTGGCGCTGGGCTAGGAGGCGTTCCGCATCGCGGCGCTCTTTGGCGTGGAGGTCGCGGAAGAAGGCGTCTATCGCCTCGGGGGTTATGTGTTCCCAGGGGATGTCGGCGCCCATGCGGCAGAGTTCGTTGAGCGCCCAGAGGCGGTGGGTTTGGGTGAATGGGTCGGTTATGATGGCGCCGTAGCGGTCGGTTTTGTCGTTTTCTAGGATTTCGAACATGTAGCGCGCGTATCCCATGCCTTTGTCCATTGACAGGCGCATTTCGGTTGCCAGCTTGCTGTTGAGCATTTTTTCTTCCATGGCGGAGGTCTGGGCGTAGGCGTAGGGGTTGCGGCTGCCGATGCTGCGTTTCATCATTTCTTTGAGCGCGGCTACTTGGTGGTGCGGGCGGATTCGGGTGGCTTTTTGGTATTTTTTTTCGTCGGGGTTGGCGCTTTCGAATACCGGGCGAGGGAATAGGATGTTGTAGTATTCGGTTGCGAGGTCGCGGCAGTCGTCGGTTTTTTCGCGGATGTATGCGCCTATGGGTTTGTTGATGATTTGCTTGAGCGTGACTTTGGGGGTTTTGGGTTTGGGCATGTCTTCTTGGCGGACGACGCGCGCGGGGGAACCGGGGGTGTCTTGGGGGAGTTGACCGCTCATAATGGCGAGGTCGCGGGCGGCGTTTTGGCGGTGGTGGAATTTGGCGTCGGGGTATTCGCCTTGGACGGTGTCCCACATGAATTGGATGAGGCGGTCGCCGTCGTGGGTGAGTTGGTTGACGCGGCGGGCGATTTTGTGGCGGACTGTTTCCTGTTCGGATAGCATCTCTGACCGCGTTATGGGTTCGCGGGTTGCGGTTGCGGTTGTCATGTTGGTTGCCTCCAAGTCCCCCCGCCGCCGGGGCCCTACTTTTTTCTAAAAAAGTAGCAAAAAACTTTTGAGTGGGTTGCTGATAATTTGTTCTGATATAAGAATAGCGGGGGTGTAGGGCGCGTGTCAAGGGTAATTTTGAAGATGGCGAATTTTGGGTGGCTTGGGTTGACATTGCGGCGGAGTGTAAATTAGGGTAAGGGGAGTGATGGCGGGTTGCGCGAATGATGATAAAGGAGGGCTGTGTTGGCTTATCGGTTTGAGCATGTGCATCTGAAGGCGGCGGATCCGGAGAGGACGGCGAGGTGGTATGTGGAGGCGTTTAATTTTACGATATTCAATGACCGAGGGGTGCGTCCTAGCGTCCTACGGGGGATAGGTTTATCGAGTGCAGGACGGAGGATGGGGTTATCGTGCGGATTTCGGGGGCGCGCACGGGGGAGGCTATGGGCAAGGGGGATGCCGATGTTCACTATGGGTTGGAGCATTTCGGGATCACGGTGGACGATATGGACGCGGAGTTGGCGCGTTTGCAGGCGCTGGGAGCGGAGGTGGCTGAGGGGCCTACGAGCAATCCGAATGGGTCAAGGATCGCGTTTATTAAGACGCCGGATGATGTTCGGATTGAGGTGATGCAGCTGGCGTAGGGCAAGCGGCGGGCGCGTGGGCAAGGCAATGATGGGCAAGGACGCAATTACTGATAAGAGGTGAATCAGTGGCAAGAGAGGTTTTCTTTCCGAATCCGGGCAATAAGCCGAGCGGGTTTTCGCCGGTGGCGCGCGTGGGCAATATGGTGTTTGTGTCCGGGCAAGTGTCAGTTGACGACAGAGGCGAGCCGGTGGGCGTGGGGGATGTGGGGGCGCAGTCGGAGCGGTGTTTTGGGAATGTGGAGGCGGCGCTGGTTGCGGCGGGAGCGGGGTGGGATGATGTGGTTAAGATTACGTGCTTTCTGGTGGCGGGGGCGGATTATGGGGCGTATGCGGCGGCTAGGCTGGCGATATTTCCGGAGGGCGGGCCGGCGAGCAGCACGGTGTTTGTGGCTGGGCTGGTGAGGCCGGAGTATTTGGTGGAGATAGAGGCAATCGCGGTTTTGCCGCAGGGATAGGGGGCAAGGCGATATGACGCAGGAGCAGGGTTGCGTTTTTTGCAGGATTGGGAGCGGGGAGTTGCCTAGCGATATGTTGCGGCGCGATGATGAGTGTTTTGCGATACGGGATATTAACCCGCTCGCGCCGACGCATTTGCTTATTATTCCGGCGCGGCATATCGTCAATACTAGCGCGCTGCCGGAGGATTCGGATAGGCTGCTGGGGAGGATGTTCGCGGCGGCGCGGGAGTTGGCGGAGCAGGAGGGGGTGGCGGAGTCGGGGTATCGGCTGATTATCAATCAGGGGACTGACGGCGGGCAAGAGGTGGGGCATTTGCATATGCACTTGCTTGGGGGCAAGCGGCTGCGGGGGTTGGGGCTGCGGTAGCAAAGATGGGCAAGCCAGGCGGCGGCGATGCGAACGCGCCGCCTGGGATAGTCTGTGATTGATGCGCGGTCGGGGGTTAGACGGGCATTGTTCGGTTTGAGTGGGTTCTGCCTATGCGGGCGACTTGTTCGCCGTTGGGGCCGGCGGATATGACCATTACGCCTTCGTCTATCATATCGGCGACGCTGTCGGTGGTCGCGCCGTTTAGGAAGTGTAGGCCTGCTGCGCGGCAGGCGTTGAATACGCGCTCGCGGGCGGCGGTGAGCTCAGGCGGGATTGGGTTGGGCAAGCCTTTGTAGCCGTGGGACATGCTCATGTCGGAGGGGCCCCATTCGGCGAATGAGATGCCGGTTATGCGGGTACTGAGTTCGCAGTTGGAGAGGGCGCGCTTGTTTTCTATTTTCAAGCCCAGCATCAGTTCGCCGTCGGGGTTTAGGGGCCAGGGGTCGGCTTTGTCTAGGTATTCGTCGGGGGATATGCCCCAGATGTGGGATGCTGAGGCTTGGCCTCCTGCGCCTCGGGTGCCTCTGCCGATTAGGTCGCCGACGCCTGTGTTTTGGAAGGTGTAGCGGCAGGATTCCACGAAAGCGCGGACGGCGCCGGGGGTTTCGGCGTTGCAGAGCAGGATGCCGTGGACGCCGCGCGCCAGGATTTGGCGGAATTGCCAGGCGTTGTAGCGGATGATGTCTTCGCTGCCGCCGTCCACGGGGACTTCTACTATGACGGCGGGGGTTCGGTGGCCGCTGGCGGTTGGGCCGCCGTCCACTAGGCCCTGCATAAAGCGGTCGAGGCCGGCCATATCAAAAGCGCCGTGTTCCATGCCGATGTTGATGTAGTCGGCCCAGGTGTTTGCCATTTGTTTGCCGGCGTCGTAGGACAGGTCGGCGCCGGTGTGTCCGCCGGTGTAGTAGATGGGCTGGCCTTGTTGCAGGAGTTCTATGGCTCGGTTGATGCGTTTGGGCATATGCGGTTTGTCCTCCAATTAGGCGATTTGGTGTGATGCGTTTGGGTGGGCGATTGGGTTGGTTGGGCGCGGCTGCGGCGCGGGCGTGATGTTAGACGGGCATAGTTCGGTTGGTGATGGCGCGTCCGATTTTGGCGCCGTCTTCGCCTACGCCTGATAGGATTTTGACGCCGTCGTTCATAAGTTTGCGGACGCGCGCCTCGGTGGTTGTGGTGAAGTCGTTCCAGCCGCATAGGAAGGCGATGTTGGCGTTGTCGCAGGCGGCTTTGACGCACAGCCGGGCCTTATCCAGGTCGTCGGGATATGGCGGGTCGTGGGCGTCTGGGTAGCCGAAGGACAAGCCCATGTCGCCGGGGCCCCATTCGGCGAAGGCGATGCCGGGGATGGCGGCGGATGCCTCGCAGTTGGCGAGGGCGCGGGTGTTTTCAAGCTTTAGGCCTAGGAATAGTTCGCCGTCGGGGTTTAGGGGCCATGGGTCGGCGAGTTTCATGTATTGTTGGGGGTCGACGCCCCAGATGTGGGCTGCTGAGCGCTGGCCTCCGCCGCCGCGTCTGCCGACGGCGAGTTGGTCGCCGACGGCTTGTGTTTGGAAGGGGTAGCGGCAGGATTCCACGAAAGCGCGGACGGCGTCGGGGTTTCGGCGTGGCAGAGCAGGATGCCGTGTACGCCGCGGGCTAGGCATTGTTTCATCATCCAGGCGTTGGCGCGGATGACTTGTTCGTCGGCGCCGTCGGTGGGGATGGTCATTATGACGGGGGGAGTTCGGTGGCCGCTGGGGGTTGGGCCGCCGTCCACTAGGCCGCGCATAAAGTTGTCTAGGGCGGACATATCGAAGCTGCCGTGTTCCATTTCGACGCCGATGTAGTCGCCCCAGGTTTGGGACATCGCTTTGCCGTTTTCGTAGGATAGGTCGTGGGTTCCGGTGTTGTAGATGGGTTGGTTTTGTTGCAGCAGTTCTATGACGCGGTTGATGCGGTTGGGCATTGTTGGTCTCCGTTTCGGTGTGTAGGTTGTGCGATTGGGCGCGTTGTGGTAAGACAGGGGGAGTTTATCGCAAATGGGGCGTGGGCGCTAGTCACGCAGAGCGGTGGCGTGACGCAGGGGGAGGTTGATATGGGTTAGCGGGCGGGGACTATGGTTTGGATTTGGGCGGATAGATTGCCGTCGGTTACGGTTAGGATGGCGATTGTGGCGGGGGTCATGAATGCCGGGTATGCTTGGCCGGGGTTTAGGAATAGGATGCCGCCGCGCAGTTCGTTTAGGGGTTCGTGGGTGTGGCCGAATAGGATGGCGTCAGGCGGCGGGTCGGGGAAGTCGGGGAGCAGGTCTTCAAGGGGGAATTCGGGGCCGCCCCAGGCGGGGTGTGTTATGCCGATGCGGACGCCTTGGATTGAGATGGTTTCGGTGTAGGGGAGTTCGCGGCGGAGTTCGGGGGGGTCGGAGTTGCCGTGAACGATGACGGCGCGCTTGGCGGCTTGGCGCATGCCGGCGGCGACGTCTGGGCGGACGAGGTCGCCGCAGTGGACGGCGATGTCGGCGTTGGCGACGGCGGCGCGGATGTCTGGGTGGATTTCGTCCCAGCGGTGGGTGTGGGTGTCGGCGATGACGGCGATGGTGGTTGTGGGCATAGGGAGGGGCGCTCGGCGAAGGTTAAGGTTGTATTATGGGGGAATTGTAGCATTGGGGTGGGTTTGGGGGCAAGGGGATGATGGGCGATTGGCGGCGAGGTTTAGGGGGTTGCTTTATTTGCGGGGGGAGTCGCGGAGCATGCGGTTTAGGATGTTGGCGGTGATGCGCTGGGCGTGGGGGCTGACGCCGAAGGAGCCGGGGGCGCTTTGGACGGTGGTGGAGTTGACGCTGAGGCGCGCGGGGATGTGGCCGGGCGGGTGGGACAAGCCCTCGGGCCACCAGATTGTGCCGGCGTTGAAGACCCAGTTTCCCCTAGCGCAGGGGTAGGCGATGGCGGCGTGGGCGGGTTCGCGGGGGGTTTTGTCGCCCTGGAAGAGTTCGCTGGAGGCGATTATTTCTAGGCCGGGGATGTCGGCGGGCCTGCCGTGGTATTCCCAGCCGATTGCGGCGGGGATGGAGTCGCCGTGCGCTAGGCCGGTGTTTTCTAGCGACCAGTGGGATGGGTTTGTGATTGTCCAGTCGCCGTAGCCGGGGCCGTAGCTGGAGACGCCCATTAGTTGGGCCTCTTCGCCGGCGAATAGGCGCTTGCGGGAGAAGGCGCGGCAGGCGGCGGCGGGGTTGAGGGGGCTGTCGTGGAATTCGATTTCCCAATAGACGGAGTTGCCGGAGAAGAAGGCGAGGCTGAGGCCGTCGTCGCGGGCGTTTAGGGCGGCGTTGAACATTTCGCGGGACCAGTATTCGTCGTGGCCGACTGATAGGAAGGCTTTGCATCTGTCCAGGACAGAGGGGTCTAGGTGTAGGTCTAGGTTGGAGCAGTAGGCGACGTGGTAGCCCTCGCGTTCTAGCCAGTATGCCATGGGGTGTTCCCATAGCAGGAATTCGCCGGAGCCGGTGGATAGGGGGGCGTCGAGGACTTGGCAGTATTTGGCGTAGGGGCGGTCGAAGCCGACGCGGACTTCTGTTCCCTGGTACCAGACGTTGGCGGTGCCGTCGGTGTAGAGGGAGTCGTTGGCGGGCCATTTGTTGTATGCCTGCCAGGTGAGGTCGCTGACTTGGCAGAGGATGTCGGCTTTGCGGCGGGATTTGACTACGAAGATGATGTAGCTACCGACGCCGTAGGGGCCTTCGTCGCGGGTGAGTTTGGCGAGATAGACGCCGCTATGCCAGTCGTCGGGGATTGTGAGCGCGGCGGCGGGCTGCCAGGCGCATTCGCGGAGGCGCTGCATTGACATAGCGGGCATTGGCTGGGGGGCTGCGCTCAGGGGGGCGATGCGGGTCATGTGGCGCGCGCCGATGCCGCCGTAGTAGCCCATGCGGTAGATGTCTATGGCGAGTTCGCCGGGGGGATCTAGGCTTATCATAAAGTCTATGGTTTCGCCGGGGTAGAGGCTGGTTTTGGATGCGTAGCCCTCTATGGCGGATGAGCGCAGGTGGCGCACGAGGGGGAATGACGCCATAGTTACGGGGGCGTCAAAGCGGATGTTGCGGAGCTGCCAGTGGGGGGAGCCGGGGAGTTGGTTTTCGGCGGATGTGGGGTTCATGGGCGTATCACCAGGGATTGGCTAAGGGTTGGGGCGGTATTGCCAGCCGCGGGCGTTGGCGATTTCTATCAGATCGCTCGCCGCGCGCCTGGCCCCGTTTCCGCTGAGATTGGTGAAGTCTATTGCCGCATGCTGGGGAAAGCCGGGCAAAGGGTCTGGGCTGACTATGAGGTTGAGCGAT
This sequence comes from Dehalococcoidia bacterium, assembly GCA_965242555.1. Classification (GTDB taxonomy): domain Bacteria; phylum Chloroflexota; class Dehalococcoidia; order Lucifugimonadales; family JADFKI01; genus Bin90. Next base: position 735,060 of record CBDESO010000008.1, read on the forward strand.
TCACATTCTTCCACCGTAACCGCCAATACTCCCACGGCTTTGTGGCCTAGGCTGGCGTAGTGTTCGTATGCGTCTTGCGGGCTGATTTGGTCGCCATCATATACGGACAACCGCCCATTGTCTTTTCGCGTGGGCTTAAAGGTTGGGGTTGTAGGGCTGCCGTCTTGCATCCATGACGAACTCACCATCCGATACAGCAGGGTATCCGAGTTCATTCAGCCCGCTCCGCGGTATCCCGGATTTTGGCTATCATCCAATCCCACGCGCTTGGATTGTCCAAATTGAGGATCTCTTCGTCCTCGAAGTCGGAGAAGTCGGAGTTTTTGTCGAATCTAATCCAATCCCCTTTGCGGGCGTCTAGGTCGATTTCAATCTCCATATAGAACTGCCCTATCGTCCATTCGCATTGGACGCCGCCATCAAAGAGGGGGGATGTGTATGGCAGCGGAAGGTCGGCGGGGTATTGGCGCTGGAACGCATCGGATAGCCAGTCCAGCCCGCTGTGCGGCGGCGCTTTGCCGTCGCCCTCGTGCCAGCCGTCTTGCATGCCGCGAAATTCGTCTAGGCGGGCGGGGACGTCCAGCGGATGCAGCGCGGCGACGCGCTCTACCGATTTTAGAGCGAGCGGGCGGTCTTGGAGGGCGCGCTTGCCGGCGTCTTCAGGGACGCCCTCAATCAGGACGCGGGCGTCGTCTTTGTTGCCGTTGAACGCTTTTAGGAAAGCGTCGCAGTACTGGTTAGGGACGGGGCCGGACACTTTGTTGGGGCCGTAAATCGGCTGGAGCTTGAATGTCATCCCGGCTTGGTCGAGTTCGGTTACTTTGCCGCGGATGGCGATTTTTTTAGCCATTCCCCGCTCCTGTCTAGCCTAGCCCGTGTGTGGAGAGGTGATGGGGGTATATGTGGGATTTTAGGGGGAACGGCGCGGCTTGTAAAGGGTTGGGGCGCGTAGGAGGCAACGTTTCCATTCAGGCGGCCGCGCATATCTGCTCCTTGCGGCCGGTTGGATGGCATAGCCGCAGCCGCCCGCTTTATCAGTTGCGGCGCAACTTGCTAAACGCCCAAAGCGGCTAGAAAGAGATGCTGCCGCGGGGGCGTAGGGCAAGCACTATCGCCCTGCCGAAAACTCTACGCGCCATAGGCTGCCCTCGCCGCTGATGAATTGGCCGGTGTGGATGCGGTCTATTGGGTAGCGCGGGAGGTCAATTGTGGCTACGCATATGTCGGCTGCGTGGGCGCCGTGGGCGGGGAAGTGGAAGTCTAGGTTGGCGAAGCCGCGCTCGCGGGTGGCGGCGGGGAGGTCGGCGGGGTCGGTGGGGGTGATGTGGAGGAAGAAGCGGGCGTGGGTGTCGTCCTCGGCGCAGGGGGTTTTGAGGTATGTTAGGGCGTTGTGGGTTAGGTAGATGTCGAAGTGGGATTGGGCGATGGGGTTGCCGTAGTCGCCGGCTAGGATGCGGGCGTGAGTGGCTTGGGCGGCGGCGCGGGCGGCTAAGTCAATGTCAGTGCGCCACTCGGCGGTTCCGGATGTGGTTTTCTGGCCGGTTCTGATGTGGGCGATGGGGTAAGCGGGCAGTTCGCGCGTGGCTACGCATATATCGTCTATGTATGCGCCATGGTCGGTAAAGTGGAAGTCAAGGTTGGCAAAGCCATGCTCGCGGCGGGCGGTGGGCAGGTCGGTTGTGTTGGCGGGAGTGATGTGCAGGAAGAGGCGGGCGCTGGTATCGCTCTCAGTGCAGGGGGATTTGAGGTATGTTAGGGCGTTGTCGCGCAGGTATAGGTCAAAGTTGGATTGGGCGATGGGGTTGCCGTAGTCGCCGGCGACTATGCTCTCATACAACGCTCGCGTCGCCAGCTCAATGTTCGCGCGCCACACGGCGCCTTCGCCGCTGACGAACTGGCCGGTGTGGATGCGGTCAATTGGGTAGCGAGGCAACTCCAGCGTAGCCGCGCATATATCGTCTATGTATGCGCCGTGTTCGGTGAAGTGGAAGTCAAGGTTGGCAAAGCCGAACTCGCGACTGGAGGCGGGTAGGTCGGCGGGATCTTCGGGGGTGATGTGCAGGAAGAATCGGGCGTTGGCGTCGGCCGGGGCGCAGGGGGTTTTGAGGTATGTTAGGGCGTTGTCGCGCAGGTATAGGCCGAAGTGGGATTGGGCGACGGGTGGGCCGTAGTCGCCGGCGGTGATGCCGTCATAGGTGGCTTGGGCGGCGCGGCGGGCGGCTAGGTTGATGTCGGCGCGCCATATGGCGTTGCCGCTGACGAACTGTCCCGTTTTGATGCGGGCGATGGGGTAGGCGGGCAGGGGTTGTCTGTGGATGCATTTGCCGTCGAAGAAGGCGGCGCGGTCGTTGAACCAGAAGTCGCGGTTTTCAAAGCCGCGCGCGCGGGCGGCGGCGGGCAGGTCGGTAGGGTCGGCGGGGGTGATGTGGAGGAATATCCGCCGGTCGGCGCTGTTTGGGGCGGGCGGCGGGCAGTCGGGGCTGATGTAGTAGAGGGCGTCGTGGTGGGCGTAGATGTCGAAGTCGGCGTGGGCGAGCGGGTCGCCGTTTGCGGCGATGTCGCGGTATGCGGCGTTGTATGCGTGGACGTCTTTGCCGTAGATGAGCGCAATGGGGCTGTCGTATGCGCGGATGCTGTGAACCAGTGGCTTATCTTGTATGTTTCGCAGATCGATGAGCGGGTGGAGATAACCCGCCTCTTGCGGGCTTAGCGGGTAGCGCCATCTCGGAGACCATAGATAGAAGTCCGCCGCGTATAGGCTTTCCAAGATTGGGATGCGCTCCCTGGCGTTTTGGGGCAGGATTTGGCGGTTGGCGTTGTCCATCCAGACGCGCGGGGCGGCGTCGGGGTAGCGGGCGAGCAGGTATTCCAGGGCTTGGCGCTGCGAAATCTGCCAGTAGTCCATATCGTAGCGCTGGGCGAGCGCGCCGGGCGTCTTGGTGTCAACAAGCGGGTTGAAATAGACTTGCTGGTGGGGGCGCAGCGCCGCCATAGCGGTTGCGGTGGTTATTATGCCGGCGCCCGCGATGCCGTATGCAAGCGACCGCTGGGCGACGCGCAAGCGTCCGCCGCGAACCCGGCCGGGCAAGCGCGCTGCAATCTTCCAAATACCCACTCCTATGCGGATGTTCGCAATGCGATGCAGCCCGACCGCCGCAAGCAGGCAGAACGGCGTCCACAGGAAGTACATCTGCCGCCAGCCGTCGTAGATGTTGGATTGCAGCGCGATAACCGCTATGACGGGCAACGCAAAGCAGGCTATAAGCATTACGCGAAAGCGGGTTTCGCGGTCGCGGAGGGCGCGAATAGGGCGCGTGATTGCCCGGCGGCAGATTGCCGCGCATCCGATAGCGCCGAGTAGCAGCGCAACGGGCGGCGCGGTGATGGCAAACCATATGGGGATGTAGTTCCAAGGCACGGCGTAAGACGGGTAAATCTTGCCCATAAACAGGTTCTCGGCAATGGTGGGATGCTGAGACAGCACGCGGAATCCCTCAATGAGCCGCAACGGGTTTTCCCAGTAGTAGGGGTGAGTGATGTACGCGGTGGCAAGCGCCGCCGCAAAGAACGCCGTGCTAGTTATCAGGATGCGCTTGCGATCCGCAGATCCCGACGCTTGCCACAGGTCGGGGGCGCGCATAGCGAGTATGAGCGGGAGCAGCATCAGGCCGAAAGGGCGCAGGTTTATCGCTATGCCTACGCCTATGCCGCATAGCAAGAACGCGCCGATAGTGTCTTTGCGAAAGGCGCGGTGGGTTAGGTAGAGGGCGATTAGCAGCGCCACCACAAAGGGGATGTCTTTGGTGTTGAAGAAAGAGTGGGCGTAGAGGCGCGGGTGCAGCAGGAATATCAGCATAGCGAACATCGCTATCCAACGGCTGCCGAGCATTCGGTAGGCGAGCATGCCAACCGCAAAGCCGCCCGCTATGAATAACAGATGGGTAAGCAGATGGCGCGTTAGATAGATTTGGCGGCTGTCTTGCAAGCGGAGCGTGCGCTCCAGCAGCAGCAGGGGCATCTCAAAGGCGACGCCGTAATAGCGAAGATCTCTGTCATACAGGTCGTCAGTTGCGCCGTCGGCGATGTAGGCGGCGTTGGCGCGGGCGATTCGGCGTTGGGTAGTCTCATCCCAGGCCATCCCGTAGTCGTCCACGAGGGCGGCGCCGGCGATGGCGAATAGGGCGCAGAGGGCGAGCGCTTGCGCCCAGAATGGGAGGCGGCGCAATGGGGATAGGCGGGATAGGATTGGCGTTATCACGGGGGGGATTATAGCAAGGCGCGGGCGGGAGTAGGTAGCGGTTCTATTCATAAGGGGGCGAGGGTCTTACTTTTTTGGAAAAAAGTAAGCAAAAAACTTTTGAGTGGGGAATTTAGGGGGCACTGCTTTCTGTTTTTGGAAAGCGGTTGAAATTTTTTGGGGCGGTTGCGGTGTTGCCAAGTGTGTTACAATCGCAGCGCGGTTGTATTAGGGGGCAAGCAAGAGCAGGGACGCTAGGGCGCAAGCGGCGCAAGGAACCGGGGAGGGTGTCTTATGGTTGCGAATGGGGCGTATTCGTCGGGGGGCCCGCTTTCGGGCATAAGGGCGCTGGATATGACTATGTGGCAGTTTGGGCCTATGTGTTCGGCTATGCTGGGCGATATGGGCGCGGATGTCATTAAGATAGAGTCGCTGGATGGCGACGCAGGGCGAGGGCTGTGGCGGGCGTCCACGCTGAATATGGATTTGGGCGAGGGACGCAACGCTTATTTCGAGGCGTGCAATCGCAATAAGCGCGGGATCGCGGTGAATCTGAAGACCGCCGAGGGGCGCGAAATCGTGCATCGGCTGGCTAAGGACGCGGATGTGTTCGTGCAGAATTATCGCAAGGGGGTGGCGGAGCGGCTGGGAGTGGGCTATGAGACGCTGCGCGAGATCAATCCGATGCTGGTATATGGGTCGGCTACGGGGTATGGGCCGGAGGGGCCGGATTCGCATTTGCCGTCGTTTGACGGGTGCGGGCAGGCTAGGGGCGGGCTGATGATGTCGGCGACGCCGCCGGGGGCGGAGTATCCCACGCGCGTATCGCAGGGGGTTTCGGACCAGATGGGGGCGATTATGCTGTGCGTGGGGGTGTTGTCGGCGCTGGTGTGCCGCAGCGTGCAGGGGGTTGGCCAAAAGGTGGACGCATCGCATCTGAGCGCGAATATGTGGCTGCAAGGGCTGGGCATCAGCATGAGTCTGCTGAACGGCGGGCGCAGTTTCGGGTCGTATGACCGCGAGGCGCCCACGAATCCGCTGTCCAATCTGTACAAGTGCAAGGATGGGCGCTGCATCCAATTGATGCACTTGCAGCCGGATCCGTACTGGCAGCCGCTGGCAAAGGCGATGGGATTGGCGGACGCGGCGGCGGACGGGCGGTTCGGGGATATGCGCGGGCGGGCGGATAATGCGGAGGAGCTGGTTCGGATATTGGACGCCAAGTTCGCCGAGAAGACGGCGGACGAGTGGGATAGGCTGTTCCGCGAGTTCGAGGTTGACTTCATATACGCCAAGGTGCAGGCTATCGAGGAGCTGGAGCACGATATACAGGTGCAGGCGAATGACTACATATCCACGTTCGCGCATCCGGTTTTGGGGGATGTGAAGATGTGCAGCCATCCGAACCGATACAGCGAGACGCCTGCGGGGATACGGCGGGAGGCGCCGGAGCTGGGGCAGCACACGGAGGAGATACTGCTGGATGAGCTGGGGTATGATTGGGAGGGGATAGAGCGGCTGCAGGCGGCGGGGGCGATCTTGTAAATGGCTAAGGCGAGGGGCTAATCAGTAGCCAAATAGCGCCGGGTAGCGGGGCTTGTTCGGCGTGAACGCGAGATACGCTAATGCGCTAAACATAAAATCCGATAGGCGGACGTTCCGACGGGGATGTTTGGATTGCGGGGTTGCGCGGGCGGATGCGACGGGCGGCGCACATCGCGTTATTCATATCTGATACGAAAAGTGATAGGCTAATCACAGGCAAAACAGGCAAACAAGCAAATCTTATTTAAGGGAGGCGAAATGGCAGAGATAGACGGCGGGCGATTGTTCGCTAAGGCGTTGAAGAGGGAGGGCGTGGAGTATGTGTTCACGCTTAACGGCGGGCATATCTACAATCTCTATGAGGGGTGCGTGGATGAGGGGATCAAGGTGATTGATTTCCGGCATGAGCAGGTTGCGGCGCACGCGGCTGAGGGGTGGGCGAAGGTTACGGGCAAGCCGGGCGTGGCTATCGTTACGGCGGGGCCTGGCGTTACCGACGCGGTTACGGGGATCGCCAACGCATTCCAAGCGCCAAGCCCGATGGTGATGATCGGCGGCAACGCGGGCATCAGCGACCACCTGCGGGGCGGGCTGCAGGATTTCGATAGCGCGACTTTCCTGAAGCCGGTTACGAAGTTCTCGGAGCAGGTCAAGCGGGTGGAGCGCATACCGGAGTATGTGTCTATCGCGTTTAGGCATGCGACTTCGGGTGTGCCGGGGCCGGTGTATCTGGAGATCCCTATAGACATCGTGGGCGGCAGCGCGGACGAAGAGGCTGTGCGCTATCCCACAAGCTACCGCACGGACGCGCGCGCTTATGGCGATCCGCAGTATGTTCAGAAGGTCGTGGACATTCTGCGAAACGCGGAGCGGCCGATGGTGCTGGCGGGTTCGGATATATGGTGGAACGACGCCTCGGAGGAGCTGCGCGAGTTTGTTGAGATGATAGACTCGCCGGTGTTTCTGAACGCGATGGGGCGCGGGAGCATACCCTCGGATCATCCGAATTTGGGCAGCCTTGGGCGGCGCTACGGGCTGGTGAAGTCGGACGCGGTGATACTCATCGGGACGCCGATAGACTTTCGGCTGGGCTACGGCGCGGACAATATGTTCCCGCAGAACCCGAAGCTGGTGGAGATAATGATGGACGCCAGCAAGATCGGGCAGAACCGCGATATTGACGCGGGGGTTGTGGGCGATTCCAAGGCGGTGCTGCGGCAGATTATGGACGGGCTGCAGGCGTCGGGGTACAGGTCGCCGGGCAAGGCTTGGGTGGAAGAGGTGATGACCGAGGATAGGGCGCTGAAGGCGGCGGATGAGCCGATGCTCAACAGCGAGCAGTCGCCGATCCACCCTATGCGGCTGATGAAAGAGCTGCGGGATGTTCTGGATGAGGACGCCACGGTTATCGGCGACGGGGGGGACATTGTCACTTTCGCGGCGCGGGTGCTGGACATCAATAGGCCGGGGCATTGGCTTGATCCGGGGCAGTTCGGCTGCTTGGGCGCGGGCAGCGGTTTCGCGGCGGCGGCGCAGCTGGCGCGGCCGGGCAAGCAGGTGTGCATCGTGTACGGCGACGGGGGCTTTGGGCTGACGGGGTTCGATGTGGAGACCTATGTGCGGTTTGACCTGCCCATCGTGTCTATCGTGGGCAACAACGGCGCGTGGAACCAGACGACGCAGGGGGTTGTGCGGCGCGGGATGCGGGGCATCGGGACGTATCTGTCGCAAGAGACGGACTATGCCAAGATAATGGACGGCATGGGCGGCTACGGGGAGCGCGTGACGGATCCGGCGCAGATACGGCCGGCGCTGGAGCGGGCTTTCGGCAGCGGCAAGCCGGCGCTGCTGGATGTGGTTACCGACCCGGATGTGGCTTACGCCGCGATGGGCGGGCGGTCGAGGCAGCAGCGGCAGTATTAGGCGAGGTAAGCGAAGCAAGCGGGGGATGGCCGGAGGTGGTCGTTCCCCGCTGTTGTGATTGGGGGTATTTGCGATTAGGGCGTTTTGGGATATTTCTATCCTGCGGCGTTGTATTGGGCGATACCGAATTTGGATGCGCGCTGAACGCCATGGGGGTATTCCCGTCTTGCAACGCTATTTCAAAACAAGCCAAGATCGTATTCTCGCCGGATGCGGTAAAATAGGGCGCGAAGTTTCGCTCTCAGTTGGCTAAGATTTCATTAGCGCAACATACTGAGAATATCCGCGATAATCCGGGGATTGAAGTTTCGGTTGGCGTTGGGGGAAATTCAAATGGCGCGGCATATCGGCTGCATCGCGGCAATGCCCTTTTGGGATTGGACGCTTGGGATTAGGCGCATAGACGAATGGACGGCGATATGGTGAAAGAGCGCGAAACGGGCGGCGGGCCGCTGGCGGGGATGCGGGTGATAGATTGGACGATGTGGCAGTTTGGGCCGGTGTCCACGATGATGCTGGCGGATCTTGGGGCTGAGGTCATCAAGGTGGAGTCGCTTGACGGGGATCACGGGCGGCAGTTTGGGACGGTGGCGGGCGTGCCGTCGGCGATAGAGGGCAGCAGCGCGTATTTTGAGAGCCTTAATCGCAATAAGTTGGGGGTCGCGTTGGATCTGAAGCATCCCAAGGGCGTGGAGGTTATGCGGGGGCTTGTGGCGAAGTCGGATATATTCGTGGAGAATTTCCGTCAGGGCGTCGCCGAGCGGCTGGGGATGGGGTATGAGGCGCTGCGGGAGGTGAATCCGAATTTGATATACGCCTCTGCTACGGGTTATGGGCCGAAGGGGGCGGATTCGGGCAAGCCGGCGTTTGCGCTGACGGGCGAGGCGCGCGCGGGGTCGCTGTGGTGGGCGGGGCCGGATGACGGGATCCCGTATAACATACATGGGATGGCGGATCAGATTGCGGGGATAATGCTGTCGTATGGCATACTTGGCGCGGTGGTGGCGCGGGAGCGGTTCGGGATTGGGCAGCGGGTGGATGTGTCGCATCTGGGCAGCCTGATGTGGCTGGGCGGGATGCGGGATGGGATAGCGCTGCTGTCGGGGAAGGCGTTTGAGCGGCAGCCGCGAACAAGGGCGGGGAACGTGCTGTGGAATTACTATCGGTGCAAGGATGATAAGTGGCTCGCGTTTTCTATGAGCCAAGGGGATCGGTATTGGCCGACTTTCTGCCGCGCGCTGGGGCGGGAGGATCTGATAACGGACGCGCGGTTCGGCAGCATGGCGGCGCGCAACGCGAACAGGGAGGAGCTGATTGGGATCTTGGACGGCGTGTTCATCACGGCGACGCGGGCCGAGTGGGAGGAGCGGCTGGATGCGGCGGGGGATCTGATTTGGGAGCGGGTTCAGTCTATTATGGATCTGCCGGATGATCCGCAGGTGGTTGGGAATGATTATCTGATTGACGCCGAGCATGCTACGCTGGGGGCGACGAAGTGGCATCAGACGCCGATTGCCTACGGGGAGACGCCGGTGGGGACGCGGCGGTTGGCGCCGGCGCATGGGGAGCATACGGAGGTGGTGCTGATGGAGGCGCTGGGGTATGGGTGGGAGGAGCTGGAGGGGTTGAAGGGGGCGGGGGTGATATTGTGAGGGTTGTAGGGAATAGGGGAATTTGTATTTCACGACGATGCTAAGGGAGGGCGGGGATGTTACTTTTTTGTAAAAAAGTAACCAAAAAACTTTTGAGTGGGGTACAGGGAAGGTTTAGCGGATTGCTACCTGTTATAAGTCAAATTGTGACTGATTTGTTGTGAAAAGGGCGCGGCTTGCCATTTGCCGCGTTTAGCGTCAAAATAGCAGAAATGATTATGCGCGGCAGGCGGCTAGACGGGAATCAATACAAGAAAGGGGCAATCAACAATGGCTACGCAACGAAATGGCGGCAGCGATGAGGCGTATGTGGGGAAGGATTTGGGGAGCAATGAGTTCACGGCGACGGGGGGTATTCTGCGGGATTACTTCGAGGGGCTGGAGGTGGATGCGGGTTTCTATAATGAGCGGTCGCCGTATGGCAAGCCGGTCGCGCCGTCTATGGTGCTGACTAGCGTGGACGGCGGGTTCAGCGGCGCGGGGTTCAATGACAATTTCGGCAATCTGTGGATTCGCCAAGAGTGGGATATGCGGATGCCGCTGTTTCCCGACGAGACGTACAAGCGCACTTCTACGGTCGTGGATATTTACGAGTGGCGCGACCGGACGGTGGTTAAGCAGGAAGTCAACTTGTGGTCGCCGAGCGATGAGCTTATGGCGCGGGGGACGCATCATCAGAGCTACCTGCTGGGGAAGAGTCACATGGGGAAGGTGGCGCTGCGGGATCCGAAGAAGAAGGAGGGCGTCCGCAAGTTCAATGTGCCGGAGGGCGAGGCAATCGCGCCGGTGGAGGCGGATATTACGCTGGAGATGTGCGGGTCGTTCTTCCACGGGAATAAGAATTATCATACCGATAGGCGCGCGGCGGAGGAGCTGGGGTTCGAGGAGGTGGTCGTGGGCGGCCGGATGACGATGTCGTATATCGGGGATATGATGGACAGGTGGTTCGGCAAGGGCTGGTATGAGGGGGGCAGGCTGGACATTAAGTTCACGAATATCGTGTGGCCGGGCGATAGGGTGACGGCGCGCGGGGTGGTCACGGAGCGGGTGGCTGAGGATGGCGGGACGCGGGCGAATGTGGCGGTGTGGATGGAGAAGCCGGATGGGACGGTGGCGATTGTGGGGACGGCGAGCGCGTTGGAGTAGGGGGTAGGGGGCGGCGTAAAAGCCGCCCCAATCTGATGGCGAAGCTTTATGTGGTGGGGACGCCGATAGGGAATATGGAGGATGTTACGCTGCGGGGGCTGCGGGCGTTGCGGGAGGTTGGGCTGGTTGCGGCGGAGGATACGCGGGTGAGCCGGAGGCTGCTGAGTTATTACGATATTCATGCGCGGGTGGTTAGCTTTAATGAGCATAATCATGGGGCGAGGATTCCGGTGATTATGGCGGCGCTGGCGGCGGGGGAGGATGTGGCGCTGGTTTCGGACGCGGGCATGCCGGGGGTGAGCGATCCGGGGCAGGCGCTGGTGGCGGCGGTGGGTGATGCGGGGTATGAGGTGGTGGCTGTGCCGGGAGCGTCGGCGGTAACGGCGGCGGTGGCTGTGTCGGGGCTGGTTACGGCGGTGGACGGGTTTGTGTATGTGGGGTTTCTGCCGCGCAAGCGGGGGGAGCGGCTGAGCGCGCTGAGGGCGCTGGCACGGGAGCGGCGGGCGATTGTGGCGTTTGAGGCGCCGCATAGGTTGCAAAGGGCGTTGGGGGATGCGCTGGAGGCGCTGGGGGATAGGCGGGTGGCGGTGTGCAGGGAGATGACTAAGGTTCATGAGGAGGTTTTTCGGGGGAGTGTGGGGGAGGCGATTGCGTATTTTGAGGAGCCGCGGGGGGAATTTACGCTGGTGATTGAGGGGGCGAGCGAGGGGGTTGCGGATGCTGGCGGGCGCGTTGATGAGGCGGCTGAGATGATGGGGGAGTTGCGGCGTAGGGGCGTGGGGGCGCGGGATGCTGTGGATGAGGTTATGGCGGCGACGGGGTTGGGGAGGCGGGAGGTGTATCGGATGTGGGTGGCGACGGGGGATTAGGGGCGCGGGTAGGGACCCTACTTTTTTAGAAAAAAGTAGCAAAAACTTTTGGGTGGGTGGGTGAAAGCAGGTCTGTTGGATTTTAGCGGGTCAGAAGTCAGAAAGGGTTGTCGGGCGCGGGCGGGTGATATTGGTTGTGGGGTGTGATAGACTATCGGATAGGTAGTCGGCGATTTTATTGCCAAGTATTTCTGATTGGTGGGCATTGTTATGGGGCGGCGCATATTGACGGCGGTCGCTTGGCCTTATGCCAACGGCTCTATTCATATCGGGCATGTGGCGGGGACTTACCTGCCGGCGGATGTTTTCGCGCGGTATCATCGCGTCAAGGGCAATGATGTGGTGATGGTGTCGGGGAGCGACGCGCACGGGACGCCGGTTACGCTGACGGCGGAGCAGCAGGGCGTCTCGCCGGAGGAGGTGTTTGGCAAGTATCAGGCGGAGTTTCTGGAGAGCTGGGAGCGGCTTGGGATTAGCTTTGACCTGTTCACTACGACGCATACGGATAATCACGCGGAGGTGGCGCAGGATATTTTCCTTAGGCTGCTGGAGCGCGGGTTTATCTATAAGGATACGATGGTGCAGCCGTTTTGCGAGAGCGAGCGGCGGTTTTTGGCGGATCGGTATGTGGAGGGGAAATGTCCGCATTGCGGGTATGATGGGGCGCGAGGAGATCAGTGCGACGATTGCGGGAGGACGCTGGATCCTAAGGATCTGGGCGGGCTGGTTTGTCGGATATGCGGCGAGACGCCGGTGTTTCGGGAAACCGAGCATTTCTTTCTGAGGCTGAGCGCGTTTGAGGATGAGCTGCTGGAGTGGGTGCGGGCGCAGACGCATTGGCGGCCGAATGTCCGCAATTTCACGATTGGCTATCTGGAGGGCGGGCTGCATGATAGGGCTATCACGCGGGATATAGAGTGGGGCGTGCCGCTGCCGCTGGATGGGTATGAGGGCAAGCGGCTGTATGTGTGGTTTGAGGCGGTTATCGGCTACTTGTCGGCGTCGATAGAGTGGGCGAAGAACGGCGGGCAGCCTGACGCATGGCGAGATTTTTGGGGCGATGATTGCCGCGCGTATTACTTTATGGGCAAGGACAATATCCCGTTTCATACGGTTATCTGGCCGGCTATGCTGCTGGGGTATGGCGGGCTGAGTTTGCCGTATGACGTTCCTGCGAATGAGTATCTCAACTTGGAGGGGTTCAAGCTGAGCACAAGCCGCAATTGGGCGGTGTGGCTGCCGGAGTATCTTGACAGGTATGAGCCGGATCCGCTGCGGTATGTGCTGGCGGCGAATTTGCCTGAGACTTCGGATTCGGACTTTTCGTGGCGGGAGTATGTGCGGCGCAACAACGATGAGTTGGTGGCGACGTACGGCAATTTGGTTCACCGGGTATTGTCTATGGTGAACCGCAACTTCGGGGGGGAAGTTCCGTCGTGCGGCGAGCTTGACGACCTGAGCAAGGGGCTGTTGGACGAGGCGAGGCTGCGGTTTCAGGAGGCCGAGGGGCATATAGAGGCGGTTCGTTTGCGGCAGGCGCTGCAGTCGTCGATGGCGCTGGCGCAGGCGGCGAATCGGTATCTGGAGCGCAAAGCGCCTTGGCGGGCGGTGCGGGAAGACAAGGCGGACGCCGCGCGGACTTTGTGGGTAAGTCTGTCGGTGATAAACTGCCTGAAGATGGCGCTGTACCCGTTTTTGCCGTTCAGTTCACAGAAACTTCACGGCTTGCTGGGCTTTGAGGGGGATGTGCGGGACGGCGGATGGCGGTGGGACGCGGACGAGTTGCGGGCGGGGCAGGCGATAGGCAAGCCCTCGCCGCTGTTCCAAAAGCTAGACGAAGAGGTTATAGAGGCGGAGGCTCAGCGGATTGGCGAGTAGGGTTGCTAGGCAACGCATAGGTCTTGTTGGCGTGGGCATATCCCTTGTGAAGGGGCGCGGCGATTGCAGTTAGTATCGTTTTACGAACCCGTTCAGGGGCGGCTTGACAGGGTGAGCGCCGCTTTGCGGGAGATGGCAGAGCGCAAGCATCCGTTTTTGGCGGAGTTGCTTGAGCATGTGTTCGCGGCGCCGGGCAAGAATATCCGCCCGGCGATAACGCTGCTGGCGTCAAACTTTCATCCGCACGACGAGCGCGTGACCGAAAAGATGGCGGCGGGCGTGGAACTGCTGCACATCGCGTCGCTGATTCACGATGACACCGTGGACGAGTCTTCGCTGCGGCGGGGGATGGCGACTATCAGCAATCTATGGGGGGCGAGCGCGGCGGTGCTTGCGGGGGACTATATCTTCGCGGCGAGCGCTACGCTGGTTTGCGATACGGGGAACATTCGCGTGATACGGCGGTTCGCCGAGACGATAATGGAGTTGTCAAGCGGGGAGTTGCGCGAGATGTCGGAGGCGCGCAATCCCAATCAGACTTTGGACGGGTATTTGGCGCGCATATATGACAAGACGGCGTCGCTGTTTATGACGGCGGGCGAGTCGGGGGCGATACTGAGCGGTGCGCCGGAGCGGCAGGTTGAGGCTATGCGGTCGTATGGGTATAACTTGGGGATGGCGTTTCAGGTGGTTGACGACATCTTGGATTTTGACGGGACGGAGGAGGAGATAGGCAAGCCGATAGGGAGCGATTTGGCGAATGGGGTGGTTACGCTGCCCACGCTGGTGGCTATGGAGAGCGGGGATCGGAGAGTGGCGATAACAAGGGCGCTGGCGCGGCCGGGGGACGAGGCGGCGCTGCGGGAGGCGGTGGCGGCGATACAGGACGAGTCCATATTGCGGGCGTCGTATGAGTTCGCCAACGGGTATTGCGTGAAGGCGCGGGACAGCCTTGCGGCGCTGCCGCGCAACGCATCGCGGGATTCGCTGGAGGAGCTGATAGGGCATGTGCAGGTGCGGCGGAGCTGACGGGGAGGATTGCGCGGCGGGTTTAGGCTTGCCAGGCTATGTTGCCGCCTATGATTGTCGTTGTTACGCGGAGGTCGGGTAGGCGGTCTGGAGGGATGGCTGTGGGGTTGTGGTTTAGGATGACTAGGTCGGCGCGCATTCCGGGGGCGATCATGCCGCGGTCGTGGCCTTGGCAGGCGGCGTAGGCGGCGGCGGTTGTGTGCATTGTTAGGGCGAGGGTTGGGCTGACGCGCTCGGTGGGTTCAAGGATCTCGCCGGATGATGTAAGGCGGGTGATGGCGGCGCGGATGGATGCGAGCGGGTCGGGGTGGGTTACGGGGGCGTCTGAGCTGGCGGCTAGGGTTATGCCGGAGTCGGCGATAGATTTGAATCGGTATAGCCAGCGGGATTGATTGCCGAGTTGGGCTAGGTAGCGGTCGCCGCTGTCATGGATGAAGGCGGGTTGGGATACGACGATGGGGTTGGCTTTTCGGAGGGCGGCTAGGGTTGAAGGGGGACATTCGGATGCGTGCTCGATGCGGTCGCGGAGGCCGGGCGCAGGGTTGGCGGTGAGGGCGGTTGTTGCGGCGTGAACGGCGGGGGATTCGACGGCGTGTATGGCTACGGGGAAACCGCGCGCGTGGGCGGCGGCTATGGCGTGGGATAGGTCGTCGTATGTCGGGTGGATGTTGCCGCCTGATTGGGTAAGCAGTATCTTGGCGTGGCCTAGGGTGGATGGGGCGGCGGCGTTGTCGTGGGTATGTTGGTGGCCGTAGGGTAGGTTGGCGCGGTCGAATTCGGGGAGGTGGGTTGCGCCCGGCATTATCGTTAGGGAGGGGGTGAATTCGTTGGATGACGCCAGGCGGGTTAGGGTCTGGTAGCGGGCGGGGGTGTTGGCGGGGGTGGCGTCTTGGGCTGAGGTGACGCCGGCGGCTAGAAAGCGGTGGTTCGCTAGGGCGATGCCCTGGCGCAGGTCGGCGGGGGATAGGCGGGGGATGCGGTGGTCTAGGAAGTCGTCCATATCTAGCAGCAAGCCTGAGGGGAGGGCGGTGTCTAGTTCGCGGGCTATGGTGGCGCCGGGGGGTTCGGGGGTGGCAGTGGTGATGCCGACGTGGGTTAGGGCAAGGCTGTTTAGGACGCAGGCGTGGCCGGAGCGGTGGTTTAGGCGGACGGGGTTGTCGGGGGCGGCGGCGTCTAGGTCGCGGCGGGTTGGATGTCGGTTTTCGGCTAGGTGGAAGTCGCTGTAGCCGGTGGCGCGGATCCATTCGCCGGGGGGCGTTTGGGCGGCCCGGCGGCGTATGGCATGGGCGATTTCGGGTATGGATGATACGGCGTTGGGGGCGCAGTCAACGGCGAGCAGGCTGGCGGCGTAGGCTAGGATGTGGCAGTGGGCGTCTATGAATCCGGGGAGGATGGTTGCGCCGGCGCAGTCTATAACGCGGGCGTTGGATAGGGTTGCGGGCGGGATATGGCGCGTGTCGCCTATCCACGCTATTTTGCCGTTGCGGACGACGATGGCGTCGGGGGCGTGCCGGGCGCGGGGTAGCGTGGGCAGGCGGGCGTTGGTGAGCGCGAGGCTGCCGAGCGTGGGCATATGGGGGCGTCAGGGGCCGTCAGGATGCCGCGCTGGGTTATTGGACGACTGAGAGGGGGGTTGCCTCTAGGCGGCGGACGACGATTTTGTCGCGCTGCATCATAGCGGGGATGCGGGGCGCGATGTTGTTTTTCCAGTGGTCGCTGTCGTACACGGCCTCGTAGAGGCGCTCGCGCTGCTCTTCGCTGACAAAGCGGCGCACCCAGATGTAGAGGTCGCTCTCTTCTTCGCCTACGAAACTGGCTACGATTACCATGCCCTTGGATGTTTGGAAGGGGATGATTTCCTCTTCCATGAACTTGACCCAGTTTTCGCGCTGGCCGGGCTGGGTTCGGTATTCTCTTAGTTCAAAGAACATTGCGTTACTCCTGAATTGCCGATTTACGGCTGGATTGGCGTATAGGTAATGTAGTGGGATGGGGGGAATGTGTCAAGTTTAGGGGTTGCCTTGGTGCGACGGGGGCCGGGGCGGCTTGGCGGGCTGTGCGGGCGCGGCTAGTCGGGGTTGGGGCTGCGATTGCTTACGAGGAGGTCGGCGCGGTCGCCCCATTTGCGTAGGAAGCGGCCGTAGTTTTTGCGGCTGAGTTCGTCGCGCTCGGCCTCGGCGAGTTCGGACCAGACGCGGTGTTCGTGCAGGCTGACGGGCAGGGCGGGGTTGGCGACGATGCGGTAGCCGCATTGCTTGAATTGGAAGCTGAAGTCCAGGTCGAGGTTGCGGTAGAACCGAAAGACTTCTCTGGGCAAGCCGACGGTTTTGAGGCGGTGGCGCTTGAAGGCGAAGCAGTATGCCTGCATAGCGTCCATATCGCCGGCCTCGCCCTCGCCGTCGTGGAAGTGGTGGAGGTCGTCGGTTCGGAGGCCGAAGGGGCCGGCGACGCCTATGGTGGCGTCTTGGAGGGTGGCTAGGATGGGGGCGAATATGTCGCCGTTGATTTCGACGCTGGTGTCTAGCATTATTACGGCGCCGCCTAGGCATTGTTTTAGCAGGATGCTTTTGGCGGCGCCCTCGCCTAGCGCGTGGTCGGTGTGTATGACGCGCAGGCGGGGTTCGGCGGCGGCGGCTTGCTCAAGCCATTCGTCGGCGCCGTCGGTGGAGCCGTTGTCCACGACGACGATTTCGGCGCTGCGGTCGCCGAGCCAGCTTAGGACGCTGTGAACGCAGCGCCGGATGTCGCTGAGATAGTTGCAGGCGACGATGCCGACGGATATGTCCACGGCGTCGTCTTGGTTTATGAGGGATGGGACTTCGGCGGCGGATGAGTAGGTTTGCCAGTGCTCTTGGCGTTTTTCCCATTCGGTTTTGGGGCGCGCGAAAGTGGCTTGGGCGGCGTCTTGGACGACGAAACCGGCGTCGGATAGGGTTGCGCGGATGGCGTCGGCTTGGGCGTAGTCGCGGGCGGCGCGGAGGTCGGAGCGGGCGGCTATATTGCGCGTTATCTCGTCGGGGACGGCGTAGGCATCGGCGGCGGCGGTCAAGTCCAATCCGAATAGCCGGTCGTAGAAGGATAGGACGCTGAGTTTGGTTTGGGGGTCTAGGTCGGAGCGGGCAAGATCCCAGGTTAGGGCTAGGGCGGCGGGCATATTTAGGTTGTCGTTGACGCGGCGCATAAACCAGACTTGCCATTGGAGCAGGTCGTCTTGGGCTATTTCGTCCGCGGCGGATGTTTGGATGCGCCAATGCCATGCCATATTACGCAGCCGGAGCAGGGCGCGCTGGGCGGCTTTGAGTGAGGTGAATGTGAAGTTTAGGCGAGCGCTGTACCGGGCGGTGAGGCAGAGGTAGCGAAACGCGAGCGGCTCTATGCCCTGGGCTTGGGTGTCTTCAAGAATGAATGAGTTGCCCATAGACTTCGCCATTTTGACGCCGTCGGCGAGCAGGTGCTGGCCGTGCGTCCAAATGCTGACGACGTCTTCGCCGGTGTAGCCTTCGCTTTGGGCGATTTCGCCCTCGTGGTGGGGGAATATGTTGTCCACGCCGCCGGTGTGGATGTCAAAGCGCTCGCCGAGGTATTTGATGGACATAGCGGAGCATTCAATATGCCAGCCGGGGAAGCCCTCGCCCCATTTGCTTTGCCATTTGAGTTCGCGGCCGGGTTCGGCGGCTTTCCAAAGGGTGAAATCGCGGGGATCGCGCTTGAGGGGGTCGGCGTCAACGCGGACGGCCTCAAGCAATTGGGCGTCGGCGATGTTGCCGGAGAGCTTGCCGTAGCCGGCGAATTTGCCGACCGCGTAATAGACGTTGCCTTGCGTTTCGTAGGCAAAGCCCTGCTCTACGAGGCGCTCGGTGATGGCGAGCATTTCGGGGATGTGGTCGGTGGCTTTGGGGAATTCCTGCGCGGGGATGATGTTGAGCTTGCGCTCGTCGTTTAGGAACCTGTCGGTGTAGAACTGGGCGATTTGGGCGGGGGTTTTGCCCTCCGCTATGGCGGCGGCGATGATTTTGTCGCCGCCCTGTTCCAAGACTTCTTGGCGCATATGGCCGACGTCGGTGATGTTCTTGATGTGGACGACTTGCAAGCCATTGAGCTGGAGGGCGCGGCGGATCCAGTCCGCCATCAGGTAGGATCGGAGGTTGCCGATGTGGGCGTCGCGGTACACGGTGGGGCCGCAGGTGTACATCTTGACGACGCCGCGCTCTACGGGGCGCACTTCGTCAATTCGCTTGGTGAGAGTGTTGTATAGCCTAAGCAATTTGCTTGCTCCCTGCCGGCAATTCTCCAGTTGTGTTGTAATTGTACATTGTGGACGGCGGTTGTGTCTAACGGGGGATGGCGGCGTGTGATTGCGACGGGGATTGGGCGGCTAGTCGGGCATGGTTAGGACGCGGAGGAGGTTGGTGCTGCCGGGGACGCCTATGGGGAGGCCGGCGACTAGGATGATGGAGTCGCCGGGGGTTATGCCGGGGATTTTGCGGGCTTGCTCTTCGCCGACTTCGAAGAAGTTTTCCACTGATGTGAGCGGGGCGGCGGTTACGGGGACTACGCCCCAGCGGATGGTGAGCAGGCGGCGTATGCGCTCGGAGGTGGTGAGGGCTAGGATGGCGGCTTGGGGGCGATACATAGATACTCGGCCGGCGGTGGCGCCGCTTTCGGTGAAGGCGACGATTAGGGGGGCGTGGAGCTGGTGGGCGGTGCGGACGGCGTCGTAGCTTATGGCGTCGTCCACGCGGCGGGTTTCGGTTTGGGAGGCTTTGGCGGTGAGGATGTCGGTGTAGGGCAGCGCGTCTTCGGCTACGCTTGCGGTTTCCGCCATAACTTTGACCGCCTCGACGGGGTAGAGGCCGACTGAGGTTTCGCCGGAGAGCATAATGGCGTCGGTGCCGTCGAATATGGCGTTGGCGACGTCGGTGACTTCTGCGCGTGTGGGGACTTGGGAGCGAACCATAGATTCCAGCATTTGGGTGGCGGTGATGACGGGCTTGCCGGCTGAGTTGCATTTTTTGATGAGGTCTTTTTGGATTACGGGGACTTGCGGCAAGGGGACTTCCACGCCCATATCGCCGCGCGCGACCATAACGCCGTCGCAGGCTTGCAGGATTTCGTCGAAGTTTTCCAGCGCCTCGGCGCGCTCTATCTTGGATATGGTGAGCGCCTCGGAGTTGTGGTCGGTTAGGATGCGGCGGGCGCTGTTGACGTCTTGGGCGGATGTGACGGTGGATAGGGCGACGAAGTCGGCGCCTTGTTGGGTGGCGAATATGAGCGCCTCTTCGGCGCGGGCGTCGGGGAATGGCTGCGAGGGGGCTTTGCCGGGGGTTGTGACGCCGCGGCGCTCGGTTAGGCGGCCGCCTATGACTACGCGGCAATGGACGTCTTCGTCTTCGATGCTTTCGACGCGGAGTTCCATAAGGCCGTCGTCAAGCAGGATGGGGCGGTTGACGGTGGCGTCGCGGTGTATGCCGGGGGGGGCGACTGACACGATGCCGCGGTCGCCGGTGATGTCGCGGCTGGTTAGGGTGATGCGCTCGCCCTCGCGGATTTCTAGGACGCCGGGCATCATAGGGCCGGTGCGGTATTTGGCGCCGGGGACGTCGACCATAATGCCGACTGGGATGCGGAGGCGGTCGGATACGGCGCGCACGCGCTCGAAGGCGGTTTTGTGGGTGGCTACATCGCCGTGCGAGAAGTTTAGCCGCGCGATGCTCATCCCGCTGAGAATGAGGGATTCAATTATCGCCTCGGATTCGGTTGCGGGGCCGAGCGTGCATACGATTTTGGTCTTGGGGGTGTTCCTGTTGATGTTGGTAGAGAGCATATGCGGCGAAACTCCTCAGACATTCGGGCGGCGCGATTTGGGGGCAGTCTTGGGGTTATTTTGGATATTGGCTTGGATGTTACAGGGGCATATTACAACGGGCGGCGTTGTATTGCTAGTGGGCAAGGCTATCATATCAGTTTTTGGGGCGGGCTTATGCAGGGTGGGAATATCAGATGTGGCTATATGGGGCTACGGGATCCTACTTTTTAGAAAAAGTAGGGCAAAA
Source organism: Dehalococcoidia bacterium (assembly GCA_965242555.1). GTDB lineage: Bacteria > Chloroflexota > Dehalococcoidia > Lucifugimonadales > JADFKI01 > Bin90. Next base: position 755,392 of record CBDESO010000008.1, read on the forward strand.
ACTTTTGGGTATGGATGGGTGGGTTTGTGTATCGGGTGGCAGGTATAAAGGGCAAACGGGTGGCATTGCGTTAAATTAGAACTACGCAAGCCTATATTTGGGGGATATGCGGGATTAGCATTATGGTATGGCATTTTTGACGCAACTCTATGAACTGCAAGAGCTGGATTGGGCGCGGGCGGAGCGGCAGGCCGGTTTGGCGGAGGTTCGCATTGCGCTTGCGGGGGATGCGCGGCTGATGGCGGCTCAGGGGCGCTTGCGGCAGTTGACGGCGCGGCATACGCAGCAGAACGCGCTGTGGCAGCAGGCGCAGCGGGCTACGCAGGATTTGGAATCGCGGCTGAGCAGTCTGGATAGCAGGCTGTATGGCGGCGGGATTACGAATTTGCGGGAGCTGGAGGCGGCGCAGGAAGAGCGAGTGGCTTTGCAGGCGCGGATTTCGGAGTCGGAGGATACGCTGCTGGAGCGGATGATAGCGGCTGAGGAGTTGCAAGAGGAGCTTGAGGCGGCGCGGCGGGAGGTGGCTGAGATGGAGGCGGCGCGGGAAGAGGCGCTGCCGGGCTTGCGGGCGCGGGAAGAGGCGCTTTTCGGCGAGTTGGCGGCGTTTGATACGCGGCGTCTGGAGATGATTCCGCTGATACCGCCGCAGATGCTGGCGCTGTACGAGTCGCTGCTGAGTTCGCGGGGCGGGCATGCGGTCAGCAGGGTGGACGCAGGGCGTGGGATGTGCCAGGCGTGCCGCATCGCGCTGCCGCAGTCGGATATGCGGCGCGTCCGCAACGATGAGGGCGTTGTGCAGTGCAACAACTGCCGCCGCATACTTTATTTGGAATGAGATTATTATGCGCGCAATCGGATATTACAGGCTAGACGACGACGCCCAAGACCAAGGGCAGCCGCCTTGCGAACAGGCGCGGGCGGAGTTTGAGGAGTACTGCGAGCGCTATCTGCATCAGCCGGTAGCGATCTTTGTGGACGAGGCAGGCGCGGGCGAGGCGGATGCGGGCGGGGATGACGGCGTCGGCAGAGGGCGGCGGCGGCCGGAGTACCGGCGGATGCTGGCGCATCTGAGGGAGCCGGGCAGCAACTTCTTGGTGGTGGTGCGGGACGCCGGGCAATTGGGCGGGACGCTGGAGGAGGTTGCGCGGGCGGTGATTGAGATAGAGGCGACGGGCTGCAAGGTGACTTGCGACGATGACGATTTGCCGGATCCGCTGCAGAACGCGCTGGAGTCGATGGGCGTGGCGGGGGTGTCAAAGCGGCGCAGCGACCGCATCAAGGAGTCTATGCGGGAGCGCGCGGTGATGGGCAAGGGGCTGGGCAAGCCGCCATACGGGTATCGCAACGGCGAGGACGGGTCGCTGGAGGTGGTGGCTGAGGAGGCGCCGGTGGTGGAGTTGATATACGCTAAGTACACGCAAGACAAGTTGGGGCTGCGGCTTATCGCGCAGCATTTGAACGAGCGGGGCATCCCAACGCGGCGGGGCGGGCGTTGGAATATGGTGACCATCCGCGATATTCTGAAGAACCCGACTTATATGGGGACATATACGCGGTTTGGGCTGCGCGTGCCGCGGAGTCATGAGGCGATTATTCCGTCAGAGGTGTTCCGGGCGGCGCAGGACCAGACTAGGGCGCGGCGGCCGTCTATACGATCGGCCAACGCGGAGCCGTTTTTGCTGTCGGGGCTGGCGTTCTGCGGGTATTGCGGGAATAAGATGATGGGGGTAACGCGGCGGCAGTCGTGGCGGCGCAAGGATGGGCGCAGCGCGCGGGGGGTGTATCGGTATTATCAGTGCCAAACGCGCAACAATCAGAGTTTGTGCGGCTATCATACCTGGCGGGCGGGCAAGATGGAGGATGAGGTGATGGCGCAGCTGGCGGCGAGCGTGGCGCGGGAGCCGGCGGGGGCTGTGAGCGGGCGTGGTGGTGGCAATGGTAGCGGCGGTAGCGTGAATGGCGGTAGCGGCGGCAATGCCGGGCGGCGGGCGGATGTGAAGGCGATATGGGATGGGCGGGTTAAGAACGCTGAGCGGCGGTTTTTGCTCAATCTGAAGCGGGCGGCGCGAGGGGAGTTCGGCGTGGCGGCGCTTGTGGAGCATCTGGACGGGCTGGATAAGGCGCGTGTGAGCGCGGCGAATTCGGACGGGGCTATGGATGCGCGCGGGCTGCTGGAGCGGTGGGATATGCTTGATTTGGAGAATAGGCAGGCGTTTTTGATGACGCATATTGATAGGATTGTGGTGTGGGATAGGGAGGTGGAGGTGGTGACGTAGGGTAATGTGGCGCTGACGTAGCGCGGATCATATGCCAAAGGCGCTACAATAGGTTGTGTCAAGGAGGCCGGGCGGCCGCCGGTCCGCGAAATGCGGGCGGGAGGAAAGTCCGAGCTCCACCGGGCGAGGATGCCCGCTAACGGCGGGGCGGAGCGATCCGACGGAAAGTGCCACAGAAATATACCGCCGCTCGTAGAGGCATCGTCCCTTGGGGCGACGCCGGAGTGGCAAGGGTGAAAAGGCGCGGTAAGAGCGCACCGCTCCGGTGGCGACATCGGAGGCTAGGCAAACCCCATCCGGAGCAATGCCTAATAGGGGGAGTGTAGGGCGCCCGGCCCTTCCCCGGGTTGGCAGCATGACTTCGTCGGCAACGGCGAGGCTAGATAGATGGTCGCCGCCGGCGCGCGTGCGTGCGCCGGGACAGAACTCGGCTTATAGGCCTCCTTGGCGCGTGTGTGTGGGCGGATTGTAGTTGACCTGGGCGGCGCTAGTGGGTAGAATTAGGTGTAGCGGTTGCAGGAGCGTAGCTCAGCTTGGTAGAGCATCGGTCTCCAAAACCGAGTGTCGCGGGTTCGAGTCCTGCCGCTCCTGCCAAACGCGGTTGTTTGGGCTCATCTTTCCTCTCTCATTACTGCTTTGGCGTGGCGCGTCTTGCGTCGGGTTGCGTCTCTATCGCGGCGGTTGTGGTAGGGGAGCGTGCGGGGGCGCTATTTTGGGGGAAAAGTAGCCAAGAAACTTTTGAGTGTGTAGGTTTATCCGATTATCCTAGGCGTGTTGCTGTCGCGGTTAGCGTGAGCCTGCGGCCGGATGGCGATAGGCGCACGGGCGAAAGCGAACCGCCCTCGCTTTTAGCAAGGGCGATTTAGCGCATGATGCTCACGTTTGGGCGGATTAAGATATGGAGCAACTTGATGCCCACTTCTTTATCTGGGATGATTTTGTTTGTTGTAGGCAGGTTATGCCTGTTAGGTAGGTTTGTTAAGACTTGTCGCTCGTCAAACCCAGTCGCTGAACGGCATTTACCAGCGCACCATCTAGCGCGGCGTTGCAAGCGTCGATGTGCTTTTCAGGCGTGTTTGCATCCACTGCGCCAAATCCCATTCCTGCCATTGTAATTGGCGGTTGTCTGATGGCGATATGCAAATCAGCCTTTACCTTGTAGTACACTTTGTTATTCGACAACACTTCTCGTTCAACGCCCTGGGTGGTGAACGACCACATGCCGTAATAGTTTTCGTTCAGCAGTTGAACCGCTTCGGTTTGTGTCATGCTTTTCGTTTCTGAATCTGTCAATTCCGATTTCCTTTCACAAAGAAGCGCTCACGTTGTTGACGCGAGTGGTATGAGTATCGTCAGCGGTACCTGACGAAAACTAATGTAGCAGAAACAAAACCTATATGTCAAGGATTGTTGGGGTAGCGTTTCCATTCAGGTGGTCGAGTATATCTACCGCTGTAGGTGACTGGACAGAGTTGCCGTAGCCACCTGCTTTATCAGTTGGAATACAACTAGCCAAACTCTCATAACCGTATAAATGGAAACACTACTGATTTGGTGCGCGGGTGCTATTTTTTTGGGAAAAGTAGCCAAACTTTTGGGTGAGTTGAGGTTTCGGGGCGGCATTGACGGGTTGCCGATTGGTTGGAAATTCAAGCGTGGCTTTTCTCCGGGTAAATCCGTTGACTTATATTGATACTTAGTCTTAAAATGATGTGCTGGCTGATGTACTGATACTCAGTCTTAATTAAGCGATCATCATTGAGGTGAATCAAGGTGAAGAGTATGCCATCGTTTAGTTTGAGGCGGGCGTTAGTTGGGGTTCTGGGGCTGGCTGCGCTGGTTGCGGTCGCGTGTGGGGGCGACCCGGCCGCCGCGCCGCCGCAGGCAGCGCAAGAGCCGGCGGCGGCCGCCACCGTGGCGGCTACTACGCAATCGCCCGCCGCGCCGGCAGCGCCGGCGGCAGCAGCGCCCGCGCAAGCGGCTATGCCGGCAGCCACCGTCGCGCCCGCGCCTATGCGAGCGACCGCAACGCCTGTAGTCGCGGCGCGGGCTACCGTTGCGCCGGCGCCCGCAGCGCCCGCGCCGGTCGCGGATCCGGTGAGCGTGGTGACTACCAGCAATATCGTGGCGGACTGGGTTGATGTGGTCGGCGGCGATAGGGTGGATGTGAATAGCCTGCTGGCGGCGGGCGCGGATCCTCATTCGTTCAATCCGGGAGCGCGGGATGTGGCGAATGTGGCGGACGCCGATCTTGTGATGGTGATAGGCCTAGGGCTTGAGGCGAGCTGGCTGGACAATCTTATCAAGAACGCGGCTAGGGATGAGGACGCGGTGATCGAGCTGGGAGATGCGGTGGACGCTCTCCCGTTTGAGGAGATGGGCGAAGACGATCACGACGAACACGAAGACGAAGATGAACACGGGCATGACGAGGACGAAGACGCCCACGACGAAGATGAAGACGAACACGATCACGACGAGGAAGAGGGCCACGACGAGGACGAAGACGAACACGATCATGATGAGGATGCTCACGACGAAGACGAAGATGAGCATGATCACGATGAGGAAGAGGGCCACGACGAGGACGAAGACGAACACGATCATGATGAGGACGCTCACGACGAAGACGAAGATGAGCATGATCATGATGAGGAAGAGGGCCACGACGAGGATGAGGACGAGCATGACCACGATGAGGATGCTCACGACGAGGATGAGGACGACCACGACGACCACGGACACGGGCATCATGACCACGCGCACGGGGAGTTTGACCCGCATTTCTGGTTTGACCCGATACGGGTGAAGGTTGCGGTGAATGAGATTGCGGAGCATCTGTCGGAGGTGGATCCGGCGGGCGCGGCGGTGTACAGCGCTAACGCGGCGGCGTATAGCGCTGAGCTGGATGCGCTGCATGCCTGGATAGAAGAGCAGGTGGCTCAGATTCCGGAGGAGCGCAGGGCGCTGGTTACATCGCACGACAGCTTTGCGTATTTCGCGGCGCTGTACGGCTTTAGGGTGGTGGGAACGGTGATACCGGGCCTTTCCACCGAGCGCGAGCCGAGCGCGCAAGAGATCGCGGGGCTGGTGGATACGATACGGGACAACGGGATCCGGGCGATTTTCGCCGAGACGACGGTGCAGGACTCGATCGCGCAGAGCGTAGCGCGCGAGACGGGCGCGTCGGTCGCAACGCTGTACACGGGTTCGCTGGGCGCGGCGGGCAGCGACGGCGATACATACATCAGGATGGTGCGCTCGAACACGATGGCTATCGTGGAGGCGCTGCGGTAGCGGGCGCAAGACGGGATACGGCAAGACAAGGATAAGCTGAGGCAAGCGGTTGGCTGACATACTGGGACTGCTGCTTGACCCGTTTGAGTACGGGTTTATGACGCGAGCCCTCGCGGTGGCGGCGCTGGTGGGCGTGATTGCGCCCGTGGTGGGCTGCTATGTGGTAACGCGGGGGCTTGGGTTTATGGGCGACGCCCTGGCGCATGCGGTATTGCCGGGAATGGTGGCAGCGATGCTGCTGGGGTTCAGCCCGCTATGGGGCGCCGTGCCGACGGCTATCGGAGTGGCGCTGCTGGTGGGCTGGCTGACGCATCGGACGCGGCTGACTGAGGACACGAATATCGGGATACTCTTCGCGGGGATGTTCGCGCTGGGGATAGCGCTGCTGTCGCGGGCGGACAGGATAAACGTCAGCGTGGAGGATGTGCTGCTGGGGCAGGCGCTGGGGGTTTCAATGGTGGATGTGTATGTCACCGCGGGGCTTGCGGCGGCGGTGTTCACGGCGCTGTATGTCTTTCACAAGGAGCTGGTGTTCGTGAGTTTCGACCGCGTTGGCGCTGAGGTAGCGGGGATTCCGGTGCGGATGCTGGACTACCTGCTGCTGGGGCTGCTGGCGGTGATAATCGTGCTGACGCTGCAGGCGGTGGGGATTGTGCTGGTGATAGGGCTGCTGATAATACCGGCGGCGACGGCGTTTCTGCTGGCGCGGCGGTTTGTGGCGGCAATGGCGACGGGCGCGGGCATCGGGGTGGCGTGCGCGATTGGGGGGCTGTATTTGTCGTTCTACTTTAATTTGCCATCGGGGCCGGCTATGACGCTGATGGCGACGGCGATCTTTATCGTGGCGACGGCGTTCAAGCGGCGGGCGGCGGGGTAAAGCCGGGGATAGCGGACAGGGGGATCCCGCTTTTCCAAAGGCTAGGCGGGAACTCTTGGGGCGCGGCTAGTCGTCGTGGTTTAGGGCGTTGCAGGTTTCGCAGATGATATGGAACTCCATGCGGTGGCCCACTATTTCGCCTGACATTTCGTTGCCGATGGAGCGGATGAGACGCTCGATGGTGGAGGCGCTGAATTCGCCGACGCTGCCGCATTGGACGCAGATGGTGTGGTGGTGATGCTCTACTAGGGCGAGGCTGTACTTGGGGGCGCCGTCGGGGAGGGCCACTTTGCACAGGACGCCGGCGTCCACTAGGAGCTTGATTGTGCGGTACACGGTGGCTCTGCCCACGGCGGGGAGTTCGCAGGCTATCTCTTCGGCGGTAAAGCCGTCGCGCTTTTGGTCGAGCAGGCTTACGATATTGCGGCGCGGAGTGGTAACGCGGTAGCCCTGGTCTTCCAGGACTGAGATCATATCGGGGCGGGATGTGTTAGACATTGGGTATCGGTTGTGGCTGCAAGCCGCGCGGGGGCGGGCAACGGGTTGGGTTTTGGATAAGTTATTGGCATTAGATAGAATACCCGTATGATGGGTGATATGCAAGCGGGGCTGTGGGTTTCACCGGCGATTGGGGAAACGTTGGGGCGCTGCTTTTTGCAATAAAGTAGCCGAAAGGTTTTTTGGGCGGGGGATAACAGGGCGCGTTTTGGGTTGGGAATGGATTACGCTTGCCATTGGGGGGCGCAACTGCTAATAATATAGGGGGATGGGCAAAGCGATGCGAATTTGCACAGCGGAGGCGATAAGATATGACTAATTCGTTGCAAGAGCTGCAAGGGCTGGGGCAATCGGTTTGGTTTGACAATATACGCAGGGGGTTCATCAAGTCGGGGGAGCTGCAGCGGCTTATCGATCTGGGGGTGAGCGGGCTTACTTCCAACCCGTCCATATTTGAGAAGGCGATAACGGGCAGCGCTGATTACGATGAGGCGCTGATGCGTCTGGCGGCGGAGGGCGGCAGCGCGGCCGAGATATTTGAGGGGCTTGCGATTGAGGATATACGGGACGCGGCTGATTTGCTGCTGCCGGTGTATGAGCGCACTGAGGGCGGCGACGGGTTCGCGTCCATAGAGGTTAGCCCGCATCTGGCGCGGGATACGGCGGGGACGGTGGCTGAGGCGCGGCGGCTGCATTCGGAGCTGGGGCGGCCTAATGTGATGATCAAGGTGCCGGCGACGCCTGAGGGGATACCGGCGATACGGGCGCTTATCGGCGAGGGCATCAATGTGAATGTGACGCTGATATTTTCGCTGGACGCCTACGCGCGGGTGCGGGATGCCTATATCGGCGGGCTGGAGGATCTGGCGCAGGCGGGCGGCAATCCGGCGGATGTGGCGTCGGTGGCGTCGTTTTTTGTGAGCAGGGTGGATGGCGTGGTCGATGGGCGGCTGGAGGGGATGGCGGGCGGCGATGGGCCGTCGGACTTGGATGGGTTGATGGGCAAGGCGGCGATTGCCAACGCTAAGGTGGCTTACCGCGATTTCAGGCGGGAGTTCGCAAGCGAGCGATTTGCGCCGCTGCAGGGCAAGGGGGCGCGGGTTCAGCGGCCGCTGTGGGCAAGCACAAGCACTAAGAATCCGGAGTACAGCGATGTGCTGTATGTGGACACGCTGATTGGGCGGGATACGGTGAACACGATGCCGGATGTTACGCTGATGGCGTTTTTGGAGCATGGCAATCCGGCGGCGGACACGATAGAGCGGGATTTGGACGACGCCGCGCGGACGCTGGAGGCGCTGGAGGCGGCGGGGATTAGCATGCGGCAGGTTACCGACGGGTTGCTGGCGGACGGGGTGAAGGCGTTTGCGGATTCGTATGATACGCTTATCGCCAACATAGAGGATAAGCGGGCGCGGCTGGCAGGGCGCGGCGGGGAAATGAGCGCGGATTTGGGCGGGTGTCAAGCGCAGGTGGACGACGCTATCTCGCGGCTGGAGCGGGATGATGTCGTGCGGCGGGTGTGGGAGCGGGATCATACGGTTTGGAAGCCGGATCCGACTGAGATAGCGGATAGGCTGGGGTGGCTGACTACGCATAGCGATATGCGGGATCGGGTTGGGGAGTTGCGGGCGTTTGCGGATGAGGTTCGCGGCGAGGGGTATGCCGACGTGGTGGTGTTGGGAATGGGGGGGAGCAGCTTGGGGGCTGAGGCTTTGGCGCGGTTGTTTGGCAGGGCTGAGGGTTATCCAAGACTGAGGGCGCTGGATTCTACGGTTCCGGCGGCGGTGAGGGCGCTGGCGGCTGATATTGATTGCGCCAAGACGCTGTTCGTGGTGGCGTCCAAGTCGGGCAGCACGATAGAGCCGAATATGTTTTACAAGCATTTTCGGGGGCTGACTGAGCAAGCGGTCGGCAAGGCGGCGGCGGGCAGGAATTTCGTCGCCGTATGCGACGCGGGGACGGCGCTGGAGGCGCTGGCTGACGCTGACGGGTTTAGGCGGACGTTCATCAATCCGGCGGATATTGGCGGGCGGTATTCGGTGCAGTCGCTGTTTGGGCTGGCGCCGGCGGCGCTGGCGGGGATAGATGCGGGGGCGCTGCTGGATAGCGTGGGCGCTATGAGCGGGGCTTGCGGGCCGGATGTTGCGATTGGGGATAATCCGGGGGCGCAACTGGGCGCGGCTATGGGGGCGCTTGCGGCGGCGGGGAGGGATAAGCTGAGTATCATCACTACGCCCTCGCTGAGCGGGTTCGGGTTGTGGGCGGAGCAGCTGCTCGCCGAAAGCACGGGGAAAGAGGGCAAGGGCATTGTGCCGGTGGCGGGCGAGCCGCTGTGTGAAATAGACGCCTTGGGCGATGATAGGCTGTTTGTGTACGCGCGGCTGGCGGGTGATGACGCGGCGGCGGCTGACGCATACGCGGATGCGCTTGCGGCGGCGGGCAATCCGATTGCGCGGATTGGGATAGCGGACAAGCATCAGATTGGGGGGGAGTTCTTCAGGTGGGAATTCGCCACGGCGGTCGCGGGGGCGGTTATCGGGGTGAACCCGTTTGACCAGCCGGACGTTCAGTCGGCGAAAGACATAACGGGGCGGCTGCTGGATGAGTATGCGGCTACGGGGGCGGCGCCTGAGATTGGCGCGGTAGGATCGCTTGGGGAGCTGCTGGCGGGGGCTAAGGCGGGCGATTATCTGGCGATAACGGCGTTTGTGCAACCCACTGGGGCGTTTGAGGAGGCGATAGGGCGATTGCGGCAACGGGTTGCGGCGCGGTATGGCATAGCCACTACGCTGGGGTATGGGCCGCGATATTTGCACTCAACGGGGCAGATACACAAGGGCGGCGCGAACAGCGGGCTGCATCTGCAGCTGACGCAGGCGCGGGCGCAGGGCGACGATGTGGCTATCCCCGGCGCGCGGTTCACATTTGGGCTGCTGGCGGACGCGCAGGCTAAGGGGGATTTGGACGCGCTGGCGGCGCAAGGGCGGCGGGTGGCAAGGGTGGTGATTGCGGGCGATGCGGCGGACGTTGCGGATGCGCTGGCGGGGGAAGTCGGCAACTAAACAAGGGCGCAAGTTCAAAAGAAAGGCTCTGCTATGGAATTGGGAATGATCGGGCTGGGGCGAATGGGGGGGAATATGACGCGGCGGCTGCTGTTGGGCGGCCATCGGGTTGTGGCGTATGATCCGGATGAGGGTGCGCGGCGCGAGGCTGAGGGCGCGGGGCGCGGCGAGCGCGGCGTCTATCGCGGAGCTGGTAGGGATGCTGGAGGCGCCTAGGGCGGTATGGGTGATGGTTCCGGCGGGGGACATTACTGACGCCACTATCGGGGAACTGGCTGATAGGCTGGCTGAGGGGGATACGGTTATAGACGGGGGGAATTCCAATTACAAGCAGACGATAGCGCGGGCGGCGGCGCTGCGTGAGCGGGGGATCGCTATGCTTGACTCCGGCACAAGCGGCGGCGTGTGGGGGTTGACCGAGGGGTATAGCCTGATGATAGGCGGGGATGCTGACGCATACGCGCGGCTGGAGCCGATATTTCAGACGCTCGCGCCGAGCGAAAGCAGCGGGCATGGGCGCGTGGGGCCTTCGGGCGCGGGGCATTTCGTCAAGATGGTTCATAACGGCATCGAGTACGGGATGATGCAGGCGTTTGCGGAGGGGTTTGAACTGATGGAGGCGAAGCGGGATTTGGAGCTTGACTTGGCGCAGATAGCCGAGATCTGGCGGCATGGCAGCGTTGTGCGGTCATGGCTGCTGGACTTGACGGCGGCGGCGCTGGAGGAGGACGGCGATCTCGCGGGGATACAGGCGTATGTGGAGGATTCGGGCGAGGGCAGGTGGACGGTGGAGGAGTCCATAGAGCTGGCTGTGCCTGCGCCGGTGATAGCGGCGTCGCTGCAGGCGCGGTTTAGGTCGCGGCAGAGCGAGCCGTTTGGGGCGAAGTTGCTGGCGGCGATGCGAAACCAGTTCGGGGGGCATAGCGTCAGGCGGGCTGAGTAGCGGGCGGCGGCATATCGGCGCAACGCGCAAAGCGGGGCATAGCGCCGGGCGGGCTGAGTGACAAGCGGCGAGGCAAGGGAGTAAGCGGGCGGCGCGCGATTTGAATCACGGGAGTTAGGAATGAGCGACGGGGCGACTACGCTGGCAATCATAGGGGGGACGGGGGATCTGGCGCAGCGGAAGCTGGTGCCGGCGCTGTTTGAGCTCGCCTATCGCAAGCGGATCCCGGACGATCTGCGAATACTCGCCTACGCGCGCTCGGACTTCACTGAAGAGCAGTATCGCAACTTTATGTGGGATAAGGTGAGCGAATTCAGGGAGTTCGCCACGCATAAAGACGACTGGGCGGATTTCGCGCGGCGAATGCACTATATCCACGGCGATCTGACCGATAAGGCGTCGATGGGGGAGCTGAGGGAGCATCTGCATAGGCTTGACGGGGGTGTGGACGCGCCGGGGAATTGGCTGTTTTATCTGTCCATAGCGCCTTGGTTCTTTGAGCCGGCGCTGCGGAATATGAGCGCGCTGGGGTTCGCGGACGAGAGGGGCGGCTGGCGGCGCGTGGTGATCGAAAAGCCGTTTGGGCATAATCTCGCCTCGGCGGTGGCGCTGGACAATCTGGTGGCGGAGGTGTTCCGCGAAAACCAGGTGTTTCGTATTGACCACTATCTCGGCAAGCATATGGTTCAGAACTTGCTGGTGTTCCGGTTCGCCAACGCGATATTTGAGCCGATATGGAATCGCAACTACATAGACAATGTGCAGATAACGGTGGCGGAGTCCATACCCGTAGGGGAGCGCGGCGCGTACTATGACGAGGCGGGCGTGATACGGGATATGGTTCAGAACCACTTGCTGCAGCTGCTGACGCTGGTGGCGATGGAGCCGCCGAACATCGCGGATCCGGAGTCGCTGCGAAACAAGAAGGTGGAGGCGCTGCAGGCTATACGTAGGTTGGGCGGCGCCGAGATGGCGCGCAACGCGGCGCGTGGGCAGTATGAGGGGTATTTGGCGGAGGTTGGCGTGCGCGAGGGGTCTATCACGCCCACTTATGCGGCGCTGAAGTTGCATGTGGACAACTGGCGCTGGCGCGATGTGCCGTTTTATCTGCGGACGGGCAAGGCGCTGGCGGACAAGGTGTCTGAGATAGTGATTGAGTTTCAGAAGCCGCCTCATTCCATGTTTCCTATGGAATATGATGGGGATGTGCCGTCCAATGTGCTGCGGCTGCGGCTGCAGCCAGATGAGGGGATACACTTGGGCTTTCAGGTGAAAAGCCCTGACACGAACATCGCGTCAATGGAGTTCACCGATTTGGAGTTTCACTACAAGTCGGCGTTCAACGATCATTCCATACCTGAGGACTATGAGCGGCTGCTGCAAGACGCGCTGGCGGGGGATGCAAGCCTGTTCATCCGCAACGACCATATTGAGGAGGCGTGGAAGATTGTGGATCCGCTGATAGAGGCGTGGGCGTCGGGGGATGCGCCGCCGCTGGAGACGTACGCGGCGGGGAGCTGGGGGCCGGACGCGGCGGATGCGCTGCTGGCGCGAGATGGCAGGGCTTGGGTGGGGTAGGCGCGGTGGGATTTGGATAGCAAGAGAGTGTTTCGGACGCTGGCGGTTGGGGCGATTGCGGCGGCAGCGGCGCTGGCGGGCGTGGGTTGCGGGAGTGAGACTGCGCCGGATATTGCGCCGACGATTGCGGTGATGCCGACGGCTACGATTGCGTCGACGGCTATCCCGACGGCGACAGTTGCGGTTGTGGCTACGAATACGGCCGTTGCGGTTGCTAGGGCGACGCCGACGGTATTGGCGACGCCGCCATCTCCGACGACGACTACGCCTGTGCCTACTGCTACGCAACCTGCGCCTACGGCTACGCCGACGATGTTGCCTGCGACGCCTGTGCCTACGGCTACTTTTGTGGCGGCGGTTGACGCTGATGGGCGGGTGTTGCCTAATCCGGATTATGAGAGCGAGTTGCGGGCGGCGAGGCTTAAGCCTAGCGAGTGGGATACCGATTTTAGGTTGCATACCGTTCCGTATGGCGAGATACGGTTTGTGATACCGCGCGATAATATCCCGTCCATAGACGCGCCCGCGTTTGTGGCGCCGGATGAGGCGGCGGAGTGGCTGGCGGATGTGGAGCCGGTGGTGGCGCTGGAGGTTGGCGGGGATGCGCGGGCGTATCCGCTGCAGATTTTGACATGGCACGAAATCGTGAACGACGAGGTGGGCGGGCTGCCGGTCGCGGTTACATTCTGCCCGCTGTGCAATTCGGCAATCGCGTTTGACAGGCGGCTTGACGGGGATTTGCTGGAGTTCGGGGTGTCGGGCAATTTGCGAAATTCGGATTTGGTGATGTACGACCGGCAGACGCAGTCGTGGTGGCAGCAGTTCACGGGCGAGGGAATTGTGGGCAAGCACGCGGGGCGCGTATTGGAGCATTTGCCCTCGCTGCTCATATCATTCGCGGATTTCCGGGCGGCGCATCCTGACGGCAAGGTGCTTTCGCGGGAAACGGGGTACACGCGCAATTATGGGGTTAATCCGTACATCGGCTACGATACGTTTAGCGGGACGCCGTTTCTGTTCGGGGGCAATCTCGATGGGCGGCTGCCGCCGGTGGAGCGGGTGATAGCGGTGAGCGCGGGCGGCGTGGACGCGGCGATTCCGCTGAGCGCGCTGCAAGAGGAAGTCGTTGTCAACTATGCAGTGGGCGATAGGGATATAGCGGTGTTTTTTAAGACGGGAACGGCGTCGGCGCTGGATGCGGCGGTGATAGCGGATGCGCGGGATGTGGGGTCGGCGGCGGCGTTTGACGCGGAGTTGGACGGGCGGAGGCTGACTTTCGGCGCGGTTGATGGTGTGATACGGGATGATCAAACGGGCAGCGTTTGGAGCGTGCTGGGCAGGGCGGTAGAGGGGGAGTTGGCGGGCGCTAGGTTGACGCCGTTGGCGCACGGGAATCACTTTTGGTTTGCGTGGGCGGCGTTCAAGCCGGATACGCTGGTGTATGAGGGCGCGGGTGATGGCGAGTAGGTGGGCGGCAAGGGTGTGGGGAAGAAAGTAGGGGCGGCGGCAAGCGGGTGTTAATCGTTGCCGCCGCTTTTGTATGCTGCGCGTGGGCTATGCCGAAATGTGGGTGGGCGCGGTTAGTTGGCGCTTAGGTCTTGGAATAGGTGGCGCCAGTCGTTGTAGTCGCCGGTGCCGTGTCCGGATCGGTGGGATATGACGCCGTTGGAGTTGAGGGCGACCTTTGTGCCTTGGGAGTAGATCCGCAGCGTTTGCCAGACGTCGCGGCCGGCGGTGGCTACGGGCCAGGGGAGACGATTGTCTTGGCGGTAGTTTTCTAGGACGCTGAGATCTTCTCTGCTGACGATGTAGAAGTCGATGTCGTCGGCGAATTCGTTGCCTATTTGGTCATTCATGCGCCGCAACTCGGCGCGGCAGGTGCCTCAATAGGTTGCGGTGAAGTAGAACAGGGCGGGTTTGCCCTCTTCGGCTATTTTGGCGGGGGTTATGACGACGTCGCCGTGCAGGGTTATTTGGAATTCGGGGGACATGTTGCCGACTTTGTAGCCGATTTCAACGGGGGTTGGCGGCTCAGGCTGGGCGGCAGCCGGGGGCTGCGCGGGTTGCGCCGGCTGGGTTGGGGGTTGCTGCATAGCGACGGCTTGGGGCGCAGCGGTGGGTTGCGCGGGCGGGGCTATGGCGGGTTGCGGGGCAATGGGTTGTGGCGCGGGATTGGTGGGTTGCGCGGCGGGTTGTTGGATGGCGACGGTTTGGGGCGCAGTGGTGGGTTGCGCGGTTTGGGCCGCCGACGGTTGTGGCGCGGGATTGGTGGGTTGCGCGGCGGGTTGTTGGATGGCGACGGTTTGGGGCGCATCGGTGGGTTGGGCGGGCTGTGCTGCCGGTGGTTGTGGCACGGGATTGGCAGGGGGCGCGGCGGGTTGTTGCAACGCGACGGGGGGTTGCGCTGGGGCCGATGGGGCGGGTTGCGCGGGTTGTGCTGCAGGTGGCGGCTGAGGGGGTTGCTGCGGCTGCGCTTGCGGGGCGGCAGCAGGTTGGGCCGCTTGTTGTGGCGCGGGTTCGGGGACTTGCGCGGCGGGGGCGGCGGTGCAGGCGGCGAGCGCGCCTAACAGGGCGGTTATCGCAAGCAGGGATATGAGGGCGTTTCGCAGGTTCAGGTTCATTTGGATTGCCTCTTGATGTGGTGTGAGTTGGGTGTGGCGCTGCGGTCGGAGTTTATTCGGGGCGCTCGCCTAGCGTGACGCGGATGATGGTTTTTTCGCCGCCGTCGCGGATGACGGTCATTGCGACGGTGTCGCCGGGTAGGGTGTTTTCTAGCAGGTAGATGATGAGGTCGTCCATGCCGGTGATGGGGGAGTCGTTCACGGCGGTTATGATGTCGCCGCCTACGGGGAAGTTGCCGTCGTCGGTGGTTTGGGTTCGGTCGCTGCCTGTGAATCCGGCTTGTTCGGCGGGGCCGTCGGGGGCGAGTTCAATGATGTGCGCGCCGCGCGTGGCGGGATCCACGTCCATCATTTCGGCGGATTCGGGGCGCAGGTTGGTTCCTCTGATGCCCAGCCAAGAGTAGCGAAACTCGCCGTTCTCTATGAGTTCGGGGATGATTTGCTTGGCGGTGTTGACGGGTATGGCGAAGCCCACGCCGGAGTTTGCGCCGTCTTCGGTGATGATTTGGGCGGCGATGCCGATGACATTGGCTTGCCTATCAAGCAGGGGGCCGCCGGAGTTGCCGGGGTTGATGGGCGCGTCAGTTTGGATGATTTTGGGGACTGAGTAGGGCGTGCGGCTGCTGCGGATGGTTCTGCCGACGGCGCTGACTATGCCGGTTGTGGTGGTGAATTCTTGGCCGAATGGGTTGCCGATGGCGATTGCGAGCTGGCCTACGCGCACGGCGTTGCTGTCGCCAAGCGCGAGAGGGGCGAGGTCGGTGGTGGCGTCTGCGTCTATTTTCAGGACGGCTAGGTCGGATGCGGGGTCGGAGCCGACTATTTCGGCGCGCGTCTCAGCGCCGTCGGCGAACATAATGATGATGCGCTCGGCGTCTTCAACGACGTGGTGGTTGGTGACGATGTGGCCGTTGGAATCCCAAACGAAACCGGAGCCTTGGCCGTTGCGGAAGAAGAAGTCGTCTTGCGGGGCGGCGCTCTCTTCATCGGGCATATCAGGCTGGTCGGGCTGAGCGTCGGGGGCGGGCGGCTGCGCGAAAGGCGAGGGGCGCGAAAGCCAGGGCGGGAGGTTGTCGGCGGATACGCGGTTGACTACCACGATGTTGACGACTGAGGGCAGGACTTGGGTGTGGACGCCGCCTATGACTTGCTCGAAGGCGGCGACGATGGCGTTGGCGTCAAGCTCGGCGGGCGCCTGGGGGGATTGGGGCTGCGGCGCGACGTTGGCGTTGGGTTGCGCGGGTTGCTGGGCGGCAGGCGCGACGGGGGCGTCGGGCTGGGCGTCGGTTAGCGGGGGCTGCCATGAGGTTTGGACGGCTTGTTCGGCTGGGGCGAGGTCTTGGGCGGGCTGCGAGAGAGACGTAGCGGTGGCGGGCGCTTGGGCGTCGGACGAGGCAGCGGCTGGCGCTTGGGGTTCGGGGGCGCAGGCGGCTAGGGCGAAGAGCGACGCGGCGGCGAGGGCGGCTGCTAGGATGAGCAAGCGCGCCGGATGGGTGATGTGGGTTGTGTAGCGTTTTATTTGTGGCATATGTGTCATCCCGATGCACTCCGTTTAGTATATCAGATGCGCCGACGCTTGCAGGGATGCAAGGGGCGGGCATGGGTGTGTATAGGATGTAAAACGCAGGAAGGGCGGGAATGGGTAGTAGTGGTAGGTGGCGGGAGTTGTGAAATAGCCCTTGGCCGGGTGGGTGGCGGTCAAGGGCTTGTGCGTCGGGGTGGTTTGGGGCGTTGGAAGTTATAGGTTGTCGGGGTTGACTAGCATTGTCGTCACCTGGTTGTTGTCAGCCAATTCCTTGTTGGCGCCGTCTATCTCAAAGCCGTACACGGCGGAGATGGTCTCTTCGCCAAAGACTTTTTCCAGAACGCGCGCGCCATCCCGCGCTTTTGTGATGTCGTCGTGCTTGATGACGCTGGCCGCCTGGACTAAAAGCCATATGGTCGCATCGCTGCCCTTGAGTCGGGTGCGGGCGATCATATCAATCCTGTGGATGTTCCGCTCGTCGGCCTCGCTGATTATTCCCGCATCGGCGGCATCTTCAATTCGCTTGTAGAAGGGGCGGTATGCCTCGTAATGCGGGGTCAGCGAGCCAAAGTCATCTACGCTGACCACGTCCAGCGAGCGAACTCCCAGGTCTTCGCTCAGTCTCATATACACCTTGCGCGCCATAGACGCCTCAAGGCGGTCGCTCCATGTGCCAACTACGCGGTCTCGGGCTTGTCTCATATCTCGTATATCAGCGGTGTAGGTTTCAATGAACCGCTCCATAGTATTAACAAAGACGCGCATTTCCCTCTGAAAGGCGCGCGTTTCTTCATGGAAAGTAAGGGTGTCTTTCTGAAAGGCGAGCATATCTAGCCGAAAAGCAAGATTTTCTTTCTCAAAGTGGTCAAATCGCGCGGGCAGCGCGAGCAATTCCTCAGTTAGGATGCGCCGCCGGACTGCCTTGAGGAAGTCTTCGTTCTCGTCAAGCAGTTTGAGCAGGTCTTCGGTGGTGTTTATTGTGACCATTGTTGGATCCTCCTGCGCGCTATTATAGCATAGGGGCAGGCGATGGGTGGGCAAAATGGGGCGGTTTGACGCCGGGGGTTAGGCGCTTGGGGTGGCTATCCATATCATTTCGGGACTTTCGGGGGTGAATTCAGATTTGCGAAAATCGCCGTAAAGATGGAGTATGTCGTAGCCGGAGGCGCGGAGGAGGTGGGACATTTCAAAGCGGAAGATGTAGCGGAGGGCGAAATCGCGGTAGAGTTTGCGGCGGACAGCGCCGTCGTGGTCAATCTCTTCTATGGCGGTGCGGATGGTCATTATTTGGGTGAAGGCGTCGTAGGTTGACTGGTTCCAAATGATTAAGCGCTTGCCGGTGGCGGGGTCGGTTACGTCGCGGAAGTGGAAGGGGACGTCGCCCTCTTGGACTAGCATATTGAGGTCGGGGACGAATATGTCCAGGGCAAGCCTGCCGCCGGGGAGCAGGTGGCGCTTGATGGCGCGCAGGGCGGCGGTCTGGTCGGCGGCGGATAGCAGGGATAGGAATCCGCGAAAGGGGATTATTATTAGGCTGAACTTGCGCCGGAGGTTAAAGCCGCGCATATCGGCTTGGATTAGGGTTAGGTTTTGGGCGGCGGCGGCGTTGCGGGCTTTTTGGCGGGCGCGGGCGAGCATAGCGGGGGATGAGTCTAGCGCGGTTACGCTGACGCCGCTGAGGGCTAGGGGGATAGCTACGCGGCCGGTGCCGCAGCCTAGTTCAAGGACGCCGCCATCGCCGTGTGTCGCAGCCTGTTCTAGGTAGAAGGGGATGTCGTCCACGACGTAGGAGAAGACGGCGTCGTAGATGTCCGCCCAGGCGTCGTAAGGGGAGGCGTCCGCGTTCATAGGGCTACGCGCCCGCCAGCTGTTGGAGGGCGAGCCGGACTTTGTCTTCTACGCTGGCGGCGTCTTCGCGGGGGATGGCTGAGAGCGCCTCGCGCGCCTCGGCTAGGGAGTAGCCGAGCGCGGCTAGGGCGTCAAGCGCGTCCGTATCGGGCGTGGCGGCGGATGGCGCGTCCCAGTCAAAGTCAAGCTTGCCTTTGAGCTCAAGCAGGATGCGGCCGGCGGTTTTGTTGCCTATGCCGGGGACGACGGTAAAGCCCTTGACGTCGCCGGCGTCCACGGCGGCGGCTAGGGTTTCGGGGGTGAATATGGACAGGATGCTGAGGGCTACGCGGGGGCCTATGCCGCTGACGCCGATTAGCGTCTCAAAGGCTTGGCGGGCGTCGGCGGTTTGAAAGCCGTATAGGGTTATGCTGTCTTCGCGCACTTGCATTGAAGTGAAAAGGCGCACGGGGCTGCCCGCGCCGCCCAACGCCTCTACCGACGAGGCGGGGATGCTGACGCGCAGGGTGATGCCGCCTATGGCTATGTCCGCCCAGTCGGGGCCGGTTGATTCAAGGCTGCCGCGCAGGGATGATATGAGGGACATTGCGGCTACTCCAGAAAAACTATGTCTTGCGCGCGGGATGCGGCGAGGTGGCAGATGGCTACGGCGAGCGCGTCGGATGCGTCTAGGGGGAGGTCGGCGGCGGGGATGCCCAGCAGGGCGCTGACCATTTCGCGGACTTGCTGCTTGGAGCTGCCGCCGTGGTCGGTAACGGACTGCTTGACCTGGCGGGGCGCGTAGGCGTGAACGGCGATGCGGCTTTCGGCGGCGGCGAGCATTGCGATTGCCTGGGCTTGGCCGACGGCCATAGCGGAGCGGACGTTGCGGGCTACGAAAGGCTCCTCTATCGCCATAGCGTCGGGGTTGCAGTCGCGGATGCAGGCGAGCAGAGCGGCGTAGAGGGCATGCAGGCGGTCGGCGAGCGGCTTGGAGCGGGCGGCGGTCAGCACGTCAAGGCGCACAAGCGCGTAGGCGTCGGGGCTGCCGTCCACTACGCCAACGCCCATATTGTAGGTGCCGGGGTCAACGCCCAAGATACGCAAAGCGGGGGCTACTCGTCGCGGTATTGATCCAACACTTCGTCGGGGAAGTCGGCGTTGGAATAGACTTTTTGGACGTCGTCCAGTTCCTCAAGTTGGTCTAGCAGGCGGAGGGTCTGGGTGGCGGATTTGGCGTCAAGGCTGATGGTGTTGCTGGGGATCATAGATAGTTCGGACGAGACGATGGAGGCTTGGGTGTCGGTGAGCGCGCCGCGGATTTCTTCGAGCTTGCCGGGGGCTGAGAAGATTTGCAGGGTGTCGTCGAAGGATTCGAAGTCGTCGGCGCCGGCGTCTATAGCTACTAGGGCGAGTTCGTCCGCCTCGTCTTCGGGGGCTGTGACCACTACGACGCCTTTCTGCTCGAACTGCCAGGCGACGGCGCCGGATTGGGCGAGGTTGCCGCCCGCTTTGGTGAGGGTGGAGCGGATGTCGGACACGGTGCGGTTGCGGTTGTCGGTGAGGGTTTGGAGCATAATGGCGATGCCGCCGGGGCCGTAGCCCTCGTAGGTGAACTCTGCCATTTGGTCTTGGTCGCCGGATTCGCCCGTGCCGCGCTTGACGGCGCGGTCTATGTTGTCGTTGGGCATATTGTTGTCTTTCGCCTTTTGGATGGCCATCCGGAGGCGGATGTTCATATCGGGATCGCCGCCGCCTTGCCTAGCGGCGATGATGATTTCGCGGGTTAGTTTGGTGAAAAGCTTGCCGCGCCGCGCGTCGGTTATGGCTTTGGCGTGCTTGATGGTTGACCATTTTGAGTGACCTGACATATGCGAGACCTCCCGTTTGAGGGGCGTTGCGGCGGGCGCGACGCTGGGTTCGGCGCTACCGTATGGGGGTATTTTATCACGGGGTTAGAGGGCGGTCAAAGCGGGAGCGGCCGTGTATCGCCGCGTTTGCGAAAGCGGGCGAACTTTTGGGCATTGGATAGCGTGGTTGGACGCAGTGGCAAGCGGGCGATTAGAGGGCTATGCGGGAGCGGAATTCGGGCTTGCCTTGTATGCCGAGGTTGAGGCGGTAGAGGCAGCCGGCGCCGGGGCCTTCGGCGGGCTTGTCTTTGCCGCCGGCGGTGGTGATATACATATCGGTGTAGTCTGCGCCGCCGAATATGACGCTGGAGACTTTGCGGGCGGGGAACCATATGCGGCGCTCTTGCTCGCCTTGCGGGGAGTAGCGGACTAGGGATGAGCCGTCCCAGCGCGCCGACCAGACGCAGCCCTCGGCGTCGACGGTCATGCCGTCGGGGATGCCGTCGCTTTCGCCGGTGTGAACGAATACCTGTTGGTTGGATATTTCGCCGGTGGCTATGTCGTAGTCAAAGATGTAGATGTTGTGGGTTGGGGAGTCGGTGTAGTACATTCGCTTGCGGTCGGGCGTGAAGCCGATGCCGTTGGATATGCCGATGCCGGTTAGGACTTGGGTGTAGGATCCGTCGGGGTCAAGGCGGTAGAGGCTGCCGGGGTGGTCTGGGGCGGGCATTGTGCCGCAGAAAACGCTGCCGGCGGGGTCGGCGCAGACGTCGTTAAAGCGGGTTTCGCGCTCGGCGGGGATTTCGCGGATGATGTAGTCTAGGCTGCCGTTTCGCAGGACGGCAATCGCGCCGCGTTCCATAAAGAGCAGCAGGCTGCCATCTTCTTGGATGGCAACGCCGCCGATTTGGGGGCCCTCAAAGATTTGGCTGTGGTCGCCGGACGCGGGGTCGTAGCGAAATAGTCTGCCTTGCGGGATGTCCACCCAGTACACGGCTTGCTCGTCGGGATGCCAGAGGGGGCCTTCGCCCACGACGCAGTTGTAGTCGGCTATGAGTTCGGGCTGCATACGAAATTACCTCTCTTGTTAGCGGTTATCGTTTTGGACGCGGCTTTGAGCGCAACGCCGCGCGATTTTCACAAGGTTTAGTTGTTGTATCATATTAGCGTTTAGGTTATCATACAAGCCGCAACATTTTGGGGGAATGGAATACGGGCGCCGCCGCTTTGGGCAAGCCCGAAATTGGCGGATTTAGGGGCGTTGCAAAGTTCCACTTACCGACTACACGGGCAAGGGAAATTTTTTTTACCGAGGGGGAAATAATGGCGACTCTGAGAAAGAATGACATAGCCGCTAGGGTAGCTGCGAAATTGGGACAGGGCCAGAAACAGGGCGCGGATTCGGTGAACGCGGTGACTGCGGTCATCCAGGAGGCGATCGCGAATGGGGACAGGGTGGTGCTGACGGGACACGGCACTTATGAACTGCGGGAAGTGAAGGAGCGCAAGGTGCGTCCGATAAAGGGCGGCAAGGCGGGCGAGCTGACCGTGGTGCCGGCGCACAAGCGGGTTGGGTTCACGCCGGGGACTGAGCTAAAGAAGGCGGCGCAGAGTTAGCTAAGCGTCCACGGGCGCATAACACGATAACTGCATATTTGAGAGCCGGAGCGGGCCGAACTCGCTCCGGCTCTTTTTGTTTGCCTCGCGCGGCGCGGGCGCGCAACCGGATGGGGATTAGCAATCAAATATGCAAATGTTTGGAACTTGTTTAGAAAATGTTCGTAAAAGTAGTTGACTATCATTGTACGCGCGTTCTAGGATTTAGGATAGAACACTAAATCGGGAGGAGCGCCAATGTTTGCGAAACAGGGGAATGACGGCAGGCGGATTTATCTGAAGCAGTGCCCGCGCTGCAATGGGGATATTCACGCGGGCAGCGACCAGTACGGCAAGTATATCCACTGCTTGCAGTGCGGGTATTCGGCGGATGTGGAGCGGCCGAACCCGTTTGCGCTGCTGCTGACGGGGGCTGAGCGGGAGGATGTGGCGTAGCGGCGTAGCGCAAGGCGTTATCGGCGTCAAGGCGTTAGCGGGCTTGGGCGGCTAGGGATGCGCTTGCGGCGGCCACGCCCGCGCCTTGCGCGACTTCGTAGCCGGCGGCGGGCAGGATGGATTCCAGGGCGGCGAGCAGGGCAAGGACGTACTCGGCTTTGCTGGATTCGCCCATAAGGCCTACGCGCCAGACTTTGCCGGCGAAATCGCCCAAGCCGCCGCCAATCTCTATGCCGTGTTCGCGCAGCAATTGGGCGCGGGTATGGGCGTCGTCGATGCCGTCGGGGATGCGAACCACGGTGATTTGGGCTAGGCGATGCTCGGCGGGGACGACGAATTCTAGGCCGAGCGCGGCTAGGCCGGCGGCTAGGGCGGCGGCGTTGCGGGCGTGGCGGGCATAGCGTTGGGGCAAGCCCTCTTCCAGCGCCTGGCGCAAGCCCTCGCGCAGGGCAAGAATCATGCTGACGGGGACGGTGTGGTGGTAGGCGCGCTGCTCATCCCAGCCCCAGTAGTTGCCTAGCAGGGATAGGTCTAGGTACCAGGACAGGGGCTTTTGTTTGCGGCCGCGGATGGCGTCCAGGGCGGCGTGGCTGAGGGCTATGGGGGACATGCCGGGCGGGCAACCTAGGCATTTCTGGGTTGCGGAGTAGGCGTAGTCTATGTTCCAAGCGGCGAATTGCATTTCGTTGCCGCCGAGCGAGGTTACGGCGTCCACCATAAACAGCGCGTCGTGGGCTTTCGCCAGGCGGGACAATCCCTCAAGTGGCTGGCGGACGCCGGTGGATGTTTCGGCGTGTATGGCGGTTACCATCTTGATGTTGGGATGGCGCTTGAGTTCGGCCTCAAGCATTTCTTCGGGGAATGGAGCGCCCCAGTCGGCGCGGAGAGGGATTACGTTTGCGCCTAGCCGCGTCGCCATCTCTACCATGCGCTCGCAGAAAAAGCCGTAGATGCACATAATCACGGCGTCGCCGGGCTCGAGCAGGCTGCTGAGGCCGGCCTCCATTCCGGCGGATCCGGTGCCTGAGATGGCGAGCGCGTTGGCGTCTTCGCCGCCATATACGCGGCCGATGAGGTCGCGGGTTTCGTCCATAATGAGCATAAAGTCGGGATCCATATAGCCTATCATGGGCTGCATCATCGCTTGCAGCACGCGGGGGCTGACGTTGCTGGGGCCGGGGCCTAGCAGGATGCGCGGCGGAACGGCGGGCATCGGGGATTGGGGGAGCGGGCTGAGCGTCATGGGAATTCACCTCAGTGATGGGTTCGGATGGTTTCAGGAATAGGTTGTACGGCTATTTTACACAGGCGGGTTGTTAATTGTCAGTCAGATTTCAGGCGATTGGCGGCATGGGCTTATGTTGGCGTGGGCTGATGGGCTATGCGCGCGAAACGCCGGTTGGCAAGCGCGGGCGGCTAACGGCTATCCCATAGGGCGGGATTTGTGGTAAATTGCAGCGTGCGAGGGTTGGATAGCCGCGTTGGGCAGCGGGCGGTTATCATAGCCGTATCGCAGTCAATATCGTATTCAATCGTAGTCAACATCGTAGTCAGCAAGGGGGAGGTTCAGATGGCGCGCAGCATTGATATTCACGCGCATATTTCGCCGGAGGGGTTTTTGCGGGCGGCTGAGAAGGGCGAGGATTGGTACGGGACGATGGCGGACGCGGCGGGGATGTACGGGTATAACCCGCGCACGGCTTGGTCGCCGGAGCAGCGGCTGGCGGATATGGATTCGCTGGGCGTGGATGTGCATGTGCTGTCCACAAACGCCTATTTCTACAACTATGACAAGGACGCGGCGACGGTGGCTAAGATGTCGCAAGAGGCGAATGATTATGTGGCGCAGTTGGTCAAGGATCATCCGACGCGGTTTGCGGGGCTGGCGAATTTGCCGATGCAGGATGTAGCGGCGTCGGTGGCGGAGCTGGAGCGGGCGATGATTAAGCTAGGGCTGAAGGGCGCGATGATCGGGGATCATGTGAACGGCAAGACGTACGACGATCCGTCGTTTCTGCCGCTGTGGGCGGCGGCTGAGCAGCTTGGGGCGGTGATGCTGATACATCAAGGGGGGCCTACGCTGGTCAGCCCGCGCTCGTCGGATTATCATTTGCCGAACACTATCGGGAATTTGGCGGATAGGACGGTGACGTTCGCGGCGTTTGTGTTCGGGGGCGTGATGGACAAGCATCCGGACTTGCGGATATGCCTGTCGCATGCGGGCGGGTATGTGTGCTACGGGATAGGGCGGATGGATCGCGGGTGGCAGGTGCGCTCGGAGGCGCGGGCGCATATAGACAAGCCGCCAAGCGAATATCTGAGCAGGTTCTACTACGACTGCCTGACGCATGACGAGGCGGCGCTGCGGATGCTGATAGACCGCGCGGGGATAGATCGCGTGCTGTTCGGGACTGATTGGCCGTTTGATATGGCGATAGACTGGCCGGTTGCGTGGCTGATGGGGCTGGAGTCGCTGACGCAGGATGAGAAAGAGGCGATTTTGTACAAGAATGTGGAGCGGCTGCTGGGGATTTAGGGCGGCAGGCTTGGGGATGCGGGATGCCGAAAGCGGGGAATAGGAATAAGGGAATACAGGGGACAAAGGGATTGTAATGACTACTGCGACTGACGCGCGATTGGATACGGCGGGATACATTGAGACGGCGCGGGAGCTGGCGGGGCTTGTGGCGGCGAATGCGGGCGAGATTAACGCGCAGCGGCGGATGCCGCCTCAGGTGGCGGACGCTATCGCGGACGCGGGGTTTTTCCGGCTGCTGATGCCGCGGGAGCTGGGCGGGGCGCAGCTGCCGCATCCCGATTTCCTGCGTATCGTGCAGATTTTCGCGGAGGCGGACGGCAGCGTGGGGTGGTCTATCAACCAAAACAATGTGTTCGCCACGAACTCTACGCGGATGAATGATAAGACGAGGGCTGAGATTTACGCCGATCCGCGCGCGGTTATCACGAATGGGCCGCCTACGCCTGGGGCGCGGGCAATCGCGGTGGAGGGCGGCTACCGGCTGAGCGGGCGGTGGAATTTCAGCAGCGGCAGCGATCACGCCACCTGGATCGCGGCGCTGACGCCGATATACGCATCGGAGGCGGACGCTGAGCGGGCGGCGGCAATGGCGGCGCGGGCTGACGGCGCGGGGCAAGGGCGCGCTGAGCCGGTGGACGGCACGCGGACGCCGGGGGCGCGGCGGGATTCTATGCGGATTTTGCTGATGCCCAAGGCGGATGTGCGGATGATAGACAACTGGCAGGTGAACGGGCTGCGCGGCACGGCGAGCATGGGTTTCGTGGCGGACGATCTTTTTGTGCCGGGGCATCGGACTTATGATCCGGCGGCGGCGCCGCGCGAGGACTGGGCGACGTATCGCATATCCAATTCGCTGCTGTTCGCGTCGGGGTTCGCCACGGTGGCGCTGGGCGTTGCGCGGGCGGCGCTGGACGCGGCGATAGCGCTCGCCAATCGCAAGGCGCCGGGCAACACGGAGGCGAATGCGCTGCTGCGGGATATGTCCACCACGCAGCGGCAGGTGGGCGAGGCGGAGGCGATATGGAACTCTGTACGGGCGTTTCTGCGTGAGAGCGCGACGGCGGTATGGGAGAGCGCATGCGCGGGGCGGGCGCTGACGATGGAGGAGCGCATCCGTATGCGGCTGGCAAGCACGTTCGCCAATCGCAAGGCGGCGGAGGTGGCGGACATCGCCTATACGCTGTGCGGCTCAAGCGCGATATTCGAGACGAATCCGGTGCAGCGGCGGTTTCAGGATGTTCATGTGATAAATCAGCAGGTGCAGGGGCGGTTGAGCCATTATGATACGGCTGGGAGGTATTTTTTGGGGGTGGAGCCGGGGAGGGATGGGTTGTTTTAGGGAGGGAGTGGGAGTAAGCGTTGGACGCTACTTTTGGAAAAAAGTAGGGAAACTTTTGAATTGGGAGTGATAATATGGCGGATGTTAGGGAATTGAACGCTAGTCAAGGCGGCGCGTCCGATGCGGTGCGGCGATCGGATGGCGCTGTCAAGATGATGACGGCAGAGGCAGCGATTCCGATTATGGTGGAGCGGATAGTGGATGGGTTTGACCCGATTCGGGTGACGCTGTTCGGGTCAAGGGCGCGGGGGGATTATACGCGGCATAGCGACGTTGACTTGCTCGTGGTGGTGGATGGGCCAATTGATCCGGTGGATAGGCGGCAGACGGCGGTGGCGATTAGGCGCGCGCTGGGGGGTTTGGGGGTGGCAAAGGACATCGTGGTTACTACGCAGGATGAGATTGAGCGGCGGGGGAATTTTGCGGGCAATGTGCTTTATTATGCGTTGCGCGAGGGGGTGACGCTGTATGAACGAAACTGACGAGAGGCGCGCTGAGGCGGCTAGGTGGTTGCGGTATGCAACGGAAGATCTTGAACTGGGCGAGGGTCATGCAGCGGATGGCACAGTCGCATCGCGCCATGCGTGCTGGTATTTTCAGCAGGCGGCTGAGAAGGCGTTGAAGGCGGCGCTTGTTCTGGAGGGGATAGACTTTTCTTATACTCACGACTTGGACGAGCTGTGTGATCTTATGCCGGATAGTTGGTTTTTGGGGGAGGAACGCCCAGATCTATCAGAGCTGACCGAATGGTCGGTTGAAAGTAGATACCCGGGCCCATGGGCGGAGCCCACTACGGAGGACGCAAGTCGGGCGGGTGACGACGCGCGGTTTGTGTTTTCTTTGGTGGATGCTGAGTTTAGGCGGCGCGGCGTTGTGTTGGATGAGTAGCGGGCGCGGGTGATTGGAGTTGCGTATGGACTTCTTTATCATAGTTTTGGTGATAGTCTTCGTGTTGGGCGTGATGGCGGTGGTGGCGGGAATTGCGTTTGGGATTGGGTTTTGCGTGTTTGGGTTGTTGCCGTTGGGGGTTGTGAACGGGTTTCTGGCGCTGACGGGGAGCGAGCGGCGGATGCCGGCCTGGGTTATGCCGTATGTGGGTTGGGGCGGGTCGCTTGCGGGGTTGACGCTGCTTTCGGCTGTGGCGAATTGGCAAACGGGGGTTGGCTATGATGGCTATTTGGGGGCATGGGCAATGGTCGCGCTGGTTGAGGCGGCGGTTACGGCGGCGGGGATTGCGTTGGCTTGGCGGGCGCATGGCAAGCAAGTTGTTCGCGTAAAAGAGTTGCTAGAGGCGGGCGCGGCTGTGAGCGACGCTCCGGCAAGAGCGTATGTCTATTGGATGTCGTGGGTTGGCGGAGCGCTGGCGTTCAATTGGGTTGTGGATATGATATACGCGCTGAGCGTTGGGGTGAATGTTCAGGGCATAGGGCCGGGTTGGATAGACTTGGTGGAGGGATGGGGGGTGTTCTCATTCCTCTAATCCTATATTTCTCTATTCCCGCATAGCGGTCTCATTGTGGGATGAGCCGCGATTTGCGCGGTGAGTTGCCATTCGCCTGCTTGATTGTGTCAGATTGCGCCAATCGGTTTAGACAAGCCTCGCTTTCTCGCCTATAATGTAGTATCAGGGCGATGCTGACGGCTTGCCGCCCGAATACTGAGGGAGGGGCGCGATAGTGGCTAGGGTTAGGGTTATGTATTGGAAAGAAATTCCGGCGCAGGTTCAGGCGCGGGATGATGATGGGGGCGTGGCGTCGGCGCCGCTGGATGCGCGGTTTCAGGAGGGCGTGGATGCGGTGTCTATGATGGATGGGAGTAGTGGTAGCGACGATTATCTGATGGCTTGGGAGTGGGGGGAGTATCGCGACGTGGATGGGTCGGCGGAGGATGCGGCGGCGGCGGTCGCGGCGTGGTATAACGCGGGGTTTCCGCAGGATTTTGTGGCGAGGATACGGGATTTGGAGCGCAAGGGGGAGCGGGATCCGCGTCCGGGGGCGGTGGATCACTGGTTGGATGATACGCGGGGGTAAGCGGCGAGATGGGTAAGCGACGGCGCAGGCGGGCGCGTAATGGCGATTGGAGGGATAGAGCGATGGCACAGGCACAGGGTGATAAGGCGACGCCTACGATATTGGAGCGGCTGGCGCAGGGGGATTTGCTCATATCGGACGGGGCGACGGGGAGCTACTTGCAGGCGCAAGGGCTTGGGGATGGCAATCCGGAGGAGTGGAACGCGATACGGCCGGATGTTGTGCAGGGGATGGCTAAGGCGTACTTCGATGTGGGGTCGGATATGGTTCTGACGAACACATTCGGGGGGACTGGGATACGGCAGCGGCATTACGGGTTCGCGGATAGGGCGGCGGAGTTCAATAGGCTGGGGGCGCGGCTGGCTCGCAGCCAGGCGCCTGAGGGGCGGTTTGTCGTGGGATCTGTGGGGCCTACGGGCGAGGTGCTGGACGATCCGCTGCGTGATGAGCCGCTGACGGAGGCGGAGGCGTATGACGCTTTCGCGGAGCAGATCGCGGCGCTGGCGGAGGGCGGGGTAGATGCCGTGAACATAGAGACGATGATTGACATAAACGAGGCGGTCATCGCGGTTCGGGCGGCGAAAGAGAATACGGATCTGACGGTTATGAGCACGATGTTCTTTGACAAGGGGCCGCGCGGGTTCTTCACGATGATGGGGACGCCGCCGGCGGAGGCGGTTGCGCGGCTGCAGGACGCGGGCGCGGACATCGTGGGCGCGAACTGCGGCAACGGCGTTGATGTGATGCTGGAGCTGTCGCGCGAGCTGCGCGCCGCAACGGACGGGTATCTGCTGATACACTCCAACGCGGGCATACCGGCGCCTCAGGGCGGCGAGATAGTGTATCCCGAAGGGCCGGAGTATATGGCGGAGCGGTTCAAGGTTATGGCGCGGGATGTGGGCGTGAACATCATCGGCGGCTGCTGCGGGACTACGCCGGAGCATATACGGGCGCTCATCGCGGCGGTGAAGGGGTAGGCGCGGCGTTGCCCGATTGCGCTGGGCGCGGCGCTATTCCGATAACCGAAAAGCGTGGATAATGAAAATGGAGGCGCGAATTATGGTTGCAACGCAAGCCCCCCGGCGGCTGGGCGCGGTTGAGGCGATCGAGCGGTTTGGGCGGTGTCTGGAGCTTGTGCCAATGGACCCGAACTTTCAGAATATCAGCGTGGGGCTGTATGTGAAAGAGGGGATATGCACGGTTTGGTCGTTCAGCGGCAAGCCGGGCGTTGCGGCGCGGCTGGAGCGGATACGGGATCAGCTGGTGGCGCTGGGCGGCATGGAGCCGGTGGCGGGCAGCGGCAATCAGGCGCGGTTCGGGTGCGGGTATCTGCACGAAAGGCCGGTTAAGTTTCTGATGAGCCAGGCGGTGGGCAAGGCGCCGGACTTCGCGCCGCCGCAGGGGGAGATGAGCATCAAGGATTCGCGCTCGCCGCTGACGATACGGGTAGAGGGCTATCAGCAGGGGGACAGGTGGGTGTATCGGGTGAGCGGCGAGGGGGACGCGCCCAATCCGGCGATGCGGCTGCGGATGGTGGTGGCGGGCTTTCTGCGCTACGGCGAGATGGACAAGGCGAGCGATAATGAGGTGGCGTTCCCGTGCGGCCAGCGGCATGACGCGCTGATGCGGCTGCTGCTGCCGTACTCGCGCAACATATCCAGCGTGGAGGGCATGATGGCGGCGGAGGCGCTGCGTGGGCAGATGACGACGGGGACGTTGGGGTTTTCGCCGGCGACGTGAGGGGGAAATCGGGCGTGTGATTGTGATAGGGTTTGTGTAGCAAGCAATGGGCAGCGGGAGTATGGACACGGAAAGCCGGTTGCGCGCGGGATGCGCGGCAAGCGCCTGTGATATGAAGACCTAATCGGCCCGGCGTGGACGCGCCAGCCGCAGATGATTTAAGGGGGATACTAATGGCTTACCAATCCTATGAAGAGTTGCAAGGCAGAGGCTTGCCTCTTGAAATAGCGATACCGGGGTATCTATCGGTGCGTTTCAGGAGCAATCTGATAAGTGCTTTTGAGGAGCATAATTATGCACCCGATAGCATAGATTGGTCGGATCAGGACGCTCTGGAACGACTCGTGGATTTTGCACAGAGTGGCCCGTATGGCCGGAGCGTTGATATGCTGAATTCACTAGAGCTGATTGGTGGAGTGCGTGACTTTAAGGTTGATGTACTTGGATACCGACGAAGCCAATTGCCTAATGTCGATAGCGCGTCGGCGGCCATAAAATACATCATAAGGGTGTTGGAAGGTTACCCAGCGGAGGGGCAGCCGGAGAGTGTAATCAACATCGTCGACTACTTTCTGGCTCATGCCTATACCCTATCCGAGGAGATTTGCGATGCGATTGAGCGAGTATTCATCAACAATCCTACGGCATATGCCGTTGTGCGAACACGAAACAAAGCGGGAACAACCCCACGCAGGATTCAGCGCGCTATGGGCGACCATTCGGCAATTAAACTGCGTGATGCACTTGAGCGCATAGAGGAATCCAACGCGGAGAGAGTGCTAGACATCCTTCGGGATGCGGATGAACTTCTGATTAACCGCACTTATCCGGCTGCCGTTTCGGAGGGCTACCTCGCAGTAGAGTATGCCGCTAAGAAACTTGCTAAGCAACGCACAGGTCGTTCAGGCAATACGCTACAATCCGCAATCAATTACCTAAGCAAGGGTATGGACAAGAACTCATTCCCAGCATCCATCCTTCAGATGGTTGAGATAGTGAGCAAGTACGGAAATAACGGGAAACGCCATAAATTGGACATCCCGATTAACACAACGCGGGAAGATGCGGTGATGTATCTGGGGGTATGTGCAATGGCGGCAGATTGGCTAATATCCCAAATGATAGAGCAACCCGTTGGGGAAGGTGAATAATGACAACCCAGAACTTCACTAACCGCACAATCTTTCACGGCGATAACCTGCCGTTCCTCCGCAACATCAACAGCGAGAGCGTTGACCTAATCGCCACCGACCCGCCGTTCAACAAGAACAAAGACTTTCACGCCATAGCCAACAGCAAGGCGGCTGGCGCTAGGTTCAACGACCGCTGGCATTGGGATGACGACGTTCTCCCCGAATGGCAGGATTCGCTGGAGGACGATAAGCCTGAGACGTGGCATTTCATCAATGGCGTCAGGGGAGCGGGGCATGACGATATGGCGGCGTTTCTGTGTTGGCTCGGCGTGAGGATGATGGAGTGCCATCGGATACTCCGGCCGGATGGCAGCCTATACCTGCACATTGACCACACCGCTCACGCCTATTCCAAAGTGCTAATGGACACGATATTCGGGCGCGATAACTTCCGCAACGAGCTTGTGTGGTGGTATAAGAACGCCTCGCGCGGCAAAAAGCGGTTCGCCAATGCCCACGATACGATTTTGTGGTATAGCAAATCGCCCAAAAAATACCAGTTCAATCGGGATGATGTGCTTGTCCCGTTTGAAAGCAAGATGACCGAATGGCGATATTCGAGGGGCGGGCAAAAAGGCAAAGAGCCGCCGAAAGGCAAGACCCCGGACGATGTGATACTAATGCCGTCGCTAAACACAATGGATAAAGAGCGCGTAGGCTATCCGACGCAAAAGCCGGTTGCGCTCTATGAGCGCATTATCAAGGCGTCGTCCAGCGAGGGCGATATGGTTCTTGACCCGTTCTGCGGTTGCGCTACCACGCCCGTCGCCGCTGAGCGGCTGGGGCGGCAATGGATAGGAATGGATACGTGGGAAAAGACGCATCAGGTTGTCCTTGACCGGCTAAATGCCGAAAAGCGGATGTTTGGCGAGGACGCCATCCAACTGGTGAACGACCCCGATACGCTGAAGCGCACAGACGACGATGAGACGGCGGCCGAGTATCTGCCGCCAATCTACCGGCGCAACCGGCAATCAAGCATCCCGCGCGCCGAGATGATGCGGATACTCGTTGAGCAGTTCGGGCTAGTGTGCTGGGGTTGCGGCTTTGAGCCGCCGCACATAGACCACCTAGAGCTTGACCACAACAACCCCGCGTCCGGCGGCGGGAGCAACGAACTGCCCAACCGCGCGCCGCTATGCGGGCCTTGCAACCGGCGCAAGAGCAACACTAAGACGCTGGTGGGCTTGCGGCAAGAAAACAAGAGGGACGGGCGCTGGTATGGCGATATACCGATTGACAAGAAAATAGTATTGCGCCAAGCCGCCGCCTGGGCGGAAGCCGAGTTGGAACGGCGCGCGCGGCAGGCTGAGTTCGCGGCGGGCGCGCATAGGAATGGGGAATGATATGGCTACCGCTAGAAGGCCTAAGCCCAGGATAGCGAAGGGGACGGTGGTTGAGGTGCGTGAAGGCGGGAGCGCCGTGTACTATGCGGGGGATGTTCTGCCGCCGCTGGTTGATCTTGACAAGGTGGACGCCGACGGGCCGGTGTTTGAGGGGACTGATGTGCCGGTGGCGTATATGTTTGCGTACTTGGACGAGGTTCGCAATCTGCACGCTTTTCTGCGGGATTTCCCTGAGGTAAGTCTTGAGCAGGCGGTGGCGGCGATGTGGAAGCGCGCAAAGGCGAATGTGGTGGCGCACAGCGACGTTCGCATTGTGAGCGGGACGCCGGTGTTCACGGGGACGCGCGTGCCGGTTGATATTCTGTTCGGCTGCCTAGCGAGGGGCGAAGACCTGGATGAATTCCTTGAGGGATTCCCGACGGTTAGCCGCGAACAGGCGATAGACGCGCTCAATCTCGCCAAACAATGCTTGGATAGCCTGGCGTATGAAACTGCTCATAGATGAGTCGTTGAATGTCAGACTCAGGCATCATTTCCCTGGGCATGACGCGCGGACGGTCGACTATATGGGCTGGAAGGGATTTGACAATGGCGATCTGCTGGCGCTGGCTGTGCAGGAATTTGATGTGATGATTACGCGAGATAGTCACATACCGGATCAGCATAACATTGCAGAGTTGGACATATCCGTCATAGTGCTTTATGCGCGCTCGAACAGCATGAGGGATCTGCTGCCGCTTATGCCGGAAGTGTTAGAATCTCTGCACAACATTGGGCCTGGGCAAGTTATCCGCATTCCGCAAGAATGGCAATGATATGAAAGGGGGCGCTAGTATGCCACTGCAAGAGACTATGACGCCGCGCGAGCGGGTTATGAACGCGCTGGCGGGCAAGCCGGTGGATAGGACGCCGGTCGCCAATCCCACGAATGTGGCGACGGTGGAGCTTATGGATATGGTGGACGCGCCGTTCCCGGACGCCTGCCGCGATCCGGAGCTGGCGGCGCGGCTCGCCGCCACCGGCTATACCGAGCTGGGCTTTGATACCATTATGCCGTATTTCACCATCATCCAAGAGTCCGCCGCGCTGGGCTGCGAGATGCAGTGGGAAGAAAAGGACAATTGGCCCACGGTTCGGATGACTAATCCGATTTGGAAGGGGCCCGACGACGTTCATATCCCGTCCGGGTTTTTGGAGCGGCGCGATAATATCGCCATCACGCGCTCCATCAGCCTGCTGAAAGAAGAGTTCGGCAATGAAGTCGCCATCATCGGCAAGACGATGGGGCCGTGGACGCTCGCCTACCATGTGTTCGGCGTGGAGGCGTTTCTGCTGATGACCGTGGACGACCCCGATATGACGATGCTCTGCCTCGAGCGCCTCAAGGAAATCTCGATGCTGTTCGGGCAGGCGCAGATTGACGCGGGGGCGGACGCGCTGACATTTCCCGACCACGCCACCGGCGACCTGGTGAGCGGGGAGTATTACCGGCGCTTTCTGCTGGAGATCCACCAAGAGATGGCGGAGCGGCTGAGCGTCCCGCTGATCCTGCACATCTGCGGCAATACGCTTGACAGGATGCCGTACATCGCGCAGTCGGGGATGGCGGCGTTTCACTTTGACTCCAAGAACGACCCGCAGCAAGCGATGGACGCCGTGGACGGGGGCATCTTGCTGGCGGGGAACATCAACAACCCCGAGACGCTGTACGCGCGGGGGCCCGCGAATGTGCGAGAGGAGGTGCATAAGTGCCTTGACGCGGGCGTGCAGATGATAGCGCCGGAGTGCGCGATACCGCTTGCGACCAAGCTGGAAAACCTGATTGAGATACCGCGCGCGGTGAAAGACTGGCACGCGGCGAACTGATTGCCGCGGATGCCTATGCTACGCCAATCGGGGGAAGATGCGCTATGACAATCACTAAGGCTAAGCGGGAAACCGGGCTGCTTACGGCGGAGGATCTGCTGCGTCTGTATTCGGAAGGAGTGCGTGGCGAGCTTGTACGGGGGGTTTTTCACGAAACTATGTCTAGCGGACGAGAACACGGCAGAATTGCGGCGACCTTGATACACTTCCTTTCGAGTTTTGTGCGACCCCGCCGCCTTGGGTGGGTTATGGGAACCGATGCCGGCGTGTGGCTGGAGCGCGATCCGGATACCGTGCGGGAGCCGGATGTGGCGTTCTTTGCGGCTGGCAACTATCCCGCCGAACCGGGGGCGCGTGGCTACGCCGAGGCGATACCCGATTTGGTGGTAGAGATCGCATCGCCGAATGACAGCGCGCGGGAGGTGGAGGACAAGGCGCGGATGTGGCTGAGTTTCGGCGTGCGGTTGGTATGGGTGGCGTATCCGGATACGCGGTCTGTGGTGGCGCATCCGCTGGGCGGCGAGGCGCGGGCGCTGGGGGATGGAGATACGCTGGATGGCGGGGATGTGTTGCCGGGGTTTAGCTGCAGGGTTGGGGATGTGTTTGATGTGTTTTAGCCCGAAATCCTGCGGCGGGAAAGGCGCGATATGACGATTACTAAGGCTAAACGGGAAACGGGACTGCTGACAGCGGAGGATCTGTTGCGTCTGTATTCGGAGGGAGTGCGTGGGGAGCTTGTACGGGGGGTTTTTTGCGAAACGATGTCTAGCGGACAGGATCACGGCGAAATCGCGGCGCAAATAGTCTATCTGCTGGGAACGTTCGTCAAGCCGCGGCGGTTGGGGCGCATTATGGCGTCGGATGCAGGGGTGTTGCTGGAGCGCGATCCTGATACCGTGCGGGAGCCGGATGTGGCGTTCTTTCGCGCCGATAAGCATCCTCCCGGCGTTAGAGTGAGCGGCTACGCCGAGGCGATACCCGACTTGGTGGTGGAGATCGCCTCGCCGAATGACAGCGCGCGGGAGGTGGAGGACAAGGCGCGGATGTGGCTTAGTTTTGGGGTGCGCCTGGTGTGGGTGGCTTATCCTGATACGCGGTCGGTGGTGGCGCATCCGCTGGGGGGCGAGGCGCGGGCGCTGGGGGCTGAGGATACGCTGGATGGACGGGATGTGTTGCCGGGGTTTAGCTGCAGGGTTGGGGATGTGTTTGATGTGTTTTAGCGCGGGTAAGGCGGGTAGTGGGGATTGGCTCACATCCATTTAATCTACTTAGCATAATGCACATTCGCGCCCCATTTCGGCCGGGCTTGGCCGTTAGATGCCGCGCTCAAATTGGAATATGATGGCGTTTCCTGCTAAAATCGGGGCGTCTTACATTTAGTCTTGCCCTATGCGAGGTGTGTTGCGATGCCCATTCATAACGATGGCTTGGAGCGGGAGCTTGAGTATGTTACCAAGCCGTTTGAGATTAAGCATATCCGCGGCCTGTTTGAAACGACGGACGCCATTATGCACGACATCGCGTTCAACCTCATCACGGGCGCGCATCATGAGGTTGACAAGCTGACGCAGCGGGCGCTGGGCGAGGGGTATTCCGCCAACGATGTTCTGGACGACGGGCTGATTTCGGGCATGGCGGTCGTGGGGATTAAGTTCCGCGACAACATCATCTTCGTGCCGGAGGTGCTGGTCGCGGCGCGCGCGATGAAGGCGGGAATGGCGTACATAGAGCCTATCCTGTCGGCGTCGGGCATCGAGCCCATCGGCACGGTGATTATGGGGACGGTCAAGGGCGATCTGCACGACATCGGCAAGAACTTGTGCATAATGATGCTGCGCGGCGCAGGGTTCACGGTTCACGATTTGGGCGTGGACACCAAGCCGGACGAGTTCATTGACGCGGTGATGGAGCATGAGGCGCAGGTCTTGGGGATGTCGGCGCTGCTGACCACGACGATGCCGAATATGGGCAAGACGATAGAGGCGTTTGAGGAGTACGGGCTGCGGGATGCCGTGCGGATAATGGTGGGCGGCGCGCCGGTTCGCCAAGAGTTCGCGGACGATATGGGCGCGGACGGCTACGGCGAGAACGCTATGGCGTGCGTTGACCTCGCCAAGCGGTTCGCGGGCGCGGCCGAGCCCGAAGGCGCGGCGACTTTCGCGGCGGCGGGTTCGGATTAGGGCAGTCGCATTAGCCGGGGCGGGCATAGAAGTTCGCGGTTTGCCGCCGCGCATCGCAAAGGGGAGGAGCGGATATGCCGCAAGAGTCGCAGCAGGGGGCGCAGCAAGGGGGCGTTGACAGGGAGCGCTATGACGCCAGCATACGGCGTCTTGACGCGATATTTCGCGGGATGTCGGACACGGTGACCGAGGTGTCGCAATGGCGTTGCCCATACAAGAATGTACAGGATCGCTGCACGGCGAAGTTTGGATGCCGCAACCAGCGGCGCGATGTGCCTGAGGGGGAGCTGTATGTCTGCGTGGGGGACGATAAGCTTGACTATCGGAGCGCGTGGGAGGTGTAGGGGTGGGTGCCGGTGCAGACTATTGGCGAGAAATGCGCGAAGGGTGGGCGCGAATTAGTAACCAACGGGAGTGCGCGGGATACGCCAAAGAGGATGCGCCACGGGCGAGTGCGAATTAGAGTATGCAGCACAGGGATGAGGATCGTGAGAGCATCTGGGGAATAGCCAGCAAAGACCGCGCTTGGTTTCAGGCGTTGACTCTTGTGGGCGGCGTTGGCTTGTCTATAATGACGGTGTATCTGGAACTGGCGTATCGGCCGGCGGGCGCTGCGCCGAATGTGGTAGCGCGCAGCGTCCTCTTGGGGATTGGCGCGAGTTTCGTCGCATCGGGATTTGTGGCTTGGGGCATACTGCAAGCAAAGGAGATGGCAATGGCGGCTGCAGATCTGATTAGGGGCTTTACCGAAAAGCGCAGGCAGAAGTGGGCGGCGGAGGCAGAAGAGCGCAGGCAGAAGTGGGCGA
Organism: Dehalococcoidia bacterium; assembly: GCA_965242555.1. Classification (GTDB taxonomy): domain Bacteria; phylum Chloroflexota; class Dehalococcoidia; order Lucifugimonadales; family JADFKI01; genus Bin90. The sequence goes on from CBDESO010000008.1 coordinate 792,840, forward strand.
GGGAGGCCGAAGAGCGCAGGGAAGAGGCTGAAAGACGCAGGCAGAAATGGGCAGAGGAGGATGAAAGGCGCAGGCAACAAGTAGCGGAGGATGTGCGTAAAGCGTTTGACGCAGCTTATGAGCAAGGGAGCCGGGATACCCGCGAGCAGATCCAAAGAGAAGTTCGTGAGAAGCTGGGCGACGAGTCGTATTTCAGGCTGTTTGGCAATGGCGCGTCTAATCAGCCTCCGACGGGCGAGTGAGCGGATGAGGATGTCGTCGCATCCGCATTATCCGCGCACAGCGCGCTCGGCGAACTCGGGGCGGATGATGCGGGCGTAGGGGTGGATGCCCTGGACGAGGCCGCCCTCGCGCAGAACGTGCGCCATTGCCTCGTAGCCCTCCGCGCCGATGATGGGCGTTTCAGCCCATGTGCCGAGCGCTTTGTATTGGCTGACGCTGCGGTGGAGTACGGCGCGGGAGTGTTCGGGGAAGAATGGGGCGACGCGCTCGGCGATTTCGGGGGCGGATGCGGAGGCGAGCCATTGCTGGGCTTTGTAGAATCCGCGCGTGAATCGCTCTATGACCTGGGGATGGGCGTCTATGAAGGCGGGGGTTGCGGCGAATGAGCTGTAGCAGAGATGGCCGCTGTCCGCGCCGAGTTCGGCCGCTAGATGCCCGGCGCCCTCTTCTATTAGCGCTTGCGCCTGCGGGTTGGGCATATGGATGTAGTCGGCGTCGCCGCGCCGGAAGGCGGCTAGGGCGTCTTCGGCGGATAGGCCGGGAATCATTCGGATGCGGGTGGCATCTACGCCGTGTCTGCGAAATGCAGCCGCCAGTGAGGTCATGGGGACGGGCGTGAAGCCGATGGGTATGAGGCGAGAGTCGTGCAGGTCGCGCCATTGCCAGCCCTCAGTTGGCGCGCGGCTTATCAGGAAGAAGCCGTCGCGCGAGTTGATTTCGGCTATGTGCAGGGGGACGTCGGGGTCTCCGGCGTCTAGCGCCATCATGCTGCGGCTGATGCCCGATTGGATTATGTCCGCCGCGCCGCTGCGTAGCGTTGCCAATGGGTCTTCGCCTGTTGGCACGGTGTCGAATAGCGCGTTAAGCCCCTCGCCGTAGAGAAATCCGCCCGCTACCGCTACATATATCGGCGTGTAGAATAGGTTGCGGTAGGTTACCATCAGGCGCAGGCGATATGGCTGTTGCATTGCGTAGTCCTCGCTTGTCAGTCTTGGGTTGCCAGTCCTATGCTATCTTATAGCAATTGCGTTGACTAGGGCGAGATGCTTGGGTGAAAAGCGGCGGGCGTTCCGATAAGCGCATCATTGAGCGGCGTTGCGCCTGTCTTACAGACGTAGCCCGCTCAGTGATGCAGTTAGGGGCGAGCTGGGCGGGCTTAGCGGCTGTAGCCGGAGCCTGCGCCGGATGCGCGGGCGGGCAGGTGGGCGGTCATGTGGTCTAGCAGGAATGTGAAGTCGTTGTAGGCGGTTAGGTTGCCGAGTTGCGGTTGCAGGTTGTCAATGTCCCATTTAATCGTGTCTAGGTCGGCGCGGATGGAGTAGCCGGGCAAGCCGCCGTCGGCGTGGGGCGGGCTGCCGTAGCGGTCGGACGCGAGGGCGACTAGCGCGCCTAGTTTCAGATAGGCGTACTCTGCGGCGTTGGCGTTGTTAGGATAGTTCGCCGTAATTGGCGCGTGTTGGCGGTTGGAATCGCCGGTGTCGGGGGTTACCCAGCGCACTTCTACATTGCCGAGCGTCGCATTTGACTGCAGGTTTCTGCCCTCGTCAACCAGGTCTAGTTCGTAGAAGACGGTGGTGGCTGCGCCCGCGGGGATCTCGGCGAACTCTTTGCGGGCTTGGGCGAAGTTTTGCTCGGATGTGATGCGGTTTTCGTAGCCTAGGATGCGCCATGTATCCACGATGTCGGGATTCCATGTGACTTGCGCGCGCGTCTGGTCGGCGAATGGGATGGAGAGGGCGAGCCAGTTTTCGCGCGCGAATGTGGCGCGGGCGTGGCCGACGTCGTTTAGGTAGCGATACCAGCCGTTGCCGTGCTGCGCGAGTTGCTCTAGCAGGTAGTCGTTGTAGTTGCCGATGCCTACGCCGATGGTGATGAGGCGCAGGGGATTGGCGTCGTCCCGGTCGGCGGCGGATTCTAGGATGGCAAAGGGGTTCGTGGCGTCCACATTGGCGACGCCGTCGGACATTAGGATGATGTAGTTGTAGGCGTCCGGGCGGGCGTAGCGCGCTTGCTGGGCGAGTTCAACGCCGAGATCCAAGCCCGCTTGCACATTCGTGGATCCGCGCGGGCGAAGCTTGTCGATTGATTGCCGGACGGCGCGGTCGTCGGGGCGGGCGTGGCGCACGGTGAGGTCGTGTACGACGCCGTCGGTGAAGTGGACTACGGCTATCGTATCGGTGGGGCGCAGGCTGGCGCGGATGCTTTCGGCGGCGGCGCGGGCTATGTCAACACGATTGCCGTCGGACATAGAGCCGGACGCGTCCAGCACAAGCGTGACATTGAGCGGCGTAGCATCGTAGTCGGCGTCAGGGGCTTGGAATGCGATGCGCGCCATAAGCATCCCCGCGTTCAACGGGTGGTCGATCACATCGGTGTGAATGGCGAAGCTGTCGTCTCTCGCGGGCTGGGCGTAGCCGTAGTTGAAAGCGTTTATCCACTCTTCGGCGCGAACCGAGTCGGGGTCAATCTCATAGCCGGCGCGCGCCCAGTTCAGGGCTAGTTGGTAGGATGTGCGGTCGGTGTCAAGGCTGAATGTGGAAACACGGTCTCCGGGCATAGTTCCGGTGCGTTCATTGTCCTTGAAAGTGGTGATGGGCGGCCGTGTTCCGCCATACTGCGATGGCGGCGGGGGCGACGCGCCAGGGCCGAGTTGCGCGGACGAGGCGGCCGGGGGAGCGGCTTGCGGCGCGGGGGCGGGCGCGGTCATTGCTTGTGCAGGCTGGGCATGTAGTATCGCCGGAGTGGGCGCGGCGGCATGGGGAGCGGCGGGTGCGGCGGCCTGCTGAGGCACGGGGGCGGCCATAGTGGACGGGGCAGCGGGCGCGGCGGGCTGAGGCGCCGGGGGCGCGGCAGGCGCGGGGGCTGCCATAGCGGGCGCGGCGGGCTGAGGCGCAAGGGCCGGCGCGGCGGGCGCGGGCTGCTGCGGGGCGACCGGGGCCGGCTGCGCGGTTTGCGAGCATGCCGCGATTGCGCCGATGAGGGTTGCGGCGATTAGCGGGTATGCGAATTTGCGTATCTTGCTGAGCATTTCTAGCGAACCTCCATGTTTATGGCATATTCGGCCGTATTCGGGTTTGTGGCATTATGGTTGCCGAATGTGTTGATATAACGACTGCGCGGCGCGTTTTGTTCCCGCGGATTTTGGGGCAATCAGATTTCACGGCGGGATGTGGGATTTTGCCTTTGGGCGGCGTGCGGTTTTGACATTGGGCGGCGCGCGCGGCTAATATGCGGTCATCGGGCATAGGGGAATACGGGCTATGCGGGCGGCGATAAGTCAGGATTTTGGAGGGCAAGGCAATGAGGGTTGAAGAGATTGCGGCGCTGCTGACGGCGCGGGATATGCGGGTTTCGGTGGCGGAGGCGGATACATGCGGGCTTGTGGGCTATATGCTGAGTACGGTGGCGGGCAGTTCGCGCTGGTTTCCGGGCGGCGTGATAGCGTACACGGGCGGGCTGAAGCAGTCGGTTTTGGGCGTGCCGGACGATGTGTATGAGAGCAAGGGCAGCGTGAGCGCCGAGGTTGCAATCGCTATGGCGGCGGGCGCGCGGGATCTCACGGGGACGGACTATGCCGTATCGGTTACGGGCGTTGCGGGGCCTACGGGCGGGCGTCCGGGCATACCTATCGGCGCGTTCTACATAGGGATCGCGGGGCCGGACGGGCTGGAGGCGGCGGAGCGCATAGAGACGGGCAGCGCTGACAGGGACGGCAACAAGCGGGCGGCGGCGCAAGCGGCTATCGATCTGCTGGGCAAGCATCTGGCGGGATAGCGGGGGCGGGTAGCGAAAGGACAATGGCAACCGTTAGCCATTTGGTATAGCGCTTGTCTAGTGCGCGGGGCGGCTTATTAGCCCTTGTCGCCAACGGGCTATCAGCGCTTGTTTAGTGCGCGATTGGCGGCGGCTTGGCGCTTGGCGGCGGGCATAGGCGTTGCCGAAAGTGATACAATACGCCTTGCCGGTTGGCGGCGGGGCGCGATGGCGCGTCGCGCGGGCGGGCGGCGGCGGACACAGGGGTTGCCGCTTACACGGGACATTCATCAAGACGGAGCGCGCTGATGGTTTCTATCTCTTACGAAAAGTTCACTATGTCCAACGGGCTGGATGTGATACTGCACGAAGACCATACGCTGCCGGTGGCGGCGGTGAACATCTGGTATCACGTGGGGTCTAAGGACGAGCAGCCGGGGCGCACGGGGTTCGCGCACCTGTTTGAGCATGTGATGTTCGAAGGGTCGAAGAACCACAAGCAGAGTTTCTTTGATCCGCTGCAAAAGGTGGGCGCGAACCTGAACGGCTCCACTACCAACGACCGCACGAACTATTGGGAGAATGTGCCGTCCAATTACCTGGAACTCGCGCTGTGGCTGGAGTCGGACAGGATGGGCTTTCTGCTGGATGCGCTCGACCAGAAGAGCTTTGATGTGCAGCGGGATGTGGTGAAGAATGAGCGGCGGCAGAGCTACGAAAACCGGCCGTATGGGATGGCGTATCTGACGCTGCAGCCGCTGGTGTTTCCCGCGCCGCATCCGTATAACTGGCCCACGATTGGGTCGCAGGAAGACTTGGACGCGGCGCGGCTGGAGGATGTGCAGGAATTCTTTCGCCAATACTACGCGCCGTCCAACGCAAGCTTGGCTATCGCGGGGGACATAGACGCCGGCAAGGCGAGGGCACTGGCGGAGCGCTACTTCGGGGATCTGCCGCCGGGTCCGCCCATCAACCGCGTTGGGCGAATGGACTCTGATCTCAGCGGGGATGTATCGCTGACGATACGCGACCGCGTTCAGCTGCCGCGCTTGTATCTGGTGTGGCCAACGGGGCCGGCGTTTGACGCGCTGGAGGCGCACTTGGATGTGATGTCGGTGATACTGGGCGATGGCAAGAGTTCGCGGCTGCACAAGCGGCTGGTGTATGAGCGGCGGATCGCGCGGGATGTGAGCGTGTATCACTACGGGCAGGAAATCGCGGGCGAGTTCTTCATTCAGGTTACCGCGAATGGAATGGCCGAGCGCGCCGAAATTGAGGCGATAGTGAGCGAAGAGATAGAGCGGCTGCGGCAGGACGCGCCGAGCGAGCGCGAGGTGACGCGCGCCAAGAACCGCATAGAGAGCCAGCACATACGGCAGCTGGAGCGCGTGGGCGGCTTTGGCGGGCGGGCGGATCAGCTCAACTTCTACAACACCTATCAGGGCGATCCGGCGGGCATCAACAGCGATTTGGAGCGGTATATGGCGGTTACGCCGGACGACGTCCGGCGGGCGGCGCAAGTTATGCTGGGCGATAGCAGGGCGCGGCTGTGGGTTCTGCCGGAGGATGCGCTGAGCGCGTCTAAGACGACGCTTGACCGCGCTCAGATGCCTAAGCCGTCGCAGGCGGCGCGGTTCAGCCCGCCGGCGCCGCAAAGGGCCACGCTGTCCAACGGGATGGATGTGGTTGTGCTTGAAAAGGCGGGGCTGCCGCTGGTGGCGCAAGGGCTGCTTGCGCGGGCGGGCGGCGTGGCGGATCCGCCGGGGCAGCCGGGCTTGGCAAGTCTCACGGCGGCTATGCTGACTGAGGGGACGGCTACGCGCAGCAGTCAGCAAATCTCGGATGAGATGGAGTTTCTGGGGGCGCAGCTGCACTCCCACGCATCGCGCGAGTACGCCACGATTACCACTGAGACGCTGACAGCGCATTGGGAACAGGCGTTGGATCTGCTGGCGGATGTGGCGCAGAACGCGGCGTTTCCTGAGCGGGAACTGGAGCGGGTTCGCGGCGAGCGGCTGACGGATCTGCGGCGCATCGCGGACAGCCCGGTGGCAATCGCGGCGCGGGCGTCGCAGGCGCTGCTGTTCGGGGCGGGAACGCGCTACGGGCATCCCGTATCGGGCGACGAAAATGCGGTGGCCGGGTTCGGGCGCGACGATCTTGCGGCGCATTACGCGGCGAACTATGCGCCGGACACGGCTACGCTGATACTGGTGGGGGATATACGGCGGGATGATGCAATCGCGCGGGCGGAGGCGGCGTTTGGCGGCTGGCGGCGCAAGGCCGCGGCGGCGGATGCGGCGGCGGACGTTGGCGATATGCCGCATGCTGACAAGACGGTGATATATCTTGCTGACAAGCCGGGCGCGGCGCAGTCGGTAATACGCGTGGGACATCTGACTATACCGCGCCATCATCCGGACTACTTTGCGCTGACGCTGCTGAACAGCATATTCGGCGGGCAGTTCTCGGCGCGGCTGAATATGAACCTGCGCCAGGAAAAGGGGTTTAGCTACGGCTATATGTCGGGGATAGACTGGCTGACGCCGGTGTCGGCGCTGACGGCGGGCGGCTCTGTGCAGACTGAAGTGACGAAAGAGGCGGCGTTTGAAACGCTGAAAGAGTTCGCGGAGATACGCGGGGATCGGCCGGTTACGCAGGAAGAGTTCGCGGATATGCGCGACGGGATGTTGCGCGGGCTGGCGGGTCAGTTTGAGACGCACGCGCAGATGCTGAGGCAACTGATGCAGATAGTCGTGTTTGGGCTGCCCGACGACTACTATGCGGGCTACGCGGACGGGCTGGCGGCGACGGGGCTGGAGGATGCGCGGCGGGCGGCGCAGGATCATCTCAGGAGCGAGGGGCTGCAAATCGTGGTGGCGGGCGACGCCGCTGTGGTGGAGGGCGGCTTGCGCGAGCTGGGTTATGAGGTTGCGCGCGTGGACTATGAGGGGAACAGGTTGTAGGCGCGCGCGTTGGGGGGATTTTAGGGGATGACGGCAAAGCCGATACGCCTGCGCCCTCAGACCATCCGCATTGACGCGCCGCGCGAGTTGGTGTTTCAAATGATGTCGCATTTCGGGCGCGGGCGATTGCCGGGCGATTATAGCGAGGCGTCGCGCGTGGTTTGCCGCGAGGGGGATAGGGTTGTGGTGGAGTTTCGGACGCGGGCGGGTTTCTTTACCTATACCACGCTGGAGGAAGTGCGGCTGCATCCTCCGGAGCGCATTGAGTTTAGGCATCTGGAGGGGCCGCTGGCATACGCCGTCGAAGAGTTCGTCTTTCGCGCGGTTGCCGAAAGGCGAACTGAGTTGACGCACAGCGGGGAGTTTGTGTGGAGCGGGTTCCCGTTCTTTGGCAGATTGGGCGGCTTGATGTACACGCGGCCGGTGTTTGAGCGGGCGATTGCGGCGCATATGGCGCAGGTTAAGGCGGCGGCAGAGGCGCGGGCGGCTCGCAGCCGGGTGTTTCCGCGGGGGTAGCGGCGCATTGTTGCAGCGCCCTTGCGGTGAATTGATAAGGCTACAATCGCGCAATCAATAGCCGTAGCCTTGCGCGCGCCATCTGCGATTAGGCGTGCCTTACCGCCTTTGTCACCGCCGTTGACGATACTTTCGGGCCCCAGCTTGGGATTACGGCGCACATTGTTCGCTCTTCGCCGCCCGCGAATATGAGCAGGATGTCGTCGGGGGACGCCACTAGGGGCAGGTAGTGGGTTTCGTCTTGCGGCGCTATTTCGCCCGCCACTTCGCCGGCGCGCTTGATGTCGGCGAGAGTGCGGCGCATAAGGGGCTGCAGCGCGTTGCGAACATCGCGCTTGCTCCAGCCGTCCCACACATTGCTTTCGCCGGATATGACTATGGCGATTTCGCCCTGCCGCACTACGGCGGACTTGTCGTTGGTGGAGCCGACGGTGGATAGGGATGTTCCCAGGGCGGATGCGACGTCGGCGACGGTGTTCAGGATGGTTTGGGGGCCGCCGCTGGCGCGCACTTGGCGGGGGGCGTCGGCGGCGAATACGGTTACGGCGCTCTGCTCGGCGGCTAAGCCGCGCTCGGCGTGCAGGGGCAGCCAGTGGGTTTGGGTTTCGGCCTCGGCGATGCAGAAGCTGTACTTGCCGGGGTGGCCTAGGATGCTGCGGTCGAATAGGCCGGGTATGGCGGCGCAGGCGTTCATCAGGATGAGGCGGACGGCGCGGCCGATGGTGGCGTTGGCGCGGTTGCCGGGGCCGAACAGGTTGTTGCGCGCGTTGACGCCCAGATCGCGGGCGATGGGGCCGTGAACTATGACCATAATCCCGGATCCGCCCAGGCTGGACGAGGGGCCGACTAGGTTGAATACGGGGTCAAGCATCGCCTCGGACGCCGCAAGCACGACGGGCATATATTCGGGCAGGCAGCCCGCCATAACCGCGTTGGCGGCGATTTTCTCGACGCTCACTTGGCGGCGGCGCTCAGGCAGTTCGCCCACGATTTCCTGCGCCGGCCTGCCTCCGCGCTCTATGAACTCGGCAACGCGCTCGGCGGTTGGCGGCACAACGGGCAGCCCGTCAGTCCAGCCCAGCCGGTAGAGCTGCTCCACGGCGTCTATCGGGTCTTGCCAGTCTAGGGTGTGGGTAGTCATAAGCGCGCCTCCGCACAGCAGATAAGGGTTTGGGATTGCGGCGTGAATCTTATGGCAATCTTGCGGCTCTGAGGTTACAGGTTGCGGGCTAGTGGTTGCAAGGGCAGCGCGGGATAGGCGGCGGCGGGTTGGCGCGGCGGCGATTGGACTAGCGCGGCGGTTTGATGATATAGTTGCGGATGCGCGGGCGCGTATGCCCGTTGCCGAATTGCAACGATGGCTAACAATGGCTGGGCCCGCGGGCGAGGGATTGCCCGCAGGCTTGGCGCAAGTCTAATGGGGCCCAAAATGCCTAAAACGGAGGTGGCTTAGTATGGCTGAATACGCAAATCCGAACACGCTGGTTAGCACCGATTGGGTGGCTGAACATGGCGGCGATGACGGCGTGCGGCTGGTAGAGGTGGATGTGGATTCCCTAGCCTATGAGCAGGGTCATATCGCGGGCGCGGTCGGCTGGGACTGGTCGGAGCAGCTGCAGGACACGCTGGCGCGAGACATCATATCCAAGTCGGATATGGAGGCGCTGCTGGGGAGTTCGGGCATTGGGAACGACACCACGGTTATCCTGTACGGGGATAACAACAACTGGTTCGCGGCGTGGGCGTTCTGGCAGCTGAAGATCTACGGGCATAGCGATGTGCGGCTGATGAACGGCGGGCGCGCGAAGTGGGAGGCGGAGGGCCGCCCGCTGACGACCGACGCGCCATCGCATGCCGCCGCCAACTACGCCGCGTCGGATCCGGACAACAGCATCCGCGCGTTCCGCGAGGATGTGCTGGGCGCGGTGTCCGCGGGCGGCGCGTATCTGGTGGATGTGCGGTCGCCGGAGGAGTATCGCGGCGAGCTGCTCGCGCCGCCGGCGCTGCCGCAGGAGGGATCTCAGCGCGGCGGGCATATTCCGGGCGCGGCGAACGTGCCTTGGGCGACCGCGGTGGCGGCGGACGGCACATTCAAGTCGGCGGACGAGTTGCAGGCTATCTACGGCGATAAGGTGGACAACGCCAAGCCCACTATCGCGTACTGCCGCATCGGGGAGCGCTCTTCCCACACCTGGTTCGTGCTGACGCAGCTGCTGGGGCTGGACAATGTGACCAACTACGACGGGTCGTGGACTGAGTACGGCAGCATCGTGCGCGCGCCGATAGAGCGATAAAGCGCCGCGCATAGGCGGTTATGGCTAGGGCGGACCCGTTTGGCGCGGGCCGCCCTTTGCGTATATCCGGCGCGTCTGCGCGCGCAAAGTGATGATATAAAGGCAGGCAAGGCATTATGGCAGACAAGGATTTGCGCGGCGCGTTTCGCGCGGTGGGGGATGGCAACGGGTTGAGGGCGGACAACAATTATTATGAAGAAGAGCTGGCGCTGGCGTTTCGCAATCGCGGGATGCCGCTTGAGGCACTGCGCTATGACATCACGCCCACGGGTATGCACTACTTGTTGATTCACTTTGACATACCCGCCGTTGACGCCGACGAATGGCGTCTGAAAGTGGGCGGGCTGGTGAATAAGCCGCTGAGCCTGACTTTGGACGACATCAAGCGAATGCCGCGCGTAAGTATGCCGGTGATGATGGAGTGCGCGGGCAACGGGCGGGCGCGGCTACGGCCTCGTCCGGTGAGCCAGCCTTGGCTGTTTGAGGCTATCGGCGCGGCCGAATGGACGGGAACCCCGCTAAAAGGCCTGCTTGACGAGGCGGGCATAGACGGCGCGGCGGTAGAGGTCGTGTTCACGGGGCGCGACGAGGGCGTGCAGGGCGGCGAGGCGCAGCTTTACCAGCGCAGCCTGACGCTTGCCGAGATTGCGCGCGACGAGGCGCTGCTGGCGTATGAGATGAACGGCGCGCCGCTGGAGCCGCAGCACGGCTATCCGCTGCGATTGCTGGTTCCGGGCTGGTATGGCATGACCAGCGTCAAGTGGCTTGACAGCGTAGAGGCGGTCGCAGAGCCGTTCACCGGCTATCAGATGGAGCAGACGTATCGCTACAAGAACGCGCCTGATGATCCGGGGGAGCCGGTCAGCGAGATGCGGGTTCGGGCGCTGATGCTGCCGCCGGGGATGCCGGACTTTATGACGCGGACGCGGCTGGTGGACGCGGGCGTCGTTACGCTGACGGGCAAGGCGTGGGCGGGCAGGCTGCGGGTGAGCAGGGTCGAGGTGAGCGCGGACGACGGGCTGACCTGGCGGGACGCCGAGCTTGGCGCCGAAGTGGGGCGCTTTGCGTGGCGAAACTGGTCGCATCGCTGGGAGGCGCAGCCGGGGCGGCATTTCCTGCGAGTGCGGGCTACCGACGAACAGGGCAATAGGCAACCGACCGCGCAAGCCTGGACGCTGCAAGGGATGGGGAACAATATGGCGCAACGGGTAGAGGTAGTGGTGAGGTAGGCGGGCGTTTGCTATGCTATGCTACGCGCGTCAGCGATAGGAAAGGAATACGCGATGGTTACCACGATTACTAAGCGGCGGTTTAGCGTCAGAGACTACTACCTAATGGCGGAGACGGGCATTCTGGGCCCGTGCGACAGGGTGGAGCTCATTGACGGGGAGATTGTGCAAATGGCGCCTATCGGAAGCTACCACGCTAGTTGCGTGGATTACCTAACCGCTTTTTTCAGTCGCACACTTGGGGACTCCGTAATTATCCGCGTCCAAAGCCCCATTAGGGTGGATGAGCATAATGAACCCCAGCCGGATTTGCTGCTGCTGAAGCCTCATGATGATTTTTACGAGCGCGCTCATCCGGGGCCGGGGGATGCGCTGCTGGCGGTGGAGGTTTCGCATACCACCGTGGAGTTTGACCGCGATGTGAAAGCGCCTTTGTACGCGCGGGCGGGCATTCCCGAACTATGGCTGGCCAATCTGGAGGATGGCTACTTGGACGCGCTGTCGCATCCGGAGGACGGCGAGTATAGGGTGGCGCGGCGGCTCGCGCATGGGGATACGATTGCGCCCGCGCTGCTGCCGGACGCCCGGCTGGATGTGGGCATGGCGCTTGGGCCGCGCGGATAGGCGTTTGGCGGCGCGACTGATAGCGCGTTGTAGTTAAGCGCTAAACGCGGATTTTGGGAGGCGAATTGCAATGACTGACTTGCTGTTGAAAGGCGGGCGGGTTATTGATCCGTCGCAGGGCGTCAACGCGCGGATGGATGTTGCGGTCGCGGGCGGCGTTGTATCCGGTATGGCGGCTGACATAGATCCGGCGGGCGCGCTGCGGGTAATAGACGCGCGCGGGTGCGTGGTCGCGCCGGGGCTGATTGACCTGCATACGCATGTGTATGAGGGCGTGAACCAGAACGGCATCAATCCCGACCTGGCGGGCGTGAGATCGGGCGTAACCACGCTGGTGGACGCGGGCAGCGCGGGGGCATATACATTCGGCGGATTCCCGCGCTATGTAGTGCCGCAGTCGGCAACTCGCATATTTTGCATGCTGCACATATCGCGCGCGGGGCTGAGCTACCAGCCGGATACATCGCGGCGGGAAGATATTGATGTTGAAGAGACGGTCAGGGTTATCAGCGAAAACAAGCCGCTGATACAGGGCGTCAAGATACGGGCGATAGGGCCCGGAGTGCCGCGAATGGGCATTGAGATGGTGCGGCTGGCTAAGCGTGCGGCGATTGAGGGCGGCGTGCGGCTGATGGTGCATATCGGCGATAGGACGCTTGCGGGCGGCGGCGAGGGCGGCGCCACGCTCACGAGGGAACTGCTGCCGCTGCTGGAGGCGGGGGACATCGTGACGCATCTGTTCAGCGGCAATCCGGGGCGCATCATCGGCGCGGACGGCAGGGTTATCCCGGAGGTTATGGAGGCGCAAGAGCGGGGCGTGTTCCTGGACACGGCGCACGGCCGGCAGAACTTCAGCTTTCGGGTGGCGCGAGAGGCGCTGGAGCAGGGCGTCAGGCCTCAGAGCATAAGCACGGATATGACGCCGCCGGGCAGAATGAACACCGTGCATAGCATCGCCGAAATGCTGGGGCGATTTATGGCGCTGGGCTTTTCGCTGGAAGACGTGATACGAATGACCACGCACAACCCCGCCGGCGCGCTGGGGATGCGGGATACGCTGGGATCGCTTGCGATTGGCAGGGCGGCGGACATCAGCGTCCTGCGTGAAGAGACGGGCGATTGGGTATTCCACGATACCGAGGGGGATACGCTGCGCGGCGATAAGGCGATAGTGCCGGTTGCGACGGTCAAGGGCGGCGAGGTATTCGCGCCGGACTGGGGGCCTAGGCCCTGGGGATGGCTGCCGGACAGGGCGGGATAGGCGGCTGGCGCGCATCTCAGTTGGCTATCCGCATCCTGGCGGCTATCGCGCGGTTGGCGGCGCGGGTATTCTCATGATGCAGTGCTAATATGATATATTTTCTCAAAACCGCTCCGAAACAAGTGAAAGACAAGTGGCAGTTATGGCGAAACCGAGAGTGTACAGCCACGATGCGCTATGCCCGAAATGCGGTTCGAACTGGGTCAAGAAAGACGGACATTCGCGCGGCAAGCGGCAGTGCAAATGCAACCAGCGCGGCAAGCGTCAAGAGGGCGCAAAGCATCGGTTCACCGACGAACAAAAAGAGCAAGCGGTGAAGATGCGCGCCGAGGGAATGAGCCTATCGGCGACGGCGCGCGTAATGGGCGCGCGCATACCCACGGTAAGCGAGTGGGTCAAAAAAAGGGGGTACCGGCGGTAGAGCGTCTGACACGGTTTTTATCGTGGCGGGCAAGTGGGCGGCAGGATAGCGTCCGCGCGTCTATTGTGGCGTTTGATGAGATGTGGACATACTTGTGGGGCAGGCGTGGCGAGCGGCGCAAAGACCTGTGGATATGGACTGCTGTGGTGGAAGAGCGGGACGGCGTCCGCTGGCGGATGTATGAAGTAGGCGACCGGGACTTGTCTGCGTTCTCGCGCTTGTTGGATCGGTTGCCGGGCGCGGATAGGTACGAGGACTGACGCTTATCCGGTGTACGAGTGGCTGCCGCGCGACAGGCATGTGATAGGCAAGGGCGGAGCGGTGAACTGGAACGAAGGGCTACACTCCAAGTTGAGGAGCAAGCTGAACAGGCTGGCGAGGAGTGCGAAGGGCTACACAAAGAGCGTGGATATGCTGAAACATCCGCTGGCGATAGTGTTCGAGGGGCGCCTAAATCAGTCCCTCAAATCCATAAGCACTGCACACTGAGAATACCGTAGAGGATGGTAGCGTTTCCATTTAGGTGGTTTATTAGTAATATGCGCCCATCACCAAAGGAGGCTCGCAATTGGAACTTATCTACGAACTGGAAAGCCAAGCCGACGAGTTCATCGTTGAGCGGCTGCGCCGGACTATCGCGGACGCCCTATCGCAATACAAGCCAATGTGCGAGGAATGCGATGTGGCGATGGCGCGCCACCACTCATACGAGCGAACCCTAATCACCAAATACGGCGAGATGCGATTGGACGTCCCCGTGTTTCGCTGCGGCGACTGCGGCGCGATGACTAGCGGCGTGGATGTCATAGGCAAGGGGCAGGCGCGAAAGCGCTATTCCAAAAAAAATACGGGATGAGGCGATGAGGCTGGCGGCGCAGGGAATCAGCTACGAGCGCGTGGGCAAGATGCTTGGGTTCGCCAAGAGTACGCTATGCAAGTGGCTGAAACAGGAGCGCTACACGCGCCCCAAGCTGTCGGGCGAAGTGTTGGAACTGGACGGGATATGGACGCGGGTAGCGGGTGGGAATGTGGAGTTGAAGGTAGCGCGTGATGAGCGCGGCGTCGCGGTGGCGTCGGCGGGAAGTTGGGAAGACGCGGTTGCGGCGGCGCGCGAGCTGGGCGCTGACGCGCCTAGGCATATCGTCAGCGACGGGGACAGGGCGATAGAGAGCGCGATAGATATGGCGTATGACAGGGGAACTCCGCATCAGTTGTGCCAGTTCCACCTGTTGCGCGAATACACGCGCAACATAGGGATAGTGGGGTTCGCGGAGGCGAAGGCGCTGCTTGGATCGGACGACATAGAGCAAGCGCGGGAGCGTGCCGGTCGGATAGTGGCGCTGACGCGCGGCAAGGCGCTTTACTGGTGCGTCAAGGCGTTGCGAAAGGGACTGACGCATCTGCGGACGGGCGAGTCGAGATACCGCACGACATCGCTGCTGGAGCGGTTCAACCGAGAGATACGGGCGCGCGAGCGGATGGGTACGGCGTGGACAGTCCACAACCTGCTAGTTCTGCTGCAGCTGCGAGGCGTTTTGGCTTGAACCACCTGAATGGAAACGCTACCGTAGAGGGTAAATAGGTTGCATAAATAAGGCTAAAGGCGTAAAGTATGTGAACTTTACGCTTGCGATATTCGCAAGAATTTGGCGGCGCGGCGGGCGTTGGCGATTAACAAGTGGGCGAATACGGCAAATCGGCGATTATCATTACGCTTGAAACGCGCGATTACGAATTGCGAAAGCGGTTATGGTTACCGATGACAGAATCACGCCATTATATCATACCCCCCCCCGTCAAAATAGGCGGATGCTAGTCCGGTATTTTCCGATAGCGGGCGCGTTTACGGTGGTGGCGCTGACGGCGCTGGCGGTTGTGCTGGCGCAGCATCTGGGCGGGGGCAAGCCGGTTGTCGCGTGGACGACGGTGCCGGACGCTTGCACGATGACAAGCCCGGCTATATCGCCGTATGCCACGCTTATCCAATCCGCCGTGCCGGGGTCGGCCACGAATCCCAGCATCTTGATGGCGACCACGACCGGCTCGCTGATAACCGATTGCAACTCGCTGCTGGCGGCGAGGGATACGCTGCAGCCGAGTACATCCTCGACGGCGGTATTAAAGGACTGGAGCGCCAGTACGAATATGCACATCTGGTCGGGGGTGATAGTTTGCCCTCGCGCGGACGGGAGCGTTAGCGGCGAAAATTGCCGCGGCATCGCCGCCGGATCGGCGCCGCGGGTGGTGTCTTTGGGCTGCCAAGGGTGCAACCTGGAAAACGGCAGTCTTCATGCGGCTTTGGGCAATCTGCACAAGTTAAGGTCGCTGAACCTGGGGCGCGCGGGCTTGACGGGGACAATCCCGCCTGAGCTGGGCAACCTTAAAGAGTTGACGCTACTCTCGCTGCGCGGGTATAGCCTTAATGTGCGCCCGGAAAATAGGATCTATACCAACACGTTCAGCGGGCAGATCCCGCCGGAGCTGGGGCAGATGACCAGCCTTGAGGATCTGTGGCTGGAGGGCAATCAGCTGACGGGCAGCATTCCGGAGGAGCTGGGCAATCTCAGTAATTTGGAGACGCTGCTTATTGACGAAAACTTCCTGACGGGCAGCATCCCCGAAGAGCTGGGCAACTTATCCTCGCTGCGGGACTTTCGCGCCACCTACAACTCGTTCTATGACGACGATGGGAATAAGACGCACACGGGCTTGACGGGATCAATTCCCGGCTCGTTGGGCAACCTGTCAAGCCTGCAAGTGCTGCGGCTGGAGGGCAACAGCATTAGCGGCAGCATCCCGCCCGAACTGGGCAATCTGTCCAATCTAAGGGAACTGCGTCTGACCAGGAATGAGCTCACGGGCAGCATTCCGCCGGAGCTGGGGCGGATGAGTTCGCTGGTCAGGCTGCAGCTTGGGCGCAATATGCTGTCGGGGGAAATTCCGGCTGAGCTGGGCGGGCTGTCTAATCTTTTTACGCTGTATCTGCATGTCCAAAAGCGCGAGGCCGTGGACGATGAGTCGGGGGAGACGGTTGTAACGCATCCGGGCTTGACAGGGACTTTGCCGCGTGAGCTGGGCAGCCTGAGCCGGTTGGGCTATATGGCGCTGTTCAGCAACAGCCTTGAGGGCGTCATCCCACCCGAATGGCGTGGGATGAGCGGGATGGAGTCCTTGTGGGTGTGGGACAATCCCGATCTTATCACGCGGGTTGATCTTACGCCTGACAGGACGACGCTGGGCGAGGCGGACGGGGAAACGACGGTTCAGGTGACGGCGCGGGTGGACGCGGGCAGCGAGTGGCTGGCGCAGGCGTGGGCGCGGCCGGTATCGGCGGGGGCCGCGAACTACACAAGCGCGTTCACGGGGCAGGATGTGGTGATAGAGGCTGCGGGCAGCGGGGGCGCGAATGTGGTGGGTTTTGCGGCAGCGCCCAGCGCGGCGTTCACGATACCGAGCGCCATCGCAACGATTGAGCCGCCGCTCACGACTGAGAAGCGCAGGGCGCTGCCGGACGGGATGGGCAGCGCGGCGGCGAGCATAACGATTACGCCGGAGGACGACGATGCCGTTGAGGGCGATGAGACGATTTCGCTGAGCGTGAGCGGCAAGGGGATTGCCATACATTATTTGGGCGAGGTTAAGCGCGCCACTAAACTGGTTACGGGCAGGGCGGGCGCGATAAGGCTGTTGGACAAAGAGCGGCCGCCCGATACGCCGACGCCCACGCCTACGGCGACCGCCACGACTGTGATTGAGCCGCCCATCATAATATCTCAGCCTACGCGGACGCCGACGGTTACGCTGACGCCTGTGAGGGAAATGGGCGCGGCTGCGACCAGCACGCCTACGCCTACGGCAACAATTACGGCAACGGCTACGCAGACCGCAACTCCAACCGCGACGGCAACGGCTACGCAGACCGCAACGCCAACTGCGACGGCAACGGCAACGGCTACGATTACGCTCACGCCTACACCCACGGCAACGGCAACGCCTACGCCGGAGAGCGGGGATACGCGGCGGCGGCAGCCCACGCGGACGCCTAGGGCAACGGCAACTTCGGCGGCGGTTACGGCAACGGCGGTTGCGACGGGTACGGGGACGCCGGTGGCTACGGGTACACCCGTTCCAACAATCACGCCTGTGGTTACGCCGACGGGGACGGCTGTGGCAACGGGGACGGCTGTGGCAATTGCACGGGCAACGGGGACGCCGGACGCCGACGATTCGCCCGCGACGGCGACGTTGACGCCAACGGCTACGGGGACTGCGGCGGCGGATGTGAGGGAGGGCGTGGTTTCGGCGACGGTTGTGGTTCAAGAGGCAACGTCTGTGGGGATGGCGACTTCAACGGCTACCGCGACGGTTGTGGCGCAGGGGGTTGGGCCGGGAGTGACGGCGACGGTTAGCGCGGTTGCGGCGCAGAGGGTGGCGATGGGGCCGACGGCGACGGTTGTAGCGGCGGCGGCGGAGGGGAATGGGGTGGGAGGGATGAATGGCGAGGCTGAGGCGAGGGTAGCGGCGGTTGCGACGGGGATGGCGGCTAATGATGAGGCTACGCCGGCGCTGATTACCTCGGTGGCGAATGGGGCAGGGTTCTGGTGGTGGCTGCTGTTGGCGCTGGCGGCGGCGTATGCGGCGTGGCGCGCGTTGCGGCGGTGGAGGCGGGGGCGGGAAAATATCCGTTGACTTTCGCTGACGCCTAGCCTTACAATGCTCTGTTCGTTAATTTATTGACACATAGTATCAATTATGTGATCATTAAGTCAGTTGGCTGATTGCCGCGCTGACGGCGGGGGATTGTGGGAGGAATCGGCAAATTCGCGCCGAATGATAAAGCCGATTTAGCCTTTCGTTAATCTATTGTTAGCATCCGCGTCGTGTGCTAGAATTGCGAGGTTTGGCTCTTGCGATATTCGTTGCAATTTAGCGCTTATGTAGGCATAAACTACTAGCATATAGACGGATAAATGCTGTCTTGATTGCGATTACGACTGCTAAATCTATTTCAGGTTGCGGAAGAGGTTACGGCGGCGGCTGACGAAATGGATATATTTACCCCCTCCCCCCGCGCAATGGGCTGCCGGTCGTGATGCCCTCATCATCGGCAGCAGGCGGAGCGTCTGTCGTTACGCTGATGGCGTTTTCGGTTGTGGCGCTGGCGGCGTTGGCTGTGGTGGCGGCGCAGCTTTTGGGCGGCGGGCAGCCGGTTGTGGCGTGGACGGCGTCGGCCGACGCTTGCGCTGAGCTTGTGGAATCCGATACGCCGGGCGTCCGGATGGCGACTTCCACCGATTTGGTGGTGACCGACTGCAACTCGCTGCCCAGCGGTGCGAGCGGCGCGCCCGTCGTGACCAATACGCCAACGCCAACCGCTACGGCTACTGATGTTTCGCGCAGGCCGGATCCGATGAGGCAGGGCGGCGGCGGCGCGGGCGGCGCTCAGGATCCCGCGCCGCCGGTTGGGCAGCCGGGCGGGTCGGGGCCGCCTGGCGGGCAGGATCCGCCGGGCGATGGGCCTGGGGATCCGGGCGGGCCCGGAGATCCGGGCGGGCCGGAGCCGCCCAGCGCGGTGGATCAGCCGACGCCCACTCCCTCGCCCACGGCGACGCCTACGCCTAGTCCGACGGCTACGATGACGCCTAGCCCGACGCCGCCCATTGTGGTGGAGCCGCCTACGCATACGCCGACGGTTACGCCGACGCCCACGGTGACCAATACGCCGACGCCTACGTTGACGCCGACGCCTACCGGGTCGCATACGGCGACGCCTACCATGACTGCCACGGGGACGCCGCATATCGTACTGGAGCCTACATTCACGGCGACGATTACGCCTACGGTGACGTTGACGCCTACGAGTACGGCTACGCCGTCCGCGACTGCGACGTTGACGCCGTCGGCTACGAATACGTTGACGCCTACGCCATCGCCGACGGTTACGCTGACGCCTACGTTCTCGCCGACGGCTACGGCAACGCTGACGCCTACGCCATCGCCTACCATTACTCTGACGCCTACGCTCACGGCTACAATCACGCTGACGCCTACGCTTACACCCACAGCTACGGCAACGCGGACGTATACGCCCACGGCGACGATGACTTATACGGCTACGCCATCTCCCACAATCACGTTGACGCCTACGCCATCGCCTACCATTACTCTGACGCCTACGCCGTCTCCCACAATCACGTTGACGCCTACGCCATCACCTACAATCACGCTGACACCCACGCCGTCCCCTACGAATACGCTCACGCCTACGGTCACATTGACTCCTACGCCGTCGCCCACAATCACGCTCACACCTACTCCGTCGCCGACGATTACGTTGACGCCTACCCCCTCGCCTACCGTCACGCTGACACCGACTCCGTCGCCCACGAACACGCTTACACCTACGGTGACGTTGACGACCACGCCGTCGCCTACTATCACGTTGACCCCTACGCCGTCACCCACAATCACGTTGACGCCCACCCCGTCGCCTACTATTACGCTGACACCGACTCCGTCACCCACCATTACGTTGACTCCTACGCCGTCCCCTACGAGTACACTCACGCCTACGGTCACATTGACGCCCACGCCCTCACCCACCATCACGTTGACGCCCACGCCCTCACCCACCATCACACTGACGCCTACGCCGTCGCCCACGATCACGCTGACGCCTACGGTTACACTGACGCCCACCATTACGCTGACGCCTACGGCTACGAACACGGTCATATCCGATATATTGGACTTGGAAATTACCGAGACGCCTACGCCTACGGCCACCGCTACGGCAACGCAGACACTCACGCCTACGGCGACGATGACTTATACGGCAACGGCGACACTGACGCCTACACCGACGCCTACAATCACGTTGACGCATACGCCGACGCCTACCATTACGCTGACTCCTACGCCGTCGCCTACCATTACGCCTACGCCCACAATCACGATGACGCCCACGGCTACGCGGACGCATACGGCTACGGTTACCCGGACGGCTACGGCTACGCTCACTCCGACGGCTGTCAGCGCGGGGGATCCGCTTGTCGTGATAACGCCGGCTACGCAAACCCCGACGGCGACTAGGCCGCCCGCGTCGGGCGGGGAGGAGGCTGATACTCCTACTCCGACGGCGACGATTGCGGGAATCGCGGTCGCAACGGCTACGGCGCAGGCGCTTGGGATGGATAGCACGCCTACGCCCACGGCAACGGCTACGATGCGGGCGCTTGCGGCGGATGGCACGCCCACGGCAACCGCTACGCCTACGGCGAGCGCTACCGCTACGGCAACGGCTACTCCGCAGCGCGCGGAGTCTCGCAAGAGACAGCCTACGCGGACGCCGAGGGCAACGGCTACATCCGCGGCAATGGCTAGCCCGACGGCGGTTGCAACGGCAACGCATACGCCGGTCGCAACGCTTACCCGGACTCCGACGGTTATGCCATCGGCAACGCTGACGCCGACGCCTGTGAATACGGCGACGGGGACGCCGGCGGTTGCGCTGACGCCGACGCTTGTTGCCACTGCGGCCGTTACCTGGACGCCGGTTGTCGGCGATGAGGATGCGACGGCGACGCTGACGCCGACCGGGACTGCAGTGGCGATAGCGCGGGATGTGGGGGATGGCGCGTCGGATGCGATGGCTACGGCGACGTTTGCGGCGGTCGAGCGGGCGGAGGGAGCGACGGCAACGGTTACGACTGGAGTGCGAGTGGTGGCGCAGGCAGCGGCGGTAAGGGCAAGGGCAACGGCGACGTTTGCGCCTATCGCAAGGGTGGAGAAGGGCAGCGCGCTTGGGGCGATGGATGGCGAGGCTGACGAGGAAGATGCGGCGATTGCGGTTGGGACGGCAGAGCCTGGTGATGATGCGCCTTCGTTGATAGGCTCAGTTGCGGATGGGGCAAGGGGCTTGTGGTGGGTGGCGCTGGGGTTGCTGGCGGCGTATGTGGCTTGGCGCGCGTTGCGAGGGCGTGTGCGGGGTTGGTTGGGGATTGGGCGGTAGCAACGTGGGCGTTGGCAAGGGAGCGGGGATGCCGCTTTTTTTGAAAAAGTAGCCGAAAAACTTTTGGGTGAGGGAATTGGGGCGGGATGGTCGGATTGGCTCTCATAATGAGTCAAAATGCGATTATCACGCCTTTTTCGCTAACTAGAATGACACGCCCGCGTTTTTCAAGTATGATAGGTGAAACGATGCGCTTTGAATGGGCGCAGGCGCAACTGATTGTTTGGAGGGCATCATTGGTTCAGCAGATTGAGGCGGCGCGGGGGATCGCTCAGCTTATTGTGGATAATGTTAAGCGCGTCATTATCGGCAAGGATCAGGCGATTGAGCTGGGGGTTATCGCGCTGATGTGCGAGGGGCATGCGCTGATAGAGGATGTGCCGGGCGTGGGCAAGACGATGCTGGCGCGCAGCATAGCGCGGTCGGCGGGCTGCACTTTCAAGCGAATTCAGTTCACGCCGGATCTGCTGCCTACCGACGTAACGGGCGTTTCCATATTCAACCAGAAGAGCGGGGAGTTCGAGTTCCGGCAGGGGCCGATTATCGCGCAGATCGTTCTGGCGGACGAGGTGAATCGCGCCACCCCTAAGACGCAGTCGGCAACGCTGGAGGCGATGGAGGAGCGGCAGGTTACGGTCGAGGGCGTTACTCACGGGGTTCCATCGCCGTTTATGGTGATGGCTACGCAGAACCCTATCGAGTATGAGGGACGTTCCCGCTACCTGAGGCGCAGCTTGACAGGTTCTTCGTGATGATTTCGCTGGGCTATCCCTCGGCGGAGGAAGAGATAGCGGTGATAGACGGGCAGCAGCTAGGGCATCCGATAGAGACGCTGCAGCCGGTCGCAACCGCTGAAGAAATCGGGGAGATGCAGCGGGCTACGCGGGATGTGTATGTGGACGAGCTTATCAAGCAGTACATAGTGACCATCGTGAGCGCGACGCGGGAGCATGACGACATCGCGCTTGGGGCGTCGCCGCGCGGGTCGCTGTTCCTGTTTAGGGCGGCGCAGGCGCTTGCCGTATTGCGCGGCAGGGAGTATGTGCTGCCGGATGATGTCAAAGAGCTTATCGTGCCGATTATGCGCCACCGCATCATAATTTCGGCGGCGGCTCGGATGCGGGGCGTGGATCCCGCGGAGGTAATGAACTCTATCGCGGATGATATACCCGTGCCGGGAGCGCAGGCGCGGGCTGGTTCGGGAGATAGCGTCATACTAGACCGATTTGACCTAAAAGCCTACCTGCAAAGGCGGTTCTATCTTGTGGTGGCGCTTGGGGCGGTGACCGTGCTGACGGGCGCGGCGACGGGGTTCGCGCTGTTTTACCGGCTGTTCTACATACTGGGGCTGACGCTGATTTTGGGCTATCTGTGGAATATGATCAGCCTGCAGTCGCTGGATGTGAGCGTGGAGCGGCGGTCGCGGCGCGTGCGGGTGGGGGATGATGTGGAAGAGCGCATAACCATACGCAATATGGGGGCGCTGCCCAAGCCCACGCTTGAGGTGGAGGATCTGACGGATTTGCCGGGGTATTCAAGCGGGATGGCGATTAGCCTGGAGTCAAAGGGGTTCCGGTCGTGGCGGACGCAGACGCCGGCGCGGCGGCGGGGCGTCTATACGATGGGGCCCGTGCGCGTGTCAAATACTGACGCATTCGGGATATTTCGGCGCGAAAAGTTCTTTTGCGGGACTGAGCAGCTGATAGTGTATCCGCGCACTCAGCCGCTGCCGGAGTTCGCCATTCCCGCGGCGGATCTGTCGGGGGAAAGCTCTACGCGGCGTCGCTCGCACGACTTGACGCCGCATGCCTCAAGCGTGCGCGAGTACGCTTTCGGGGACAGCATCAGC
>CBDESO010000009.1:0-148155 GCA_965242555.1 Dehalococcoidia bacterium
CTCGTCGGTAAGCGGCACGGCGGATAGTATCTCGGCGCGCTCAATGCCGTTATGCGCGTCCAGCATGCGCTGATACGCCTCGGCGATGTCCGCCGCCAGCCGCGCCGAGCTGCGCGACGCCAACAGCGCCATCAGGTTGAGCGCCAGATCGCTCACCGAGCCGCCAAGCGTTTCGCGCGCGAGGCTTGTCTTTTGCGCCGCGCTAATCTGCGGCGCGTCCATAAACCCCGCGAACTCCGCGTTTTCCATTGCGTCCGCCAGCAGCGCGAGGTCGTCCAGCCACCTGTCCAACTCGCCCCGCTCAAGCGCTATGGAAAACACCGCTTGGGCGTATCTGCGCGCCGATGCTCCCTTTGCTGCCATGCCTGCTCTCTTGCCCTGTTGCTACTTGCGCGCTACCGCTTGCGCGTAACGCTTGCGAACTACCGCTTGCGAACTACGACGCCGCTATCTTATTAGCAACCCGCCGCCGCCAGCGATATGCTTGCGCGATTGATTGGTTTGGTATGCCTGATTGAAACGCCGGTTGGCGTGATTGAAAGCCGTATCGCCTAGTTGCGGCGGATGCGGCTGTCGCCCTCTTGCAGGACGCGGTCTATGATTTCCTGATGCGCCGCGTCGTCCAGGGAACGCTCCACCACGCGCTCGGCGGCGGTGATGGCGAGGTCCGCGAACTCGCCGCGCAACTGCTCTATGGCGGCGTCGCGCTCGCGCTGTATGTTCGCCTGCGCCCGCTCGCGCTCGGCCTCGATGTCCTGCCTTGCCTTGGCGGTCTCTTCTTCGCGGAACCGCTCGGCGACTTCGCGCGCCGAGGCTATCAGCCGCTGTCCCTCCGCGCGCGCCTCTTCCAGCTGCGATTCCACTTCCGCCTGAGACGCCGCCGACTGCTGACGCGCCCGCTCCGCGGCGTCAAGGCTCTCCCTGATGCGCTCGGCGCGCTGGTCAAGCATCCGCAGTATCGGCTTGTACAGCAGCTTCATCAGTATGAAAAGCAGTATCAGGAAACTGACCAGCTGCGTAATCAGGCCGGGCAGATTGATCCCCAAAGCTTCCATATCTTTCCCTTTCTTATCCGATTACGCCGCGCCCTTGCGCCTTAGCGCAATGCCCTAATGTCCCTACCTTAACGCCCCACTTAACTTAACGCAGGACTAACGCAGGGCGGCATAGGCGCGACGATAGCCAAGCGCGGCGCTTGCCCGCGCAAAGCCGCGCGCCGCTACACGAACTTGATGATGATCGCCACCACCAGCGCGTAAATCGCTATCGCCTCGGCGAATGCGATAGCCAGTATCATGTTCTGCTGAATCGGACCCGCCGCCTCAGGATTGCGCCCAAGCGCCTCCATCGCCTTTGCCGCCAGCATGCCTATCCCGATGCCCGGACCAAGCGCGCCCAGACCTATCGCCAGACCGGCGCCCAAACTCTGAAACTCGTCCATCTGTGCATTTCTCCTTAGTGAGATTGATTTGTTTCCCGCGAGCGCCGCGCTTGACTAGCCAGCGCCGCGCCTTTGCCAGCGTTAGTGATGCTCCCCGCCGCCGTGCGCCGTGGTCGCCATTACCGCGAACACCAGCGTCAGCATCGAGAATATGAACGCCTGTATGACGCCCACGAAGAGCTCCAGCCCCAAGAACGGGATTATGCCTATGAGCGGCAGCAAGAACGCCATCGCTATCAGCAGCACTTCGCCCGCGAAGATGTTCCCGAACAGGCGGAATGTGAAACTGATTACCCGCGCTATCTCGCCTATCCCCTCAAGTATCCCCACGAAGAACCCGATAGGGCCCTCTTTGAAGTTGATGTATTTGCCCAGATGCCCGCCTATTCCCAGCGCCGAAAAGCCCCAGAAATGCACCATCACCATCGCTATGATGGCGATGGACAGCGTGGTGTTCACATCGGTGTTCGCGCTGCGTAGAAACGGCACAAGCACGCCCGGCTGATTGCCGGGCCCGGCCGCGCCGTGATCCTCTTCCCACGCCGCCGCCGTGATGTCCTTGCCCAGCGACCCAAAGCCCAGATAGCCGAAAGCGCCCTCGCCCGTGAACACTTCCAAGTGTATGGCGTTCAGGTCGACGGTCGTCCCCGCCGCATGCGCCTTTTCTTCGGCGTGGTGGATAAGCTCTTTGGGCGTTTCTATCCTGCCGATAGTTCCAAAGCCGGGCAGGATGCCCATCCAGTTGGCGATCATTATGAACAGAAAGATGGTCATCACGAGCGGGAAGAACCGCCGCGCTCGCTCGCGCCCGGCTATGCGCTCCGCCAGATCCAGGAAGAACTCGATGAATACCTCTATCAAGTTCTGCATCCCGCGCGGCACTTCGGTCATGCGGCGCGTTGCGAAGTACGATATGACCAGCAGCGCCACGATGGCGAGCCAGGTGGTGAGCATCGTGTTCGTGAGCTTAAAGCCCGGGAAGAGTTCGTTGGCGAGAACCGGCTCGGCGGGTATCTGAATGTGCGCCAGCGGCGCGCTCAGAAACCCGGCGCCGAATGCGCTGCCCAGCGCCCCGCCCAACATACTGACCACAAACGCGATAACGCCTATAACCGCTATCGCCAATGCCTTAGGATTGCCAAGCAGCTTGGACACTATCCCCTGCCTCATTCCTGGTTATTAGGCCCGATTATCTATGCCCTGATTATCGCCATCTGCGGCGCTCTCGTCGCCGTTCTTATCCGCGCCGGCATCGGTTCCCGCCGACAGCGCGCCCATCAGCATCCGCAGCATCCCGCCTATCGCGGCGGCTATCCCTATCGCCAGCCCTATCAGCGTCAGCAGCGGACTCCAGCCCAGCTGCCGGTCTAGCAGCAAGCCGCCGTATGTGCCGCCGCCGATGCAGATGGCTACATACCATCCGATCCCCAGCAACCGGAACGCCATTGCCAGCCTGTCCGCGTTCACCGCAGCCTCCCGACGCTTGCGTAGTATATCACAAGCAAATTCCGATTGTAAATTTATAGCGGCGCTTATCCGACAGCCCCGAAAATCCGCGCCGTTAGGCGTAGCCAAAAGTGTTTTGCCTAGTTTTTACAAGAAAAGCGGCGTCCCCCGTTTATCGCGCAAAACCGGCCCCCAATGCAACGCTATGCGGGGGCCGGTCTTTGCGTATCAACATAGGACGCGCCTATCCGCTACTGCTTGCCCAGATCTTCCAGGTCAAGCGACCCGATGAAGTCCTCAAACGCCGAGAGCCGCTTGCGCTCTTCCTCGTCCACCGGACGCGGCGCGTCGTCTTCCTCAGGCTCGCTCGCCCTGCCCGTCTCGGCGTCCAGCTGCACCGCCGCCTTTTCCACCACCGACGTCTCCGCGAATATCGGCGACTCCGTCCGCACCGCCAGCGCGATTGCGTCGCTGGGGCGCGAATCCACCTCCATAGTGGCGCCATTCGCCTGCAGCACAATCTTGGCGTAGAAGGTGTCGTCGGACAGATCCGACACCACAATCCTGTCCACCGTGGCATCCAGCGATGCGATCACATCAAACAGCAGGTCATGCGTGAGCGGCCTGGGGACGTCCACGTTCTGGAGTTTGAGCGCGATAGCGTCCGCCTCCGTGGGCCCAATCCAGATAGGCAGGAACTTGTCCGTATCCTTGACACGCAGTATAACCACCCGCTGGTAGTTCATAAGGCTAACTCGTATGCCATCAATGACCAGTTCCAGCATAAGACCACCCCCTAGACCAAAAGGCGCTTTTCGTAGGCACATTGTAAGCACAAGCCAAACAAGTGTCAACGCATAGGGGGTTGCCCTGCGCCCGAATTGCGCCCTTGCGCCCGGCGCAACCCTGTTTGCATCTGCCCTTGCGCCGCTAACGCGCCTCTTTGCGCGGCAACCCCCGCATGCGCCGCTCCAGCGCCGAGCGCGCCAGCGTCACCCGCCTATCGCAGCCCGCGCACACAATCCCGATGTCCGCGCCCACGCGCACGACGCGCCATTCCCGCGCCCCGCAGGGATGCGCCTTTCGCAGCGCCACAACATCCCCAATCTCAAAGTTCGTAGGCATATGCCGTAGATCCCCTAGCCTTTGGGCAAGTATATGCGATACGCGCGGATTTTGCGTAGCCGCGCCCTTATCATCCCGCGCATCCAAAGTTTGCCTATTTTTACAAAAGGGCAAGCCGTTCACATAGCCCCCGCTATCGCGCCGCCTTGCATCTAAATTGACATTCCCCCTTTATACCCGCATAATCCCAACCCATCACACGCCTATCACACACAATCCAATCCACAGGGAGCATCCCAATGCCAAAAGCGCTTGTCAACGGCATCCAACTCTACTACGAATCCACCGGCGAGGGCTTCCCGCTGATACTGGCGCACGAGTTCGCGGGCGACTTTCGCTCGTGGGAGCCGCAAGTTCGCTACTTTTCGCGCCGCTACCGCGTCATCACCTACAACGCGCGCGGCTATCCGCCCTCGGATGTCCCCCGCGAAGAGTCCGCCTATTCCCAAGAAATAGCGGTGGAAGACCTGCGCGGGCTGCTGGATTTCCTGAACATAGAGCAGGCGCACATCGGCGGGCTGTCTATGGGCGGGACGCTGGCGCTCAACTTTGGGCTGACGCATCCGCATATGGCGAAGTCGCTCATCATCGCCGCCGCGGGGACGGGATCCACGGACGCGGACGGCTGGCGCGAAAATGTTATGGCGCGCGCCCAAAGCATGGAATCGGAGGGCATGGCGGCTATGGAAGACTACTCGCGGGGCGAGGCGCGCGTCCAGTTGCGCCGCAAAGACGCGCGCGGCTACCGCGAGTTCCAAGACCAGTTCCTGGCGCACTCGCACATCGGGTCGGCGCTCACATTTCGCGGCGTGCAGGGCAAGCGCCCACCCGTGTTCGCGCTCGAAGACGGGATGCGCGCGCTGACCGTCCCATCCCTGATTATGCTCGGCGACGAGGACGAGCCCTGCATAGAGCCGAGCGTCTTTATGAAACGCTGCATCCCCACATCCGGGCTGGTGATGTTCCCCCAATCCGGACACGCCATCAACCTGGAAGAGCCGGATCTGTTCAACCGCGCGGTGTCGGACTTTCTGACGGCGGTAGAGGCGGGCAAGTGGGCGTCGCGGGGGGAATAGGCGGCAACTAATCCCGCGCGCCTAGTTCAGCGCGCAACGGCGATTGGAACGCGGATTGCGATTAACCCTGCGGCGAACTCAGCGGCGCGACGCTGAATATCACGCGAAACGGCTTGCAGTAGATAACCACGCTGTCGTAATCGGCGGCGTCAATATCGGGCGGCAGCGGGTAGTTTTGGTTGCCCTCATTGCCCTTGAGTTCGCCCAAGTCGTGATGGCCGTCGACGTCGGCGCGCGCCATCGGATCGGCGTGGGGGACTAGCAGCACATGCAGCTGAGGCCCATTCGTAACGCGAAAGTCCTCCAGCCGCAACACGCTTTCGCCATTCGCGCGATATATGGTGGCAGTCCCGCTGCCCCTGTGAAAGCTATCGGCGTCGCGGAAATTCCCCGTCTTCACGCGCTCAACCGCTGCGTCCACCCGCATCGTGTCATCCGCCATAGCCATCCCGTCCGGCGCGCGCTCGTCATACGGCTCATCTTGCGCCGCCGCGTCTATCATCATCTCTTCCGCCTGCGCCATAGACATTCCCTCCGGCAAATCCGCCTTGGCGGCAAACGGGAACTCCCCGGCGGCGCTTTCGGCATCGGTATCGGCATTGGAGGCGAGCGGCGGGAAGTCTTCGTTCACCCTTTCGGTGATGAACAGCGGCGCCAGCAGCCAATAGCCCACTATCACCACCGGCAGCGCGAGCAACAGCAGTATGAGCGTGATGGCGCGTCTGCTAAGCCTGAGGCGCATATGGCGTTCTCCTTGTTCTGCGATGATTGTGGGGCGAGTGGCTATGCTGTCCACGCAAACCAAGCCGTCGGTTCCCCTAGCGCTGCGCGAAAATCACGGCAAGCGCAGAGCCGACAACGGTTACGGCCGTAAAGCCCCCAACGCCCAAGATCCAGTACAGAAGCCTGTCCGTCTTAGCATCAATTTTGGCGTCAAGCTCGGACTTGGCCTTGTCTATCTTAGCGTCAAGCCTCTGATAGTCCTCCCGCGCTTGCCGGCCTTGCCCATCAACCATCCGGATTAGAAGATCGTTCTTCCCCTCCAGACGCCCCAGCGCCCTCTCGACGCTCACCGCGCCCTCTGCGACCTGCGCCTCTTCAGTTTGCGTAGTCATGGCATCAACTCCTTGCCGCCATTATAGCATTAGTTGTCAAGGGATACGCCGCCTACACTTTGGAGTACTTTGGCGCGGCGGTTCGGCTGCCGTCGGGCAGTTCGCCAATCGTGAAGTCGCCGAAGAGCAGGGGCGCCTCGGCTTGCAGGCGCTCCAGCACCATTAGCGCTAGGCGGCGTATTTCCAAGTCGGCGTAGGGGGCGGCGCGCATCTCTATGAAGTGCCGCCACGCGCGTACATTCGCGGTGACCACTATCTTGGTCTCGGTGGCGTTGGGCAGCGCCGCCCGCGCCGCCTGGCGTATCGCCTTGCGATGGTCGGTTGCCGAGGCGAACCGCTCGCGCGGGATCGCCGTGGCAAGCGCGTCCACCAGCGCGTCGTAGCTGCGCGCCGCGCCCGCCAGCGCCTCTTCCAGCAGGCGACGGGCGTCGTCGTCGGCCGCGCCCGTCGTGCCATCATCCGCCAGCGCGGGCGGCAGCACAAACGCGCAGCCGGTTTCGTCAACATAGCGCTGGCTGCGCTGGCTGTACGCGAACCCCGCGCGGTGGCGCACAAGCTCGTGCGTCAGCGAGCGCGATACCCCCGTGAACGCGAACCCGTAGTTGATGTGCTCAAACACGCTGCCGTCCTTGGAGCGCAGTAGGTTCGTGATGAAGTCCGCGATGTCCCGCCTGCCGTTGCCGTAGCTCATGTAGCATAGCCGCGCCGCGATCTCCGCGATGGCGGCGGACTCGTCGCTGCCCGCGCGTATGCTGTCCGGTATCGGGGGAACGCCTTGGTCGGCGAGAAACGCCGCTACCTGTTCCCAGTCCACGCACGGCTTGGTGACCAAATATACCCTGGGTTCAACCAGGCGCGGCTTGGTTTCGGTATCCATAATCTCATGTACAAGGGCAACCATAAGAGCCTACTTTCTTGTTGATATGCTCTTAAATAGTATGGATATGCCTTTGCTAAGTATAAAGTGATTTTTGACCCTAAAACGCAAAAGTTAGGTGTGGATGCGGCGCACATGCCCCATCCACACCCACAAAAATTTTGCCTACTTCTTACAAAAAGTAGCGTCCATTTTTTCGCGCCGCCGCGCTTGCCCCTCTACAGCAGCAAGCTCAGCGGACTCTCCAGCCGCCGTTTCACCTCTATCAGGAACTGCGCGCCCTCCGCGCCATCCACGACGCGGTGATCCGCGGATATGGTAGCGTTCATCACTTGCCGCACGACTATCTCGTCGCCGCGCACGACCGGCTTTTTGGCGACCGTCCCCACGGCAACTATCGCCGATTGCGGCGGCTGTATGATAGCCACGAATGTGCTGACGTCGAACATCCCCAGGTTGCTTATGCCGAATGTGCCGCCCGTGTACTCGTCCGGGCGCAACGTCCCGTTCTGCGCGCGGTCGGCGAGGTCTTTGCTCGCCAGCGCTATCTCGCACAGGGACATGCCCTCGCAGCCCCTTATGGCGGGCATCAGCAGCCCGTCCTCAACCGCCATGGCTATGCCCACATTCACGCTGTCGTTGAGCCGTATGGCGTCGCCGTCCAGGAATGCGTTGAACTTGGGATAGCGCTTGAGCGCGTCCACGCACGCCTTGATTATCATATCGTTGACGGTTACGCGCGCGCCCTCGCTCGCCAGCGCGTCGTTGATTTCGCGCCGCAAGCCCATAGCCGCCGTCATGTCCACTTCGGAGGTCACATAGAAGTGCGGCTTTTCCTGCTTGCTGCGTAGCGTAACGCGCGCTATCTGCCGCCGCATCCGCGAGAGCTCAATCGCGCCGTCCGCCGCCGCATCATCCGACGCCTCAGGTTCGGCAACCTCTGCGACGGGTTCGGATTCAACTTGCTCTGCCACTGCCGCAACCTCTTCGGCAACATCGGCCACAGGTTCGGCATCCGCCGCTGCGGGTTCGGGTTCAACCTCAGCCACGGGTTCGGCGTCCTCAACGACGGGTTCGTCCTCAACCTGCTCTTCTTCTGCCACAGCCTCTTCTTCCACTTCCTCGACCTCAGCCACAACCTCATCATCCGCCACGACGGGTTCTTCCTCAGGCTGCTCTTCTATCGCCGCAACCTCTTCCTCTACCGCAACCTCATCAGCAGGTTCGGCAACTTCCGCAACTGGTTCGGGTTCAACCGGCTCTTCCACCGCCGCCACAACCTCGTCCGCTATCGGCGCAACCTCTTCGGCCGCTGATGCCGCCGCCGCATCCGCCGCGTCCGCGTGCGCCACCACATCATCCCGCGTAACGCGCCCGCCAGGCCCTGTGCCAACCACATCCGCGATATTCACGCCCCGCTCGTCGGCGATGCGCCGCGCCACCGGCGACGCCCTAAGCGGCGCGGCGGGCTCCGGCGCCGGATCGGCCGCAACGGGAATCGGCGCCGCCGCGGGCATCGGGATAGCCGCGCTGGGCGGCTCGGCCGGCTCATCATCAGCGGGTTGCTCAGCATCCGACGCCGGCTCGTCCGCGGGCGGTTCTGCCGGCGCCGCCGCCTCGACCGCATCGCCCACCACCGCGATTGGCTCGCCCACCGGCACGGTGGTTCCCGCGGATACCAGGATCGCCTGCACAACCCCGTCCGCGTATGACTCAAACTCCACTACCGCCTTGTCGGTCTCGATCTCGGCGATAGGCTCGCCGTTCTGAACCGACTCCCCCTCAGACTTCAGCCATTTGAGTATCGTCCCTTCCTGCATGTCGTAGCCCATTTGCGGCATAGTGAGTTCGGTAGCCAATCCAAGCCCCCTGCTGTGAAATTGCGTATCAGGCCGCGTTCATTTCGCGCGCGATAGTCGTTAATCGTTGTTCGTTAGATTCATTAGATACTAGGGATATTGGCAAGCGCCGTCATTTTCGCTAGGAGCGCTTGTGCGCCCTAGATCCCCCGCCGTTTTCGCGGGAGCGCCGCCCGTCTTGCCGCAAACCGGCGGCAAGCCTGCGGCAAAGCGCCTATATCCCGAAGTTGTCCCTGATTGCTTTGATAACCCTTTCGGCGTCCGGAATGGTGGCGGCCTCCAGCGCGCCGTTGTAGGGGGCGGGAACATCCACGCCGCCCACGCGCGCCACGGGCCCGTCCAGGTCGTCAAACGCCTCTTCCTGTATCGCGCTGGCTATCTCGCCGCCGAAACCGCCCGTGCGCCAGGTCTCTTCCACCACCACGGCGCGGTTCGTCTTGCGTACTGATTCCAGCACGGTGTCTTTGTCCCAAGGGCTGAGCGTCCGCAGGTCTATCACCTCGGCATGCTTGCCGCGCTCTTCGAGCATCAGCGCCGCCTCCAGCGCGATGTGCGTCATGCGCGAGTACGCCACGATTGTGACATCATCCCCCGCGCGCTTGACGTCCGCCTTGCCAAACGGGATTTCGTAGCCGCCGTCAGGCACTTCCCCGCGCATGCCGTACAGTAGCGAATGTTCGGCGAAGAGTATCGGATTGTCGTCTTTCATCGCCGTCCGAAACAGCCCCAGCGCGTCATACGGCGTAGCCGGCACGACCACTTTCAAGCCCGGCACTGAGGCGTACCAGTTCTCAAAGCTCTGCGAATGCGTCGCAGCCAGCTGCCCGCCGCCGCCCGTGACCGTGCGGATGATGAGCGGCACGCTGAACTGCCCGTCCGACATATACCGCAGCTTGGCGGCGTGATTCACGATTTGGTCAATCGCCACCAGGCTGAAGTTTATCGTCATGAGTTCAACGATAGGCTTGAGCCCCGCCAGCGCCGCGCCCACGCCGGCGCCCACAATCACCGACTCGGATATGGGCGTGTCCATCACGCGCTCAGGCCCAAATTCGTCCAGGAACCCGCGCGTTACCGCATACGCGCCCCCATACGCGCCTATGTCTTCGCCCATCATAAAGACGCGCTCATCGACAAGCGCCTCGCGCAGCGCCGTAGCCATAGCCTCTCTGAGAGTCGTCTCAGCCATTTTTCGCTCCAAGCCTATGATTACCTATGAATACACATTCCGATGCAGCGCCTCAAGCTCCGGATCCGCGCTGCCCTCCGCGAACTCCACCGCGTCGTTCACCTGCGCCGCCACCTCCGCGTCCATTCGCGCGAAGTCCGCCTCCTCCGCCACATGGAACTGCAGCATAAAGTTCTTGAGGCTGTCTATGGGGTCTTTAATGCCCAACTCCTCCGCCTCGTTGCGCTCGCGGTACATCGTGGGATCCGCCATTGAATGGCCGCGATAGCGGTAGCACTCCGCCTCTATGAACTGCGGCCCTTCGCCCGCGCGTATCGGCTTTATCGCCTCCGTTACGCACTCATGCACGGCAAGCACATCCATGCCGTTCACCTGCGCCGCCGGTATGCCGTATGCGCCCGCCGATTCGTAGATGTGCCGCCCGCCCGCCCGCGCGCGGTCGACGTGCGTCCCCATCCCGTACAGGTTGTTTTCCAGCAGGAACAGGATGGGCAGTTTCCAGAGGGACGCCAGGTTGAGCGTTTCGTGAAACTCGCCCTGGTTCACCGCGCCGTCGCCGAAAAAGCAGACGGTTATGGCGTTCTCGCCCTTGTATTTGCTTGCGAGCGCCAGCCCGGCCGCTATGGGCATCTGCCCGCCCACAATGGCGTGGCCGCCCATAAAGCGCCTTTCGCCGTCAAACAGGTGCATAGAGCCGCCCTTGCCGCCGCTGCTGCCGGTGGCTTTGCCGCACAGCTCCGCCATCGCCGCGCGGGGGGACATCCCCTTGGCGAGCGCATGCCCGTGATCGCGGTAGTGGCCTATTACATAGTCGTCCGCGTTAAGCGCCGACATCACGCCCACCGCTATCGCCTCTTCCCCTATGTACAGGTGAAGAAACCCGCGAATTTTGCCCTGCATATACAGCCGCCCGCTCGCCTCTTCAAAGCGTCTGATAAGCAGCATCTGCTTATAGAACTCGCTCATCTGCCGCTTGTCTAGTTTGGACTCCACTTTCGCAATGTACCTCTTGTCATAGTCGCGTCATCAAAGCCGCGCCGTATCTTGCCGTTGCGTCCCGCTCTTGCGCGCCGCGCGGCTAGAAGTGAATCGCCTGCCCCTCGGCCGCGAGCGCGGCCTCCTTGATAGCCTCGGATATGGTCGGATGCGGATGAACCAGCCATCCCAGCTCGGTCGTAGTTCCCTCCAGCAGCCTTGACAGCCCGACTTCGCCCAGCAGCTCGGTCGCCTCGGCGCCTATCATATGCGCGCCCAGCAGCTCGCCCACTTCGGCGTCCGCCACAAGCTTGACCAGCCCCTGCGCCTCGCCCATAGCCAGCGCCTTGCCGCTCGCCGTCAGCGGGAACTTGCCGACGTTCACCGAATAGCCCGCGTCTATCGCCTGCCGCTCGGTCAGCCCAAAGCTGGCGATTTGCGGGCGGCAGTAGGTCGCGCGCGGCATTAGCGAATAATCCAGCGTGGGCGAATCCAAGCCCGCTATCGTTTCGGCCGCCAAGACGCCCTGCGCCGACGCCACATGCGCCAGCGGCAGCTTGCCCGTCACATCGCCGATACCATACACGCCCGGCGCGCTTGTCCGCATATATTCGTCCACAACGATAAACCCGCGCTCGCAACGAACTCCCGCGGCGTCCAAGCCAATGCCGTCCACATTGCCCTCAATGCCCACAGCCGCCAGAACCTTATCGCACTCCAGCGTAACCTCTGTGCCGTCAGCTTCGATGACCCGCACCGCAGCCTCGCCCTCGCCCACGTCGATGCGCTGCACGGACGCGGCAGTCATAAAGTCAATGCCGCGCCGCCGGAACGCCTGCTCCAGCTGCGCGCTAATCTCTTCGTCCTCAAGCGGCACGAGACGCGGCAACAGTTCCACTATCGTAACCTCTGCGCCGTAGGAATGATAGACCTCCGCGAACTCCACCCCGATAGCGCCGCCGCCGATGATGACAACGCTTTCGGGAACCTCTCGCAGCACAATCGCCTCGCGCGATGTGATTACGACTTCGCCGTCCACCGGAATGTTCGGGATGCGCCGCGACCGAGCGCCCGTCGCCACGACAATGTTGTCCGCGCTGATGGTTTGCGCCTCGCCCTCATCGCCGCCTTGCGCGCCACTGCCGCTTTGCACAAGAACAGCGCCATCCCCCTGCAGAACGCCGCGCCCGTCAAAGCGCCGCACGCCGTTCTTCCTAAGCAGATACCCCACGCCCGTAGTAAGCCGCCTGACCACATCGCGGCTGCGATCAATCGCCTTGCCGTAATCGTAGCTTATCTCGCCCACGCTGACGCCGAACTCATCCGCGCGGCGGATAATATCCAGCGCCTCCGCGTTACGCAATAGCGCCTTGCTGGGGATGCAGCCCCAATTCAGGCACACGCCGCCCACATTATCATCCTCCACAATCGCGGTTCGCAGCCCCAGCTGAGCCGCCCGAATGGCGGCCACATACCCGCCCGGCCCCGCGCCGACAACGGCCACATCAAAGTCTGCCAAGCCCGTCTCCTCATAATATAGGCAAGCCGCCGCCGCGCGTCCTCACGCATTTCCAAACCAAGCCGCGGCGAGCGCCTCCCCAAGTATAGCAAGTATAGCCCCCGGATATTGCCTTAGGCGCAACCCCAAGACATAGCCGAGTAATGGTTTGCCGTTCATTCTACACTATTGGAATAAGTTGAACAAAGCGGGGTTGAGTATTCAAGCGAGGGAATTATTGCGACGCGCGGATTGGCGGCGTAAATTCGCGGCAATAGAAAGCCGCGCGCATCCTTGGTATGGCAAGTCTGGTAAGATGTTCGCGCCGCCCGCATTGGGCGCATGCGTATGCCGCCGCCAATTGACATTCCCGCATCCCTAGACAATAATAAAGGAGCTAACTTGGCTATCATAACAACCAACTGGGTCAGAATAATATCGGTAGCCGTGTTCTCAGTATCGTTTATGCTGGGAATGGCGCTTGTAACGTGGTATGAAATCGCGGAAGTCGCCAACGACACGCCGTTGGCGACGACTGTCGCAATCATATTCGGCGGACAAGCGGTATCCGTAGTGTCAACCGGCCTCGCGGCCGTAGTAGAGGGAGGCGCATACATCGTGGTTATCGCACATCGCATGGTACAGCAGGGGATAGAGAGGGGCAAAGAAGAGGGGCGCGAAGAGGCATACGAGGACGTCGACAAGCAGCTTGACGCCTACTTCAAGCGGATGGACGAAGCGCGCGAAAAGGGCGAGGACTTCAACGAGCCGCGCCCCAAGTTCGGCAGAAACGGCCGCTAACGGGACGATTGCGTTGGCCATCGCATCCTGCCCGCCGGACAAAGCGCGCGAAAAGGGATGCAAGCAGGGCAGCCCTGTCGATGCGCCTAATGCCCGCTAAGGCCAGCCGCGCTCGGCTTGCGGCGATAGAATAAGTCCCTGTGTGATAATATACGCGCATTAGCCAAGCCCCCACGCGCCCGCCGCTCGGAGATATGGCATGTCAGCGAAAATCACCAACCGCGCCTGCCTGCTTGCAATTGCCGCGCTGGCGTTGTGCGCCCTGCTCGTGCAGGGATGCGCGGACAGCACATCATCCGACGCGCCCGTTTCACCCGCCGCGCCCGAAAACGCCCCAGGCGCAAACGCGCTTGCTAATGAGAAACTTGCCGCCGCGCCGCCGACGGACACGACTACCCCAAAGCCCCAATACACGATCTCGCCTACGCCCACATCTGTAACCACGCCCGACCATACTCCGACGCCATCCGCCACGCCTATACCCCTGTACCCCCCCACGCCTATGCCCACGTCCACGCTTACCCCAATGTCCACACCCGCGCCCGCCGCGCAATGCTCCAACGGCGTCGCCGTGCCGAACTCGGAGAACACCCCCCGCCTTGTGGCAGACTGCTCCGCGCTGCTCGCCGCCAGAGACACGCTCGCAGGCACAAATCGCAACCTAAACTGGTCGTCGGATATTCCCATTAGCGATTGGGATGGCGTAACCATAGGCAACGATGGCGTGTCATCATTGTCGCTGAGTCATCATCGCTTAGATGGCGAGATACCGCCTGAGTTGGGCAACCTTGCCAATCTCGAGATGTTGAATCTCTTCCAAAACCGGCTAACGGGCGTGATACCGCCGGAACTGGGCAACCTTTCCAATCTCACGGATTTGCATCTCTCCGGCAACGACTTGACAGGCGAGATACCGCCTGAGTTGGGCAACCTTTCCAATCTCCAGACTTTGTTTCTCAGCGGCAATCACCTGACGGGCGCAATACCGCCTGAGTTGGGCAACCTTGCCAATCTCACGGAATTGTCGCTCTACCGGAACGAACTGACACGCGCAATACCGCCGGAACTAGGCGATCTTGCCAACCTTGAGTTTCTGTATCTCGATGACAACCAGCTGACAGGCGCTATACCTCCGGAGTTGGGCAATCTTGCCAATCTTGAGATTCTGCATCTCGTTGACAACCAACTGACAAGCGAGATACCGCCGGAGTTGGGCAACCTTGCCAATCTCACGGAATTGTTGCTCTACCGGAACGAACTGACAGGCGCTATACCTCCGGAACTAGGCGACCTTGCCAATCTTACGGAGTTGTCTCTCTTCAGCAATAACTTGACTGGCGCGATACCGCCGGAGTTGGGCAATCTTGCCAACCTAGAGATTTTGTATCTCTATGGCAACCAACTGAAGGGTGAGATACCCCAGGAACTAGGCAGCCTTGCCAATCTCACGAGATTGTTTCTCTACCAAAACGAGCTGACGGACGAGATACCCCCGGCGCTAGGCAATCTTGCCAATCTAGAGATTTTGGATCTCCGCTACAATCAATTGACTGGCGCGATACCCCCGGCGCTGAGCAACCTTGCCAATCTAGAGTACTTGCTTCTCGATGACAATCAACTGACGGGCGCAATACCGCCGGAGTTGGGCGACCTTAACAATCTCAGAGCGTTGTCACTCGGCGTCAATCAACTGACGGGTGAGATACCGGATGAACTGAGCAACCTTGCCAATCTCGGAGGTTTGTGGATCAGCGACAACCGATTGACGGGCGCAATACCGCCGGAGTTGGGTAGTCTTCCTAATCTTCAAGGTTTGAGTCTCTCAGGCAATCAACTAACAGGTGAGATACCCCCGGAATTGGGCACTCCCGATTTCTGGCAATTGCATCTCAACGACAATCAACTGACGGGCCCGATACCCCCGGAACTAGGCAACCTTGCTAATATCCGGATGTTGCATCTCAACGATAACCGGCTGTCGGGCGAGATACCCCCGGAATTGGGCAACCTTTCCGATCTTTGGGAATTGTACCTCTCCGGCAATCAACTAACGGGATGTATTCCCGCATCCCTGCGCGCGCATATGAACAGCGATGAGATAGAGTTAGTAGGGTTGCCGTTCTGCGATGCCCCAACCGCCACGCCTACGCCTACACCCACGTCCACGCCCACGATTACGCCCACGCCCACCCCGACGCCATGGGCGCCTAAGGCTTCACACGCCCCGCTTCACCTCCGTCCTTTCACGATAGAAGAATGGATCTTGCGCTCCGATGCAATCGTGCGAGTGAAGTTGCTGGAAGTCGATGACTACATTGACACAGATGAAACCATTTGGACCATCAAGCGAAGGCATGGCGCTGAACTATGGTTTGAATTCGAGGTATTAGAATATCTCAAAGGAAGCGGCAACTCTAAAATATGGGGAGTGGCAAATGCGCCATATTATCGAGTCGCCACAA
Organism: Dehalococcoidia bacterium; assembly: GCA_965242555.1. GTDB lineage: Bacteria > Chloroflexota > Dehalococcoidia > Lucifugimonadales > JADFKI01 > Bin90. The sequence continues at coordinate 15,865 of CBDESO010000009.1, forward strand.
AAGAAGAAGCGAAAGCCGTCGCAAAATACCTGCAGGACACGCGGGATACTCGCTGGGATGATCGAGAAGCGATTGTCTTCCTGAGTAACGAAAACGCAAGCATCTCAAGCACGAGCCATCCTGACCGCTATGCGCTGAGCTTTTTCATTCCGGGCAAGATTCCGGAGGCAAGCCACTCATTGGAATCAGTGGGAGGCTGGTTTCCGCTGACATCGCCTAATGGCTCATTCGGCGCAAGCGAAGATCAAAGACTTATGCTGATCGATCCTGACTCTAAAGCTGTTAGTCATATTGCCGAAGACACAAAGCGCTGGCGCAACACTTGGCGCGCATCGGGGGCGTTTGAATCTTCTGATATGACGACTATGGCCGTGTCGGATTTGAAATGGCTGATAGCAAACGAGTCCGAACTGCTACGCATAGAGCAAGAGAAGCAAATCGCCACTGTGCGTAACCGCACTGCGCCTCAAGAATTGACGGCAACGCAAACAAGCGCCGGAATTGCGCTGCGTTGGACATTTGTAGAGGCAGACCTTTACTTTACGACAAGTTATCGAATATCCCGAAAAGCAAGCGGCGAAACGGAGTTCACAAAAATTTCTGACGTCCAACCGCAATGGAATGTGATTTACGAAGACACAACCGCCACAGAACCAGGAGTTACGTACACTTACAAAGTAACGGCGATTCTAAAAGACGACATATACAGCAGATTCAACACATCATTTGGCGAATACGGCGGCGAAGCCCAAGTGTCAATCACGACTGCCGACGTGCATCGTACACCGACTCCGACCGCAACGCCCACTCCCGCCATCAGCGTGGCAGACCAGTAAGCGAGCGCTACGGCCTGGCCCAGCGCGGCCCTCGCCACTATCAATACCTAGACACTAACCGATGGACGATTGCCCCCCCGTCATTACACTCCCGCCATTACACTTGACACCGCGCCGCGCCATCTTTAAGATATTCATATCGGCCGAGGTAGCTCAGTAGGTAGAGCACAGCGCTGAAAACGCTGGTGTCGTCAGTTCGATTCTGACCCTCGGCACTCGCGCAAGCCGCCGCCGAGCGCGCAGCCCGGCCGATAATCGCGCAGAGAGCGAAAGTAGCTCAGGTTGGTAGAGCATCTCCTTGCCAAGGAGAAGGTCGCGGGTTCGAACCCCGTCTTTCGCTCCATTTTCATATTCCCCAAGCCCTGTGCGCTTGCCGTGTTGCGCTCCCATCACGCCTGCACTATCCCCCTGCTCGCCCACGCCCGCTATCCCCATACGCGCCCGCGCCATCCGCCCATGCCAATGCCCAGCATTGCGCCGCCGTGCGCTACCTTACACACACCCAAAAGTTTGCCTACTTTTTACAAATTTTACAAAAGTAGCGCATCCTCTTGCCCCCAAAACGCCCTCATCCCTCGTTTCCCGCGCTAAAACTTTCAAAACGCGAACCAATAAGGTATCATAACCCACGAAAGCCAACCGCCGGCGCATTGCCGCGCCCACGCAACCCAAATCGGACGCAAATCCGCCGGCGCAACGCTGCACACAACCGATAATCTAAAGAACCTAAACACAGACAACTGCACACACGGAGGTGTTTATATGGGAAGTCGCTTAGAAGGCAAGACCGCGGTGGTTACCGGCGCGGGGCGCGGCATTGGCAGGGCTACGGCGCTGCTGCTCGCCGAAGAGGGCGCGTCTGTGGTCGTCAATGATCTCGGATGCGACGTTGACGGCAGCGGCGCGTCCAACGCGCCCGCCGACGCTACCGCCGCCGCCATTAAGGCCGCGGGCGGCAATGCCGTCGCCAATTACGACGACGTATCTACTATGGACGGCGGCGAGTCCGTCATCCGCGCGGCGGTGGATAGTTTCGGGCAGGTGGACGTCCTCGTCAACAGCGTGGGCATCCTGCAAGATAGGATGATTTACCGAATGTCCCCCGACGAGTGGGACAATGTTATCCGATACAATGTGAAAGGCGTGTTCGCGCCCACGAAGTTCGCCGCCATCCTGTTCCGGCAGCAGCGCGGCGGGCGCATCGTGAACTTCACATCCGACGCAGGACTCGGCGACATCGGCCGCTCAAACTACGCCGCCGCCTCTGAGGCTATCATCGGCCTCACCCGCACGGTCGGCCGCGACCTCGGCCGCTACGGCGTAACCTGCAACGCCATCTCGCCGCTCGTCCAAACCCGCCTCTTCCCCGGCTCCGTGGACGAATACCGCATCGCGGACGGCCCCAGCCCCACGCCCGCCGAGCGCGCGGGCATTGGCCAATCGCCCCCCGTGTCCGATTGGGAGGGCGAGGGCAGCCCGGACGACCCCGAAAACGTCGCGCCGCTCGCCGTGTATCTCGCCACATACGCCGCGCCCAATGTCAACTGCAATGTGTTCGGCGTGCGCGGCGGCAGCATCTACCTGTACTCCAACCCCGAGGTCGCCAAAGCCATCCATAAGTGGGGAACTTTCACTATGGACGAAATGGACGAGCTCTTCCCGAAAATCATCGGCGAGGGCTTGTAAGCCCGCCCGCCTAACCCGCCCGGCGGCGCAGCCGCGCAAGGGCGCTTTCCAACACACGAAATAATCCCGCGCAATACGCAGAGCGCAACAAACAGAAAGGAACCAGCATGGGCAACAGATTGAAAGGGCGAGTAGCCATTGTCACCGGCGCCGGGCGCGGCATCGGCAGGAGCGTGGCGATGCTGCTCGCGGACGAGGGCGCATCCGTGGTAGTCAACGACCTCGGCGGCGGCGTGGACGGCGTGGGCGGCTCAGACGCGCCCGCGTCCCAAGTCGTCCAAGAGATCGAGGCGCGCGGCGGCAGCGCGGTCGCCAACTTCGACTCGGTGGCGGACTACGACTCCGCCGCCAACATCATCCAAACCGCCATAGACAACTTCGGCCGCATCGACGTGGTCAACCACGTGGCGGGCATACTCCGCGACCGCATGGTCTTCAATATGACCGAGCAGGAGTGGGACGGCGTGCTGCAGGTTCACCTGTACGGCGCGTACAATATGGTTCGCAACGCCGTTCCCCATATGATAAACCAGGGCTACGGCAGGATAGTGCTGTTCTCGTCCGGCTCCGGCATGGGCGCGTCCGGGCAGACGAACTACGCCGCCGCCAAAGAGGGCATGGTCGGGTTCGCGCGGGCGCTGTCCCGCGAGCTCAACGAACACGGCATCCTGGTGAACGCGGTCTATCCCGGCGGCGCGACGCGCATGACCGAAACCATCCCCGAAAGCACGCAGCAGCTGCGCCAAACGCAGCGGCAGGCGGCGGCGGCGTCCGCGGGCGCAACCCAGACCACGCAGGGCGCGCCGATTATGGGCCCGCCTGAGGCGCGCGCGCCCGAAAACAACGCGCCCAAAGCCGTGTACCTGTCCTCCGAGGCATGCTCCATCACAGGGCAGGTCATCGGCACAAGCGGCTGGCCCGCCACGCTCTACTCCCCCCGCCATGTGACGCGCAGCATCCACAAAAACGGCCGCTGGACGCTGGACGAGCTGGACGACCTGCTCCCCATTTCGCTGAGCAACGGGCTGGTCAACCCGGTTCCCATGCAGGCGCCGCGCCAGTAACAACCAAATACGATACTTGCCCCGCCCCCGCTTTCCCTGTTCATTGTCTTACCTCTCTCTTGCAGATAAGCGGGGGCTTTCCCTTTGATGCGCGGCAACCCTTTGCCCTTGCGCGGCAGTCATATTGCGCCTTGCCGTGTTCCCTTATTGATACATTCGCCGCCGCCCATTCATACCCAAAAGCGTTTGCCTACTTTTCCCAAAAGATAGGACGCCTGCGCCATCCGATACACCCAAACTCCGCGATGAAATCCCCCGCGCATATCGCACATCACCCCAGCGCCTGCCACGCCGCGCCCGCCAGCATCGCCGCGCCCAGGGCGAGCGCGAACCCGCCGAAGTTCAGCCGCGCCGCAACCCTTAGCAAAGCCTTGATGCACGCCAAGCCCACGACCGCCGCTACCGCCAGCGCCGCCAGCCCGCCGCCCGATGTCAGCAGCCCGCCGCTCGCGCCCGCGTATATGCCCGCGCCCACGCTCGCCGGCACGCTCATCAAGAAACTGAGCCGCAGCGCATCCTCGCGGTCGACGCGCCGCGCCAGCAGCATTGCCACCGTCAGCCCTGAGCGGCTCAGCCCCGGCAGCGCCGCCAGCCCCTGAGCAAGCCCCGCCGCCAGCGCATCCCGCATAGTCGCAGCCTCCATGCCGCCGCGCCGCGCATCCCCCGACGGCCTTCTAAGCTGAACTATCCCCGTAACCAGCATCAGCGCGCCCACTATCGCCATTCCCGCCGCGCCAATCCCTTCCGACAGCACCGCCGCCGTGAGCAGTATCGGGAATCCCACGACCGCGCTAGTCGCCGTCGCCACTATTAGAAAGCGCAGCAAGTCCGGCGGATCTTTCGGACTTCGCGCCGCATCCCGCGCAAGCCCGAACAGCGTCCCCCGAAACGCTATCGCCGCCGAAATCGCCGTCCCCATATGCAGCCACAGCGCGTATCGCAGAGCATCCCCTGCGTCCCCGCCTGCCAGCAACCCATACAGCGCCGCCACTACCCCCTCCGAGCTTATCGGCAGCCACTCGCATATCCCTTGCAATCCCCCCAGCAAAACCGCATCCCTCATATATCTGTCTAATTCCCCCTAATATCAACGCATTGCAATCAACGCCTTGCCGCGCCTATCCCGAAATCCCACCGATATTTGCTGCCGGTTTGGCTACTTTCCCCCCCAATCAGCGCCCCTTATCGGCGGACGCCCGCCGCATATCCCCAATAAAGCGCGAATATCATCCTTTTAGGCAAATCCCGCCTGTGTTAAACTATCATCAATCGGGCGCGATGTCGTGTTGTTTCAGGGCATTGCGGTCTCAAGTTTCAAAAGAGTGTCAAAAGGGGCGCGAGTGAACTGGCTTGACATTGTAATTCTAGGCTTGCTGTTGTTCGGCGCGCTGCGCGGGCTGCGTATCGGGCTGATAGGCGCGCTGCTCAACGCGGCGGCGCTTATGCTCGCCTGGCTGTTCGGCGGGCAGATAGCCAGCCTTGTGGCGCAGGCAATCCCATTCGCGCTGCCGGGATACGCCATCAGCGTCCTGTTCTTCGCCGTGATAGCGCTCGCCCTGTTCGGCGCGCAGCTGCTGTGGAAAGCGCTGCGCGGGCCTACGGGAATGATCACGCTCGGCACATCGTCCGCCATTGACCGCATCGGCGGCTTGCTGCTCGGCTTAATCATCGGATTCGCCCTGTCAGCCGTGCTGCTGCTCGCGCTCGCAAGGCTCACATACGACCTGCCCTCATACGGCGAAATCGGCGCGCTAAGCCGCGTGAACATCAACGTGGGGGTGGAGAACGCGCTCGCCGATTCCACCGCCGCCCGCGTGTTCGTCAGCGGCGTCAACGCGCTGCCGGCGTCGGCGCTGGGGTTCGTCCCCGGCGGTTTCGCCGAACCCCTGGATATGCTGGAGCGGCGGCTCTAATCGCAACCATCTAAATCGCAAACCCTCTAATCACACAAACAGGCAGGCAAACCACAGAGATAAAGCGGCAATCGGCAAACCGCAAGCGCGCGGCGCATCCTGTATTATCAAGCGAATTATTAGGCGGACTATCAGGCGATTATCAGGCTTGGAGCGAAAGCGATGCTGCTGAACAAGCCGGTGCTGGTTTTGAACCAGAACTACCAACCCCTCAACGTCTGCAACGCGCGGCGGGCGATAGTCCTGCTTGGGCGCGGCAAAGCCGAAACGCTGATAGACGGCAGCGACCACATATCCACGGTATCGCGCCGCGTGCCGGTTCCCTCGGTGATACGCCTCTTCTATATGGTCAAGCGCCCGCTGGTTCGGCGGCGGCTGTCGCGGCGCGCCATATTCTACCGCGACGGCTTTCGCTGCCAGTACTGCGGCAAATCCACCGGCGACCTGACGCTAGACCACATACTCCCGCGCTCGCGCAACGGGCAGCACACTTGGGGGAATGTGGTGAGCGCCTGCATCCCTTGCAACCACCGCAAGGCGGGCAGGACGCCGCGCGAGGCGAATATGCGCCTGCTAAACAAGCCCGCGCCGCCGCGCCCAAACCCGTACTACATCTTTCACCACCGCCACATCCTAGACGAATGGCGGCAGTTTATGCCCTGGCTGGACAACTGACGCGCCGCTGCGAATAACCTTGCCGCCCGAAAATCCTCCTAATCCCACTATATCCCGTTATCCCTATACATGCCCGCATCATCCCCGCGAATAGATGGGTTGCTTGCGCTTGCCCGCGCTATCCCCCAGGCTACGCGCCCGCGAAATATCGCATTGGGATTGGGCATTGATTGCGCCCTCGCCCTGCGCTGCGCGCTTGCCGAATATCCGTGCGTTAAGCATACACCATCGGGTTATAGCATGCAATCCGGTGGCCCGCCTCGATTTCGGCCAGGGGCGGCGCCGGCATTGTGCGGCACTGGTTGGTTGCCTTGCCGCACCTGTGCAGAAAGGGACATTCGTCGGGCGGGTCGATCATCTTGGGGGGCGCGCCGCGTATGGGATTGAGCGCCTTTTGGCCGGTGTCCAGGCGGGGTATGGCGTTGAACAGCCCGGCGGTGTAGGGATGCAGCGGCTTGGCGAATAGCGAGCGCGTGTCGGTGTATTCAACGATAGTCCCGCCGTACATCACCGCGACCGTCTGCGCCATCTGCGCTATCACGCCGAGGTCGTGCGTGATGAGCATAATCGCCGAATGGTTATTCTCGCGCAATTCCCGCAAGCGATGCAGTATCTCGGCTTGCAGCGTGACGTCCAGGTTGGAGGTGGGCTCGTCGGCGATGAGCGCTTTGGGCTTGAGCGCCACGCCGATAGCCATCATAACGCGCTGCGCCATGCCGCCGCTGAGCTGGAACGGGTAGCGGTTGAGCATATTGCGCGCGTCGGGTATGCCCATTTGCCCCAGCAGCTCCGCCGCCAGCCGCCGCGCCGCGCGCCTGCCCATATCGGTATGCTCCAGCACAATCTCTTCCACCTGCTTGCCGATGGGAATCACCGGATTGAGCGCCGCGCCCGCGTCCTGAAAGATGAGCGAAATCTCGCGCCCGCGGATATGCCGTATCTCCTCCGAACTCATCGTGAGCAGCTCTTTGCCTTTGTACGAGATGCTGCCGCGCACAATCTCGCCGGGGAACGGCACAAGTCGCAATACCGAGAGCGCGGTAACCGTCTTGCCCGAACCGCTTTCGCCCACAACGCCGAGTATGGAATCCTCATCCAGCGTCAGGGACACGCCGTTGACGGCTTTGTTCACGCCCTCTTTGGTCATGAAGTAGGTGTGCAGGTCTCTGATTTCAAGAAGATGCGATGGCATTGGGCTTGCTCACAAACGCTTGATTGGACTTGCCTATTCGCTTGCTGACGCCGCGTCTGATACCGCGTCCTGAGTGGATCCGCCCGCGCGTCATTCGCCCCGCTCTCATGCGCCCGCGACCGCCAGGCTTGCGGCTAGGTCGGCGACCGCAAATGCGCTGTGCCTGCCCGACTTCAGCGCGTCAATCAGGTCGTCTAGGCATCTTATCGGCTGGTAAAAGCGGGTGGCGTAAGTCCCTAATTCGGCTAGGCTGTGGGCGTCGCTCGCGCCGGTGCCGCTTAGGCCGAACCGATCCGCTATGTCCTCCGCGAACAGGTTCTCATCCATAGAGCCGCGCCCGTTGCGGATCTCAACGGCGTCGGTCATATCAAACGCGCGATTGTCGCAAGCCCTTATCAGCATCTCTTCGTAGGCGTCATCGCTTGTGTGCGCCTGCTTGCGATAAAAGCGGCGGTAGGGATGCGCCACGACCATAGCGCCGCCCGCATCGTCCACCAGCTCTTTCACGAAAGACGCCTTGTGCATCCCGAAAATGTACTCTTGCAGTCCATAGACTAGGATATGCCCCTCTTCGGTGGTAACCTCGCAGCCCGGCAGAACCAAGAAATCGTGCTTTCGGGCGAGCGCGTCAATATCGCTTGGCGTCCAAAACCTATCGTGATCCGTAATGCAAACGCCATCAAGCCCGATGCGCTTTGCCTTGCCAATCAGTTCTTCCGGGGTCAGCGTACTGTCGTCGGAGGTCGGGTAGGTGTGGGTGTGAATGTCTATAATCAAAAGCAGTCCCCATATCGCGGGCGAAACACTAGGGTTAGTTTGCCATTGCGGGGGGGTAAAGTCAAGGATGGCGGGCGCAATTTGGAAATCCGGATTGACGCCTGACGTCGCATGCTCGCTCATCAGTCACTCCTCGCCGCTTTCAGCGCGGCTTGGGCGGCGTGGTAGCCGCAGAGGCCGTGGACGCCGGCGCCGGGGGGGGTGGAGGCGGAGCAGATGTACACGCCTTTTAGGGGGGTGGCGTAGGGGTTTAGGCGCAGGGTGGGGCGGGCGAGGAGCTGGCGCAGGTTGTTTGCGCCGCCGGCGATGTCGCCGCCGATGTAGTTGGCGTTGTAGGATTCCAAGGCGCTTGGGGGTAGGGCGCTGCGCGCTAGGATGCGGTCGCGGAAGCCGGGGGCGAAGCGCTCTATTTGGGCCTCTATGCGGGCGGTCATGTCGGCGCGGGAGCCGGGGGGGACGTGGCAGTATGCCCAGGCGGTGTGCTTGCCGGAGGGGGCGCGGGTGGCGTCAAATAGGCTGGGCTGGGCTACCAGGACGAATGGGGCGTCAGGGTGGTGGCCGCGCCATACGGCTGCCTCGGCATCGGCTATCTCGGCGAGCGTGCCGCCTATATGCACGGTGCCGGCGGCGGCGCATTCCGGGGCGCGCCAGGGGATTGGGGCGGCTAGCGCCCAGTCTAGCTTGAAGGCGCCGGGGCCGTGCTTGAATCGCCGGAGGCTGCGGCGGTAGCGTGGGGGGAGGCGATTGCCGAGGATGGTTGCGGCGGCGCTAGGGGTTATGTCCAGGAGCGTCGTGTGGGCGGAGGGGAGGTCGTCCCAGGCATCTACGCGGGCGGCTGTGCGGATGTCGCCGCCTAGGGAGCGTAGGTGGGCTGTCATGGCGTCGGTGATGCTTTGCGCGCCGCCGCGGGGCATTGGCCAGCCGACGGCGTGGGCGGCGGTTTGGAGGATGAGGCCTATCGCGGCGGAGCCGGGGCGCTCTAGGGGTAGTATGGAGTGGGCGGCGGTTCCGGCGAAGAGGGCGCGGGCGGGTTCGCCGCGAAATGTTCGCTCGGCGAGGCGGCGCGCGGAGCGTAGGGCGAGCAGGCCGAATCTGCCCATGGCGAACGGGTTGCGCGGGAGGCGCGGGGGGGCTAGCGCGCCGCGGGCTATCTTGCGCCAGTCGGCGACTAGGGGGGCCATTAGGTTGCGATAGGCGCGGGCGTCTTCGCCGAGGCCGGCGGCGGTGGCGTCCACAGAGCGGTGGAGCAGGACGGCGCTGCCGTCGTCTAGGGGGTGGGCTACGGGGTAGCGGGGGTGTATCCACTCTAGGCCGTGCCGGGCTAGGGGCAACGCGCTTAGGAAGGGGGAGCCGATTGCGAGGGGGTGTATGGCGGAGCAGATGTCGTGGCGGAAGCCGGGGAGGGTGAGCTCGGCGGTGCGGGCGCCGCCGCCGGGGGTGGCGGCCGCCTCTAGGACGAGCGCGCGCCAGCCGGCTTGGGCGAGGGTTATCGCGGCGGCAAGACCGTTGGGGCCTGCGCCTACGATTACGGCGTCGTATTCGTGACTGCCGCGTTGGTTAGCCATTTTGTCCGCCCTTGATTATATTGGCGTTGTCCGCAATGTCGTTGGCAATGGTATTATAGGGAAGTACGCCGCAAAGCGCATAGCCGCGAGCAATTCGCAATTTGAAATTTGCGTTGGATATATGCTACAATAGTTCTATGGCAGTTGAGATTATGCCCAAATACATATTCGCTATGGCTCTGCTCAGCTGGATTACGCTTTTGGGTGGTTGCGGCGATGCGCGAACTATTACAGATGTTAGCGATGCGACGGCGACGGTTGTTTCGCCGACTGCCGTTGCGCCCGCGATTGCTGATGCAACGGCTACGCCCGCGCTCGTGATTGCTGACGTAACCGCTACGGCTGTTCCGCCTACGCCCAAGCCCGTCGGCGCACAACCGACGTTGGGCGTTGGCGAAACTCCGGGCAGCGCCGCTGCATGGACGCCGCCGAGGCTTATGGGGGGCGTTCCGTTTTTTAGGGATAGCGCGGAGTATCTTGTTTTGAATTCGGAGGTGGTGGTACACGCGAGGCTGCGGGGGGTTGAAGAGCGGATAGTTGAATTTGGGAGCGATGAATATGAACGCATGGAGCATATTTATCATATCAATCCGACGGGGGATAAGGTTTATGTGCCGTTGATGGCGTTTGAGTTCGAGGTTCTGGAGTATCTGAAAGGCGGGAATGGCAATGATACGATATGGGGGCTTGTGGAACTTCATGCGGCGGACGGCAATTCGGAGCGGGAGGCGCGAGCGGCGTATTCTTACTATCTGAACCGGCGGGATAAGCGGTGGGATGATAGGGAGGCGATTGTGTTTTTGTCTGACGAAATCGTTTATGACAAGATACCGGCAGGGCATCACTATCTAGGCATATTTTGGTCTAACCCTTTGGTGGAGGATTACCTCTATCGCGGGCGGGGGAAGTGGTATGCTGAGGTTTTGGCTGAGGACGGGGTTGCGGGAGCCGCGGGCGAGCAGGGGTTTTGGTTCAACGATCCGGATGAGAGCAAGGGGCTGAGGGGGAGGTGGTCTGACGGCGCGGGTGAAGATGTGATAGGGCTGTCCGATATTAGGCGGTTGGTTGCGATGTCGGATTTGGAGTTGGATAGGCGCAATGAAAGCAGGACGGGCGTTATGTTTGCCGCGAGCGAACTGCCGGATGGGGCTAATCTTGATCATTTGCTGGCGATTTCGGAGGTTGGCAAGGTGATTGTTACGTGGGGAACATCGGGCGCGAATCCGGATGTGGTAGGCTATCGCATACTGCGCGGCAGGGCGTCCGGCGGCGAGTTTGTGGAGGTGGCGAATATGGTTGTGGATGGGCCCGATCATTATGAGGATGCTTATGACATTCAGCCTGACACAGGATATATCTATCTCTTGCGGGCGTATGGCGAGGATGGGGATATAGCGGAGGCGAGTGTAGCCGTTACGACCGTCGCCGCGCTGGAGTCGCTAGACGCGGCGACTGCTACGCCGGCATCGCTAGGGGAGTAAGCGTATGTTCATTCTGAGACGGCGCAGGCGGCAAGTAGCGCAGGCGCAGGGCGGCAAGCAGCCCGTTTTCCTCACGACGGAGTGGCGGCGGTTGGTTATGCTTAATTATGAGGTTGATCCGGGGGCGCTGGGGGCGTATGTTCCGGCGGGGACTGAGTTGGATGATTGGGAGGGCAGGCATTTTGTTAGCGTGGTGGGGCTGGTGTTTGTGGGTACGCGGGTGTGGGGGGTGAGTGTGCCGTTTCATCGGGATTTTGAGGAGATTAATTTGCGGTTTTATGTGAGGCGGGAAGTGGAGGGGGAGGTTCGGCGGGGGGTTGTTTTTGTGAAGGAGATTGTTCCTAAAAGGGCGATTGCGGTGGTGGCGCGGGTTGCGTATAACGAGAATTATGTTGCGATGCCGGTGGGGCATTGGGCGCGATGCGATGGTGGCGGCGATTATGAGGTGGGGTATCGGTGGGGGAAGGCGGCGGGGGAGCATGGGCTGAGCGTTAGGGTTGAGGGGGAGCCGGCGGAGTTGGTGGATGGGTCTGAGGAGGAGTTTATTACGGAGCATTATTGGGGGTACGCGGCGCAGCGGGATGGGGGGACGCTGGAGTATGAGGTGGAGCATCCGCGCTGGCGGGTTTGGCGGGCGCGGGAGGCGGCGTTGGATTGCGACGTGGAGCGGCTGTATGGGGGGGAGTTCGCGGACGCGCTGGGCGGGGAGCCGGCGTCCGCGTTTTTGGCCGAGGGGTCGGCGGTGGTTGTTCGCAGGGGGGTTCGGGTGTGAGCGAGCGTCTATTCCGCTATCCCACGCCGAGTTTGTTTAGGATGCCGTTCACTTCGGCGAGATCGTCGGGGGTTAGCGTCCAGGCGGCGGCTTTGGCGTTGGCTATGACTTGCTCGGGGCGGGTGGCGCCGGCTATGACTGAGCTTACGTCGGGGTTGGCTAGCAGCCAGGCGAAGGCGAGTTCCAGGATTGCGCGGCCGCGTTGGGCGCAGAATGATTCTAGGGCGTCCAGCAGGTCGAAGTTGGCGGGGGTGAGCATGCCGCGGTCGCTTTCGGTTAGGCGAGCGCCGGGGGGCGGGGCTTGGTCGCGGCGGTATTTGCCGGTTAGAAAGCCGTTTGCGAGGGGGTAGTAGGGCAGGATGCCGATGCGGTATTCGCGGCAGAAGGGGGTTAGTTCGGATTCAATCGCCCTGTCCATTAGGCTGTATTGGGGCTGGACGCTGGCGAATTCGGTTATGCCCAGGCGCCGGGAAGTCCATATCGCCTCGCAGACTTGCCATGCCATGAAGTTGGAGCAGCCTGTGTAGCGGGCTTTGCCCTGCCGCACAAGGTCGTCAAGGGCGCGGAGGGTTTCTTCTATGGGGACGTTGGCGTCTTGCCAGTGTATTTGGTATAGGTCAATGTAGTCGGTGTTTAGGCGGCGCAGGCTGTTTTCCACTTCGGCGATGATGTGCTTGCGGGAGTTGCCGGCGTTGTTGGGTCCGTCGGCGATGCGGCTGGATACTTTGGTGGCTATGACGGCTTGGTGGCGCTTGCCGGCGAGGGCGCGGCCGATGTATTGCTCGGAGTAGCCGTCGCCGTAGCTATTGGATGTGTCAATCATATTGACGCCCATATCAAGCGCGTGGTTGACGACTAGGGCGGTGGCGTCGGCGTCCAGTCTGCGGCCGAAGTTGTTCGTTCCAAGGCCTATGGCGGATACTTGTAGGCCTGATTTGCCTAGATAGCGGTATTCCATTCGGTTGTCCTCTCGGTTCAGTTGTCGGTTGTTGGGGTTTGTTGGATAGATTGGGGCTTTTATCGCGGCTTTATTGGGATAGGACGGGCTTAGGGATCTTTGCGGCGCGCCACTAGCAGGCCGTCTTCGCGGGCTACGGCTATGGCGAATGGGACGCGGTCTATTTGGAGGGCTAGGTCGCGGTCTTGGGGGTGGAATTGGGGCTGGTTGGGGTCGGCGTATTTTTGGGCCTCGGCGCCGGCTAGGACTAGGGCGCGGACGGCGTTGGGGTCGGGCTGGCGGGCTTGGAGCAGGTTTCGGATGTAGAGGGCGCACTGCTCGTCTTCGTCGGCGCGGGCGCGCGCCTCGGCGCCCATGGCGACTATGGTGACCAAGGCGGGGGCGTCGCGGAGGATGGCGTCTGTGGTGGCGCGGGCGATTGTGAGGGAGCCGGCGTAGATGCGGTCGGCGTTGGCGGCGGCGCTCATGCCGACGGTGCCGGCGCGGGTGGATTGGATTAGGGTTTTGCCGGCGACGTCGGCTTGGGTCATTTCGTAGGGGGAGTTGCCGAGGTCGAATCCGTCGGGGCGGATGCCGTCCACTTCGCCCATGCAGATGTGGCCGGCGCCGTTTGCGCGGAGGGCTAGGGCGTCTTGGACTTCGGCGACTAGGATGATTTTGTTCGCGCCGCGCTCGAAGGCGATGGCGGCGGTGGTGAAGGCGCGGAAGACGTCTATGATTATCGCCGTGCCGCGCGCTTGTTGGGCGCCGCGGTAGAGGCTTGCTATTCGGATTTCCATTCAGCGCTCCGTTTGGGTTGGGGTGATTGTGTTGGCGGGATTGATGGGCAAGCGGCTTGGCCGGCTTAATCGGCAATACCGCCGGATGCGTAGATTAGCGCAGTTCTTTGGGGAGGACGAATGTGATGTCTTCGTCGGCGCCCTCTATGGGGATGACTTCGTCGGGTTGGAGGGCGCGGACGACTTCTTGGACGAGTTCGTCGGGGGTGGAGGCGCCGGAGGTGATGCCGACGCTGTTGACGCCGTTGAGCCATTCGGAGCGGAGTTCGGACGCGCCGTTGAATAGGTATGCGGGGATGCCGCGCGATTGGGCGACTTCGCGCAGGCGGTTGCAGTTGGAGCTGTTTTGCGCGCCTATGACGAATATGACGTCGGCTACATCCGCCAACTTCTTGACGGTGGCTTGGCGGTTGGTGGTGGCGTAGCAGAGGTCGTTGCGGACGATGACGTTGGTGAATTTGTCTTGGATGTCTTGGATGGAGCGGTGGGTGTCGTCTTCGGAGAGGGTGGTTTGGGTTAGGACGGCGACGGGGGTTGCGGCGTTCCATTGGGGCAGGTTTAGGTCTTCGCGGTCGTCGACTAGGTGCATATTGGCGTGGCCCATAGTGCCTTTGACTTCTTGGTGGCCGCGGTGGCCGACTAGGATGATGCGGCGGTCTTCGCGGTTGTAGCGGATTGCCTCGTTGTGGACTTTGGTGACGAGTGGGCAGGTGGCGTCAATGACGTTTAGGCGGCGGCGCTTTGCCTTGGCGAAGTCTTCGGGGGGGGAGCCGTGGGCCGAGAAGACGACGTTGGCGCCCTCGGGGATTTCGTCGACGTCTTCGACGGTGACAGCGCCTTTGCTTTCAAGGGAGTTGACGACGTAGGCGTTGTGGACTATTTGGTGCTTGACATAGACGGGCGCGCCGTAGCGCTGGAGGGCGATTTCTACGAGGTCAATGGCGCGAACTACGCCGGCGCAAAAGCCTCTGGGCGCTCCGATGTACACTTTCATTGGAATTGTCCCCTTGTGTCTGCTGTCTGCGATGTCTGCGTCTGTATTCGCGGCGCTGCCCGCATCTTGCCCGACGTCCCGAAATGCCGCCGCAACAATGTTATCACATTTGGGGGCATTGCCCGCAATGAGGGGCGCGCCTGATATAATTGCCGCCGCCGGTCTTGGCAAGCGGGAATAGCCGAATAGCCGAGCAATCCGAATGAACCAAGCAATCCGAGTAAGCCGATTTGTGGAAAGCGAATTGGCGCAAAGTTGAGCGAAAGGCGAGGGGGATAATGAAGATAACGGATTTGAAGGTGTGGGTGACGCAGCCGGAGGCGCAGGGGCGGAGTTTTGTGTTTCTGCGGATAGACACCGACGAGGGGATAAGCGGCGTGGGGGAGGCGACGAGTTCGGGCGGGGGCGGCAGCGTGATTGTGGGGAATATGCTGAGGTTTCTGCGGGATGCTAGGGTGCGGCAGGATTTCAGGGAGAGTTTGGTGGGGGAGGATCCGGCGGATATTGACCGGATTTGGCATAAGCTTTTCAGGCGCTTTACGGGCGGGGGCGGGTATGGCGGGTTTGTGTCCACGATGCTGAGCGGGGTGGATATTGCGCTGTGGGATATTAAGGGCAAGGCGCTGGGGCTGCCGGTGTTTAGGCTGATGGGGGGGCCGGTTTGGGATGATATGCCGCTTTATACGCATGTGGGGCCGAGGGAGCCGGCCGCCGCCGCCGAACACGCGCGGTCGCTGGCGGCGGAGGGATATACGACGCTGAAGCTTGATCCGTTTTCGGCTGAGATGGGGCGGCATCATAGGCGGTATATGCGGGGGGCGATTTCGGCGGCGGGGGCGAATGACGGCGTGGAGCTGGTCGCGGCGATACGGGAGGCGGTGGGGGATGATGTTGAGATCTTGATTGATTGCCATGGGAACTTTAATGTGCCGACGGCGATTGAGATGGCTAGGCGGCTTGAGCCGTATAACATCGGCTGGTTTGAGGAGCCGGTGCAGCCGGACAGCGTGGAGGCGCTGCGGCAGGTGCGCGACGCCGTCAATGTTCCGATATGCGTGGGGGAGCGGCTGTACACGCGGTTTGACTTCGTTCCGATACTGGTGAACCGGCTGGCGGAGTATTTGATGCCGGACATACTTTGGACGGGGGGGATAAGCGAGCTGCGAAAGATAGCGAATATGGCGGAGGCGTTCTACATACCCGTAAGCCCGCATGACGCGAGCGGGCCAATCAACATATTGGCGGGGGCGCAAACGATGATGACGGTTCCGAACTGCTACAAGGTGGAGATAAACAGCGCCTGGCTGCCGCAGCTGAATCGGTTTATCAGCCACCCGCTTGATGTGCGGGAGGGGGCGCTGCATTTGTCGGAGAGGCCGGGGTTGGGGGTGGAGTTGGATGAGGAGTATATTGAGGCGCATTTGGACGCGGATTGGGGGTAGGGATAGGGCGATAGCGGTAGGATGGCGCAAGGCAACGCAGGCGGTTTTGGGGGATGCGCCCGGACGTCGACGGGCGATAGGCGCAGGCGCGCGCTTGGGTTGATGCTACGGGGGATGCGCCCGGATGCTGGGCGGGCGGTAGCGCTGGCTATCGCGTCAATATCAACGCCAAAGGGATGCGGCCGGATGGCGGCGGGTGGTAGCGCCCTGCCTTGCTATCCTAGTACGCCGCGCTCTATGCCGCGCTTGATGCGGCAGTATTCGGAGCTGAGCTCAGCGCCTAGTATCAGGATTAGGCCGCTCATATACGACCATACCAGCACAATCACGACGGGCGCGAGCGCACCGTACACATCTCTGAAGTTGGCGAACCTGCTTAGGTATATGATGAACAGGTTCTCGGTTATTTCGAACAGCACGGCGGCGACCAGCGCGCCCGGCCAGATGTACTTCCAGTATGTCTTGGTGTTCGGCACATATTTGTACAGCATCAAGAACACCGCGAATATGAGCGCGAATGAGCTCGCGTATAGGACAAGGGAACTGGTTCCGCTTATCAGAAAGTCGGGGATGGGCAGTTTCGCGCTGGCGAAGCGCTCGGACGCGCCCAGGAATATGTTGATGGAGGTGGATGTCAGGAACAGCAGCCCGGTCGCAAGCGCCATTAGCATCTGGTAGGGCTTGCTGATGTAGAGAGGGCGGTCTTGGGACACATCCCACGCGCGGTTGATGGAGCGGGTTATGCCGCCGAATATGGCGCTCGCCGTCCAGAACATTCCGACCAGCGCGAATACCCCGACAGTCCCGGGAGCCGCTATAAACTCCGGAATTTGGTATTCCCTTATGAAATTCTCCGAGCCCGGCAAAAAGCCCGACATCCAGCTTATCATCAGTTCCCGCGCCTCCATGTCCTGCCAAAAGAATGACAGCACGGCTACCAACCCGACTATCATCGGGAATAGGGAGAGCAGCGCGTAGTAGGATATTGCCGCCGCCATGTGGGTGGCGTCGTCGGCGATGAACTCTTTGGCGGTGCGGAGGAGTAGCTTGACTAGGAACCTGTCCTGATACCTGTCGGCTACGTCGTCAACGCGCTGTTGGGCAATTGCGATGGGTCGCCTGAACATCAGCGGACTTCTGATTCGTATGGTTGTCATTTGCATTTTGATACCCGCGTTCAGGTAAGATTATAGCAGACGGCGTTTTCTTATGCCGCGCGTTGCCGCGCACACGCCTCGCCAACGCGCAAAGTATAGCGCTTGCGTCAAGTCAATGCCATAATTTGCCTAGCAATTTTGGCGATTTTGTGAGTGAGGAGGTGCCACATGTCAATTTTCAACCTGAAATGCGCGGAGTGCGCCGCGCAGTATATGCCCGATATGAACCGCCTAACTTGCGCCGCCTGCGCCGCGCCCCTGGACGTCGCATACACCAACGCTACCGTCGCGCTTGATTCCATTCCCACACCGCTGAATCATCCCAGGCGCGGCATCATAATGGGCGAGGGCAATACTCCGTCAGCGTCCCTGCCGTGGATCGCCAATCGGCTGGGAATAGATGCACTCTACGCCAAGCTGGAGTTTATGAATCCCACGGGTTCGTTCAAGGACAGGGGAACGGCGGTGATGATGTTAATGGCGGCGGAGATGCACGCGCGGGAGGTAGTGGCAGACTCTTCGGGAAACGCAGGCGCGTCGGTTGCCGCTTACGCAGCACGCGCGGGTATAAAGGCGCACATATTCGTGCCCGCAAGCGCCCCCGCCGCCAAGTTGGGACAGATAGCCGTCTATGGCGCAACCACGCATCCAATAGAGGGTAGCCGCCAGGATGTTACCGATGCCGCCGTAGATTTCGCGCACCAAAACGAGCTTGTCTATGTCTCCCACAACCTCAGCCCGTACTTCTTGGAGGGGACAAAGACTTTCGCATACGAAATCGTGCGGGAGTTCGACGGCGCCCTGCCCGATCACATCATAATTCCGGTGGGCAACGGCTCACTACTAATCGGCGCATACAAGGGCTTTGCCGAGTTGCAGCGCGCCGGAGTTATAGACAAGTCGCCGCGCTTGCATGCCGTCCAAGCTCGGGCAGTGATGCCACTCGTCGCCGCATTCGCGGGCGACGCCCCCGCACCTGATAATAACAGCGGCACTACCATTGCGGGCGGCATAGCGGTCGCCAATCCACCGCGCCTCAAGCAGTCCCTGCGCGCGCTGCGGGACACGGGCGGGTCGGCAATAGCGGTGTCCGACGAGAATATCCGCCAGTGGCATGCGCTCTTGGCAAGCGAAGGGGGCATATTCGCAGAGCCAACATCAGCCGCGGCTTTCGCGGGGTTGGAGGCGCTCATAGAGCAGGGCATGATAAGCCAGTGCGACTTCGCGCTGGTGCCGGTGACGGGGTTTGGGTTGAAAGATGATTTTCCCGGATAGCGGTTAGGCGCGCCGATACTTGGCTATCGCCGCCTCGAATCCGGGCAGGGATCCCTCTATCGTGCGGTCGTCAACGCAGTAGGATATGCGGAAGTGGCCGGGGAGGCCGAATCCGCTGCCGGGGACGGTTAGCACATTGCGGGCTTGGAGTTCGGCTACGAAGGCGGCGTCGTCGGGTATGGGCGAGGCGGGGAACATGTAGAACGCGCCTTGCGGCTTGACGACGTCGTAGCCCATTTGGGTTAGGTTGGCATGCAGGAAATCGCGCTTGCGCTGGTATTCGGCGGGGTCAACGCTGACGGATTGGAGGGCGCGGACGATGCGCTGCATCAGGGCGGGCGCGTTGACGAATCCGAGTATGCGGTTGCTGAAGACTAGGCCGTCCATCAGCTCGGTCTTGTCGGCGCAGTCGGGGTGGGCGGCGATGTAGCCGATGCGCTCGCCGGGCAGGGCGAGGTCTTTGGAGTGGGATGTTGCCACTATGCTGCGTATGTGGTGGTGGAATATGTGGGGGTATTCCAAGCCGTCAAAGAGCAGTTTGCGATAGGGTTCGTCGCTGATTAGGAAGATTTCGTTGCCCAAAGCCGCCTCCTTTTCGCGGATTGCGGCGCAGATTTCGTCAAGGGTTTGCGCGCCGTAGAGGACGCCTGTGGGGTTGTTGGGCGAGTTGATGAGGACGGCGCGGGTGCGCGGGTTGATGGCGTTTCGGAGCGCGTCGATGTCGGGCAGGAAGTTTTCGTCGGGGGGGACGACGCGGCAGGTTGCGCCGTGGTTGTCGGCGTAGAAGTGGTATTCCACGAAGAAGGGGGCGAATATGACGATTTCGTCGCCGGGGTCAAGGAGGGTTCGCAGGACGACGTTGAGCGCGCCGCCCGCGCCGCAGGTCATGACGATGTCGTCGGCGGTGAAGGGGAGGCGGGTTTCGCGCGCGAGCTCGGCGGCGACGGCGGCGCGGGTTTCGGGGTAGCCGGCGTTGGGCATGTAGCGGTGGATGCCGGCGGCGGGCGCGTTGGCGATGCGGCGGAGTTCGGCGAAGAACTCGTCTGGAGGTTGGATGACGGGGTTGCCTAGGGATAGGTCGAAGACGTTGTCGTCGCCGTGGAGTTGTTTGAGGGCGATGCCCTCTTCGAACATTTTGCGGATCCAGGAGCCTTGTTGCATGAAGGTTTGGATTTTTTGGGAGATTGGCATGGGGGTGTTTGCCTTTCGGAGGGGGGATTGGGTTGGGTGTGAGTGTGTGTAGGTGGGATTTTGGCGTATTTGGGGGGTGGGTGTCAAATGGGGGTGTATCAGTGTAACCGTCCAAAAATTTGTGTGAGAATGTAGGCGCTGCGAACAGGTTCAGATCATCGCCTAATATCTGCCTGATTTCGTACAGGAAATCGTTGATAATCTTTCTGTTCGCAGTATTTATATTTGTAAGTTGCAATCCCATAATTTCTGGGACGATCACGGTGGGAGTAGGCAAAGCCTATGGCCAGGTTTGGGGTGATTACGGGCGCGGGCGCGGTTGACCTTGGGCGGGCGGGGGCATAGAATTAGGGGTAAGATGTTTATAGGCGGCAGAGCTAGGATGCCGATTAGCCTGTGTGTGAGGATGTTATGCCGATATACGAATATACCTGCGTTACGTGCGCGAACCGCTTTGAGCGGCGGCGGGCTATGAGCGATATGGATGAGCCGGCGGCTTGCCCGGATTGCGGGAGCGAGTCGCGGCGGGAGTTTTCGGTGTTCGCGGCGTTTTCGTCGGGGGCGGGCGGGCAAGCTAGCGCTATCGCGGGCGCGGGCGGGTGTTGCGGGGGGAGCGCGGGCGGGTGCGCTTGCGCTATGGGTGGGTAGCAAGTGCGCGGTAGGCGTGGTGGCTGGCGTTGTGGGCGCAGCGTGGCGTTATTGGCATAGCCTAGCGTTATGGGCGTAGGCTGGCAGGCTGGTGTTATGGGCGCAGCGTTTAGCGTTATGGGCGTAGGCTGGCGTTGTAGGTGTAACCTAGAGTTATGGGCGTAGCCTAGCGTTGTAGGCGCAGCGTGGCGTTATAGGCAGTGCCTAGCAGTTTAGGCGCTGCGTAGCGTTGAGCGCCGATTTGCGTTGTAGGAATAGGGCAAGGCGGGCCGGGGGTGCCGGCCTCTGCCGATAGGCGATAAGCCGATTGGAGGGATAACTATGGTTGTAGAGACGAGGGCGCGGTATGCGCTGGTGGATCCTACTACGGGGCCGGTTGTGCCGGAGTTTGCGGGGGCGGCTAGGTTGGGGGATCTGGTGGATAAGCGGGTGGGGGTTATTGATGATAGCAAGGTCAATGCGAGGGAGTATTTGGAGCAGCTGACGGGGCTGCTGGATGAGCGGTTTGGGGTGGCGAGCGTGAAGTATCACGCTAAGCCGTCGGCGTCTAAGCCGGCGGATCCGGCGGTTATCGCGGATATGGCGGCGAGCTGCGATTATGTTATCGTGGGGGTGGGCGATTGAGGGTCGTGCAGCGCGTGCAGTGTGCACGACGGAGTTCACGCGGAAAAAGCAGGCGTACCCTCAGTTACGATATGCACGGATCGCTTTATCGAGACTTCCAAGTCTATGGCGACGATGTGGGGCGCGGCGGCGTATCCGGTGATATTCACGCCGCATCCTATCGCGGGGCTGTCGGAGGAGCAGCTGCGCGTGAACGCGGAGGAGATCTTGGATAGCGTGGTGGCGATACTGACGGGGGAGTTGCGGTAGAGCGCGGGACGTCTGTGTGATAGCGCGTGATAGCGGCGCGGCGGCTGTCAGGACGTTGCACGGGCGCGAAAGGGCAAGGCTGGTGGGTTGATGGCTAAGACGCCTGTTACGCGATCTAGTGTCGCAGTCGTGGCTAAGGCGCCGCCGGGGCCTAGGGGGTTGCCGGTGGCGGGGTCGCTGCTGAGCATACGCGGGGCGCCGCATCGGGCTATTACTCGCATCGCAAGGCGGTATGGGGATGTTTGCCTGGTTAAGATGGGCAGCGTGCCGACGGTGGTTATTAGCCATCCGGAGGTTATGCGGCAGGCGTTTTCTATGCCGGAGCTGTCGGATAGGTGGGTTAGCGAGATTATGCGGGTGGTTACGGATGAGGGGAATGATCTCGCGCTCGCGCCGTATGGGGAGCATTGGCGGCGGTTGCAGCGGTTCGCCAACCGCGAGTTGCTGAGTTTCCGGCGCATCCAGCAGGTGCGCGAGCTGTATATCGAGGACGCGGTTCATAATCTTGTGGAGCGCGTGGGGGAGCTGAGCGATGCGGGCGAGCCGGTTCAGCCGCGAATGACGCTGCCGCGCGCCAACGCGGGGATGATGTTTCGGGCGGTGTTCGGGCGCGGCAATACGGACGGCGTCCAGTTCATTGACAAGCTGGACGAGCTGCTGCGGGTGATATTCTGGATTTTCGCCAACGCGTCGGCGGCTAATCCGGTGGACTATATCCCGTGGCTGAAGATCTTTCCCAATCACGCGCTCAAAGCCGCCATTCGCTATACCGATATGCTGTCCGAAATCCTGAATTATCTGATAGACAGCGTGGAGGCGCGGCCGGATTTGGATTTGGACAATCCGACCTGTCTGGTGGAGGTGATGCTGGCGAGCGAGCGGCGGGGTGAGATTGAGCGCTCTATGATAAGCGGGCTAATCGGGGATTTGCTGGTGGCGGGCGTGGATACAACGGCGCAAACGATGGCTTGGCTGCTGCTGATACTCGCCAACCGACCGGATATTCAGGCGCGGATTCAGGAAGAGATAGATAGCGCCGTTCCCCGCGATAGGGCGGCGGGCGTTGAGGACAAGCCGAACTTGCCGTATTTGTTCGCGGCGATATTGGAGAGCATGC
This sequence comes from Dehalococcoidia bacterium, assembly GCA_965242555.1. Taxonomy (GTDB): domain Bacteria; phylum Chloroflexota; class Dehalococcoidia; order Lucifugimonadales; family JADFKI01; genus Bin90. The sequence continues at coordinate 38,260 of CBDESO010000009.1, forward strand.
GGTATCGGACGGTGGCGCCATTCGGGCTGCCGCACAAGGCGAGCGCCGATTGCGAGGCGGGCGGGTTCGCAATACGCAAGGGGGCGCAGGTGTTGGGGAATATCTACGCGGTTCATCACGACGGGCGGTTTTGGGATGAGCCGGATGAATTTATGCCGGATAGGTTTATGCCATCGGATGATGGGTCGGTGGCGGGGCTTGGCAATGCGGCGTATATGCCGTTTGGCGTGGGACGGCGCGGGTGTCCGGGGCAGGGGTTCGCCGAGATCGTGATATGGCTGCAGGCGAGCAGGCTGTTGCAGCGGTATAGGTTTGAGCCGGCGGACGGGGAGGCGCTGTGCGAGGATGAGGTGTTCGGGCTGTCGCTGATGCCGCAGCCGTATGCGGTGAGGGCGGTTCGGCGATAGGCGAGGGCGATAGTGGACAAGGGCTTATCCCCGGCTTATCCCTTTCTAATGCAGGGCTTGGCGCGGGCTTAGCGGCGGCGCTGGGCGCGTGTTTGTGGGCGATTGGTTGCGAGGCGCGCGGCTAGGCGGGGGATTGCGGCGCAGAGGGCGGCGCTGATGATGACGCAGGCGGCGATTAGCATCGTGGCGTCAAAGAAGAACCGCTGGGGGAACATTGCGATTAGGTAGTCGCGGCGCGGGTCAAGCTGCCAGAAGTCGTTGCTGAAGCTGATTAGGTGGAATAGCAGGAATAGGCGGTCAAAGCCCACAAGCGCGCCGACGCTGACGATGCCGACTAGGGCTAGGGTTAGGATGCCGCCGCCGCCGACGCAGCGCGCCAATAGCGGCAGAAAGCGCTTGCGTTGGGTCGCCAATCCGATTGCGGCGAAGGCGGCGATGTAGAGGGCGGCTAGGGTTTGCACAAGATAGACGCCTTGCACAAGCGCCTTGACATCGCGCATATGGATTATCTCGCGCTGGTTGTAGAGGGATTCGGTTAGGACGCCGTTGACGAAAGTTCGTATGATAAGGTCTTCGGCGTCGTTGTTGAAGTAGTCGCGTATCTGGGCGCCGGCGCTGATGAGGTCGTCGCGGTCTATGCCGGTGTAGTCGGCGATTTCGTAGCGGTCAAAGCCGTATGAGTAGAGCGCGGGCAGGTTGATGACAAAGCGGACGGCGGACGCAATCAGCAGCAGCGGCATAAGCGCGATGAAGATCGCGGCGGCGGCGGTTCGCAGGATTTGGAGTAGGGTTGTGGTTTGCATAGCGCCGTAATGATAACATCTACGGCGGATGGCGGGCAGGGATTGGCGGGCGGCGAATGGCCGATGGCGATTAGCCGCCGGGGGATATAGATGTTGGAATTAGGATTGGCGGGATTGCGAAAGGGAAGGGTTATGTTGGATGGCGGGCAGGGCGTTTTGGCGGGGTATCCGCCGACGTATGAGGGCGTATTGGCGGTGCGGGATAGGCTGTTGGGGCCGGACGGCTGCCCTTGGGATAGGCAGCAGACGCCGCTGTCTATGCGGGATATGCTGCGGGAGGAGTGCCATGAGCTTTTGGACGCTATGGCGTGGGGCAGCCGCGCGGATGCGGTGGAAGAGATGGGTGATGTTTTGCTGCATTTGGTATTTCAGGTGCGGTTCGGGGCGGATGGCGCGGATGGCGGCGGGCGGTTCACGGCGGCGGATGCGTTTGGGGGGGTGATGGCGCGGCTGGAGGGGCAAGCGGAGGTTGCTAAGGGTGGGGGTTGCGTTGCGGCGTCGGTGGCGGATTTGTTGGATAGCGGCGAATGGCGGGGGCAAGGGGGCGGCGCTGATGGCAAGGGCGTGGGTGGCAAGAACGCTGACGCAGGTTTCGCGGGATTGTGGGCGCTTGTGGGGGAGTTGCTTGGCGATGGGGGATGCTTGCGCGGTGTGGATGCGTCGCCGGATGATGTGGGGCGGTTGTTGCGCCGGGCGTGCTATGGGGTGATGGAGAGCGTGGATCCGATTGGGGGCGGCGCTGAGCGCAGCGTTTGCGAGGCGGTAGGGGATGGGCTGTTCGCGCTGGCGCTGGCGATGCGGCGGGCGGAGGTCAAGCCGTCGGATGTGTTTGGGGGGCTTATCGCAAAGCTTGTGCGGCGGCATCCGCATGTGTTTGGGGATATGCGGGTTTCGGATACGGGGGAAGTTTTGGCGAATTGGCATGCGATTAAGCGCGCCGAAAAGCCGGCGGACGCATCGGCGCTGGATGGCGCGCCTAAGAGTTTGCCGGCGCTGGCATACGCGCAGGCGGTGCAGGCGCGGGCGGCTCGCGTGGGCTTTGACTGGCGGGAGTATCGGCAGGTGGCGGCAAAGGCGGTGGAGGAGGCGGGCGAACTGGCGCGGGCGAATACGGCGGGGGAGCGCGCGGCTGAGTATGGGGATTTGCTGTTTTCGCTGGTGAACGCGGCGCGGTGGCTGGGGGTTGACGCGGAGTCGGCGCTGCGAAAGCGGGGGCGGGAGTTGTATCACAAATTCCTATCAGGCTCTTGCGGCGAGGGACACGCGCTAGACGAACAGGCGCGGCGGGAGCTGGAGCGCATAAACGCGCCGGGCGCATGTGGGGCGATGCGGTTCGCGCAGACGCTTGATAGCGCAATGCCGTATCAGAGCGAACTGCCGCTCACGCCGCGCGAGATTGCTGAGAGGGCGGTAGCGGCTGAGGGGCTGGAGGGGGATGCGGCGGAGTCGGAGGTGAGCGGGATGCTTTGGGATGCGGCGCGAGTTGGGAGTGCGCTGGGGTTGGACGCTGAGGATGCGCTGGGGGGCGCGAATGGGCGGTTTTATGGGCGGTTCACGGCTATGGAGCGGGAGTGTGGGCGGCGGGGGATGCGCTTGGATGAGTTGGCGTTGGATGAGCAGGAGGGGTTGTGGCAGGCGGCTAAGGCGGTAGAGCGCGGTGGGTAGCGCGCCGGCGCGTGGGGCGATTGGGGTATCGCCGACGACGCCGACGCGCGGGTTGGGGTGGTTAGCGTTTGTTCTCTGTGGTTGCCTTGTTTATCTCGCTTGCCGATTGTCTTGTTATCCGCTATCTGTCCTGTTTGCCGCGCTTGCCGATTGTCTTGCTATCCGCTATCTACCCCGCTTGCCGCTTGTCCTCTTGCTTGCCCCATCTGCCCCGCTTATAGGCGGCGCACTGAGGGGAATTTTAGGGATAGCAGCGCGGCGGCGATTATGATTAGGGCGCAGGCGCTGAGGGTGGCGGTTGGCGCGCCGAAGCGCTGGGCTATGACGCCCGCGGCTAGGCTGCCGAAGGGCATTGCGCCGAATGTCATTATGTAGATGCCGGACACTCTGCCGCGCATTCCCTCAGGGACTACGCTTTGGAGCGTGGCGGTGGTTACCGAAAAGAACGCCATTGTGCCGACGCTGCCGAGCGCGGCGAGCGGGTATGCCAGCGTCAGCGAGGGGTTTAGGGCGAATGCGACCATCGCTACGGTGACGAGCGCCACGCTGCCGATGATTATCCAGCTCTTGCGAACTGAGCCGCCGACGGTCGCCAGGATGAGCGTGCCGGTGAGAAAGCCGGCGCCCACTGCGGACATCAGCAAGCCGAGTTCGGCGGGGCCGACCTGATAGACTTCGGCGGCATAGACGGGTATTAGGCCGTGCAGGAACGGGGATACCAGCACGGCGGGCAGAAAGCCGAATAGCACAAGCCCTAACACCACTGAGTTTTCGCGGACGTAGCGCGCGCCCTCTAGTATTTCGGCGGCTGCGCCGCGGACGCTGAGCTTGGACTTGGGGGCGCTTGGGATTGCGTTTAGGCCGTAGAGCATCGCGGCGGCGCCAACCATCGCTATGCCTTGCAGCAGCAGGGCGGCGCCGGCGCCGGCAAACGCGAGCAGCGCGCCGCCCAGGGCGGGTATCGCCAGGCGCGTGAGGCTGAACGCGAGCGAGTTCAGGGCGAATGCGTTCACGAGGTTGTGCGGCGGCACGGTGGCGGGTATCAGCGTCATCCGCGCGGGGTCGGTTATCACCCAGGATATGCCCATTAGGAAGATGAACGCGAATATATGCCATGCGGCTATGTCGCCGAATATGACCAGCGCGCCGAATCCAAGCGCGAGCAGCGCCTGGTAGATGAACACGCCCGCTAAGAGTTTGCGCTTGTTCCATCTGTCCACGATTAAGCCGCCTAGGGGGCCGGCTATCAGGATGGGCAGCGCGTCCAAGCCCATCGCGACGCTGGTGAGCAGGGCGGATTCGGTGATGGAGTATGTGAGCCATCCGATGACGACTTGCTGCAGCCAGAACGCGCCGCTGAAGAAGAGCGTGGACGCCCACAGAAAGCGGTAGTCGGGGTGGATGAATGAGGCGAAAGTGTGGACGCGCACGGGGCGCGCGATGATGCGCGGGCGGCGCAGATGCGGCCTGTGGAATTGGGGTTTGTGTACGCGCGGATGCGGGATATGCGGCCGATGCACGCGCGGGTGCGGGATGCGCGGGCGCATGCGGCGGCGGGGCGCGGCCGGGATGGCGGCGGCGTCCGCGGGCTGCACGATGATTTCGCCGACGGGATGCGCGGCGGCGGTCGCCTGCTGCTCAGGGGTGAGATCCAGGCTGACCTCCGGCGCGGCGGCGTCCGGGGGGACAAGGGTTTTGACCTCCGGCTCCGCGGCGTCCGCGGGCGGGCTATGAGTTAGGTCCGAGGATAAGGTGTAGCTTACAGGTTTGCGAAACGCGCCAGACCCGTTATTCACTTATTGTTTCTTTCACCTCCAAAGGAATGATGAAGCTACTTCGCGCGTCCGATTATCAATCGGGTGAAAGAAATTCTAGCAGAAGAACTAGATGTTGCATAGGTAAATTTTGGGAAGAATTTGGGCGGGATTTTGGGGGATTTCAGAGACGGGTTTGGGCGTGGGAAAGCGACGCTCTCGTCTGCCTATGCAAAGGCAGGGCGCATGGGGATGAGGGCAGCCGGAATTGCGAGCGGAAACGCCGAATATGCGAGCGTATATTGCGTTGCCAAAGCGCGAATGGTTGATGGGAAAGTTAGACGCCGATGCCGGGCTGGTGGCCTCGGCGGATGCGTTCTTGGGCGTAGCGGTCTAGGGCTTTTTGGTAGGCCTCGGCTAGGTTGACTAGGTCGGCGGTGGTGTTGACTAGCATTTCGCCGGCGTCGGCGATTTCGCGGCGGTAGTCGGCTAGGGGGATCTGTCGGTTGTTTTTGCGGATGTTGTGGGTGGGACACAATGGCGCGCGGTTGATGATTTGGTTTGAGCCATCTTTGGATTTGGGGGCTATGTGGTCTAGGTGGAAGTTGTTGGTGGTTCGCACGATGGTTCCGTCGGGGCGGCGGTTGGCGAAGCCGCAGCACCAAGCGGTGTAGCCGGATAGGTCTAGCAGGAATTCTAGCATGTCTTTTTCGGGGATTAGGCTGGCGGGGACTTTGAAGGCTCTTTCGGGGAGGGCTTTGATGGCGGGGGATGCGATGGGATCGGCGTCTGTGCGCTGAGGGAGGTTTAGGGGGGAGCGGGTGGTGACGTTGGCGTCGGCGATGAGGGCGGGGGCTTGGGCGGCTTGGTCGCCGTCGACGCTGTAGCGGAATTTGGCGAATTGGCGGCGCAGCACTGTGAGCGCGCGGGGGGATATGTCGCAGGCTATCCACTGGCGGCCGTTGCGCTCGGCGGCGACGGGGACGTAGGCGCAGCCGGCGAAGCAGTCTAGGACGACGTCGCCGGGGTTTGTGCCGGCTAGGATGATGCGCTCGGCGAGGGCTACGGGCTTTTGGGTGGGGTAGCCTGCGCGCTCGCCGGATGTATTTATGAGCGGGCGGATGTCTTCCCAAACGTCGCGCACGAATACATCGGCGTAGTGGCGGCCGTCCTCGTCGGTTTGGGATGTGAAGAAGGGCTTGTCGTAGTACACGCGCTCTTGGACGGGGTTGTGGCGGTAGGCGTCCGATTTGACATAGAACAGGATGGTGTCGTGCTTGCGGGGCCAGTAGCGCTTGCTGACGCCGCCGGTGCGGTAGCTCCAGACGAGGTCGTTGCGAAAGTTGTCCGCGCCGAAAATGGCGTCCAGTGTCAGGCGCAGGTGGGCGTTGGCGTTGTGGTCGCAGTGCAGGTAGAGGCTGCCGGTGGGTTTTAGGATGCGGCGCATTTCTATGACGCGGATGGCGATGTAGGTGAGGTAGGCGGCGGTGTCTTCGCCGTGAGTGTAACGGGCGGCGTCTATGACTTTGGCTAGGGCGGGGAAGTCGTCGTCTATTCGGTCAAGCCAGTCTTCGTGGACGTCGTTTTCCCAGCGCCATATGTCTTTGAACATAGCGTCGTCGTATGAGTCGGGCCAGGTGATGCCTAGGTTGGCGGCGTCTCGGGGGTTGTGGATGTTCCAGTTCGCTAGGGTTTCCAGTTCTTGGCGGCGCTCGTCTTCGGTTAGGGGCGGGCGGAGGTTGCCGGTGAAGTTTTGGTTTTTGGCAAAGGGCGGGTCTGTGCAGATGAGGTCGATGGTTTCGTTGTCTAGGCTGCGTAGTAGGGCGAGGTTGTCCGCTATGAAGAGGTTGCGGTTTAGGGGGTGTTGGGTTTGGGTAGGGCTGCTTGATTGCATAGGGTATCTCCCGCCGAGCGAATTGCGGTTGGGGTTATGCAATCCACTTTATCATAGCGGGGTTAGAGGCTTTCTAGGTAGCGGCGGGCGGATTTAGGGGGAGTAGGTGTCCGGCGGCGTAACGCCCACAAAGATGGAGTACTCGGAGATCACAGCGTCTTCGCCGTCAGCCTTTCCCCAGACCACTATCGTATAGACGCCGTCGCCGTGCTCTCGCAGGATTTTAGATAGGTTAGCTTCAATCTCGAAAGTGTATTTAGAGACTCGCCATTTTTTGGCGGTAATCCATGGCACCACTATTTGTGTGGGTTTCATTGTCCGGCTGGATTTGTATGCCTCGTCCCAAAGCCTGCCTGCTTCATCGGCCGACCTGGCAGGGTGGGCTGACGCGGGAACATCATAGGGATCGGGACAAGGATCGTGCGTGGTAGTGAACTCATCAGTTGTCCAACTCCAACCGTCGCTCAGCGGTTCACGCAAAGCAGCGACTTGAAGTCCAGTGCTATAGCAGTATGTTCGAGACACCTGTCCTCTGGTAAGCGCATGCGGCGGTTTGTCGTAATCCACAACGATGGCCAAGTCTCTGACGCTGATTTGCGCGCCGTTTTTTAGGCCGCCGCTCATGGACAATCGCCCTCTTGAGTTGATGCTGGGCAATTGATCATACACCACATAATCGCTCTCAAAGTGTTGGAAAGCGACAATGTTGTAGCGGTCCCATGCCAAGCCTATGTTCACTTTATGGAAGTGTTTGTCAAGAATGCTTCGGCGGTGTCCGCCGCTACGCATCCAGCCTTGCATCGCATCCAAGATTTCCGATTGGATAGGTCGCAAGGAGGTGTAGTTATCGCGCGCTTTGATGCAGTAGTCAAGTCCGTGTCCATTTTCCGCATTGGCGTTATAGCCTCCTGCGAGGCTATAACGCATATAGGGCTTGAGGCCGTCAATGCCCCAGTGGGATGAAAAGCAGTTTGCAAGCGCGGATTCGGCGTGCAACTGAGCGGCGTTGTTGTTGCCTAGTTCCACAGGCTGGATGCCCACCTTGCGCCGCTCCGCGTTAATGAGGGTCAGCATATATTGCTTTTCTGCGAGGTGACGCAGGTGCGGCGTTGCCACAGGAGTTGGCGTTGGCGTGTTTGTGGGAGTGAGTGTAGGAGTAGGCGTTGGTGTAGATGTAGGTTCAGGCGTAGAAGTATGAGTCGGTGTAGATGTGGGTTCGGGCGTATGAGTTGGCGCCGGTGTAGATGTGGGTTCAGGCGTAGAAGTTGGAATTAGCGTAGATGTAGGTTCGGGCGTGGTGGCGGGAATTAGCGCTGGGGAGAGGGTTGCCGTTGCTATATGGGAAGGCGCGGGCGTATATGTGGAAGTAGGGGTGGCCGCAGGCGCGCTTTGGATGCTTGCGGCATCCGGCGTTGCGGGGATGTTTGCGTCTGTCGCCGCTTGCGCGTTTGGTGTTGGGGGGATGTTTGCGTTTGCGGTATCGCGGGGAGTTACGGCGGCAGGCGTTGCTCCAAGCGGCTGAATCGCGTTTTGTGATTCAGCGACTATGGGCTGTTGGCGCGGAGTGATTGTAATATCCACTTGCGCCAACGCGAACAAGCCTATCGCGGCGATAAGTATGACAAGCGCGGCGATGGGCAGGAATTTTCGTTTTCGGGGGCGAGGACGCGCGGACGCGCCGGCGGCAGCGCCGGTTGTTGCGTTTGCGCCGGCGGTAGCGCCTGTGTATTTGGGCGCTGGCGCGGGTTGGGGATACCCTTGGGCGGGACTTTGGGTAGGACGTTGGACAGGGTTTTCAGGTTTTGGACGCGCGAATACGCGGTTGCAGCGGCGGCAGCGCCAGTTATTGTATCTGTGCCGTCGGTAGCGTCTTCGTATTCGTGTACTGCCGCAATGGGGGCATTTTCCTAGCATATGCCTGTATGCGCCTCTATTCCGTTTGTGGTCAGGAATTGATTTTAACACACAAGCGCGTTATAGGCTTTCTAGGTAGCGGCGGGCTGAGATGGCAGTGATGTCAGACGCCCATGCCCGGCTGGTGGCCTCGGCGGATGCGTTCTTGGGCGTAGCGGTCTAGGGCTTTTTGGTAGGCCTCGGCTAGGTTGACTAGGTCGGCGGTGGTGTTGACTAGCATTTCGCCGGCGTCGGCGATTTCGCGGCGGTAGTCGGCCAAGGGGATCTGGCGGTTGTTTTTGCGGATGTTGTGGGTGGGACACAAGGGGGCGCGGTTTATGATTTGGTTGGAACCCTCTTTGGATTTGGGGGCTATGTGGTCTAGGTGGAAGTTGTTGGTGGTTCGCACGATGGTTCCGTCGGGGCGGCGGTTGGCGAAGCCGCAGCACCAAGCGGTGTAGCCGGATAGGTCTAGCAGGAACTCCAGCATGTCTTTTTCGGGGATTAGGCTGGCGGGGACTTTGAAGGCTCTTTCGGGGAGGTCTTTGATGGTAGGGGACGCAATGGGATCGGCGTCGGTTCGCTGAGGGAGGTCTAGGGGAGAGCGGGTGGTTACGTTGGCGTCGGCGATTAGCGCGGGGGCTTGGGCGGCTTGGTCGCCGTCGACGCTGTAGCGGAATTTGGCGAATTGGCGGCGCAGGACGGTGAGCGCGCGGGGTGAGATGTCGCAGGCTATCCACTGGCGGCCGTTGCGCTCGGCGGCGACGGGGACGTAGGCGCAGCCGGCGAAGCAGTCTAGGACGACGTCGCCGGGGTTTGTGCTTGCGAGTATGACGCGCTCGGCGAGGGCTACGGGCTTTTGGGTGGGGTAGCCTGTGCGCTCGGACGCCATCGGGTTGAGCTGCTGGATGGTGAATACATCCTCAGGGAGCTTGTGGGTGTCGGACGCGGCTATTCTAGCGCCGCGCGGGTTTTGGGCGCGGCGCATCGCCTTTTCGGTTCGGGGGACTCTGACGGCGTCGGCGTTGAATGTCCATTTGTCGGACTTTGAGTAGAACAGCAGCGTGTCGTGCTTGCGCGCGTATCTGCGGCGCGAGACGCCGCCCGTGCTGTAATGCCATACGATTTCGTTCTGGAAATTGTTGTCGCCGAAAATGGAGTCAAGGGTGAGGCGCAGGTATGAGTTGGCGTTCTGGTCGCAGTGCAGGTATAGCGCGCCGGTGGGCTTGAGGATGCGGCGCATCTCAATGATGCGTATCGCCATATAAGTTAGGTAGGCGGCGGTGTCTTCGCCGTGGGTGTAGCGGGCGGCGTCTATGACTTTGGCTAGGGCGGGATAGTCGTCGTCTATCCGGTCAAGCCAGTCTTCGTGGACGTCGTTTTCCCAGCGCCATATGTCTTTGAACATAGCGTCGTCGTATGAGTCGGGCCAGGTGATGCCTAGGTTGGCGGCGTCGCGGGGGTTGTGGATGTTCCAGTTCGCTAGGGTTTCCAGTTCTTGGCGGCGCTCGTCTTCGGTTAGGGGCGGGCGTAGGCTGCCTATGAATGTTTGGTTTTTGGCGAATGGGGGGTCTATGCAGATTAGGTCGATGGTTTCGTTGTCTAGGCTGCGGAGTAGGGCGAGGTTGTCCGCTATGAAGAGGTTGCGGTTGAGGGGGTGTTGGGTATTGGGGCTTGTTTGCATAGGGGTTTCTCCCGCCGCGATAGGGTTACGCAAGTTACTTTATCATAGCGGGGTTAGAGGCTTTCTAGGTAGCGGCGGGCTGAGATGGCGGCGGTTGCGCCGTCGCCGGCGGAGGCGGCGAGCTGGGCGGGGCTGCGCTGGCGGATGTCGCCGGCGGCGAATAAGCCGGGCATTGCGGTTCGCATTTGGATGTCAACGGGGATGTGGCCGGCGGCGTCCAAGGGGAGCAGGTCGCTTAGGTAGGCGGTGTTGGGGGATAAGCCGACGTAGATGAATACGCCGTCTATGGGCTGGCGGGAGGTTTCGCCGGATTGGGCGTTTTCTAGGGCTAGGGCTTGGGCTTGGGTATCGCCTAGGATGGCGGTTGCGATTGTGTTGGGGCGCAGTTCTATTTTGGGGTGGGCGACGACGCGGTCTTGGAGGATGCGCTCGGCTGTGAGGGTTTCGGCGCGGTGGATGAGGATGATTTTGGCGGCGTATTCGGTGAGGACTAGCGCCTCGTCAAGGGCGGAGTCGCCGCCGCCAATGACGGCGACGGTTTGGTTTTGGAAGAAGCCGCCGTCGCAGGTGGCGCAGTAGGATACGCCCGCGCCGTAGAATTCGTCTTCGCCGGGGATGCCTAGTTTGCGTAGGGTGGAGCCGCCGGCGATGATGACGGCGCGGGCGGCTAGGCGCTCGCCGTAGGCTGACACGCGCCATTCGCCGGCGCGCAGTTCGAGATTATCCACTTCGGCTAGGCGGATTCGCAAGCCGAATTGGGTAGCCTGGCGCTGCATCAGGGGGCCGAGTTCCGCGCCGCTTACGCCGTCGGGGAATCCGGGGAAGTTTTCTATGCGGTCGGCGTTGATGATTTGGCCGCCGGGCATAAGGCGCTCCAGCAGCAGCGTGTCTATGCCCGCGCGGCAGGCGTATATGGCGGCGGTCAAGCCCGCCGCGCCGCCGCCGATGATGATGAGGTCGTGGTCAGGCATTGCGTATCTCCGGTTTTGGGATATGAGATATAAGGTTGGTATAGAGATAGGGTTAGAGCGGGATTTGGGTCGCCGCCACCGGCTAGGCGCTACCCGATGGCGGCGTCGGTTTGGATTGGGTTAGAGCAGGTTTTGGTCGCGGACTTCGGATAGGGCATTGCCGATGGCGGCTACGGATTCGTCTATGTCCCGCGCGGTGTGGGCGGCGCTGAGAATGAATCGCGCGCCGCCGTGCGCGTTGCCGGCGTGGACGCCGTGATTGAGCATCGCCAGGTTGAGTTGGGATTGCATATCGGCGTTGTCGGAGGCGCGCATATCGCGGGCGGCGTTGGGGTTTTTGTCGGGGTCGGCGGCGTCGGGATCAACGCCAAGCCGCAGGAATATGAGCGAGCTGACGCCGGTGGCGCAGCCGGGGATTTCTATCTTTGTGAGCAGGTCGTTGATGCCGTCTTTGAGGCGCTGTCCCATCGCGTCGGCGGCGGCGTTGACGGGGGTATCGGCGACGAGTTCCAGGGCTTTGATGCCCGCTACGGCTGACAGGGGGTTGGCGTTGAAAGTGCCGTTGTGGGCGATGCGGCGGTTTTGGTTGTAGTCGGCGTCTGGGCCGGCTTGTATCATATTGATGATGTCGGCTTTGCCCGCGACCGCGCCGCCGGGCAAGCCGCCGCCTAGGATTTTCGCCATAGTGGTCATGTCGGGGGTGACGCCGTAGAGCGCCTGCGCGCCGCCCTGGGATACGCGAAAGCCGGTTACGACTTCGTCAAAGATGAGGACGACGCCTTGCCGCTCGGTGAGTTCGCGGAGTTGGGCTAGGAAGGCGGGGCTTACCGGCTCCAAGCCCATATGGGCGCCGGTGGGTTCCAGGATGACGGCGGCGATGTCGCTGTCGCGTTGGAGGGCTTGCTCGACGGCGGCGATGTCGTTGGGGGGCAATACGACCATCGTGCTGAGGGTTTCTTGGGGGATGCCGCCAAGCCCGGCGCCGCCCGCCGATAGGTAGTCGCTCCAGCCGTGGAAGTGTTCTTCGAACTTGACGACTTTGGTTTTGCCGGTGTAGGCGCGCGCCATTCGGATAGCCATCATCGTCGCCTCTGTGCCGGAGCTGTGAAAGCGGACTTTCTCGGCGGAGGGAATGAGGCGCTGGACAAGCTGCGCCCAGCGGATCTCTAGGTCGGAGGACATACTCAGGTGGGTGCCTATCGCCACTTGCTCTTGGACGGCGCGGACGATTTCGGGGTGGGAGTGGCCGAGCATCATAGAGCCGTGTCCCGTCCAGAAGTCGATGATGCGGTTGCCGTCGACGTCCCACTTGACGCCGCCCTGTCCGCGCGTTCCGTAGAGGGGGAAGGGGGACATGCGCCGCCCGTCGTGGGTGACGCCGTCGGGGAAGATTTCGCGGGCGGTTTCCCAGCGGTCGGCTGAGCCGGGGTGGAGGTCAAGGTAGCGCCGTTCAATGATGCTTGGCATAGTTTTCCTTTCAAATTTCGGTTTTTGCGGCAAATGCCGGCGAATATCGCGTAAATTGCCCGTAAAAAAGGGTATCTGTATTATAACTTGCGGAGTATAATATGCAATGCGGCAGTGGTCGGGCGTCCGCGGGGGGATGTCCCGTCCACTCGCCGCATTCTTGCGTTTAACGGCGGCGGCGCATAACACACACGCTTGCGGGGGCTGATATGAAAAGCTACTTGACGCATTTGGAGTGTACATATTGCGGGCGGGAGTTTGGGGCTGACGAGGCGCATCGGACTTGCGGGGAGTGCGGCAAGGTTCTGTACGCGCGCTACGATTTGCGAAAGGCGCGCGCCGCGCTGTCAAGGGAAGACCTCGTTGGGCGGCCGGCGAATATGTGGCGCTACTTTGAGGTTATGCCCGTCTTGGACGAGCGCAATGTGGTAACGCTGGGCGAGGGATTCACGCCGATATTTCACGCCGAGCGGCTGGGCGCGGATATGGGCTGCTCGGATTTGCATATCAAGGATGAGGGGATTAACCCGACGGGATCGTTCAAGGCGCGCGGGCTTGGGGCGGCGGTGTCCAAGGCGAAGGAGCTGGGGATACGCAGGCTGACGATGCCCTCGGCGGGCAACGCGGCGGGGGCTATGAGCGCATACGCGGCGAAGGCGGGGATGGATGCGTATGTGTTTATGCCCAAGGACGCGCCGCAGGCGAACCGCGTTGAGGTTGAGATAAGCGGCGCGAATTTGGAGCTGGTGGACGGGTTCATCACGGACGCGGGCAGGATTTCGGGCGAGCGGGCGGCGGAGCTGGGGCTGTTCGACGTTTCCACGCTGCGCGAGCCGTATCGCGCCGAGGGCAAGAAGACGATGGGATATGAGATAGCGGAGCAGTTCGGGTGGGAGCTGCCGGATGTCATCTTGTATCCAACGGGCGGCGGCACGGGGATAGTGGGGATGTGGAAGGCATTCGCCGAGATGGAGGAGATGGGCTGGCTGGACGGCAGGCGTCCGCGGATGTACGCGGTGCAGGCTGAGGGCTGCGCGCCGATAGTGCGGGCGTTCAACGCGGGTTCGGAGTTCGCGGAGGCGTGGGAAAACCCGTCCACTTTGGCGGCGGGGATACGGGTGCCGGCGGCGATAGGGGATTACCTGATACTGCGGGCGCTGCGCGAGAGCGGCGGCGGGGCGCTGACGGTGAGCGAGGCCGAGATGCTGGCGGATATGCGGTCGGTGGCGTCGCTTGAGGGGATGTTCGTCTGCCCTGAGGGGGCGGCGATAGCGGCGGCGCTGCGGCGGCTGCTAGGGGAGGGGGCGGTTGGGGGTGATGAGCGGATATTGCTGCTGAATACGGGGTCGGGGTTGAAGTATTTGGATATGATTGGATAGGGGGGATGGGGGATGGCGGCTTTCGCGCTTGGCGTGGGCGGCGGCGGGTTGATGATAGCGTAGCGCGGCGGGGGCTACTAGGCGGGCAAGCGTAAGACTTTGGCGGCGTTGGTAGTCTAGCGCGTCGGGGCGGCGTTCACTTTCCCCAACTAGGCATCCCAGTCTAGGCAATGGCAACCCAGCGCGTTGGGGCAAATGCCGCCTACGCCGCTCGTATCGTCATCGGGCAATGGCAGCCTAGCGCATCCGGGGGCAAGGCTAACGCGCAAGCCCGGTTAGAGCAGTTCCAGGTCGGTGACGTGGGGCGCGAAGTTGGTCATGGAGGAGCGCAGCAGCGTTTCCACGAGCTGGTGGTCGGGGACGCATTCGGGGCATTCTTCGTTGACGCCTTTGTGGTATTTGACGGTGAGGCGGTCGCCTTGCAAGTCCACGAACTCTAGGGAGCCGCCCTCGGAGGCTACGATGACTTGGATGTTGTCTAGGATTGCCTGGACGCCGGGGTCGGTGGTGATTGTCGTCATGGGGGAACCTCGCTTGGTTGGGGGTGTTGGGTGTGTTGTTGTGGTGTTAGGTTATTGGGGTGAGGGGGTGGGTGTCAAGGGGATGGGGGCGTTGCTGTTGGGGCTATCGCTGATCCGCCTCCAGCGTGGTTAGCCTGTCGGCAAGGGCGGCGAGCTGCGTTTCAATTAGGCTGAGCGAGCCTGCAACCTCGGCGAGCAGCGTTTCAAGCGCGCTCACTCTGTCGGCAGTCGTAATGCAAACGGGTAGCCTAACCAACTCTATCTCGCTGCCCAAAGGCGCGATTAGGGATTGCGGGATGCAGCCCTCGTAAAGCCGGTTGCCGCGGAGGCGCAAGGTTACGAGGTTGGGAATGTTGCCTAGTTCCGGGGGTATCTCGCCCGTTAGTCGGTTGTGGTTGAGATACAAGTACTTGAGATTGGCAAGGCTGCCTAGCTCCGGGGGTATAGCGCCCGTTAGTTGATTTTCGGAGAGATCCAATGTCAAGAGATTGACAAGGTTGCCCAGTTCCGAGGGTATCTCGTCCGCCAGTTGATTGCTTGCGAGATTCAATACCTTGAGATTGGCAAAGTTGCTTAGTTCCGGCGGTATCGCGCCCGCTAGTTGATTGCCGTTGAGTTCTATTACCTCGATGTTGGCAAGGTTGCCTAGTTCGGGGGGGATTTCGCCGGTCAGACGATTGTTGGCGAGGAAGAGATACTTGAGGTTGGGAAGGTCGTCTAGCCACGCGGGTATCGCGCCGGTTAGTTGGTTGCCGGCGATGCCCAAAGCCTCTATTGCGGCAAGGTTGCCTAGTTTCAGAGGTATCGCGCCCGTCAGGCGGTTGCCTGATAGGTGCAATTCCGCGAGGCGGGCAAGGTTGCCTAGTTCCGGGGGTATAGCGCCGGTCAGCCGGTTGTCGCCGAGATCCAAATGCGTGAGACGGGAAAGGTTGCCCAATTCCGCGGGTATAGCGCCGCGCAAGCGGTATTGGTTCAATTTCAATGCTGACACGCGATTGTTTGCAGTGGTTATGCCATCCCATTCGCTAATGCGAATATCCGGCGACCAGTTTAGGATGCCGCTCGCGTCGATCGTGGGCAGCGCGGCGAGTAGCGCGGCGCAGTCGGCTACCAGGTTGGGGTTGCTGTTGGGGTTGGGGATAGCGACGCCGTTGGAGCATTGCTCGGCGAAGCGGGGGGCGATGGGTATGAGTATGGGGATGGGCGCGCCGCAGATTAGCAGTCCAATCCGCTCTATCTCGCTGTCCCCCAAAGGCGCGCGGAGGGATTCGGGGATGCAGCCCGCAAGCCGGTTGCCGTGGAGGCGCAACTCGTAGAGATAGGGAATGTTGCCCAACTCTGATGGTATCTCGCCCGTCAGTTGGTTTTCGGCGAGATTCAATCCCCGGAGATTGGCAAGGTTGCCCAGTTCCGGGGGTATCGCGCCCGTCAAGCGGTTGTTGTTGAGATACAAATCCTCAAGGTTGGCAAGGCTGCCCAGTTCCGGGGGTATCGCGCCCGTCAAGCGGTTGTTGTGGATCAGCAGTGCATATAAGTTGGCAAGTCTGCCCAGTTCCGAGGGTATAGCGCCCGTCAGCCGGTTGTCGTGGATCAGTAGCGCATATAAGTTGGCAAGGTTGCCCAACTCCGGGGGTATCGCGCCATTCAAGCCATATTCGGGCAAAACCAATACTGAAACGCGCTCGTTGTCTATGCCTATGCCGTCCCAATCGCTGATGACGACATTGGCTGACCAGTTTAGGTTGCCCTCCTCGCCTGCGAGCGTGTCTCTTGCGGCTAGCAGGGTGGCGCAGTCGGATACTAGGCCGGGGTTGGCGGCAGGGTTGGGAACGGCGATGGCGTTGGAGCATTGGGCGGTGTATTGGGTGGGTATGGGTATGGCGGGCGCGGCAGGGGTGGCTGCGTCGGTGGTGATGGCGGTGGCGCGGGCGTCGGCGGTTAGCAGCAGGGCTAGGGTTAGCGCTGACGCGAAGGCTAGGGCGAGTGTGGTTTTGAGCGCGCGGGTGGGTGTGGGGATTTTGACGCTCATTAGGTTGTTCTCCCGCGCGTGTTTGTGTTTGTTCGCTTGGTTGATGCGCTTATAGTATCACAGCGGTTAGATGCGGTAGAGGGTTTCAGCGTTCCGCGAAAAGAGGGCGCGCTTTTCGGCGGGGGTGAAGTCGGCGGTGATTTGGGCGTAGGTGGATAGCAAGGCGCCCTAGCCGGCTGGCGGCCGCTACCCAAAATCCCATCTTGAACCCCTAATCGCTTACACGCAGAAATACCCGCCCAAGCCCCAAAGCCTGAGCGGGTATTCCCTTGCTAGTCAGTCAGCGTTGACTAAGCGGCATTTGGCTAATCGGCATTGGCTAATCAGCGCATCCGCCGCGCCCCCCTACCGCGACTTCCGCGGCTCCATATTGCTATGCACATCCAGCAGCACGGCGCGGCCGTCGGCGTTGTGGCTTTGCGCCTGGCGCAGCGCCTCGGCGACCTCGCCCGGATCCGTTACCGTTATGCCCACGGCGCCCATGCCCTCGGCTATCTTGGCGTAGTCGCCCGTCATCTCGGTCGTGCCGAACAGCTCGCGCGCGGTGGGGTAGCCGCCCGGATAGGTCGCCATTCCCCCGTTGTTCAGCACAACCGTGGTTATCGGCGCGCCCGCCCGAACCGCCGTCTCTATGTCCAGCCCGGACATCCCGAAAGCGCCGTCGCCCATGAAGTTCAGGCAGAACTTGTCGGGCGCCGCCAACTTCGCGCCTATCATCAGCGGTATGCCGTAGCCCAAGTGCGTGGTCTTGCCCCAGCCGATGTAGCTATGCGGCGTGGTGGCGGTGTAGAACGGCATTATGGAATCGCGCGGCGCGCCCGCGTCATGCGTCACCACGCTGTTGTCGTGGTCAAGCACGCGCTCCATCTCGCCTATCACGCGGTAGGTGCTTATCGGCGTCTCGTCCGAATTCAGCAGCCCCGTCCAGTCCGCCATCCACCGCTGCCGTATGCCCGAAATCTCGGCGGCGACGCCCGACTTGCCCATGCGCCCGCTCTCGCCCAGCTGCGCCTTCGCCTCGTCTATCAGCGCGCGCAGCGTCAGCTTGGTGTCGCCGGGAACGCCCACGTCCACGGTGAAGTCTTTGTTCAGATCCTCGATGCTCTCGGTGTTGTGAATCATCACCTTGCCCGGCGGTATCGCCTGGCCGTAGCTTGTGATGGACAGGCTGCTGCCCACCGCGAACAGCACATCCGACTCGCGCAGCCAATGCCGCGCCTGCTCGGTGGTGGCGCCGCTGCCCGATCCCAGCGATAGCGGATGCCGCTCATTGAACCCGGATTTGCCCGGCATTGTGCAATAGACGGGTATCTCAAGCAGCTCGGCAAGCTCTTGCAGCTCAGCCGTTGCGTCGCCCATAAGCACGCCCATTCCCGACCAGATCATCGGCTTGCGCGCCGCCGTCAGCGCCTTGATTGCGTCGCTCACATCGCCGGCGGAGGGCTGCTGCGGATGGCGCTTGGGCGGCTGGTAATTCAGCGCGCCCTCGGACACTTCCATTGTGCTGACATCGCCCGGCAGCTCAACGACTACAGGGCCTGGGCGGCCGTTTCGCAGGTTGTGAAACGCGCGGCGCATCACGCTGCTGACCATATCCGGCTGCAGTATCACCTCGCTGTGCTTGGACACCGTGGCGTAGGTTCGCGCGGGCGAAAAGTTGGGCCTAACCTGCATCTGCGCCACAGCCGAGCCGCCCGGCAGATACAGCATCGGGATGTTGTCCGCAAACGCCTGGGCAAGCCCGCCCATGCTGTTCTCCGAGCCCGGCCCGCCCTGCGTGATAACCACGCCGAACTGCTTGCGGTCGTTCATCCGGCTGAACCCGTCCGCCGCCATAAGCGCGCCGCGCTCCTGACGAAACATTATCGTGCGGATGCCAACCTTCGCCACCTCTTCTATCAGGTTGTTGGACGGAAAGCAGGCGATCCATTCCACGCCCTCTTCCTTGAGTATCCGCGCTATCGCTTCCATTGTGTTCATTGATGCGTCCTCCGATGATTATCCGCTGATTGCTTGCGATTGCCTTGAATAAACGTCAGCCGCAAGCATACCCTATCGCGCCCTTATGGGCAACTTGCGCCCGCGAAAATCCCGCGCCATTGACGCGCTATCGCCGCGCTATCGCCACGCTGTCACTATGCTATCGCCCATCAAAGCGCCCGCCAATTAGCCCAAAAAAACATTGACCGCATCCGCCCGCGCCCATCATAATTTTTACAAAGCCTAAACAATGTCCAAGAAATCCGAATTAGACTTTGGCTAACCTACGCTCGCTTGCCGCGTTCTGATAAGCGGCGGCGGCGAGCTTTCCCCTCAACATTAAGCGCCCGATAGGAGAACCGATGAAGTTCAGACTTATGGCAGCATTGGCGTTGGCGATATGCCTGCCCGCTATCCTGGCGGCATGCTCGCAGGAACCGGACACCGCGCCCGACCTTGTAAATGAGGTGGCGACGCCGGCGGTGGCGCTCGCGCCCACTATGCCGCCCACTGCCACGCCCGAACCCACGGCTACGCCCGTGCCCACGTCCACGCCCGTGCCGCCTACATCCACGCCCTCGCCCATCGCCACCGTCCCGCTCGCTGTGCGCCCCACGCTCGCACCCACCGAGACGCCTACGCCTGAGCCCACGCGCGAGCCTACCGCCACGCCCGAACCCACCGCGACCAACACGCGCGTTCCCACTGCCACGCCCGTCCCGCCTACATCCACGCCCGAACCCACCGAAACGCCCACCCCTGAGCCGCCTACCGCCACGCCCGAACCCACTGAGACGCCCGAACCTACCGCCACGCCCGAACCCACCGCTACCCCTGAGCCCACTGCCACCAACACGCCCGAACCCTGCACCGATATATCCCCCGGCGCAGACCTCAGCGGCTGTAAATTCAACAGCGTTGACTGGTCCGAGCGAGACCTTACTAAGGCGAACCTGACGGGCGCTACCATCACAAATTCCAACCTGAGAAAGGCGAACTTTACCAGCGCCAACCTCACAAACGTCAACCTCAAGCAGACCGACATGACCGACGCGATCCTGAACAACGCCAACCTCAGCGGCGCGGACATCACCGAAACCAAGTTCACGCGCGCCGAAATGGACAGCGTCAACCTCACCGACACGCGCATTAGGGCGACATCAAACAGCAAAAAGAACAACGCAACCAAGTTCAGGGGCGCGATACTGACCAACGTCACATTCAACACGGGCATAGATCTCAGCGGCGTGGGCTTTATAGACGCCGACCTGTCCAACTCATCGCTGGTCAACGCCAACCTGGAAGACGCCGACCTGCGAACCGCCACTTTGGACAAGACCGACCTGTCCGGCGCGGTGTTGGAAGACACCAAAATGGACAAAGTCGACCTGACGAGCGCCATCGTGGATACCAAGACGAAGTTCGTCAGGGCGGATATGACGGGCGTAGATATGTCCAAAGTCAGGTGGGAGCGGGTGGATTTCGAAGGCTCCATCCTCCATGACGCCATCATGACCGACGCCGTCTTTACGAACTGCAAGTTCGACGACGTGGACTTCGAGGGCGCTACTTTGGACGACGCCAAATTCCCCAACTCCGACTTCCCCGGCGCCGATTTCCGAAACGCCAGCGTGAACGACGCCGAGTTCGATGACGCCGATATGGAGGACGCGAAGAATATGCGTAATGCAAACGACATAGAGGAAGTGGATTGGGACGACACCACCTGCCCGGATGGCACGAATAGCGACGACGCGGCTAATCAGGGATGCTACCCCGATCATCTTGACTCTGGATCCGACGACTAGCCGCCCCCGGCCGGCGCCCGCCTTAGCTAGCCCCCGGCCACCTCCCGGTATGCGTTGCCGATTTCGCCGGGGCCAGGCACGATGGCGACGCCCGCCGCGGCGAGCGCGCGCTCCTTTTCTTCGGCGCGCGCCGCCCGCCCGGTGATTACCGCGCCCGCATGCCCCATTCGCTTGCCCGGCGGCGCGCTGCGCCCGGCTATGAACGCCGCCATTGGCTTGCGAAACTCCGCCCGGATGTACTCCGCCGCCTCTTGCTCGCGCGCGCCGCCTATCTCGCCTATCATCACCACGCCGTCCGTGTCCGCGTCGGCGTTGAACATACGCAGAATGTCCACAAACGACGAGCCGTTCACCGGATCGCCGCCGATGCCCACGCAGGTTGACTGCCCTATGCCCAGCGCCGTCAGCTGGCTGACCGCCTCGTATGTCAGCGTGCCGCTGCGCGAGACCACGCCGACCCTGCCCGGCGCGTGAATGTCGCCCGGCATAATCCCCGCCTTGACGCGCGCGCCCGGCGTAATCATCCCCGGGCAGTTCGGCCCAATCAGCGTAACCGGCTTGTCGCGGATGTGCCGCTTGACCGCGATGGTGTCCATAATCGGTATGCCCTCGGTGATGCAGGCGATAGTTGGGATGCCCGCGTCGACCGCCTCCAGGATGGCGTCCGCGGCGAAAGGCGGCGGCACGAATATGAGCGCGCAGTTGGCTTGCGCGCGCTCCACCGCCTCCTCCACGCGATTGAACACCGGCACATCGCCGTCAAACATCTGCCCGCCGCGCCCCGGCGTTACGCCCGCCACCAGATTCGCGCCGTACTCGCGGCAGCGCAGCGCATGAAAGCTGCCCTCCCTGCCCGTGATGCCCTGCACCATCAACCGCGTATTTTCGTCAACCAGGATGCCCATCTGAGAGTATGTCCTTTCATTTCGCTTGCTCGTTAACGCCGCCCGCGCCTGTTATAAGACGCTTGCGCCTTATCGCGCCCCTTGCGGCTATGCTTGCGCCCATCTTATCGCGCCATTGCGCCCGTCTCGCCGCGCTACTAGCCCTGCTGCGTATCCCAGCTTATCTGCCACCCTATCCCGAACTTATCCCTGCACGACCCGAAGTACGACCCCCAAAACATATCCGCCATCTCCATCTCCACCTTGCCGCCCTCCGACAGCGCGGCGAACAGCGCGTCCGCCGCCTCTCGGCTGTCCGCGTCCACCGACGCCGAGAAGTTGCCGCCCACAACCGGCGGCGGCCCAAAGAACGACGGGCTGTCGCTCCCCATCAGCACGCTATCCCCAATCGGCAGCGCCACATGCATTACATTGCCCAACTCCGCCTCCGGAATCGCCATATCGCCCGCCGCCTCGCCCGGCATATCCGCGAAAGTCTGCACAATGTCAAACTCCCCGCCGAACACCGATCGGTAGAAATCAAACGCCTCCCGGCAGTTCCCGTTAAAGTGCAAGTAGATGTTCAGGTTCATTGCTGCTGCTCCCGCGTGTGATGATTAGGGTTGATGATTGGTTAATGATTAGGCGCTGCTTGACGCCCGTATGCGATTGGTTGGATTGATGCTTGGGTAGATGATGCTGTGAATGGGAATTATATCGCAAAGCGCGCAATCGCCGTGAACTATGCGCCGTCGCCGCCGCTACGCGATCGCCGCGAATTTGCCTTGTTGCGCGAGGTCTTTGAGATAGTCCTCCGCCCACCTCTTAGATTGGCGCAAGTCTATTTCCCGAATGGTCTTCCAATACCAGCGCTTCAGCTTCCTGTTCTCGCGCCGCAAGCCCGCCAGCGTGTAGATGTTGCTCTTGAGCCGGTTGCAAGGGCTGCATAGCGGCGCGCGATTGGGCAGTTCGTTGCTGCCGCCGTCTGACGCGGGTTCGTTGTGGTCAAGCTCTAGGAAGTCAATGTGCGGCGGCTCAAAGCCGCATCCCCAGCACACTAGCCCCCACTCGCGCACGAGTATGTCCATCATATCGGCGCGGGATATGCCGGATTGCCGACTGCGCTTGTAGATGGGCGGCAGGTAGTCCGCCGCCACCTCTTCGTCGTCTGTGCGCTCCAGCGCGTCAGGATCGTTCACCAGTTGGATGGCGTCCTCGCCGAATATCCGCCTTTCGGCGTTTAGCCTGTCAAGGACAACCTGATGCGTCTTTTCCCAAGTGTCCATTCCTATCCACTGCCGCCCCAGCCGCTCAGCGGCGACGGGCGTGGTGGCGCAGCCGCAGAACGGGTCAAGAACCATATCGCCCTCATTAGACGATGCCTTGATGATGCGTTCATAGAGGGCAAGCGGCTTTTGGGTGGGATAGCCCACGCGCTCGCTGGCGACTCTTCCTACGGGGGTTATGTCAGGCCACCAAGACTCCGGAACTTTGCCTTTATCACGATAGGCGCTAACCGTGCGCTCAGTCAACTTGCCCCCAATGCCGGTATCTTTGCCGCTATCCGCCCTATGCTGAATGCTAAGGCTTTTGTACGGCACGCGCACATCATCCCGATTGAATACCGCCCGTTTATCGGACTTGACATAGAACAGGATAGTGTCGTGCTTGCGGGGGAACCATCGCTTTGTGTTGCTTGGGCCCGTATAAGCCCACACTATCTCGTTGCGGAAATTCTTGCGCCCGAATATGGTGTCCATCAACACCTTGGTATATGCCTGCGCGGTATGGTCAATGTGAAGATATAGACTGCCGGTCGGCCGCAGTATCCGATGGCACTCCATAAGCCGCACTCCGAGCCAGCATAGAAACGCCGCCATATCATCGTGTCCCGCGCCTCTGACGCCGTTGATGAAATGCCACGTCTCAGGCTTATCATCTTTCAGCGAGTCTTGCCACTGGGGGAGGACGTCGTCATCCCAATGCCAGCGGTCAGTGAACCTCGCGCCAGCCGCCTTGCTGTTGGCTATGGCGTGAAAGTCTTTGTTCTTGTTGAATGGCGGGTCGGTAGCGATTAAGTCAACGCTGGCGCTGTTAATGTTTCGCAAGAAGTCCAGGTTATCGCCGTGAAAGATTGTGCGGTTGCTGAAGTTTTGCTCTGCCATTGGCTTGCCCCCTACTTTGGCGGGCGCGAACCCGCCGCCGCTACCGCTTACGCGCCCACCGCGAGCTCAGCCTGCCGCGCGCGCCGTTCCAACTCAGCCTTCGCCCAGTCAACGGCTGCGCGTATCACTATTTTCTTGTCAATCGGTATATCGCCATACCAGCGCCCCTCCTTCTTGTTCGCGCGCCGCAAGCCCTCCAGCGTATAGATATTGCTCTTGCGCCGGTTGCAAGGCCCGCACAGCGGCGCGCGATTGGGCAGTTCGTTGCTGCCGCCGCCGGACGCGGGGTTGTTGTGGTCAAGCTCCAGGTGGTCAATGTGCGGCGGCTCAAACCCGCATCCCCAGCACACTAGCCCCCACTTATCCACAAGTATCCGCATCATCTCAGCGCGCGGGATGCTTGACTGACGATTGGGGCGATAGATTGGGGGCAAGTAGTCAGCCGCCGTATCATCGCCGTCTGTTCGCTCCAGAGCGTTAGGGTCGTTCACCAGTTGGATGGCGTCCTCGCCGAATATGCGCTTTTCGGCGTTCAGCCTGTCAAGGACAACCTGATGCGTCTTTTCCCACGTATCCATTCCTATCCATTGCCGCCCTAGCCGCTCCGCCGCGACGGGCGTGGTAGCGCAGCCGCAGAACGGATCAAGAACCATATCGCCCTCATTGGACGACGCCTTGATGATGCGCTCATACAGGGCAAGCGGCTTTTGCGTCGGATAGCCTAGCTTTTCGGCTTGATTGCTGAGTCTAGGAATGTCCGCCCAAAGGTTGCCCATAGGGAACCCCGGATAGTCCCTTGCGTACATGCGCCTTTCCAACTTCCCGTCTTCTCGGATAACCACATTGCCCTTTTGGTATTCTTCTTCTAGCCGCTCGCGCTTGAGCCGCCAGCCGCTTGGATGCGGGTTTGTGAATCCGCGCCATTCGTAGCACAAGTTGGGGCGATCCGCCATAGACGGGGAGCGAAAGATGGGGATGCCCGTGTAGTAGCGATTGCCTGCATCGTCTATCTTGTTGAATTTCGCCGCCACTTCCGCGTCGGTAAGATCGCGGTACGCGCGCAATTTAGCGTCCGCCGACTTCGCATAGTACAAGATGCTGTCGGTATTCGCGCCCCATTTCTTGGCGGCATGCTGGCTGCCCTTGGCGCGCCCGTCATTTCTATCCCATACAATCTCGTTGCGAAAATTCTCGCGCCCGAATATCGTATCCATCAACACTTTGGCGTATGCGTGGGCGGTATAGTCAATGTGCAGATACAGACTGCCGTCCCGCCGCAATATCCGATGGCATTCCATAAGCCTGACGCCTAGCCAGCATAGGAAAGCCGCCATATCGTCATGCCCCGCTGCCCTCACGCCATTGATGAAATGCCACGTCGCGGGCTTATCATCCTTCAGCGAGTCCTGCCACTGGGGGAGGACGTCCTCATCCCAATGCCAGCGGTCGGTGAACCTCGCGCCAGCCGCCTTGCTGTTGGCTATGGCGTGAAAGTCTTTGTTCTTGTTGAATGGCGGGTCGGTAGCGATTAGGTCAACGCTCGCGCTGTTGATATTTCGCAAGAAGTCCAGGTTATCGCCGTGAAAGATTGTGCGGTTTTGGAAGTTTTGCTCTGCCATTGGGTTGCCCCCTAAATCATCCACGGCTGGCGCGTCCACGCCGGGCCGATTAGGTCTTGATAACGCGGACGCGGCGGCCTTGCCATCACAGCGCCGCCGCCGCGCCCGCATCCGCCGCTTGCCTACCTGAACTGGTCTATCCCCACCGTGGCGGCGCTCGGCCCGCTGGGCATAACCAGCGTCTTTGCCCTGTCCGCGCCGATGACCAGGATGTCGTACTTGTCGGCGCTTTCCAGCACGGGGACGCTCATATCCAGGCGCTCGCGCTCGGACAGGTCGCTCAGCCAGCGCCAGTGCGCGCCCACGCGGGCGTCGTCCAGCGGCATGTACTGGATCATCTTGCCCAGGCTGGCGCTGGCGTGGGTGTGGATGAACTCTTTCGCGCCCTGCTTGGTGAAACCCTCGCCGCCCACCGGCCGCGCCACGTCGGGCGGCATAAAGATGAGCCGCTCGCCGCCGTTGCGCTCGCCCAGCCCGCGCGTGCCGAATGTCACCCCGTAGGCGATTGTCTTCAGCAAGCCCTCGGCGCTTGTGTTGCCCTGGTCTTGCACATCCAACTCGCCGTCGGTGATGAAGATGCTCACCGCGCTCTCGTCGCGCCGGAAACCCTTGTTCACATGATACGGCTCCCACGGCGACATATCCTCGTTTTCGGCGACGCAGTGGACGAACTTGCGCGTTGTGCCGATGGTGTCCATATCCATCTGCCCCGGATACCAGTAGCCGATGTTTCGCAGGCACAGCGAGAACGCGCGCCCGATTGTGATGTTCACCTCGTTGTCCCTGCCGGGCCCGAGCGCCGAGCGCGGGTTGATGCCCAGCTCTTTGGCGATAGGCCCATTCACCACGAGTATGGGCGCATGCGGGCTGGTGGACATCAGCAGCGACTTGCCGCCGTGTTCGCCCATTTCGGACAGCGTCTTGACCGCCGCGATGATGACGGGCATATGCTCCGGCTTAGCGCCCGCCAGCGCCGCGTTGACGGCTATCTTTTCCACGGTCGCCAGCCCGAACCCCGGCGGCATATCGCAAACCAGGTGGTCGGGCGGCAAATGCGTTCCCGTCAGCAGTTCGTTCACCGCCTCTTGCGTGGCGGGATACATCGGCATGGCGTCGCCCCAGTCGCGGCTGAGGAAGTCGGAGTTCATCCGCAGCACGGCGTCGTAGCGGTCTTCGCCCTCATAGCGGTGGGCGCTGTCGGTATCCGCGGCGGCGCGCGCCTCGCCGGCGCCGGTCGTGAGACAGTCCACCAGGTCGTCTATGGCGAGTTCGGTCTGGCGGATGCACTCCGGTATGGCTAGGTTGCGGTAGATGCGCGGCACAATAACGAACTTGATGTCCGGCATAGCGAAGGCGCGCGAGCTCGCGATGGCGTCCAGCTCAAAGCGCCCTGATACGATAGGCACTGCGGGCTTGCCCATCTTCTCGATCTCAATCATGTCGTGGACCATCCACGACGCGCATGTCCCTCAATCGGCTGTGGCGCCGATGACCACGTCGCACTCCTCGCCCGCCTGCCGGACGATATGCGGCGGCGCGGGATAGTTGCCGCCGGTGTAGAAGTTCACCTTGACATTGCTGAACCGCTCTTGCAGCATTTCGCCGGCGCGCCTGAGCGCCACGTCGCCGCCGTGCGTGCCGCTCCACAGCAGCCCGACCGTCTTGTCATCCAGCGTATCCGGCCGCGCGTTAATGGGCATAGCCGTCAGCACGCCGCGCTGCCGCGCAATCGGATTCAACACTTCCAGCAGATACATTGTTGGCCTCCTTGTTTGTTGCTGTTGTTGCCGGTTTATGGTTTGCGGGGGGGTGAGGGGGCTATGCGTCGTTGCCGTCGTCCTTGCCGTTGCGATAGCCATCGAGTGGCATAGGCGGCGGCTCATCAAAAGGCTCGCCCCTGTTTTCGTGATCCAGCCGTCGCGCGTTCCAACTTAGCCAAGCGGATCGTATGCGCGCCATCTCGGGCGCTACATCAGCCCAGCCTTTCGCAAAACCCTTGGCAAAGCTATCAGCAAAGCCTTTCGCAAAGCCCTCAGCCCAGCCCTCAGCATAACCCTCAGCCCTAACCTTCGCGCGTCCGTCAGGCAATAAAACCATAATGCGCCTCCCTTATGCTCCGTCGCTATCGCCGGCCGTTGTTCGCAAGCGATTGCGCGCCGCCTATTAGCCGCTGTTGCCACTCTTGCCATTGCGATAGCCATCGGGCGGATCGGGCGGCGGCTCATTGAACGGCTCGCCCTTGTCCTGGCACTCCTTCCAGCGCGCGTACCAGTCCGCCCAAACGGAATGCGTCTCAGCCCTACCCTCAGCCCTAATCTTAGCCCGCCCATCAGGCAATAGAACCATCATGCGCCTCCCTTAATGCCGCTATCGCCGGCCGTTGCTCGCAAGCGATTGCGCGCCGCCTATTAGCTACCGCCGCCGTTGCCGTTCATCCTATTGCGATAGCCGTCGGGCGGCGGCTCATCGAACGGCTCGCCCTTGTCTTGGCACGCCTTCCAGCGCGCATACCAGGCCGCCCAATCGGCCAACTCACGCTCGCTCTCAGCTTTGCCCTCAGTCCTACCCTCAGCCCTGGCTTCAGCCCTAATCTTAGCCCGCCCATCAGGCAACAGAACCACAATGCGCCTCCTTATGTCCACTACGATAACCGTTATCAGCCCCCAGAGCGGGATAAGCGCGCTCATCTTCAGCCCCACCGCTATCGCCACGCCTATCGCGCTGGCGTGGCCGCCATACACAATTTCCCACCACGTTATCGCCGCGCCCGACACTAGCATCTGCGCCACTAGAACCCAGAAGTAGTACGGGCGATGCTCCCGCAGGATACTGAGCAAGTCTTCGCGCTCTTCCACTGCTCTGTCTATCCTTTACTTTATCACAAGCGGCAGTCCTATCAACTGCCAGCTTGCCTTATGTTCGCCCCTACCCCCCGCTCGCCCCCCTAATCGCCGCCGTCGCCCCGCTCAGGTCGTCCACCAGCGTCACATCCAGGCCGCTGCCCGCCAGGATGCGCCGCCCCTCATCCGCGTTTGTGCCGAGCATCCGCGCTATCATCGGGCGCATCGCGTTGGGCGCCGCCTCCGCCGCCTGGACGAACCCGCGCGCCGCGACGTCGCAGCGCAGTATCCCCCCGAATATGTTCACCAGCACAAGCTCCACCGTCTTGTCCGCCAGCACTATGTTCAGCGCCTGCGCCACCTTGTCCTCGTCCGCGCCGCCGCCTATGTCCAAGAAATTCGCGGGCTTTGCGCCGCCCGCAAGCACTACGTCCATCGTCGCCATAGCCAGCCCCGCGCCGTTCACGATGCAGCCCACCGAGCCGTCTAGCTTGACATAGTTGATGTCGTGCTTGCGCGCCTCAACCTCGCCCGGATCTTCCTGCTCAGGGTCGTGCAGCTCGTTCAGCGCCGCGTGGCGGAACATAGCGTCGTCGTCAAAATCCAGCTTGGCGTCCACCGCCAGCGCCCGCCCGTCAGCGGTGATGACCAGCGGATTGATCTCGGCGAGCGAGCAATCGTTCTGCCGAAACACCTGATACAGCCGCTCTATCAGCGCCGCCACCGGCCGAACCAGCGCCGCGTCCACATTCAGCCCGTATGCCAGCCCCCGCGCCTGATGCGGCTGCAAGCCCAGTGCCGGATCCACCACCGCCCGCAGTATCATCTCCGGATTCGTATCCGCAACCTCTTCTATCTCCATTCCTCCCGCCTCGCTTGCGATTGCCACCACGCCCTCAGCCGCGCCGTCAATCACCATCCCCAGATAAATCTCTTTGGCTACCTCAATCGTCTCTTCCACCAAAACTTGGCGCACCGGCACGCCCTCATCGCCCGTCTGTATCGTAACCAGATTTCTGCCCAAAATGGACGCCGCGAACTCCGCCGCCGCCTCAGGCGATGCCACCAGCCTCACGCCGCCCGCCTTGCCGCGCCCGCCCGCGTGAACCTGCGCCTTGACCACCGCATTTCCGCCCAGATCCCGCGCAATATCCGCCGCCTCCTGCGGCGTAGTAGCCACGCCCCCATTTGGCACTGGAACGCCCCGCTCCGCCAATATCCGCTTTGCCTGGTATTCGTGAATCTTCATATATCGCCGCTCCCCTGCGTAATTGTGAGTAACTTAGCGCGAGTAACCTAGCCGCGCGCGCCGCCATTTGCGCTTGAACCGCCGCGCCTAGCGCCCATTGCTTTGGCGCTGTGTTGACGCTGAATTGGCGGAGGGGACAGGATTCGAACCTGCGGTGACTTTCGCCACTCCTGTTTTCAAGACAGGCGCCTTCAGCCTCTCGGCCACCCCTCCGCGCCGCGCAAGCCGCGCCTGTGCGCCTTACGCCTTGCACACAATTATAACGCGCAATCCTATGCCTTGCATAATGCGCGAGCTTACACCCAACCCAATTTGGCGGCGTTTCCATTCGGACGGCCGCGTATATTCACCCGTTTCGGATGATTGAACGGCATTGCCACAAGCGCCCGCCTTATCATCTGCGGCGCAACTCGCCAAACCCTCAAAATCGGCTAACAAGAAACGCTATCGCAGGGCCGCCAGCCAAGCCCTACTCCCCCGCCGCGAACTCCACGCGCCACAACTCGCCCTCCCAGCTGACGAACTGCCCCGTGCGGATGCGGGCTATCGCGTAGTTGGAGTCGGGCAAATCTAGCGTAGCCACGCACTTGTCGCCTATGCGCGCGCCGTGGTCGGCGAACCGGAAGTCTATGTTCACAAAGCCGCGCTCGCGCCTGTCCGCCGGCAGGTCGGCAAGGTCGGCGGGGATGATGTGCAGGAAGAATGTGTCAGCGACGTCGCTGCGGACGCAGCGATCTTTGATGTACGCCAGCCCATTATCGCGCATATACACATCGTAGCGGGATTGGGCGACGGGCGCGCCGTAGTCGCCGGCGGCGATGCGGTCGTGAACGTCTTGCGCGGCTACGAGCGCCGTCAGGTTCACGGCGGCGCGCCACTCATCGCCGCCGGACGACTCATCGTCTTGCCCCGTGCGGATGCGCTCTATCGCGTAGCCGGGCAACTCGAGCGTAGCTACGCATATATCGCCCGCATACGCGCCGTGGTCAGCGAATTGGAAGCTCATGCTGATAAAGCCATGCTCTAGCCTATCCGCCGTCAGATCCGCGGGGTCGGCGGGGAAGACGTGCAAGAAGACGCCGGAGTCCGCGTCGGCGGGGGCGCAAGGCGATTTGATGTACGCCAGGGATCTATCGCGCATATACACATCAAAGCGGGAGCGGATGACGGGCGCGCCGTAGTCGCCGGCGATGACGCTCTCATAAGTGGCTTGCGCGGAGGCAATCGCCGCCAGGTTCACATCGGCGCTCCACTCATCGCCGCCGGACGCCGCGTTCTGTCCCGTGCGTATGCGCTCTATCGCGTAGCCGGGCAACTCGATCGTGGCTACGCATATGTCGCCCTCGCGCAAGCCGTAGTCGGCGAATTGGAATCCCCAATTGACAAAGCCATGCTCGCGCCGGCCAGCGGGCAGTTCGGCGGGGTCGGATGAGAAGACGTGCATAAAGAACCACGCCTCGGCGTCGGCGGGAGCGCAGGGGGTTTTGATGTATGTCAGGACGCTATCGCGCAGATATAGGTCAAAGTTGGATTGGGCGACGCGCATGCCGTAATCGCCGGCGGCGATGCCGTCGTACACGGGTTGCGACGCGGCGCGGTCAGTCAAGTCAATATCCGCGCGCCATACTGTCTTGCCATTTGAACGCTCGCCCGTGCGGATGCTCTCTATCGGGTAATCCGGCAAGGCTTGCTTGTAGATGCACCTGCCGTCCGAGAATGTAAGGTTGGCGAGCGGATAGAAATCCATATTATCAAAGCCGGGCTCGCGGCGATCCGCGGGCAAGTCGGCGGGATTGACGGGAACGGTATGCAAGAAAATTCGCGCGAATACATCCATATTATTCACCCGCAGCGGCGCGCAGTTTGAATTGAGGTAATGCAGCTCGCCATTGTGAGAGTATATGTCAAAATCCGAGAGCGCCAGCAGCGTCCCGTTTGACGCCACATCGCTGTAGGCGGCGCTGTACGCGGCGCGGTAGGCGGCGGAGTTCGGCGCGAAGATATGCCACATGCGGCTGCCGTATGCCTGGATGTCGTGAAATACCGGCAGATCCGGCAGATACCGGCTATCGATGCGCGGGTGGACGTAAAAATCCGCCTCATGCGCGGGCGAGAACACGATGCGGTTCCCATCATTTTCAGACAGCATCAGCGCGGCGTGGCTGCGCGGATAGACGCGCAGCGTGTCATCCGGGTAGCGCGCGAGCAGATATTCAACCGCTTGCCGCTGCGCCACCAGCCAGTAGTCCATATCGTAGCGCTCCGCAAGCGCGCCGGGCGTCTCGGTATCCACAAGCGCGTTGAAATACACCTGCTGATGCGGATGCAGCGCCGCCATAGCGGTCAGCGTGGTTATTACGCCGGCGCCCGCCACGCCATACGCAAGCGCCCGCCGCGCCATACTCAAGCGGCCGCCGCGGATCCGGAGCGGCAGGCGCGCCGTAAATTTCCAACTGCCCATCCTCATATGAATGTTCGCAACATAATGCAGCCCAATCGCCGCAAGCAAGCAGAACGGCGCCCACAAGAAGTACATCTGCCGCCAGCCGTGGTATATGTTGGATTGCAGAATAATGACAACCACCACGGGCAGCGCTACGCAGCCGAGCGCCAGGACGCGAAAGCGGGTTTCGCGGTCGCGCAGCGCGGCGATAGGGTGCGCGATTGCCTGCCCGCACACCGCCGCGCATCCGATAGCGCCCAATATCAGCGCGATTGGCGGCGCGGTTATCGCAAACCACACGGGGATATAGTTCCACGGCACGGCGTCGGACAGATATATCTCGCCCATAAGCAGGTTCTCGGTAATGTAGGGATGCTGGGACATATAGCGGATGCTATCAATGAACCGCAGAGGGTTTTCCCAATAGTACGGGTGGACGATGTACGCGGTGGCAAGCGCCGCCGCCAAAAGCGCCGCGCCGGTGAGCAGGATATGCTTGCGCTCCGCCCCGCTCGCCCGCCACAAGTCCGGCGCGCGCATAGCCAGTATCGCCGGCGGCAGCATCAGCGCGAATGGGCGCAAGTCTATCGCCAAGCCCACCCCTATCCCGCACAGCATAAACGCGCCGATAGTGTCTTTGCGAAAGGCGCGGTGCGTCAGATAGAGCGCCACCGCCAGCATCGCCGCGAAAGGGATGTCTTTCGTATTAAAGAATGAGTGGGCGTACAGGCGCGGATGCAATAGGAATATCAGCATAGCGAACAGCGCCACCCACCTGCTGCCCAGCGTCCGATAGACGAGCATCCCGACCGCAAAGCCGCCCATAACAAAGAACAAGTGGGTAAGCAGGTGGCGCGTCAAGTAGATTTGCCGCCAGCCTTGCAGCCCAAGCGCGCGCTCAACCACTAGCAAGGGCATCTCAAAGGCAACGCCGTAGTATCTATAACCGAGATCGTCCCGTGGAACTAGAACGCTCTCATCCGATAGCTCGCTAATGTCGCCCGTGATGATGTAATGGGCGTTGGCGCGGGCGATGTGGAGCTGGGTAATCTCATCCCCCGCCAGCCCGTAATCGTCCACCACCGCCGCGCCTACGACCGCGAACAGCGCGCACAGGGCAAGCGCCTGCGCCCAGAACGGGAGGCGGCGCAGCAAGGCTAAGCGAGAGAGCGGCGAGGATAAGCGGGATAGCGTTGGCGTCATCACGCGGGGAATTATAGCAAAGCGGGGGCGAGTGGCGCTATTGAGGGCGATTGCGTTCCGGTCAAGCCGCCAATCATATCTAGCGCCGCCGCTAGTTGGACGGCATTGCCACCCCAACAATTTTGTTGCCTTGCCGCCCAATTTCTGACAAACTCTAACTTGTTGTATAATATCCCCGCCAATAAACGCCTATAAATCGCGCGGCCCGCGCATCCCCTGACATATCCCCCATATCAGAAAGGCAGTCTAGCCCAGATGAGCAAATTCTTGCCGTACATCCGGCGCATTATTCGCGCGCCCGCCTTTGAATACTCAATCATCCTGCTGATTCTGTTCAACGCGGTAATCCTGGGCTTGCAAACCTCCCCCGCGATGGTCGCCCAGTACGGCGACCTGCTAGAGCTGGGCAACAACTTCGTCCTCGTGGTGTTCATCGTGGAGGCGCTGCTGAAAATGGCGGCGCTCTCGCCGCGCCCGCATCGCTACTTCAGCGACGGCTGGAACGTCTTCGACTTCACAATCATCGTCTTTTCGCTAGTCCCCGCCACCGGCAGCTTCGCCATGGTGGCGCGCCTGGCGCGGCTGATGCGCGTATTGCGCCTCATATCCGCCATACGCGACCTGCGCCTCATCACCGCCGCGCTGCTGCGCTCCATCCCCGGCGTGGGCAACGTGGTGATGCTCACCGGCGTCATCGTCTATATCTACGCCATCGTAGGCCACCAGATCTTCGGCGAACACGACCCCGAAAACTGGCGCAACCTCGGCGTCTCAGTGCTGACGCTCTTCCAAATCGTCACGCTGGAGGGCTGGAACGAGGTGATGCGAACCGCGATGAAACTCAACCCGCTGGCGTGGATCTACTTCGTCAGTTTCGTGATAATCTGCACCTTCGTGGTGATAAACATGTTCATCGCCATCATCATCAACAACCTGGAAGAGGCAAAGCTAGACCAGCTCCCATCCACCGACATGTCGCATGAAGACATCCTGCGCGAGCTGCGCGTAACCCAAGAGACGCTGCGCCGCGTGGAACTGCGAATGCAAGCCGTCCTGAGCGCCGCCGCGCCGCCGCCGCCCGACGATCCCGACAAACCGGACGACGAGCGGCAAGACGGCCGCTGACGGCAATCGCCCTCGTAGATCCGCCGCGCAAGATAAGCCCGCATCCCGCCGCGTCGCAACTACGCCGCCCTTTCGCGCGTTAACGTCTTGCGCCGGCCAATACTCGCCTTGCCCCGGCATCCCCGCGTCTTTCACACATTGCCGCGATGCGGTAATTTCGCGTCGCGCCCTTTGTCCACTTGCGTTTGGATTTTCACGCCCTACCCAATCCCGCCGCCCTAACGCATAGACAAATTTCAACTTGTGTATAATATCTCTTGCCATAAATCGCTTAACCGCATATCCCGCGAAAGGTGAGTCCAACCCAATGAGCAATCTTCTGCCGTACATTCAGCGCATTGTTCGCGCGCCCGCTTTCGAGTACTCAATCATCCTGCTAATCCTGTTAAGCGCGCTTATTCTGGGCTTGCGAACCTCCCCCGCGATAGACGCTCAGTACGGCCACCTGCTTGAGATCGGCAACAACATCGTCCTCGCGGTGTTCGTCCTGGAGGCGCTGCTGAAAATGGCGGCGCTCGCCCCGCGCTCCCACCGCTACTTCCTGGACGGCTGGAACGTCTTCGACTTCCTAATCATCGTCTTCTCGCTAGTCCCCGCCACCGGCAGTTTCGCAATGATAGCCCGCCTCGCGCGGCTGCTGCGCGTGCTGCGCCTCATATCCGTCATCCGCGACCTGCGGCTCATCACCGCCGCCCTGTTGCGCTCCATCCCCGGCGTGGGCAACGTGGTGATGCTCACCAGCGTCATCGTCTATATCTACGCCATAGTCGGCAACCAGCTCTTCGGCGAACACGACCCCGAACACTGGCGCAACCTCGGCGTCTCGGCGCTCACCCTGTTCCAAATCATCACGCTGGAGGGCTGGAACGAAGTCCTGAAAACCGCGATGCAGCTCAACTCGCTGGCGTGGATATACTTCGTCAGTTTCGTGATAATCTGCACCTTTGTGGTGATAAACCTGTTCATCGCCATCATCATCAACAACCTGGAAGAGGCGAAACTGGAGCAGCTGCCGACCGAAGACATGACGGCGGAGGACATCCTGCGCGAACTGCGCCTAACCCAAGAGACGCTGCGCCGCGTGGAACTGCGTATGCAAGCGGTCTTGACATCCACGCTGCAGCCAGACGATGACGATCCCGACGCCGCCGAAGAAGAAGACGCCGAGCGGCGAGACGGCGGTTGACCGCAACAACGCCGCCCGACTATCCCGAAAGACAAAGACAGGCGGCGGGACGGCCATTAGCCGCGCCCGCCGCCGCCCTATCACGAACCGACGACGCCTATCGCAATCCGACTATGACAATCGGGCAAGACGGCGATTGCGCGGACAACCGCCGCCCACTTATGCGCTTACGACTCGCCGAAAAACGCCACATCATCCGCAAACGGCTTGGGGTAGTCATCCGACCCCACAAGCCCGACTTGCCCTCTGCCGAACACGCGCTGCCTAGACCCGTCCATCACCTCGTCCGCGTAGCGCCCGAACCAGCCTTGCAGCTCAGCCCGCAGCGCCGCCTCGCGCTCAGCATGCGCTAGATCGCCCGCCAGGTTGCGCGCCTCGCCCGCATCCGCCGCCAGGTCGTACAGCTCATTCGGCTCGCCCTCCGCGTAGCGATGCACATACTTCCAGTTGCGCGAGCGGATCATCCGCGTTGGCCCATACTCGTCAAACGCGAACACCGCCGCCTCATCCCCCAGCGATTCCCCGCGCAGATACCGCCGAGAAGTCCCGCCCCGGCAGCCCGTCGGCATACGGATTGTCAACGCCCGCGTAGCCCAGCAGCGTGGGCATAAAGTCGTACTGGCTGAGCAGTTTGTCGCACACGAGATCCTGCGGCGCGTAGCCCGGCCGCGACATAAGCGCCGGCACTTTCACCGCCGTATCGTACATATTCGGCGGATATGTGCCGTTGCCCTTGCCCCAAATGCCGTGATGCCCCATATTCATCCCGTTGTCCGCGTTGAACACGACCAGCGTGTTTTCGCGCAGCCCATTCGCCTCCAGCCAGTCCAGCAGCCGCCCGATATTCCTGTCCATTTCGGTTACCGCCGCGAAATAGCCGCTCAGCGCCAGCCTGCGGTTCGCGGGCGTATCCCCTATCGTCGCCGCCGTGTCCTCTTTGGCGAGCTGCGCCGGATGCACGGGCCCCGCCGGCAGCGAATCAAACGCGCAGTTTTCGTGAAACTCGTCAAAAGTGGCGGCGGGATGATGCTCCCTGCCCCAAGGCGCGTGCGGCGCCGTGTAATGCACATTCAGCGAAAACGGCGCGTCCGAGCCAAGCCGCCCGTCCAAGAACGCCAGCGCGTTGTCGGTGATGATGTCCGACACATACCCGCCCGGCCGCGTGAACTCCCCGTCAAGCAGCATCGGCGCGTTGTAGTATGGCCCGCCGCCCGCCGCATGCACATTCCAGAACGCGAACCCCGCCCGCCGCAGCGCCGAATGTCCCAAATGCCACTTGCCGCTCAGCCCGCACTCATAGCCCGCCTGCGCCAGCAGTTCCACATAGGTCGGCTGCCCCGCGATGTAGTCTATCTCGGAGTCGTCGTTGTCTAGGTAGCGCGAATTGCCCGCCCGCAGGAAATCCTGTACGCCATGCTGAGACGGGATGCGCCCCGTCAGAATGGACGCGCGCGCCGGCGAGCATACCGGCGAGGCGCAGAAGAAGTTGTCAAACCTCACGCCGCTCGCCGCCAGCCTGTCCAGGTTGGGCGTAACCATCTCCTCATTCCCCGCGCAGCGCATCGCCCAAGCCCCCTGGTCGTCGCTCAGGATAAACAGGATATTCGGCCTCGCGGGTTCTCTGCTTGCCATAACTTCGTCCTTTCGCATCAGTATTCGTTTCGGTATCCGCTAATCATATCGGTATTCGTTTCGGCGTTTCGCTAGGCATAGTTTCGCTAGGCGTAGTTGGCTATTCGCGCCGCGCCGCCCGTATTCGTTTCGGCATCCCCTAGTTATGCCGCCGCTAGTTATGCCGCTAATTATGGTTAGGATGATTGCGCCGCGCCCCCCACGAAATCCGCCAGCCGCTCGCCTATCATAATCGTGGTGGCGTTGGTATTCGCGCGCACCGTGTCCGGCATAACCGAGGCGTCCGCGATACGCAGCCCCTCCAGCCCATGAACGCGCAGCCGCTGATCCACCACCGCCGTCGGATCGTCCGCCGGCCCCATCCTGCATGTGCTTGTCAGATGCTGCCCCGTCGTAACCTCCCGCATCAGCCAAGCGTCCAAGGCATCATCCGACGCCAAGTCCTCGTCGGTAGGCGTTGTGCGCCCTTTCACGATAGCCGCGAAATCCGGATGCTCAAACACTTTGACCGCCAGCCGCACAACCTCGCGCATCCGGCGGCGATCCTCCGGATGCTCCAACAGCCGGTAATCCAAGAACGGCTGCACATTCGGATCTGTGGATGTAAGCGTAACGCGCCCCTTGCTCGCCGCGAGATACACCGATCCCGTGATGCGGATGCCCACCGCCTCCATCCGGCTGCCCCCGCGATTGACGCGCTCCGAGGCGAATGACTGCATCCACATC
The DNA here is from genome assembly GCA_965242555.1 of Dehalococcoidia bacterium. Taxonomy (GTDB): domain Bacteria; phylum Chloroflexota; class Dehalococcoidia; order Lucifugimonadales; family JADFKI01; genus Bin90. Next base: position 75,587 of record CBDESO010000009.1, read on the forward strand.
ATCATATCGTTGGCGCGGCTTGACCCCGTCGCCGTGTAGCGCAGCCCCACCTGCAAGCGCGGCGCAAGCCCGTCCAGCGCCACCCCGTCGTGAACCGCCGCGTCTATGAATATCAGCGGATGATCGCTGAAATTCCTGCCCACGCCCGGCAAATTATGCACAAGCGGTATCCCCATATCGCGCAGATGATCCGCCGGCCCCACGCCCGACAGCATCAGCAGCTGCGGATTGGCGATGCTGCCGCCGCTGAGCACGATTTCATTGCCCTCCACCACAAACCTTTCGCCGCCGCTCTCCACCTCCACGCCCACCGCGCGCTTGCCCTCAAACAGCAGCCGCCTTGCCATGCAGTTCGCGCGGATGGTCAGGTTAAGCCGGTGGCGCGCCTGGCTGAGATAGCCCAGCGATGTACTCCAGCGTATCCCGTCCGGGTTGTTGCAAGGTATAGCCCCGACGCCGTGCGAATCGGGCGCGTTCAGGTCGTCTATGTGCGGGTAGCCCAGCTCGCGGCAGGCGTTATAGAACGCCGTCTGCGGCGGCAGCCAGTCGTCGCGCTTAAACCGATGGCAGATGATAGGCCCATCGCCGCCGTGAAAATCGTCTTGGAAATCGGTATCCGTCTCCATCCTGCGAAAGAACGGCAGCGCCCGTTCAAACGCCCATTCGTCATTGCCGTATCGCGTTGCCCAGTCCTCGAAATCGTGCGTCAGCCCGCGCAGAAACACCTGCCCGTTAATCGCGCTAGTGCCGCCCGTAACCTTGCCCCTTGGCACGAGCATCGTCTCCGCCACATCATTCGCCTTGCCCGTGAACTGCCAGTTATGCTCATCGCTCACCATAATATCCGCGCCCGTAGCGTACCCATACTTCAGCTCCTCCGGCAGCCCCTCAAAATCCGGATAATCCGGCCCCGCCTCCACCAGCAGCACAGACCGCCCCCATCCTCCGACAACCTCCCCGCCGCCGCCGCTCCCGCCGACCCCGCCCCAATGACCACAACATCATACTTCATCGGCTATCCCGCTCCTTTCGCATAGCGCCTAGCCCGCCTCCCCCGTACTATACGCCTGTTTCGCGGCAAGTCAATGCGGGATTTGCGCTATAATAGCATCTGATAATACCTGCCTAAACGCCCCTTATCCCGAACACAAACCCACCCATCCATACCTAAAAGTTTTTTGCTTACTTTTTTACAAAAAAGTAAGACCCGCGCCCGTTGCCATGGTATTGGCATAAGGATTGAAATCCTGTCTAGCGCCGGCAAAAAAACAGCGCCGCATACTGAGAATATCGCCGCAACCACCCTATTGCCAACCCTATGCGACTTAGGGTATAATTTGAACAACACACTTTCGCTTTAATGTTCAAACACTCTAATGAACAACCCTAACCTATGCCACATCCCACGCCCGCAATCCCCCTCAAATGCGCCGACCTATTCTGCGGCATCGGCGGATTCCACATCGCCGCCGCCCAGCTAGGCCACCAAGTCGTGTTCGCCTCCGACATCGACCCCCACGCCCGCAAAGCCTACCAACACAACTTCGGCATAACCCCCGCCGGCGACATCACCCAAATTGCCGCCCACGACATCCCCGACCACGACCTGCTCTTCGCCGGATTCCCCTGCCAGCCCATTCTCAATAATCGGCCGGCGCAACGGCTTCGCCGACCCCAGGGGCGAGCTCTTCTTTGAAATAGAGCGCATCGCCCGCCACAAGCGCCCGCGCGGCATCGTCCTGGAAAATGTCAAGCAGCTCGCCACCGCCCAAAACGGCGCCGCCATCAAGCGCATCCTAACCGCCCTGCAAGAGATCTCGGCTACACAACCGACTACAAAATCCTAAACGCGCTAGACTTCGGCTTGCCCCAAAAGCGCGAGCGCGTAATCATCGTCGCCGCCCTAACCCCCTTTCGCAACTTCCCCTGGCACAAATCCGATACCCCCATGACGCCCCTGAAATCCCTGCTTGAGCGCAACCCCGACCCCAAGCACTTCGTATCCGAAAGAATCCGCCAAAAGCGCCGCGCCGCCCACACATCAGACATCCAGCCCGCCATATGGCACGAAAACAAGGGCGGCAACATATCCAGTCACCCATTTTCCTGCGCCCTAAGAGCGGGCGCATCCTACAACTACCTGCTAGTTGATGGCGAACGCCGCCCGACCCCCAGAGAGTTGTTGCGCCTTCAAGGATTCCCCGACTACATTTGAAATCGTATGCAACGACTCCCAAACCCGCAAACAAGCCGGCAACGCCGTCCCCGTCCCAATCGTAAAATCCGCCATACAAGCGCTATCATCCATCATCCAACCGCAACCTGCGCTATCAACCGCCATCCAACCGCAACCCCCGCGCAACAAGCCTATTGCCGCCAAGCCCATATCCACCACACCGCCGCTTGCCACATCCCCCGTATGAGCGCCGTTTTAAGCCCCGTCGGCTTGGTATTCTCATATTGCAGCGCCAATATGACATACTTGCCCTAAATCGCTCCGAAACCGCTGAAAGACAGGTGACGCTATGGCAAAGCCAAGAGTGTGCAGACACGATGCGCTATGCCCGAAATGCGGCTCAAACTGCGTCAAAAAAAGACGGGCGCTCACGCGGCAAGCAACAATACAAATGCAACCAGCGCGGCAAAAAAGCGTTAAGAGGGCGCAAAGCATCGGTTCACTGACGAGCGGAAAGAGCGAGCGGCGAAGATACGCGCCGAGGGAATGAGTCTATCGGCAACGGCGCGCATGATGGGCCGAGTGCGCCCACGGTAAGCGAGCGGGTCAAAAAAGGTGCATTGGCGACCGAGAGTCTGACGCGCTTTCTAGCGTGGCGCCAAGTGGTCGTCCGGGTGGCGTCCGCGCGTCTATTGTGGCGTTTGATGAGATGTGGACATGCTTGGGATCAAGGCGTGGAGAGTGGCGCAAAGACCTGTGGATATGGACTGTGGCGGTGAAAGAGCGGGACGGAGTCCGCCGGCGGATGCGCGAGGCAGGCGGCAGGGACGAGGCGGCGTTCTCTCGCTTGTTGGATAGGTTGCCGGGCGCTGACAGGCGCGAGACCGACTCTTATCCGGTGTGTGGATGGTTGCCGCGCGGCCGGCATGCGATAGGCACAGGCGTAGCGGTGAACCGGATGAGGGACTGCGTTCCAAGTTGCGTAGCAAGCTGAGCGGGCTGGCGAGGCGCGCAAAGAGCGTTGATATGTTGAACCATCTGCCGTCGGTAGCGCTTGAGGAGCGCTTGAATCAGTCCCTCAAATCCATTAACCCTGCAGGATGAGAATACTCACTCCCTCCATACTCTTGTATCCTCGCATTGTCTTGTATCTTGCCTTGCTCCTGCCTATCACTCGCTCCGTTACATTGTTTCGTATCGCATACCCCGCGTATCGCTTGTAGCACAGCATGCTGCGCCATTTCGCGCATAAGTCCGTCGCCAACCGCCGCAAATCAGACTTGTCCCTAGCCTCGCGTTCCATCATCATTAACTGCTTGCCCCCGTCGTCAGACAGCTCATCAAGCAAACCCCGCAGACGAGACTTCTATTCTTGCCAGCCCTTCACCTTTCGCAGGCGCCTAACAACGTTCTTACGCGCATGCGTAACGCATACCTGACGCACCAAACCCAGCCCGTCAACCACCGGCTTGTAGGTGGACAGAGCATCTCGGTTACACGGCTTCCACTTCCGACCGATCCGCATACCTTTTTCAGCCAATTGGAGAACCCATCGCTGTCGCGCTCTACCGGCATGTCTATACCCAACAGCTTGCCGCTTTCGGCGTCCGCCACAAACCCCACAAGCTTGGCTTTGCCTCTTAATTTCACTATCGTCTCGTCAGCGCCCATCATCGGCACTCTGCCCAGCCTATTGAACCGCCCGCCAACTACTCATCCTAGGCGCCAGGTATCCCAGCGCCGTCAATACACATCCTACCGACCTGTGCGACAGCCCCAATGCCCACATCAGCGACATCACCGCTCTTAACCTGATGCTGTGTTCACTGCGGTCAACGTCCGGAGGGAATCGCGTGAATTCGCGCTTGCAGTCAACGCAACGATAGCGCATAGCCGCAACCTCATCCATATAGATGTCCTTGACGCTCTTACTGACTTCGCCGTGTTTGTGGAGTATCCACCGCCGCGCAGGCATTGGTTTGGGCGCGGGTATGTGTTGACTGCGATAGAGTACGCGCACTCTTTGCATCGGCGGGCGACATCCTGAATGTGTTTGTAGTATTAGCGCTTTATCAGGGTTGCCCGCCATCTTCATTTCCCACAGTGCGAGGGGCAGTTACGCAATCGCGGGTATCCTCACCCCATATTGATCCCACTCACTAAACTAAGGACGATTACCCCTGCCGCGCCATTTGACGCGGGCAAGCGTTTTTGGCTAACATCAAGGCATGCGGCAACAGTCGCAATCCAATCGCAGCAACCCAAGAATATGGCAACCCAAGAGCATAATGATGCGAACTACGCTTGACCAAATCACCCTCAAAGGTTTCAAGACCTTTCAAGCGCTTGATGAATTCAGGCCTGGGCGGCTTTCCGTGCTTATCGGCGCGAATGGCTCCGGCAAGTCCAACTTCGCGTCGTTCTTCACAATGATGCGTCGCGCTTTGGAAGATGAGGACGGCTTTCCCATTTTCGTGGCGCAGCAAGGGGGCGCAAGCAAGCTGCTGCACGACGGACCAAGCAGGACAACTGAAGCAGAGGGGATGCTCAGTCTATCAACGCATGACGGCAAAAATCATTACGGCTTTCAGCTACGACATGCCGCTGGGGACACTCTCATATTCGCACAAGAACATCACGCCAACGTAGGATCGAATTCCAGGTCGCCTTTGCGCTGGCAAGCAGAAGATTACACCGCGGGCAATGGCAATGAGGGACGTCGGGAATCGGGCCACTCGTTTCCCAGATTGATCATTCACGCGGCGCCTGGGCTGGGGATAGACGCGACAAGGGATTTTCTGAAAGGCGTCAGCGTATATCATTTCAATAACACATCGGCTGTCGCGCGCATTCAGACCAAATGGAGGATCGGCGACAACCGGGATCTGAAAGAAGACGGCGGGAACATCGCACCCGTGCTGTTGCGTTTGAAACAAGAGGATGGCGGCTACTATCGGCGTATTGTTGACACTATCCGCCTTATCCTGCCCACGTTTTCAGACTTCGACTTGCAGCCCGAATACGGGCATGTGCTGCTGCGATGGCGCGAGCGAAACAGCGACTTGCTATTCGACGTTTCCCAAGCGTCGGACGGGATGTTGCGCGCCATCTGTTTGATAACCCTGCTGTTGCAGCCGGCGAAGCACTTGCCCGACCTGCTGATACTGGATGAGCCTGAGCTTGGGCTGCACCCACACGCGATTGAAGTGATCGGCGGGCTGATAGGCGCGACGTCCATCAACACACAGGTCATCGCCGCCACGCAGTCGACTGCGCTGGTTGACTGCTTTGACCCGGAGGAAATCGTTGTGGTGGAGCGCAATGAGCGCGCGTCCACATTTCAGCGCCTCGATCCGAAATCCTTGGACGAATGGTTCGAAAACTACTCGCTCTCCGAGCTGTGGCAGAAGAATGTCATCAGGGGAAACCCGTAATGGCAGCGAGACTGCACTTCATTGTGGAGGGGCAAACGGAAGCCAGATTTGTGAATCAGGTTTTGGCGCCTCATCTAGCCGGATTGTTCATTTTGGCGGACGCGCGGCGCGTCCAGACAAGCCATAAAGGCGGCGTCAAATACAGCGGCGGCGTCACCAACTACGAACTTCCGAAACAAGACATCCTCCAATGGATGCGCGAGGACAGAGGCACTGACGCGCGGTTCACGACTATGTTTGACCTGTACGGCCTGCCCTCAGAGTTCGAGAAACGTTCCGACGCCACGCGCATAGTCAACCCCTATGAGAAAGTTAAGGCGATTGAAGACACGCTAAAGGCGGAGATTGACGACTGGCGTTTCATTCCCTATATCCAACTGCACGAATTCGAGGCTTTAATTCTGTCTGATCCTGCATACCTTAGCGCACAATTTCCAGATAACCAGAATGGTATACGCCAGTTAGTCGCTTTGGTTGCTCAGTTCGAATCGCCTGAGCATATAGACGAAGGGCCGAACAGTGCGCCATCAAAGCGCATCATCCGCGAAATCCCGGAATACAAAGGACGAAAAGCGGTTGCAGGTCCGGTGGTGGCGGAAAAGATCGGCTTGCCTACGCTGCGGCAGAAATGCGCTCACTTCGCAGAGTGGCTTAGCAACCTGGAGCGGCTCGCCCAAGTCTAAACGCGCTTACCGCCATTCCCCCATTTCACCCCCCTTCCCTTGCCTTTATCAGGCGCAGGGTATATCCTGTTTGGCGGCGAAGTGGCGCGGTGCGCGGGATACCCCAAAACTAGCGCGCGCGGGCGCCGATAATTTAGACGGAGGCGCTTTTTAGAATGGCAGATTTGCGTAAGTCGGTTGCCATCGTTGGGGTGGCGGAGTCCGACGAAATCGGGAGAGTGGCGAAATCAAACCTGCAGCTGCACGCGGAGTCGGCGTATAACGCGCTCGAAGACGCAGGGCTGAAGATGTCCGACGTGAACGGGCTGATGACCGCGGGAACCTCAACCATCAATCTGGGCGAGTATCTCGGCGTCAATCCCACATACACGGATACCACCGCGGTGGGCGGCTCGTCGTTCATCATCCATATCGCGCACGCGGTCGCGGCGATAAACGCGGGCTATTGCGACACCGTGCTGGTTACGCACGGCGAGGCGGGCCGGAGCGCCCGCTCCCGCGCAGGCGCCAACGCGGCGGACGCAGGCCCGCAGTACGAGTCGCCCTACGGCTTTATCGGCGCGCCCATCAACTACGCTATGGCGGCGCGCCGCTATATGCACATGTACGGCGATAATCGCGTGCGGCAAGGCATGGCCGAGGTGGCGGTCGCCACGCGCAAGTGGGCGAACCTGAACCCGAAAGCCTACTTCAAGGACACGCCGATGTCCTTTGACGACTACCACGATTCGCGCTGGATAGCGTGGCCGTTCCATCTGCCCGACTGCTGTCTGGTAACCGACGCGGGCGGCGCGTATGTGGTCACCACGCCGGAGCGCGCGCGCGATCTGCCCAAAAAGCCCGTGTGGGTTCTGGGCGCCGCCGAGGGCCACGACCACGGCGTCATCAGCCAGATGAAGAACCTCACCCGCACATGGGCGCGCTACTCAGGGCCCGCCGCGCTGCAGATGGCGGGCGTCACGCACGACGACATTGACCTGGCTATGATATACGACTCGTTCACCTACACCGTGCTGGCGACGCTGGAAAGCCTCGGCTACTGCGAGCCGGGCGAGGGCCCCGATTTCGTCGCCAACCAGCGCACCGCGCCGGGCGGCGATTTCCCGATGAACACCAGCGGCGGCGGGCTGTCCTACACCCACTCCGGCATGTACGGGATGTTCCTAGTGCTGGAGGCCGTGCGGCAGCTGCGCGGCGAAACGGGCGAGCGCCAGCTGGACGACCCCAAGCTCTGCCTAGTCAACGGCACGGGCGGCTCGCTGTCGTCCACCGGCACGGTCGTCCTGGGCGTGGATTAGCGCCCGCGCGGCGTCAACAAGGCGTCAACGGGGGATCGACAAGATAGTCAACAAGGACGGGCGGCGCGCCAAGAATATGCCAAGAATACGGGCATAACCGCGCAATAGCGATGCGCCAAGACATAAGGCATAGCGCCGCCGCCCGCCGGTTCGGTTCAAGCAATGCAATGCAGGAGAATATGATGACACAGGGATACAACAAGCCGCTGCCCACTCCGCAGCCGGAGTCGGATGTGTACTGGCAGAAGGCGAAAGAGCATGAGCTTTGGCTGCGGAAGTGCAACGAAACCGGCAAGGCGTACTTCTACCCGCGCGACATCTCGCCGTACACCTTTTCGCGCGATACCGAGTGGCATCAGGTCAGCGGCAGGGCGACGCTCTACACCTACGCCATAGTTCACCGCGCGCCGCATCCCGGCTTTGTCGGCGATGTGCCGTTTGTCACGGCGCTGGTGGAGCTGGAAGAGGGGCCGATTATGCCCACGAACATCGTGATGGACGACCCCACGCCTGAGAAACTCGTCATCGGCATGCCGCTGGAAGTGGTGTTCGAAGACGTCACCGACGAGATTACGCTGCCCAAGTTCAAGCCCGTCTAACTCGCGCGGCGGGATGAGCGCAAGCGAATAATCGCTGATAAAGCGCTAAACGAAAAGGGGCCGGCGTAAATGCCGGCCCCTTTATTTTGTCTATCGGATTGCTGATGTTTAGGCATGCCGCTTTTGGGGAAAAGCGGCCAAAACCTTTTGGATTTGAGGGCGCTACGGCTATGGCTGCGCCCGCGCCCGTTATCAGGTGGGACATTCCCCGCATTGGCAGAGCAGCCGCAGCATCTCAAACGGGTATATGCCCGTGTAGTGGGTATCGCTCCACAGGAACTGCAGCGCGTACTTGCCGATGGGCAGGTAGTCCACCGCGCGGATGTCGGCGTCCACGGTGGCGGGATCCAGCAGGCGGCGGTTCGTCCACTCCTCCACGCACTCCGCGCAGCCGCAGTTCACGCGCAGATACTTGGACGGGTAGAAAGCTGCTATGCCCGTCCGCCCACAGGATAGTGACGCCCTCATCAGAGAGCTCTACATTGTCAACGGCTAGTGGCGTGGTAGTCATTCGGCTTTGCCGTCCTGGCATTAAGGATTCGCGCCGCGCTTGGCTTGGCTAGACGCGGGATTAGACGATATGCGGGGCTAGACGCCGGTTAGACGCCCGCGAGCGTATGCGGGCTTACCCGCTCTGCTTGACCAGCTTTTGCATAGAGCGCAGCTCTTTCGGCGGGTAGAGCTTGCTGCCGTAGTCGCTCCATGATACTTCGGCGACGTAGATGTCGCCTTTGGAATCCACGGATATGGCGTGCGGCGAGTAGAACCTGCCGGGCTGGTCGCCGTAGGATTCCCTGCCGAGCCGCGCGAGCGTCTTGCCGCTTGTGTCCAGGATGGACACGCGAGGCCCAAGATCCGCGCCCACATAGTTGGAGCCGATGCCGCCGTAGTATTCGCCGATATAGACCAGCCCGTCGCCCTTGCTGTTGATGTAGATGCAGGCGGCGCGGGACAGGTTGACCCACTGCGTCTCGAACTTGCCCTCGGGGCTGAAAATCTGGATGCGGTGGTTTTCGCGGTCGGCGATATAGACCCAGCCGTCGGGATCCACGGCGACGTAGTGGACGATATTGAACTGCCCCTCCGCCGTGCCGGACGCGCCCCAAGAGAAGAGACGCTTGCCGTCCGGGGAATACTTATGAACGTGCGCGTTGCTGTAGCCGTCCGCCACATAGAAATCGCCGTTGCGCGTGTCAAAGGCGACATGGGTGGGCGCGCTGAACGGCTTGCCGCTCATAGACTCGGCGGGTATGCCGGGCCTGCCGATGGTGTTGAGCAGGTCGCCCTTGGGCGTGAACTGGCGGACGGTATGGTCGCCGTTGTCCACGCACCAGATAGTCCCGTCGGGCGCGACCGTAACGCCGTGCGGGTTGGTGAAGACGCCGTGTCCCCAAGTGCGCTGCACCTCGCCGTCGGGATTGAACACTATCATCGGATGGGTGCCGCGGTTGAAGACATAAATGCTGTCATCCGCGCCCACATCCACGGCGGTAGCCTCTCTGTACACCGCGCCTTCGGGCAGGTCGCCCCAGTTATCGCCTGATACTTCGTAAGTGAAATCGCCTGAGCCCAGCAGCGCCATATCGTTTGCCTCCCGTTGCGTATCAAAATCTCTCGCCCCCGCGAACCCGCGCGAGCACAAACGATAGTATCAGCAACGGGCGGGATATACAAGAATGGGGGCGGGATGGGCGGGGGTGATGTTGCAACGCTGACTTACGGCAGGTAGCAAGCCATAATCACCCATTCGATCGCTGATCGCAATTCAGAGCGCTCCGGATTGCTTATCACTTCGCAAGCAAAGTCGTTTGCCAAGTACGCCGCGGATAGGTATAAGACCAACATAATAGGGACTGCGAATATGGTACGCATTGTTTGGATGCCCTTTGCATAGAGCCGCTACGACCTCAGTATCACCGCGGTTGCCGCGAACCCGCCAACTCCCCCCATAGCCAGCGCCGCAAGCCACAGCGCGGGGATGCTACCGTATTGCGGCGCAAATAGGAACGCCATCGTCGCCATCGTCACCAAGCCTATCGCCATCCCGAGCCGCGCGGCGGTTGCGCTTATCGCATATATCATAAAATACCTCCTTGATTTAGGGTAGTCTTACATAGAACTCGTCTAGGGTCATTTTAGCATATATTTGCCGTCGCTGTCCCGCCTGTTCAATCGCGCCAATAGGTAGCGTTTCTTTTTAGATGGTTTTGAAAGTTTTGGCAACTTACTATCTAACTAATGGATCAGGTGGATACGCCAAAGCAGTCCAACTATCTGCAGCGTTAGATATACTCATCATCTGAATGGAAACGCTACCCCCCCATCACCCCCGCATTGCCCCGCAACGCTACCGCGTGATATATTCGTTAGCGAAAGGCGGCTACGTTTCGCCGCCATACACGATCGACAAGTTGACAATGACTGACCGGGAGGCGTTTGAGATGGCTGATGATTTTCGCATTGCGGTGATTGGGCAGGCGGCGTTTGGGGAGAGCGTGCTGAACGCGCTGGTGGAGCGCGGCGAGAATGTGGTGGGCGTGTTCTGCCCGCCGGACAGGGAGGGCAGGGCGCAAGATCCGATAAAGACCGCCGCCCAAACGCACGGCGTCCCCGCGCTGCAGTTTCGCCGCATGCGTAACCAGGACGCCATTGACGCCTTTCACGCGCTCAACGCCGACCTGTGCGTGATGGCGTTTGTGACCGACATCGTGCCGGATGAGATGCTCGAAGCGCCGTCTCAGGGAACTATCCAGTATCACCCCTCGCTACTGCCGCTGCACAGGGGGCCGAGTTCCATCAACTGGCCAATTATCCAAGGCGAAACTAAGACGGGACTGACCGTCTTTTGGCCCGACAAAGGCTTGGACACCGGCCCAATCCTGCTGCAGAAAGAGACCGAAATCAGCCCGGACGATACGCTGGGCTCAGTGTATTTCGGCAGGCTGTTCCCGATGGGCGTGGACGCGATGGTGGAGGCGGTGGATCTGGTGAAGAGCGGCAACGCGCCGCGCATCGAGCAGGATCACGACGCGGCTACCTATGAGGGCTGGTGCCGCGCGGCGGATGTGGCGATAGACTGGGGCAAGCCGGTGGGCGAGATCTACAATATGATACGCGGCAGCGATCCCAGCCCCGGCGCCGGCACGACTTTCGGCGGCGAGACGCTGCGGCTGTTCCGCGCGAGCAAGTCTGAGGGCGATGCGGCGGGCGCGCCGGGCGAGATATGCGAGGCGACCGACGAGGGCTTTGGCGTGGCGGCGAATGGCGGCAGCGTATTCGTGCGGCGAGTGCAGGCGGGGCGCAATCGCAAAGTCGGCGCGCCGGAGTGGATGGAGGCTGTCGGGCTAAAGGTGGGAGACAGGCTGGGCGAATAACCAAGCCTGGCGGCGGCTTGCGGCTTAGCAGATAAGATACTCGGGCGACGGGAGTTGTTTCCAGTCGTCGCGCAGGATTTCCATCAGGATGAAGTCGTAGCCGCTGCGCTTGACATTTCTGAGTGCGCGAAAGCCCGCCTTGCCGAATGCGCGCTGAGCGCGGTGGTTCCACACAAGCGTGTGCAGATACACGCGGCGAATGTCCGTGGTGGTGAATAGGTAGTCAAGCATCATCGCCACGGCGGCAGTGCCGTAGCCCTTGCCCCAGTAGTCGCGGTCGCCAATCATAATGCCCAGCTCCGCCGTGCCGCGCAACATATTGATGTCGTAGAACATCGTGTTGCCGATGTGCTTGCCGCAGACGTCGTCTATGCCGAAACGCATAGAGTTTCGGGTGGGGTTGTCTATCTCTTCCTGCGAGTACTTCACGAAGTTCTCGTAGGACATAGTGATGGGATTGGACGCGTCGAGTTTGGCGAGCTCCAAATCTGTGCGCCAGGAGTAGTCGTCTTTGGCGTCTGAAATGCGCTTTTCGCGCAGCGCGACCTTGTCGCCGGCAAGGGTGAGTTTCTTAACCGGCTTGGGGCGCTTTCTGCGCGATAAGGCAAATGGCATTCTCAACAATTTGGACCTCGTTATCGTAGGTGAGCGCGTCAAGCGCTTGGCTGGCGGGCAGCCAGCGGACATAGTCGAATTCGTGGTCGTGCAGCGACAGGTCGCCGCCGTTGGCGCTCATCAGGTAGAAGTGGACGACCTTATGGCAGGGCGCGCCGTCGGCAAAGCGGTCAAAGCGGTAGTCTATGGACGCAATGAAAGCGTCTATGCTGACTTGCAGGCCGGTCTCTTCGCAAACTTCGCGCAGCGCCGTCTGCTCGCGGGTTTCGCCGTCTTCGGGCGTGCCTTTGGGCAGCCCCCAGATAACGCTATCGTCCGCGGCGTCAAAGCCGCATACCACGACTTCGGCATCGCCGCGCCGCGTCATGCGGCACACCACGCCGCCGGCTGAAATCATCTCTATGACGCCCGGCATACCGGGCATATCGGGCGCGCTGGGCAAGGCGGGATACTCCTGTGTGATTGGGGTTGCTTAGAGTTGCCGATAGTGGCTATTCGGCGATATTGGCGGCGCTTGGATTATGGATATTGGCTAGGCAATGGCGCTAACTACCCGCGTATTCTAGTGGCTTGCGCGAATAGGCGTCAAGGCGGCGCGGGTAGTCGGTTTCGCGGGGTATGCGCGGGCGGCGGGTATGCGGGTGTGGTAACATAAGGCAAGCGGGCGCGGCGATAGCCGTTGCCGATGCGAAAGGGGGTAGCATGTTCAAAAAGAAAGAGCCCAGGTTTCAACTCAAAGTGTCAGCCGAGGAGCAGCGCATCCTTGACGAAATGATCGACAAGACGGGCGTCGCCAACGAGTATGAGCTGTTCATCAATGCGGCGGTTCTGCTCCGGTGGGCTATCCGGCAGGCTGAGCACGGCCGGAAGATAGTGTCCATGTCCCCCGACAACGAGCGGTTCATCGAGCTAAAAGTATCCACATTCCGGAGCGTCAAGCAGAGATTTTCGCCGGACAATTATCCCTCGCTCATAGACGAGACCGGCGATTGGATACTATCCGATGACGAGATGAAATAATGGCATACGCAATGCATCCGTCAACGGAGTTTCAAGCGCCGCGCAAGTGGCCAACTAGGGAGTTGGAGATACTACAAGCCCGCCAGACCATCCGCCACAGAGAAGTGCTGGTGTGGGCGGCGCTGGGCTTTTTCGCATTCACTCTGCTGGCGACGCTGGCGCTGTTCTATCTCGCGGGCATAGGCGCGTTCTTCTTCGCCGATAATGTGCTGATTGCGCTTTCGGGCGTACTGGTAGGCGAAGTGGGCGTTGGGGCTGTGCTATTGCAAATAGTCAAAAGCGTCTTTGAGTAAGCCTTGAACGGCGCGAGTGTAAGCAGATACAATCATTCATAAGCGCAATTTAGATGACCCGTTGTTCGGGACGGGTCGCAGCCCTTTAAGTCGGTCCGGCGAGGCTGGCAAGGGAATTTGTCCAAGCGGGACGCTTTGCTTTCGGCAAGGCGGGCCGCGGCGACTTAGCCTCTTGCTTGCCGGCGAGAGGCTTTTTTGTGGGCGGCGTCAGGCGCGGCGCAAGGGCGGCGTCAGGGCGCTACTATCAAGGCGCTAGTAAGAGGAGGCGCTGTGCGAAACAGGTCAGGTTCGGCGGAGCGCGTTATCTTTGGGGCGGATGAGATCCGGCGGGCGCTCGCGCGCATTTCGCACGAAATACTGGAGCGCAACGGCGGCGCCGACGGCCTGCTCGTGGTCGGCATACAGACGCGCGGCGTGTGGCTCGCCAAGCGCATCGCGCAGTTCATAGGGCAGGTCGAGGGCGACGACGTGCCGGTGGGCGCGCTGGATGTGGGGCTGTATCGCGACGATGTGTCCGCGAGCGGCCGCCCGCTGATGCTCACAAACATCCCCTCCGACGTGAACGGGCGCTGCGTCGTGCTGGTGGACGACGTTCTCTACACAGGGCGCACAATCCGCGCCGCTATGGACGCGCTGAACGATTTCGGGCGGGCGAGCGAAATACGCCTGGCTATCCTAGTGGATAGGGGCCACCGCGAACTGCCCATACGCCCGGACTATGTGGGCAAGAATGTGCCGACCTCGCGCGACGAGTATCTGCGCGTGCGTATGGCGGAGATCGACGGCGTGGACGAGATAGCGCTTGTGCGCGAACAGCCCGGCGCTGTCGGTGGGCGCGCGGCGGCGGGCGATGCGGCATCAAACGGCGACGGGGGTCAGCGAGCGCTATGACGCAGACATTACGGCGAACCGGCCCAAACGCCGCCAACGGCGCGGCGAGCGGCGCGTCCACGCCAGCGGCGCGGCGGCACATCCTGGACTTGGACGACTTCTCCAAGGCGGACATTGAGGCGGTCTTGCAGAACGCCGACGCTATGCGCGAAGTGCTGCGGCGGGACATCAAAAAAGTCCCCACGCTGCGCGGCAAGAGCGTCATCACGCTGTTCTATGAGGCAAGCACGCGCACGCGCGTATCGTTTGAACAGGCGGGCAAGATACTGAGCGCCGATGTCATCAACGTATCCGGCAGCGGCAGCAGCGTCGAGAAAGGCGAATCGCTCTACAACACCGCGCTGACGCTGCAGGCGATGAACGCGGACATCATCGTGATTCGGCATCCCCATTCGGGCGCGCCGCACTTCCTCGCGCGGTTTCTGAGCGCGGCGGTGATAAACGCGGGGGACGGCATGCACGCGCATCCCACGCAGGCGCTGCTGGATTTGTACACAATCCGAGCGCACCGCGGCGCGATAGACGGCCTGAAAGTGGTCATCGTGGGCGATGTTCTGTACAGCCGCGTGGCGCGCTCCAACCTGTGGGGGCTAACCCGAATGGGCGCGGATGTGACGCTGTGCGCGCCGCCCACGCTGCTGCCGCCCGACTTCATGAGCGGCGATATGCTAGGCGGCGGCTCTGCCGATAGCAACGGCGCGGCGGCGCATCCGTTTGGCGCGGTTCGCATAGAAACAAACGTGGAGCGCGCGCTGGAGGGCGCGGATGTGGTTATGGCGCTGCGCCTGCAAACCGAGCGCCAGCATGCCGGGCATCTGCCCACGCTGCGCGAATACTCGCGAATGTACGGCATCACGCCGCGGCGCCTGGCGCTCGCAAAGCCGGACGCGCTTGTGATGCACCCCGGCCCAATGAACGAGGGCATAGAGATAGCGCCTGAGGTAGCGCACGGCTCGCGGTCGGTTATCGAAGAGCAGGTTACCAACGGCGTTGCGGTGCGAATGGCGCTGTTCTACGCCGCGATAACGCCGCGAGCGGGCTAAGATGCGGCAGCGGCAGCGGGCTACGGCGATAGTAATGCGCGGCGGGCGGGCGCTGCTCGTGCGAGATAAGGGCCGGCGATCATTAGCTCTGCCGGGCGGCGGCATTCAGGACGGCGAGCTGCCCATATACGCCGTAGCCCGAGAACTGCATGAAGAGACCACCCTTGTCGCAACCGCTATCGCCTATCTCGGCGAACATTCGGGCAAATACAACCACCACCACATATTCGGCGTAGCGGCGGACGGCGATGTTGATGTGGCGCAGGACGATATGGTAGAGGAATTCGCGTGGTGGGATGGCGCAGCGGCCGTTCCCGTTCACCCCCATGTGCGCGAGATACTGGGCGCGTACAGGGATAGGGCGGCGCGCGCGATAGCCGCTCAGCAGGCGTCTCATCAGTCGTCTCATAGCGCGGCGGGAACGGCGCAGCATCCCATCATCCGCGAGATTGCGGGCGGCAGGCGCATACGCCATCGCGCCACGCTGGTCGTGATGCGCGAGGGCAGGCTGCTGCTTATGCGGGAGCCGGGCGACGCCGAGTTCTACCTGCCCGGCGGCGGCGTGGAACACGGCGAACTGCCCATATGCGCCGCCGCGCGCGAACTGCTGGAAGAGACGGGAATGACCGCGCTATCCATACGCCGCCTGTTCGACCACTGCGACTTTTGGGGCGGACAACTCAGCGATTTCTGGAAATCAAGCAGCGAGTATTGGGGGCAAGCGCAAAGCGTATTCGGCGTAGAGGCGCGGGGATCAGTGCGACTGAGCGCCGAACACGCCGAGCATATGTGGTGGGACGGCGCGGCGGACATACGCTTGCCCGACGAAATAGCGCCGTTGCTGCGACAGATAGGCGGGGATTGGCAGACATAAAACGGCGCAGGAGGCGTTGAATGGCAAACGCGGGACAAACGCTAATCAAGGGCGGCAGGCTGATAGACCCCGCGCAGGGCATAGACGGGGTAATGGACTTGCTGCTGGAGGGCGGCGCGGTGAGCGGCATCGCGCGCGGCATAGATCCGCCGGAGCATGCGCGCGTCATAGACGCCGCCGGACTTGTGGTATGCCCCGGATTCGTTGACGTTCATTGCCACCTGCGCGAGCCGGGCTTTGAGGACAAGGAAACCATCGCCACGGGAACGCTTGCGGCGGCGCGCGGCGGATTCACCACGCTTTGCGCTATGCCCAACACCAACCCCGTTATGGACACGCGCGACACGCTTGAGTATGTGCTGCGAAAGGCGCGCGACGAGGGCGCGGTTCGCGTGCTGCCCATCGGCGCCGTAACCAAGCGCAGCGCCGGGCGCGAACTCGCCGAAATGGGCGAACTCGCCGAGGCGGGCGCGATTGGGTTCAGCGACGACGGCAATCCCGTCGCCGACTCCAACATAATGCGGCAGGCGCTCGCCTACAGCTCCGCGTTTG
Organism: Dehalococcoidia bacterium; assembly: GCA_965242555.1. Taxonomy (GTDB): domain Bacteria; phylum Chloroflexota; class Dehalococcoidia; order Lucifugimonadales; family JADFKI01; genus Bin90. The sequence continues at coordinate 92,439 of CBDESO010000009.1, forward strand.
GGCTGCCCGTCATCAACCACTGCGAAGAGCCGGCGCTGTTTGAGGGCGGCTCAATGAACGAAGGCTGGGTATCCAACCGCTTGGGCGTCAAGGGCATACCCAACTCGGCGGAGGACATAATGGTAGCGCGGGACATCGCGCTCGCCGAGCTGACGGGCGGCCGCTACCATGTGGCGCATCTGAGCACATCGGGCGCGCTCGCCCTGGTTCGCCGCGCGAAAGAGCAAGGCTTGGACAACGTAACCTGCGAAGTCACGCCGCACCACCTAACGCTAACCGACGAGGCGGCATTGGGCTTAGCGGGCAGCGATGCGCCCTACGCGCCTCTCACGCCCGCCGCCTATGACACGCATGCCAAAGTCAACCCGCCGCTCAGGACGCGCGCCGACATGGAGGCGATGGCGCTCGGCTTGCGCGAGGGCGTCATAGACTTCATAGCCACCGACCACGCGCCGCACAACCTCACCGACAAGCAATGCACATTCCACGACGCGGCATTCGGCATAAGCGCCCTGGAAACGGCGCTGGGCCAACTAATGGCGCTAGTCCACGGCGGCAAAATCGGCCTGCCGCTGCTGATAGAAAAACTCACCGCCTCCCCCGCCCGCTTTCTGCGCCGCCCCGACATCGGCGCCCTCGCGCGCGGCGCGCCCGCCGATGTAGCCATCATAGACCCCAACGCCGAATGGATAGTTGACCCCGCGCAATTCGCATCCAAAGGCAAGAACACGCCGCTTGAGGGCGCGCGGCTGCGGGGGCGCGTCCAAGCGACGCTTGTGGCGGGGGAGGTGGTGTATGGCGGGGGGTAGGCGCTCGTCGCGCAATAGAACTATCCGGGTTGCCGAATCGGAATTGGATCGCTATCGCTCGCGACTGCTGCGGATTGATAGCGCTGTTGACGCGCGGCGCATTGAAAACCGCGTAATCAACGATGACGCGATCCGTATCGCCGATTGGCTGCCGCCCGATTTCGCGGACATACTTTTTCTGGATCCGCCGTATAATCTCACAAAAGATTTCGCGGCCGGGCGGTTCGCAAAGCGGTCGCTATCGGGATACGCCGATTGGCTGGACTCTTGGCTGCCAAGCCTGCTGAGGACGGTCAAGCCAAACGGCTCGGTCTATATCTGCGGGGACTGGCGCTCTTCCGCCGCCGTCCAACTGGTGGCTGAGAAGTATCTGACGCTGCGAAACAGGATCACTTGGGAGCGCGAAAAGGGCAGGGGCGCGAAACGCAATTGGAAGAATTGCTCGGAGGACATCTGGTTTGGAACTCTATCGGCGGACTATACCTTTAACATAGACGCCGTGAAGTTGCGGCGGCGGGTTATCGCGCCATATACCGACGAAAGCGGCGCGCCCAAAGATTGGACTGGCGGCGCTGACGGCAACTATCGGATGACGCATCCCTCAAACCTGTGGACTGACATCAGCGTGCCGTTTTGGTCTATGCCCGAAAACACGCCGCATCCGGCGCAAAAGCCTGAGAAGCTAATGGCGAAAATCATACTGGCAAGCTCAAACCCGGACGATATGGTGTTTGACCCGTTTCTGGGTTCGGGCGCGACGGCGGTAGTCGCAAAGAAACTCGGACGCCGGTTCGCCGGCGTGGAAATCAGCGCCGAGTACTGCTGCTTGGCGCTCAAGCGCCTGGAATTCGCGGAGCGCGACCGGACGATACAAGGCTATGCTGACGGAGTATTCTGGGAGCGAAACTCGCGCTCGGCGCGCAAGATGTTGACAGCCAGTCGTGATAACGCCGAAAATCAGCCGCAATCCGCAGTCGGCGTTCTTGGAGCGTTTTCGCTCATCGTTTGAGTTTGGATGATTACATAGAATTTCACAGGTGCGTTGCGCTGGACGATTACATTTGTTAATCACAAAAGCCAAAATGTGATTAACAAAATGATTTGTGTGTCATATGTGAGCAACAAAACCATTCGCCTTGTTTGTGTGCATCATAAAACAAATTATTGACAGAATAGCCTGAATGTGATACAAGAACAATACGATTGTTCAATAACTCCGCTAAATCAAATTGATACAGGAGGCGAGCGCAATGGACGAAATCAAGATGTGGGCGATTGACGGCACGAAAGCTACGCCGGTGTCTGCGAAGAAAATGACTGAGTCCGAGCAGCTGTTGGAAGAAATCCTGGTCAACAACCCGGATCTGCTGATGCCGGAACTTACGCTGGTCGGGCGGCAGACGGATACCGAGGGCGGTCCGCTTGATTTGCTGGGCGTGGACAGCGACGGCAGGCTGGTTCTGTTTGAGCTGAAAAGGGGCAATCTATCGCGGGCTGCGGTGGCGCAGATCATAGACTACGCATCCGACCTCGAGGATATGGGCGTAGATAGGCTGGCGGCGTACATAGCCGAGCGTTCAGGGTCGGGTGGCATTAAGAAGATAGACGAATTCGAACAATGGCACACCGAAAACTCAGGGGCAGATAGCCTAGACGCCCTGTTGCCTCTGCGTATGTTCCTGGTGGGCTTGGGCGTGGATGATAGAACTGAGCGGATGGTGGACTTCCTTGCTAACAAGGGCGTGGACATATCATTGCTCACATTTCATGGCTTTGAGCAGAACGGGGAGATGACGCTCGCGCGGCTGACGCAGGTGATGGCGGATGATGAATCCGTATCTAGTCAGTCGCAACCAAGAAAGCGCGTGAGCAAGGCGGAGTGGCGAGAACGATTGGCCAAACGCGCCGAAGAAGATGGACTACTTGATGTATTCAACGACGCGCTTGGGATGTTCCGAAAGGAATTTAACCATCCCACTGAAAGCGAGGGCAAAAAGGGGATCGCGATGCACTTGCGTTTGTCCGGCAAGGGCCCGAAGTCGTTTGCCCGCGTTGACCCTGAGCAAGGGCAGGTGCGGATAATTTTCTACGGGCATGGCGTTGAGCCGTGCCGTGAGAATTTCAGGCCGCTTTTGGACGAAATCAGATACGAAACGTGGCCGCGTAACCGTCAGGATACGCCGCTGAACGACTCGTCAACGGAGATTCACTTTCTGGTGAACGCGGAGGAATGGGAAACCCACAAAGGCAAGTTGAGCGCGCTTACCCAAGCGGTGTATGCCGCCGCCCGACAGAGAGCGGATGGCTAACTTTGAACGCGCCATCGCAGAATGACCGCGTGGTCGCCGCCATAGGCGCATCACAACCCAAGAGGCAACCATAATGGACGAAATCAAAATATGGGCGCTGGACGGCGCGCAGGCGACGCCTGTCTCCGAGACGAATATGATGGAGTCCGAGGGGCGGCTGGAAGAGGCGCTGGTCAATAATCCGGATATGCTGATGCCGGAGCTGACGCTGGTCGGGCGGCAGACGGATACCGAGGGCGGGCCGCTCGATCTGCTGGGCGTAGATAGCGACGGCAGGCTGGTTCTGTTTGAACTGAAACGCGGCAGGCTGTCGCGCGACGCCGTGGCGCAGATAATAGACTACGCATCCGCCCTCAACGCTATGGGCGTGGATAGACTCGCCGCGCACATCGCCGAGCGATCAGGGTCGGGCGGCATCGAGAAGATAGACGACTTCGAGGAATGGCACGCCGAAAACTCGGACGCCGACAGCCTAGACGCGCTGCTGCCGCTGCGTATATTCCTAGTGGGCTTGGGCGTGGACGACGCGACCGAGCGAATGGTCAACTTCCTCGCCAGCATCGGCATGGACATATCGCTGCTCACATTTCAGGGCTTTGTGCAGGACGGCAAGACGATGCTCGCGCGGCAAATGCGCGTGGCGCCGGATGATGACGCAGTGCCTAGCCAGCCTCAGCCAAGAAAGCGGCGGTATATCAGCGTGGCGGAGCGGTGGAGACAACTATACAAGCGCGCCGAAGAAAGTAACCTAGTCGATGAGCTCAACGACGCGCTTGAGATGTTCCGAAAGGAATGTAACCGTCTCAGTGAACGCGCTGGCGGATCTGGAATCACGATGCGTTTGCTTGCGGGAGGTGAGCGTCCAAGGTCGTTTGCTCGCGTTGGCGTTTGGGGGCTAATGCACATAACTTTCTACCGGAATAGCGTTGAGCTATGCCGTGAAGAATTCAGGCCGCTTTTGGAAAAAATCAGGTACCAAACATGGCCGCGCAACCGTCAGAATACGCCCTTGAACAGCCCGTCATCAGAAATTGATTTTATGGTGAACGCGGATGAGTGGGAAACCCACAAAGATGAGCTGAGCAAGCTTACCCGGTCGGTGTATGACGCTATACAAAAAACGACTGAATCTGACCGAATAGGCCAAATCGTTAAGCGCGCCGAGGAATGCAACATACTTCCTCTGTTCAACGACGTGCGTGAGATGTTCCGAAAGGGATTTAATCATCCCAATGAACGCGCCAGATTTAGACCTATGGGGATTGAGATTCACTTGCCCCGCAAGAGTTCAACGCGGTCGGACGCTCGCGTTGACGTTACTAATCAAAATGGGGGACAGGTGGAAATAATTTTCTACGGGCATAGCGTCGAGTTGTGCCGCGAGGAATTCAGGCCGCTTTTGGAAGAAATCCGCTACCGAACATGGCCAGGCAACCGTCAAAATACGCCGTTTGACGCTCCGCAACCGGAAATTCAATTTCTGGTAACCTCCGATGAGTGGGAAACCCACAAAGGCAATCTGAGCGATCTTACCCAAGCGGTGTACGCCGCCGCCCAGCGAAAAGCGGAGGGCTGACTATGGACGCCGCATCGCGGGATGGCTACGTGGAAGTTGACATAGGCGAGGCGCAGCGCAATCTGCCCGACTGCCTGCGGCGCGTGGCGGATGGGCAGGCGATTGTCATCACTAGGGGCGGCAAGCCGTTGGCGGAGTTGCGCCGCGTTGACGCGCGCGATTTCCCGCCGCGTCCGATAGGTCTGCGCCAAGGCGAGTTCAGCGTTCCCGCCGACTTTGACGCGCCGCTGCCCGATGATGTTTTGAGCGAATTCGAGGGACACGCAAAGCATGACTAAACCCGCGCATCTGGTATTGGAAGACGGCTCTATCTACAACGGCGTTGCCTTTGGCGCGCAGACGCCCGCTTACGGCGAGGTGGTGTTCGCCACATCTATGACCGGCTATCAAGAGATGCTGACCGACCCATCCTTTGCCGGGCAAATCGTGGTTCCCACATACCCGCTCATCGGCAACTACGGCATCAATGAGCGGGACTTTGAGTCGCGCAAGGCGCAGGTGGCGGGCTTTGTTGTGCGCGAGCATAGCCGCCGTCCGAGCCACGCGCTCAGCGATATGACGCTGGACGAGTTCCTGCAAGCGCAAGGCGTACCGGGCATCAGCGAGGTGGACACGCGCGCGGTCACGCGCCGCCTGCGGACGCGCGGCGTGATGATGGGCGCTATCGGCATAGACGAATCGCCTGAGCGCACGCAGGCGCGCCTCAGGGATATGCCCGCCTACGGCGACACCGACTTCGTGCGGCAAGTCACCACCGAGAGCGCGTATGACTGGCATAGCGCGCTGTGGCGGACGCGCCCGCCCGAAACCGCGCGGCGCATCCTTGTGAGCGATTTCGGGCTGAAGTACAACATCCTGCGGATGCTGCGCTCGCGCGGCTGCGAAGTGGTGGCAATGCCCGCCACCGCCACCGCGCAGGACATCCTGGCGCGCAACCCTGATGGCGTGATGCTCTCGCCGGGGCCGGGCGACCCTGAGCTGCTTGACTACGCCGTCGAGACCGCGAAAGGGCTGCTCGGCAGGCTGCCCGTGTTCGGGATATGCCTGGGCAACCAGGTTGTAGGGCGCGCCGTGGGCGGCGGCACATTCAAGCTCAAGTTCGGCCACAGGGGCGCCAACCACCCGGTCAAAGACTTGCAAACCGGGCTCGTCCACATCACCGCGCAGAACCACGGCTACGCGGTGGACGCCGACAGCCTGCCCGCGGATGTTGAGGTGAGCCACATCAACCTAAACGACGGCACGGTAGAGGGCTTGCGCCACAAGTCGCTGCCGGTGATGACCATACAATACCACTCCGAGGCGTCGCCCGGCCCGCTCGACAACGAGTACATGTTTGACAGGTTTATGGCTATGGTGGAGGACGGCGCCGGCGATTAAGGCGGCTCGGCGTCGCCCCGCCGCCGGCCAATCCCGCGCCTAGCCTCCATTCTTATCGTAGATCACTTTGCCCGTGCGCTTGTAGTACCCCAAGCCCAGCTCGCTGGAGCGGTTGTCGTACTCGTCGGCGGTATAGCCGCGCGGATTAAGCCAGTGGTGTACATTTATCGTCCTCTTGATGAGGAAGCTCATCCGGTCAAGCCCGTTTGATATGCTCTCAAAGTACGGCGAAATGATAACCAGATCGATGTAGTCCCACTCGCGCGGGCAACCCCTGGCGTAGCTGCCCGTAAGTATCGCCCTCTCTACATCTATCTCATCTCCAAGCACTTCCACATACTCCATTATCAGATCGCGCGTCTGCTCTTGGGTCTTGGGATGCGCCACGACAAACCCGTCTTTGATTTCTACCTCTACGACGCCGTCGCGCCCTCTTCTGATGATGCGATCTTTGACTGTAGCCATTCTTGAATCTCCCTGACTTGCGATAGCGTTGACGCCGCAAGTTCCTCATTATAGCGATATTCCGAATCTTCGGGATAGCGGGCGGCTACGGACTGCTTTGACAATTCCACCATAAAGCCATAATACTCGGCAGGCAAGTCGATGCCGATGAGCGCCGCGAGTTCAATCAAGTCGTGCGTGCGCGGCGGATCTTCATCCCCTGTCCGTTCTATGAACATCGCTTTCAACTGCTTCTCTAGCGCGATATGGCAGAAGAAGACGCAGTAGCGATATACCGATTGCCGGTATAGCAGCTCCGCGACGCTCAGGTCGTATTCGGCTTGCGCTTGCCATCTTTCACTCGCGTCCGCCATAACTCCATTGTAGAGCGGACTCGCGCGGCGGGCAAGTCAACATCGCGCCCTTTCGCCGCGATATGGCGGCAGAACGCGCAACATCAGTATAACGCTTGCTGGTATAATACTATCCAACGCCCACGGCGCACCCTGCCTGCGCCTGCCGTCGTTCATAGCCAACCGCTATAGCATTAGCATAGCAATCAGCGTCAGAGAGGGGCCGTGCAGCAAGTCAATTCCAAACCGCATAAGGTTCTAGTTATCGGCTCCGGGCCTATCGTTATCGGGCAGGCGGCGGAGTTTGATTACGCCGGAACGCAGGCGTGCAAGGCGCTGCGCGAAGAGGGCGTTACCACCGTGCTGGTCAATTCCAATCCCGCCACGATTATGACCGACGAGGGCATCGCCGACGTGGTCTATATCGAGCCGCTGACGGTGGAGGCGCTTGAGCGCGTGATTGCGGCGGAGCGCCCGGATGGCGTGCTGCCCACGCTGGGCGGCCAAACCGGCCTGAATCTCGCCGTGGATCTGGCGGACGCAGGCATCCTCGACCGCTACGGCGCGCGCCTGCTTGGAACGCCGCTACAAACCATCCGCAACGCAGAGGATCGCGAGCTCTTCCGCGATCTGCTCACTAGCATCGGCGAACCCGTCCCGCCCAGCGCCATCGTGGAATCTATGGATGAGGCGTATGCCGCGCTCCCCGATCTTGGGCTACCCCTGGTTGTGCGCCCCGCGTACACGCTAGGCGGCACGGGCGGCGGCATCGCCCACACCGAAGACGAGTTTCGCGCTATCGTTTCGGGCGGGCTTGCGGCAAGCCCGATCAACCAGGTTCTGCTGGAAAAGTCGCTAATCGGCTGGAAAGAAATTGAGTATGAGGTGATGCGCGACGCCGCCAACAACTGCGTCACCATTTGCAATATGGAAAACATTGACCCGATGGGCGTCCACACCGGCGACAGCATTGTGGTCGCGCCCAGTCAGACGCTATCCGACAAAGACTACCAGCTGCTGCGGACGGCAAGCCTGAAAATCATCCGCGCGCTCGGCATAGAGGGCGGCTGCAACATACAGATGGCGCTGGAGCCGGGCGATGTGGTCGCGGACACGCTGCCGGGCGGCGGCCGCGCGGACAGCCCGTACTACATCATTGAAGTGAACCCCAGGGTAAGCCGAAGTTCGGCGCTGGCAAGCAAGGCGACCGGCTATCCCATCGCGCGCGTCGCCGCCAAAATCGCCGTGGGCAAGCGGCTTGACGAAATCCCAAACGCAGTCACCCAGCAGACTTTGGCGGCGTTTGAACCGGCGCTAGACTACTGCGTGGTCAAGATACCGCGCTGGCCGTTTGACAAGTTCCCCGCGGGCGACCGCTCAATCAACACGCAGATGAAAGCCACCGGCGAGGTTATGGCGATTGACCGCTCGTTTGAGGCGGCGATGCAGAAAGCCGTGCGCTCGCTTGAAATCACCAACCGCGATATTCTGTGGGAAGACTCCGCGTGGAAATCGGACGCGCGCGCGCTTGACGCCGACGCGGACGTCGACGCCGCGCTCGCCGCCTGGCGCGGCCTGCCGCTGCATCCCAACGACGAGCGGCTGTGGGCGCTGCTCTACACGCTGCGGCGCGGCGTCAGCCCTGAGGCGCTCTCGCGGCATACAGGCATTGACCCATGGTTCACCCGCGCCTTCCAAAACATCGCGCTGATGGAGGCGGAACTGCTCGCGTCCCACTTGGACGCCGGCCTGCTGCGGCGCGCCAAGCGGCTGGGCTTTTCGGACGCCAAAATCGGCGAGCTGACCGACAGGACCCCCCAGCAAATCCGCGCGATGCGGCGGCAGTGGGGCTTGCGCCCGGTGTACAAGATGGTGGACACCTGCGCCGCCGAATTCGAGGCGCACACGCCCTACTTCTACAGCACATACGAAGAAGAAAACGAGGCGCAGCCGCTGCCCCCCGGCAAGGCGCTGGTTGTCGGCAGCGGGCCCATTCGCATCGGGCAGGGCATAGAGTTCGACTACTGCTCGGTTCACGCCGCCTGGGCGCTCAGTGAAGAGGGCGTCCGCAGCATAATGGCGAACTCCAACCCCGAAACCGTGTCCACCGACTTTGACACCAGCGATAGGCTCTACTTTGAACCGCTTGACGAAGAGAGCGTGCTGGACATCCTGGACAACGAGGCAACGCCTAGCGAAGAGGACGACGACGCCCCGAACAACCCGCCCTCCATAGTGCAGTTCGGCGGGCAAACGGCGATAAACTTGTCTCAGACGCTCGCCGGCGTTGATATGCCCATCCTAGGCTCCACCGCGCGCTCCATAGACATAGCCTCCGACCGCCACCTGTTCGAGGAATTCCTCGCCCGCACGGGCATACCCAACCCGCCCGGCGCCGCGGTCAGCAACCTGGAACAAGCGCTGAATGTAGCGCAAGAAGTCGGCTATCCCGTGCTGGTGCGCCCCAGTTATGTGCTTGGCGGCAGGGCGATGGAAATTGTGCAGAACGCCAGCGAGCTTGTGCGCTATATGACAAGCGCGTTTGAGGCGGGAATGGGGCGGCGCGTCCTCATAGACAAGTACTTTGAGGGGCGCGAAGTGGAAGTGGACGCGGTATGCGACGGCGAGGACGTCCTCATCCCCGGCATAATGGAGCATGTTGAGCGCGCCGGCGTCCACAGCGGCGACTCTATGGCGATCTACCCCGGCCTGACGCTCAGCGAGGCCGAGGTGGACACGATTGTGGACTACACCACGCGCATCGGGCGGGAGCTGCAGGTCAAGGGCTTGATGAACATCCAGTACGTCGTCGTGGGCGGCGGCGCGTATCGCAGTCCCGCCACGCGCGGCGCGGGCGACGCCAACACGCAGGTGTTCGTCATAGAAGTCAACCCGCGCGCCAGCCGCACAATCCCGTTCATATCCAAAATCACCGGCGTGCCGATGATACGCCTCGCAATCAAAGCGATGCTGGGCAAGCGGCTGACCGACGAGGGCTATCCCCCCGGCCTATGGAAACGCCAAAACCTCGTGGCGGTGAAAGCGCCCGTATTCTCTATGTCCAAGCTGACGGGCGTTGACACCTATCTTGGCCCCGAAATGAAATCCACCGGCGAGGTTATGGGCATAGATAAGGACTTTTCGTCAGCGGTGGCAAAGGCGCTGCTGGCGTCGGGGATGATGCTGCCGCGCAAGGGCTCAGTGCTGCTCACGATAGCGGACAGGGACAAGGCGGACGCCGTGCCGATGATACGGCAGCTCGCGGACGCCGGCTACGGGCTATTCGCCACGCCCGGCACCGCGGGAATGATACGCGGGCTTGGGATAGACGCCATGGAAATCCCCAAAGCGCACACCGGCGACCGCCCCAACACCGTGGACATCATATCGGACGGCACGGTCTCGGCGGTAGTCAACACCATAGAGGGCGACCGCGAATCCCTTGAAGACGGCTTTGAAATCCGCCGCGCGGCGGTTGACAGGCGCATCCCCTGCTTCACCTCCCTAGACACCGCCCGCGCCGCCGTAGAAAGCCTAACCGACGGCGGCGCCCGCTACAGCATCAAGCCGCTGGGCGCGTATCGGGGGTAAATGCGCGCTTGCATACGCGATCTTAAAAGCAAAGCATCCCGCCGCCATCTCCCGCAGAAAGGCATCCCCCACAATGATCCCCCTCCGCCTCACCCTCAAAAACTTTATGTGCTACGGCGAGAATGTCCCCACGCTGCATTTTGACGGCATCCACGTCGCCTGCCTGTGCGGGGACAACGGGCACGGCAAGACGGCGCTGTTGGATGCGGTTACATGGGCGCTGTGGGGAACGGCGCGCGCTACCCCGACTTCCACCGGCGCCGTCAATTCGCTCAACCAAGACGAACTTGTGCATCTGGGCAGGTCGGATATGAGCGTTGAGCTGGATTTTCTGGCAAAGGGGCAACAATATCGCGTCATCCGCAGGCGCAGCGTGGGCGCGCGCGGGCGCAATCCGCGCACCACGCTTGAGCTGCAAATCGCGGATGACGCGGCCGACGACGGGGCGGGCGCTCCCGCCAAGTATCGCCCCATCAGCGGCAGCGCCGTCAGGGACACCAACCGGCGCATCACCGAAATCCTGAATATGGATTTCAAGACATTCGTCAACACCGCCTATCTCGCGCAGGGGCAGGCGGATCTGTTCACCACCAGTACGCCCGCCGAGCGCAAAACCTGCCTCGCCGCCGTGCTTGATATGGCGTACTACGCGCGGCTTTCGGAGCGCGCCAACAATCGCGGCAAAGAGATTCAAGCCGATATGCAAACCAACCGCGCGGCGATTGATGTTCGCAAGGCGGACGCCGCGCGCAGGCCGGAGTATGAGCGCCTACTCGCGGATGCCCGGCGGCGCATCGCGGACGCCAAGCCCAAAGCCGCCAAACAACGCCGCGAGGCCGACCGCCTGCGCGGCGAAACCCAGGCGCTTGAGGCTCAACAGCGGGAGTTCGAGGGTTTGGCGCAGCGCATAGCGGCGGCTAAAAGGGACGCAGACGCTCTGCAACGCCAACTCAGTGCGGACGAAAGCGGCGCAACGGCATACTCCGCCATAGTCGCGGACGCCGCCGCGATACAAGACGGGTTCGCGGCGCTGCAGCGGTGGCAGGATGAGCGCAATCGCCTAGACGCCGCCCTGTCCCGCAAGATAGAAATTGATCGCAAGCGTGCGGACATCATGCAAGCAATCGTGCGAGATGAGCAGCGCCTATCATCCGCGCAACAAGCGCTGCAAAGCCGCATCGCCGACGAACTTAATCCGCTTGCCAAGCGCCTGCCCGCCATAGAGCGCGAAATCGCCGCGTTGGACGGCCGCCGCGCCGCGCTGACCGAACTCGCCGCCGATATTGATCGCAAGCGCGCCGACGCCAACTCGCTGACAGAGCAAACGCTGGCGCTCAAACAGCACAACGCGCATCTGTACGAGCAGATGCAGGACACCCGCAAGAAGTACGATATGCTGGCTGAGGGCCACGCCGACTGCCCGCTTTGCAACCAGCAGCTGAGCGATGCGGCGGCGCGGAGGCTACGCGGTGAATATGAGCGCGCGGGAATTGACAGCAGGACAGCGTACAGGCAGAACAACGCGAAAATTGAGCGGCTTGAGCGGCAGCGCAAGGCTATCGCCGATGAGCAAGCCAAACTGGAGCGGCGCAAATCCGCCGACGAGCGCAAACTGACGCGGGACGGCGCGAACCTGGATCGCGATAGGCGGGACGCCATTGACGCGCGGCAGGCGCAGGAACAAGCGGCGGCGGATCTGGAGCGCGCAACGCAGGCTATCGCAAACAACGCTTTCGCCCAGCAAGAGCGGCGCGCTCTCGCCGAAATAGATCGCGCGCTGACTGAGCTTGCCTACGACGCTGAGGCGCACAACCACGCGCGGGAACAAGTCGGCGCTCTGGACAAATTCGCCGAAAAGCAGCGGCATCTGCAAGAGGCGCAGGCGAACTTGCCCCGACTGCGCGAATCGCTTGAAACCAACCGCCAAATGCTCGCCAATCGCAGCGCCGAAATCGCGGAGGGCGGCAAGCGCATAGCCGAAATGGAGGGCATGCTCGCCACGCTGCCCGCGCTCACGGCGGCGCTGCGAGACGCCGAAACAAGCCGCGACGCCCTGGAATCCGCGCTGCGCCAAGCGGAGATTGAGCAAGGCGTCCAAGAAGACAACCTCGCCAACTGCGACCGGATTGACGCCGAGATACGCGACTTGGAACGGCGGCATAAGCAACTGGCGGACGAAAAGGGCATCTATGACGAACTGACGCTTGCATTCGGCAAGAACGGCATACAGGCGCTCATCATAGAGAGCGCCATACCGCAGCTGCAAGATGACGCCAATGAGATACTGGGGCGGCTCACCGACTACCAGATGCACCTGCGGCTGGAGTTGGACGAGGGGACATCGGAGCGGCTGGAGATACGCATAGCGGACGCGCTCGGCACGCGGGACTACAAGACATTCAGCGGCGGCGAGGCGTTTCGGATAGACTTCGCGTTGCGAATCGCGCTATCGCGGCTGCTCGCGCGGCGGTCGGGCGCGCCGCTGCCCGTGCTATTCATAGACGAGGGCTTTGGCTCGCAAGACCGCGCCGGCCAAGAGCGCATGACAGAGGCGATCCAATCCATCCAAGACGACTTCGAAAAGATAATCGTCATCACCCACATAGAGCGCATGAAAGACGCCTTCCCCGTGCGAATAGAGGTCAGCAAGAACGGCGGCGGTTCCACATTCGCTATCACGGGGTAGCGGGTAATGGCGCGGGCGGAGGCAAAGCCCGGCGCAAAGGGGTTGCCGCCGGTTGGCGATCCCGTTGCGCCATGGGCGTTTCGCATAAGCGGCATCATATTATACCGCTACCTCTTGCCTCATTATCATAGCCCATATCGCCATAACCCCCTAAAATCGTAATCGTCCCAAGCCTGGTGCGCGGGATTAGGATGGACTTAGGATACCCACGATTCGGATTAGCGCACATCATCCAACCGCTCTTGCCAGCCTTTCGCCTTTCGCGGACGCCTAGCCACATTTATCCTGACCGCGTAGCGCAAACCCAAGCCATTCGAATTATCATCTAAGTGCGCCCAAAAGAGCGGCGGCGAGTATCTCGCGCTCATTTTCGCCCATAAATGAACAACTGCATATGATATAATATCTAATGCCCGACTCCAGTTCGGCAATCACCAAGCAGGAACCATCCAAATGCCTCTCCTCGGTGGCGCAAGCAACAAAGCAGGTTTGGAGTACGAACTCCTATGGACGGCGCACTGCCTAACGCGCGTGATGGCAGGCGATGCGCTGTCAATTTACTTGGAGCCGCCCGGTGAAGAAGGCATAGGAATAGAATTTATTCTTATCAACCCTGCATATGTGGAGGAGCATCATCAAGTCAAGCGGCAGCGCACGGGCAGCGGAGTATGGTCGCTAACCACCTTGAATGAACGAGGCGTCCTGTCTCATTTCCGCCAAAAGCTGAACGGCGATCCAGACGCGCGATGCGTATTCGTGTCGGAACATTCCGCCCACTCGCTATATGAGCTGGCTGATCGCGCTCGCAAATCCGATTCGTGGGATAGGTTCACGAACAACTTCATCGACTCAGATACATGGCGAAACAACTTTGACGATCTGCATCGGCGCTGGAACTCACCAGACAGGCAGGATACATATGAGCATCTCAAGCGTGTCTATGTTGAGACAAGCAGCGAGCGTCGCCTTCGCGCCGAGGTTATCAACAAACTGGATACGCTTATAGCCGGCAACCTAGACAACGCTCTAGATGTCTTAACGACATTCGCCGGCAGCGATAGCCAACACCACAAATGCCTAACCGCAACAGACATCTGGCAACACTTAGAATATCGCGGCTTTCATAAGCAGACATGGTCGCAGGACCCGTCGGTAGCCCGGACAATAGCCGAGCTGAACCAAGCCTATCTCGCCGGCATCAAGCCGCTTGGGATAGGCGGTGAAGTCGAGCCTAGAACCCTGCAGGTGGAAGAGGCTCTTAGCATCTTCGACGAGAGCGACGCCAAGCGGGGCGCGTTGCTCACGGGCGTGGCGGGCGTGGGCAAAAGTTCAGCGGTGTCTCAGGTGATTGACGAGGTAGAGAAGCGCGGCTGGCCAATCTTAGCGCTGAGGGTTGACCGATTGCAGCCATGCGCCACGCCTATCGCAATAGGCGAGCAGTTGGGCTTGCCGACCTCCCCCGCGAGCGTACTGGCAGGCATCGCGAAAGGGCGCGACTGCTTGCTGGTCATCGATCAGCTTGACGCGGTTAGCGAGGCGTCGGGACGCAATCCTGACTTCTTTGACTGCGTCGGCGCGATGATAGAGCAGGCGCGCAGCCATCCGAAGATGCGTGTTCTCGCCGCATGCCGCGAGTTTGATGTTAATAACGACTCCCGGCTGCGCGAGCTTGTCAGCAAACACGGGATAGCAAGGCAAGTCTCAGTTCAGCCGTTTGACGCCGCAACGGTTCGGCATATCGCGGCGCGGATTAGGCTGAACGCTGACAATCTCACTCCGCGACAGATTGAAATTCTATCGCTGCCAATACATATGCGGTTGCTGTCCGAAGTCGTCAAAGACGGTGGCGAGGCGGCGGCGGATTTTCAGACCGAGATAAGCCTGTTTGACCGCTTTTGGAGCGAAAAGCGGCGCGTCCTGCGCGGCAAGGGTGTCAGCGGCGCTGAACTGAAAGCGGCGGCGGATGCCATCATTGATGCGATGAACGCAAGCGAAACTCTTTTCGCGCACGAATCGGCGCTGGATGAACATCAACGCGCGGTTGAGGCGATGTCGTCGGAAAACATTCTTGTCAAAGATGGCGCAAACGCAAAGTACGGATTCTTTCACGAAACCTTCTTTGATTACCTATTCGCGCGCTCGGCAACCGCCGCCCCCAACTTTGACCTGACGCAATACATTCTGGAGTGCGAACCGCAAAGCCTGTTCCTGCGCTCCCAAGTCAGGCAAATCCTGCTGCACCAGCGCGCCGACTCGCCAGAAAAAGCGGCGCGCGCCGCCGCCGATTTGCTGGCAAACCCCGGCGTCAGAACTCACATCAAAGCGCTCGTCCTCTCCCTGCTAGGTTCGCTGGAAAAGCCCAATCAGGAAGATTGGGATGCAATTCGTCCATTGCTGCAATCCAAGTTGTCGAGCCACGCTTGGAACTCTATAAGAGGTTCGGCGGCGTGGTTTGACCTGCTAGACAAATCGCTCGGCGTGATAGAGCAATGGCTGCGCGGCGCAGACCAATCGCTAATTAGCCAGGCATTGTGGCTAACCAAGAATGTGCATAAGCATCGATCAGCCCGCGCTGCCGAGTTGCTATCGCCTTTCTTGGCTAATCCCACAGAAGACCGAAAGGAACGACTAGCCTCTATCGTCATCCTATCGGAGTTTGGCGCGAGTAAAGAGTACTTTGACTTCGTCCGCAAAGCGTTTGACGCGGGCATGCTAGACAATTTTCTTGCGGCTGGCTATAGCGGCGACGCTTGGTGGAGACTCAAACAGCTTGTGAAATGCGAGCCGGACTGGGCGTGCGAGTTGATAGCGACATACTGCGACAGACTCCAGTCCATAGCGAGATCGCGGGGGAGCGACAATCCATTCTCCATTGATGGAGTTGACCCGCATAACACCGGCGGCGAGGCGATCATAGACGCAGCCAAAGCGTCGCCCGCAAAATTCATAGATGCGCTAATGCCGTTCACAATAGCCATCCTGAAATTGAACGGGCATCAAACGGACAGCGGACGCCTAACAGACCCGTTTGTAAAGATCGTGCATGTTGAAGGCTCTTTTGGCCATCCGTTTTCATTGCACGAGGCTTTCTTCGACGCTCTGGAACTTGCAATGCGCCGAATCGCCGAAGAACAGCCCGACTACTTCCGAGGTTGTGTAGATCTATTGCGCCGAAACCAGTGCGAAGACTATCCAACTATCCAACAAATTCTCACCCGCGCATACGCAGCCGCCGGGGAGTCATTCGCGGATGAGGCGATAGAGTATCTGCTCCAAAATCACGAAATACGATTTTCCCCTATCCATGTGAAGGGGATAGAGGCAAACCAGCAACTGCTCAAATCCTCAACTCCTCACTGCTCCGCCGAAAACCTAAACAGGCTGGAACAAGCGATACTTGGTCACTATCCGAAAAGTGAATGGAAAGAGTCAAAAGGCGTTCATCAGTATATTCTGTTGAAGTCGATAGTCCCTTCGCGCATTGCGCCGCAATCCCTGAAAAGGCTACAAGAACTGCGACGCAAATTCGAAGAGCGAGAGCCGGCAAAACCTGTGACGGTAACAATCAGCGAAGTCGGCTCGCCAATTTCAGACGCCGCCGCGCAAAAAATGTCTGACGAAAATTGGCTCGCCGCAATAAAGAAACACTCCCAAGACAGCTTTGACGGAGGCGCGGCTGAGCTTTCGCGCGTTCTTGAAAACAAAGTCCGAAATAACCCAACGAGATTTGCCAACCTAATCCACCGCATCCCCGACGCCGCCAACAAAATGTATTTCTATGCCATTTTGTCTGGACTGACGGACGTTGCCGTTGAAACAAGCCTGGCCATTTCGGCGGTTAAACGCTGCCATCGCGTCCCCGGCCGACCGCTGGGCCGGCCAATCGTTAGGTTGTTGGAAAAAATATCAGACGCCGAATTGCCTGCGGACGCTTTGGACATACTCGCGTGGTATGCGACAAAAGCGCCCAATCCCGTTGGCGAACCCAATTGGGCAACATCAGTCGGGCGCGCGCGTCAAGAGCGGGACTTGCAAGATATGATGAACGCCGGGCTGAACACAGACCGAGGCGCGGCCGTATACGCTATCGCCAAATTGCTGTTCCATAATGAAAACTACTTGGCGTCCTTCAAGCCGCATCTGACATCTATGGTCAACGACCGATCCATTGCGGTCAGGGCTATGGTCGCCTACATTCTGCTGGCGGTTCTGCGCTACGACCGCGACCTCGCCGTGAAACTATTCGCCCCGCTTTGCGGCGCGGATGACATTTTGCTAGGCGCGCGCTTTGTGGAAGATTTCATTCGCTATGCCGCAGCAACGCATTGGGATGACATTAAGCCCATCATTGACCGGATGCTGAAGTCAAACATTGACGAGGTCGCCGCGACCGGCGCGCGGCAAGCGTGCTTGGCGTCGCTGACTGAAGAAGACGCGCTTTCGCTTGCTCAAGAAAGCGTCAACGGCGCAAAGGCGCAACGCTTGGGAGCGGCGGAAGTCTATGCCGCAAATCTGCGATTTAGCGAACATCGCGCGGCATGCCAATCTATGCTTGAGACGCTGTTCTCGGACCCTGACGCCGACGTCCGCATCGCCGCATCCCGATGCTTCGACAGATTTGACGGGAACGCACTGGCGTCATACGAAAGTCTCATAGACGCCTTTGTGCATAGCGCCGCGTTCAAGGATGGACACCACAGCCTCATACATGCTATAACGCGAACCACAGCCCGAATGCCAAGCGCCATTCTATCCGCGGCGGAAACATTTATCGCAACTTTCGGGACGGCCGCCGCCGACATCCGCGCGGGAGTGTCAATATATTCAAGCGATATTGCACAACTAGCGCTCCGCGTGTATAAGCAAGAAACGGATTCGTCCGCCAGGCGGCGTTGCCTTGACCTGATAGACAAGCTGGTCGAGGCGCAAGCGTATGGCGCAAGCTCCGCCATAGAAGAGTTTGAGCGGTGAAACGTCGGTGTGAATCTCATCAAAAGCCGAAAACGCGCGGATGCGCCAACCTGGCGTAGTTGTTCGCGCTTGCCAACGGGGTATTCCGCAAGCCGCGTCTTGAAACCTAAACCTGCCTAATCATCTAGCAGCGCATACCCGCGCTTGCCCACGATGCGGGCTATGTTGGCGTCGCGGCGGCGCAGCGTGGCGGCGTCTTTGGGGGTGGATGGCTGATGCAGATAGAGCATGTCGGGGATGTGCGCGGGCGCGCTCGCCATCTCGACTATGGGCAGCATATACGCCCAGTCGTTGGCTAGGTCTATCCAATCGCCGTCCAGTTTCAGGTCGGCAACGGCTATGGCGTCAAACAGGCGCTTGCGGAATGTTCGCAAGTGCTGCCACACATTGCCGCCGCGATTGGCGCGCGGGTTGGCAAGTTCGGGCGGGTAGTCGGCTTGCTTGTCCAAGCGCAGCATTGAGCCGATTGTGCAGTCCGCGCCGCCATCATATTCCCGCCGGACGCGCGCCAAGGCGTCCGCGCCTATCAGCGCGTCGTCCGCGTCCAAGGTGATTATCACGCCGGACGGATCGCCGCAGTAGCGCGCTATCGCCTCCCAAGTGTTTCGCATAAGCCCGCGCCGCTCTGCGTTTGCGATGAGGGTTACCCTGCCAGCGTAAGGCGCGGTCAGCATCGCGGCGTAGTCAGCCAAGCCGTTGTCGGAGGCGTCGTCTATGATTATCGCGCCCCAATCGGCGACGCTTTGGCATATCACCGAATCCCAGCAGCGCTTGAACCGCCCCTGCGGCACATTGCGCCCGCATATGACGAACACGAAAGGCTCGTTTCGCTTGGGGCCAGCCCACTCGTCTGCGCCGCCCGCCAGTTCCACCTCGCCAATCTGCGCGGTCGGGATAAAGCCTCGCTCTACGCGGTCGATTATCTCAAACAGCCGCTCATAGTCGGCTTTGGCGGCGTTGGGGATGTGAATGGCGAATGTGTCTTTGCGCCCGCCGCGATAGTTGCGCCGGCCGGATTGGGCGATGAGCCGGTCAAACGCGCGATGCCACGCCAGCGTCAGCGTGTCGCCGCTCGATTCGTTGGGCGCGGGCAGCGCGGCTTGCAGGCGCTCGCGGTCAAATACGCACAGCCGAGGCTCCACGCGCCAAGCGCCGCCATCGCCTGGCCCGGCGGTGTACGGCGCGTCGGCGTCCGAATGAATGGGCAGCTGCGCGAACAGCGCCTTGGGTTCGTCCGCAAGCGCGGCAACCATATCGGCGATATAGTCATGCGCGGCGTTAAGCCGTCCGATTAGCATATCGCAATCGGTTTGCAGAACATAATCGGCGCGGCAGGCGTCAAAGCCGTACAGCGTGGCGAATGCCTGCTGCCCGTTGGCGGAGTGGCTGTCGCCCGCGCTCGCGCCGAACCAACGGCGGTAGGTTTCGCGGATAGTTCGCTCATCGTCGGGCGCGTATATCACCCTGTCAACTACGCCATCCGCAAGCAGCCGCTCCATCGCGGCATTGTGCGCGACCGGGTTAGCGTCATCGTACTGCCGGTTAAAGCCGTCAAGCCGGTTGTCAACCACGACTATCTTTTCAGCAAAGCCGCCCGGCTGCTCCAGTTGCCTAACCTGATGCCTGACGAGCCGCTCAACGATGCGCCAGTCCATATAGCAGGTTTTTATGAGCAGCGAAACGCGCGGGCGAGCGGCGGGAACGGACTTGAGCGTGAATATCAGGAAGTCGGACGAGTGCCACAGATTGGCGACGTCGGTTCCGTCGGTTTCGGCAATGCTCTCAATCGTGAACCCCGCGCCGGTGAACGCGCGCCGGTAGGCGTCAAGCGGGCGGTGGATGTCAACGCGCTCGGCGCTTGTGGACGCCATAATCTTGCGGAGGGCGAATGTATCGCCGTATCGTGCGGTTTCGGGCAAGATGCGGCGCTGCAGCTCGCTGCGCTCGGTGAATGTGTGGAACGGGTTGCATACCGCTACGATTGCCCTGCCGCGCTCAGATGTCAGCCGCTGCAAATCGGCGATTGTGCGCTCAAAATCCGACTGCCTCGCGATTTCGCACAGAACTAGGTTGCATACCACAGCATCGTGATTGCCTTGCCCATAAGCGGGCGGCGCGGCGTCGGCGTCATAAGCGTCAACCTGAACGACGCGCGACGCGAGCGCATCCGCAAGCCTGCCCTTGCCGCCGCCGTAGTCCAAAACCGACTTGGGATTGAGCGCCAGGATGCGTTCCAACAGCGGCGCGTCAAGCAGCTCTTCTTTGCCGCGCGGGTCAAGCGCGCGCGTAAAGCGGTCAAACTCCGCCAGCTCCGGCATGCCGAAATCGGTCAGCGCGCGCGTCATCAGCGGCTTTAGGTCGCTGCGAAAGTGAAAGCGCTGCGATAGAAACGCGCGGCGGCACATATGCGTGAACTCGTCATCGGAGTATTCGCGGATGTCCTCGCCGTAGTCAATGAACTTGAGCGCGCCGCCCGCCACGATAAAATTATCGGGATGAACATTGCGGCACACGATCCCCGCCGCGCGGCATTCGCGCAGGAATGTCAGCATATCCTCAAGCCGCCCGCCCGCGTAGGGTTCGCCGGGTTCGTAGGGATAAACCAGCGCCGCCTCATCCCCGCGCCGCCGCACTGCCAGCAGCGGATACAGCGAGGCATATCCCCGCCACGCGCCAACCTGCGCTTGCAGAAACGCCAGCCATTCCCCGCGCCGGACGCGCTCAGGGTCGTGAAAGTACTTGTACACGCGCGCGCCGTCGGTGAGCGCCACGCCCTCCAAGCCCGCGCCCAGCCAACGCAAGCCCGCCGCGCCGAACTCGCGCCGGATGAAGGCGGCGGCGCGGCGGCGCAGGGCGGCGGGGGGCGTGGGGGAGAGTGATGGGATGGATGGTTTTGTCATGCAGCGGACGCTTGTTAGATGGGTTATCGCTGAGATGCGCGGCGCGGCTGCCGCTACTGGTGGCAATATACCACAGATGCGGCATCGCCAAGCGCCACTTTCCCATAAGTGTGGCAGTTTAGGGTATAATGGCGGGCAATCTTCAGGAGGGCGAGCATGACAAAAGTAAAGGCTATTGACTTCTTTTGCGGAGCGGGAGGCTTGACGCGCGGGCTGCTAGACGCCGGAATTGATGTATTGGCGGGCGTTGACAACGATGCGCGCCTCCATGACACCTACCAACGCAACAATGCGCCTAGCCGCTTTATCCACGACGACATCAATAGCGTAGAAATCGAAGCTCTGCGCGATGAGCTGGGCATCGGTTCGGACGACCTGACCCTGTACGCGGCCTGCACGCCTTGCCAGCCATTCTCCACCCTTAACACAATGAAGGGAGCGGACGCCAGAAAGTCTTTGTTGCTAGACTTTGCCAAAATAGTCGAGAAAAGCCCTCCCGACTTCATTCTGGTGGAAAATGTCCCCGGCCTGAACAATGCGATTGGGCGCGAAATATACCAAGAGTTCGTCGGCATATTAGACAAGCATAATTTCGCAAGAGACGAAAAAATGCTCGACGCCAAGAATTTCGGAGTGCCTCAGACGCGCAAGCGATTCATAATGATAGCGTCCAAGCAAGGCAAACCCGCCTTGCCGGAGCCGCAAGAGCCGGGCAAAGCCGAAACGGTCGGACATTGGATAAGCAAGTTCCCCCCAATCGCCGCCGGCGGGAAAGACGAAACTTATCCCAACCATGAGGCGCGTCCGCTCATACCTCGCCACAAGCGCATCGTGGAAGCCGTCCCGCTAGACGGCGGTAGCCGCGGGGACATCGCCGACACGTCCATACTTCTGAAATGCCACCAACGAAACCCGAAAGCGCACAAGGACGTCTTCGGCCGAATGGCTTGGAACAAGCCTAGTCCTACGCTAACTTGTCGCTGCACGGACGTATATTGCGGGCGATTCATACACCCCGACCAGCATCGCGGCATATCGCTGCGCGAGGCTGCGGCTTTGCAGACATTCCCGAACCATTACGAATTCTGCGGCAATTCGTTCATGGAGAAGTCCCGACAAATCGGAAATGCGGTCCCGGTTGAGCTTGCAAAGCGACTGGGTGGTGCTATAATTGGCTTATCGTGAAGATAATAATCCTGCGAGCCACTCTTCAGGACATCATTCCATGTCAAACGAGTATAGTCTGACTATATCACGCCTAACGATTGACAAGTTGGGAGTGAAACTCTACGACAGAGTCGCTGCCGTCATAGCTGAGTTGGTATCAAACAGTTATGATGCCGACGCAACTGAAGTTCTCATAGAAGCCCCTATGGGAGAATACCTTGCGTATAAGGCAGGTGGAACCATCACCGACAAGGACTATACGATTAAGATAACTGACAATGGCATAGGAATGACGCCTCAAGAAGCCAATGCTTACTACTTGAAAGTGGGAGCCGAGCGCAGAGAAGATACTCGTCCTGGCAGGGGCGGTACGTCTCCAAAATTCGGGCGGAAAGTCATGGGGCGCAAGGGAGTTGGCAAACTAGCTCCTTTCGGGATATGCGAGATAGTAGAAATCATCACGTCCGGCGGTGAAAAAGTATCTCAGAAAGATAGTGATGGAACCGATATTTCGGGATACCGGACAGCCCATTTCATTATGGACCGAAACAAAATCCTCAAAGATACTGATGAGACATACATACTCGATATAGGATGCCTTGACGGAACGTTGCGCCCTAAATCCGGTACGAAGGTAATTCTCAGGAAATTCGCTTTCCGTAAAGTCCCCGACCACAATACCTTCGTGAGGCAATTGGCGCAACGCTTCGGTATCACAGGGCCGTCATGGAAAATAACCACCTACGATACACAGAGCGGACATGAAGAATCTGTTGGCAAATTTCGCATTGACCAAATGCCCAATTCTGCTATCAGATTTCAAGGCAAGCGCGGGCCGAAAATCAAAGGCGAAATCGGCGAACAATTTCAGGCCATTGGCCCAGAACATCAAGAAATTGAGCGCTTTCGCGCCGGTTTCGAGCATGACGGGTACTTCTATCCAATTGACGGTTGGGTTGCTTATTCAAAAGTGCCCTACCGAGATGACCTAATGAGCGGCATCAGAATATACTGCAAAGGAAAGATTGCAGCTCAGAGCGCGGTATTCAATCTCCCAGCAGGATTCCATGGAGAACATAGCATTCGCTCCTACTTAATCGGAGAGATACACGCCGATTGGTTGGACGACGATGAGGACCTGATACAAACAGACCGCCGTGACGTCCTGTGGTCCCATGAACTCGGTGAGAAGTTTCAAGAATGGGGACAGCTTGTAGTTCGCCAAATGGGTCATATAGCACGCGACCCTATGCGAACAACGGCCTGGCAACGCTTTCTTGAAGTAGGGCAGGTAGAAGATCGCATCAACCGCGCATTCCCGGGTTCAAATGCACAGGATCTAAGAGATAAAGCTCTCTACTTGGCAAGAACGCTAGGGCGGACGTTGCGAGGCGATGAAGCGGAAGACCAAGAAGTTGTCCGCGATATGGTCGATCTAATCATTACCCTGGCACCGCTTGTATCGCTAGACGAGGCTCTTAGGCAAGCGGCAGATGAAAAGAATACTATATCTGTTCTTGGCGGCATACTAAAGGCTGCCCGGCTAGCAGAAATCTCGTCATTTGGAAGAATCGCCTCCGATAGGGTCAAGGTTATTCAGAGGCTAAAGCGACTGAAACTGGATTCAGGCACTGACGAGCGTAGCCTTCAAGAACTTATCGAAAACGCTCATTGGCTAATAAACCCTCAGTGGTCCCCAATAGCCGCAAATCAGACACTCAAATCTCTAAAGGATGAGTTTGAGCAACGTTGCGAAATAAAATTGCGAAATTTTTCGCAACCTCTTAGGAGGCCGGACTTCGTCTTGTCTAGCCAAGGGAAAAAGCTACAAATAGTGGAAATCAAAAAGCCTCATCACAGGCTTACAGACGACGAAATGAAAAGAATCAAGGTATACCATGATGAAATGGATGCTTTCCTGAAAGACCCTGCAAATTCGCGCATTCATCAATACTATGACTCGTTCCATATTACACTAGTATGTGATGAGATTGCGCTATCAGATCAGCAGGATACATACGATCTTTACGAAGTACGTGAAGAGCTAACACGAATCAACTGGACTACATTCCTCGCTGAAACTGAGCTTGTGCATCAAGATTTCCTTAATGAGGATAGCAACGAAAACAACTCATTAAGTTAAAAAGGGGAGTACACTTAGATTTATCTATCAATCATTAGATTGTGAATCTACCCTCATCCCCTTCAGCCACCCCACCAGCGCCTCAGTGTCCTCGCGCAGGCGGCATTCCCAGACCACGAACACACGCCAGCCCAGCCGCCTCAGCTCGGCGTGGTTGCGGGCGTCGCGCGCTATGTTGCCATCAAGCTTGGCGGCCCAGTACTCGCGGTTGGCGGACGGGCGATGGCGGCCCTTGCGGCAAGAGTGGCCGTGCCAGAAGCAGCCCTGCGCAAACACCGCCGCGCGGTAGCGGCGAAGCGCAAGGTCGGGCGCGCCGGGCAAACCGCGTACGTTAAGACGATACCTGAAGCCCGCGCGCCAAACCGCCCGCC
Organism: Dehalococcoidia bacterium; assembly: GCA_965242555.1. GTDB lineage: Bacteria > Chloroflexota > Dehalococcoidia > Lucifugimonadales > JADFKI01 > Bin90. The sequence goes on from CBDESO010000009.1 coordinate 117,139, forward strand.
GCACATATCGCTCTATGGACGTGCCTTTGTTGCGGACGCGCGACATTAGCGCCGAGCGTTTCGCTTTGGTCAAGGGATCTGCCATCTCAGGCAGGCCGCTGTCGCATAGCCTACCCCCCCTCCACCCGCGCCCGGTCGGCGACGCCCAGGTCGGCGAGCGCCTGGCGCAGGTCGGCCTCTAGGGCAGACGCGGCATGCGCGTCCACGCTGACGGCTAGGTTCACGGACAGGGTTAGGTCGCCGCCGCCGCCGCGCATTTTGGATACTAAGCTCACGCCTACGCGATTCCACATGTCGGGCGGGATGTCGCCGGTTAGGCGCAGGGTGACCTTTTCGGCGGGGGACAAGAGCGTGGGCGCGGCGGACGGGACGCTTGCGGCGGGGGATGCGCCGGGCGCGGGCGAGACGGTGGGCGCGGCAAGCGGCGATGGGTAGCCGGATTGCGGTTGCGCGGCGGCGGACGCTTGCGTATCGGCGGGCGGCTCGGCGGCGGGCGTGGGCGGGCTGAGGATCCGCTCAGCCGCCGCTTTGGTGAGCAGGAACACGCCCGGCTCAAAGGCTATCTCGTCGGATAGCGGCCGCTCATTGTGCCAGAGGCGCGCGTAGCCGCCGACCAAGCGCTCGCCGGACGCCAAGCCGAACTCGCCGCTCTCTACCCAGCCGCCTATCAGCCGCCGCAGCGTGGCGTCGGGGTCAAGCAGGCGCGTCAGCGAGCCGTCCAGAAAGCTCTGCCGCAAGCCGGTCAGGGGCCAAGCGCCGCCGACCGCAAGCGCCGGCGGCCAGTGGCGCTCCACATAGCCGGCGGACACGCTTTCGTTGAGCAAAGCCTCGCTTTTCAACGCGGCTATCACGCGCCCGCACAGCGGCTCGGCGCTGCCGGAGTGGCCGGCGCCCAGGTCTATCACCCGCAAGCCGCGCTCGGAATGCGCGTCGGCGAGCGCGGCAAAGCGATAGCCCGCCCCGACTTGGTCGCGCGCCTCGTCTTCGGCGATGCGAACGTTGGCTTGCAGATCGGCTAGTTCGGCGCGCTCGAACTCCGCGCCCAACGCGCCCTCGCGCACTTCGTCCCACACGCTGCGCCACGCCAGCGTCATCGCGGTGCTCTCGCGCAGCTCAGCGCCGCGCTTTTTCACGCACCACACTATCGCGGCGGGATAGAGCCGGTTGGCGTTGGCGCGCGCCCGCGTCCATTCGGCAAGCTGCCGCGCCATATCGCCGCTTTCGTCCCATGCCTCGTTGGGCGGCATCACGGCGATTGTCAGGCGCGGCGTGTCCGCTACGCTGGCGCTGTCTTCGGGGAAGAACGCGATAGGGATACCGCCCGCGCCCTTTTGGAACTCTTCTTGCGTTATGCGGCGCATGGCTTTGTCTATATCGGCGTCGTCCAGGGCGGCGCGGCGGTCGGCGACCACTTTGCGGAGCGTCGCCTGGTGGTGGATGCGGTAGCCGTCGCTGCCCACTTTGCGTATGAAGAACCCGCGCCCCTCAAGCGTTACGGCGGCGTTGTCCACCGCGGCGGTGTCCAGCTCGGAGTCCGGCTCGCCCAGCGCGAAACGCAGCTCAGGCAGATGCGCCGTCTTGTCAATCTGGCCGCCGGACGACTCGAAGAGTATGGTCGCGCCCACGCGCCGATGTATGTCGCGCAAGGCGTCTTTGGCGTCCGCATCCAGCGCGCGCGCGTGGGAGTTCGCGCCGGTGATGTCGGCGTCTATGGCGGCGTCAAGGCGCGTTTCGCCTATCTGCCGCAATAGCGCGGCGCGAAAGGCGGCGGCGTCAATCGGCGCGGAGCCCAGCGTTATCAGCGGCTCTTGGCGCGCCTGCTTGAACTGGCGCCGGTAGGCTATGGAGATCCACTGCGCCAGCATCGCCAGCGCGCCGCGCGTCTGCTGGAACTGCGGCAGCGCGCGCCACTTGCGCTGGAATACCGACAGCGTCGCCGGATGAAACGGGTAGCACGCCTCAAACCTGTCCCGCAGAAAATCGCGCCCGCGCGACTCGCTCGCCGCCGCGTCTATCGCCGTCCATTCGGGCGGCAGCCGCTCGCGCCTGTCAAAGCACCACGCCGCGTAGGCATTCGCCACATTGCGCCGCGTCCGCGCGCCCCCCAAGTCCTCAAACAGCCGCCGCCGCACTACCTCGCTTATCTCCGACTCGTCGTTGGCGATGAGATCCTGCGCCACGCGCCCCACGACCTTGGTGATGCGCTCTTGCCACTCGGCGTCCCAGGGCGTCATCTCTACGCTGCTGCGCGGCAGGCTGATGACGGCGGCGGCATGGGTGGTTCCCGCGGTGGCAACCGTGAGATTTTGGATGAATGCGTGAAAATGCTCAGCCATATTGCGGTGGCGGTTGATGAAATTGAGCGCCTCGTCGAACAGCAGCAGCGCGGGCGCATCCGCGGCGGCGAACACGCGCCCCAGCGCCTCAGTGCCGGGCGGCGCCGTCTTGGCGGCATGCCCAAGCGCCTCCACGCCGCGCGCGCCCGCAAGCTGACGGGCTATGTCTATCCAAGGCGTCTCGCGCCCCTCGCGCGGATCCCAAGCGTTCCCCGCGAACACCGCTACCTTAGCCGCCGGCATCTCGGCTACGCCGGCGCCGCTCAGCAAATCAGGCACGCCGTTGTATTGCGCGGCGGCAGGGCCTGCGTTGGCGAGGTGATAGAGCGCGGTGAGCGTATGCGTCTTGCCGCCGCCGAACTGCGTCACAAGCGTGGTCACCGGCGCGGCGCTCTGCGTTTGCCCGCTCAGGCGGCGCAGCGTCATCCCCACATGCTCGGCGAGCGCCCGCGTGATGTACGTGCGCGAAAAGAACTGCGCGGCATCACTATAGTCGGCGGGCGCGCTGCCCGAAACCACCTGCTCCAGCGCGATTGCGAACTCGTCAGGGCTGAACGACCGCCCCTCGCGCACCTCCGCGCGCGGCGTTGCTACCTTGTGCCACGGCTGCATAGCGAAACCTCTCTTGCGTTCATATCCTGGCGCATTATCTTGCGGCGGATCTTATCTCTCTTGCATAGTCTTGCGTAGCGCTATCTGGGCGCGGCGAGCAGCATGGCGTCCAGCAGGCGCTTTTCTTCGCTGCCGCGAGGGTATAGCGCGGACAGCGCGTTGGCAAGCCGCATAAAGTCGGGCGCGCGCTCCTGCTCCGCCGCCAGCAGATTGCGGACGGCGGCGCTGCGCCCGGCGCTCTGCAGCAGCATCGCCGCATGCACGCGGTCAAGCGTGGTGGCGGCATGGCGCATATCCGGGTCGAAGTCGGCGTCGGATATGCGGCGGCCGCGCCGCGCCCGTCCGCGAACCTCCGGCGGCGGATCCGGGAACAGGCTGAGCTGCGGCTGCGGCGCCGATTCCAGCGTGTCCGCCAGCGCCGCCGCGCCCGACTCGCCCAGCAATTCCCTAGCCCGCTCTTTCACCGGCAGCAGGCGCGCCTCGCCCTTTTTGACCTCTACCACGCGCCCCTCCCATTCGTCCAAGTGGATGCCCAGCGGCTGCGCGAAACGCCGCGCCACATCGTAGGGCAGCCGATAGCCGCTCGCGTATGCGCGGGCCGGCCGGACATTGTCCTCATCCGCGCCGCCGCTTTGCAGCGTCCACAAGAACAGCGCCGTCAGACGCGAATCCTCTTCCAGCGCGCCCACGCCGCCGTTGCGCGCGCGAGCCTCCGCCGTGCCTAGCACCTGCTCCAGCGCCGCCCTGCCCACGGTCTCCCATACGCGCTCAAGGTATTCGGGCAAGCCCACCGCATCCCCCGCGGCGGTCTCCACGCGCGAGTAGCGGCTGAATATCTCCAGCGCGGGCCCCACGCAGGCGAATACCAAATCAGCGCCGCGCACGCCCTCGGACTGCAGCCGCTCCATCCAATCGCCCACGCGGACGGGCAACTCGCGCAGCGCCTCAGCCCAATCGCCCACCGGGGCGTCGTCAGGACGAGGACGGCAAACCAGGTGGACGCTGGTGGCTAGGGATGCGGATTCCCGCGCTCGCAATCTAGCGGTTCGCTCGGTAGAAACTGGCCACGAACCCGTGATTGTCAAGCCGCCGTTAATCATCCCGGATATGAGCGCCTCCCAGCCCTCAGTGGTTTTGTGCGCGAATACAACGGATCCAATGCCGTTATCTTTTAGCACGCGCCGCCCCTCGCCGAAAGCCTTGCCCATCGCTTTCTCAAACCACTCATTCGTTTTGGGAACGCTATCGCAGGTTCGGGTTTCGTCTTGAACAATCTCTTGTTCTTTTGGGGACAATACATCCTGAAGTCTCAAACGCCCGCTCAAAGTATCTGAGATTGCCGTAATGCGCTTTAGCCACACAAGATAAAAATCAGACAGATCAGAATAGGGAATGGCGTCGTAGTACGGCGGATCCGTGAACCAGATAGTTGCCGCATGGTCGTAGAGCGGGTGTTGCATAGCATCCGCGACCTGATACTCCCCTGCGCTTTGTATAAAAGAAATCGTCGCCGATGCGTCAGCGACGTCTTTCATAGAGTCTTCAATACCCCCTGCGTATGAACACAAAGGGGACATTTCTGGGAAATCCCAAGACATGGGAAGTGTCTGCATCCCAAACGCGCCTGCCACAGTTTGGCTGCCCTTGTGCCATTTGCTGAGCACATTGCAATGTCTAGCGAGTTTTCCTAACGACAAACCCGCAATTTGATGAACATTAGATAGGCGCGCCGTGTGTTCCATAAGCATTAGTTTTTGGCGAGCCGTGAACAAATCGTGCCATTCCAGCATACCGTATCTGCGAACACTAAACGCCCGGCTTGCCCCCGATCCTTGTCCAATCGGCGTAGGCTCATCGGGGATAGGACACAGCCCTTGTCTGCCACCTTGCTCCCATTCGTCCAATAGGGCAGATACGCGGTTTTGCGCTTTGCGGACGACAGCGTAGTCGGCATCGGTTGGCAGGCGGTAGTTGCGTTTCTTCTCTCCGGGATTAAGCGTAACCACGACGGTCATACGCGCGCCGCCGATGCGGTTGCCATTGTCGTCAAATACGACGTCCGCGCCGCCGCGCTGTTCGGATAGTTGGACGCGCACACGCTCGCGCGGCAACACTACGAGACAACACAAGCAGGTTGCCTTGCCATTGCTGGCAGTGCCATCGCTCACATCTTTATCGTCTTTCGGCGTGAATATCTCAAAATCAACGCGAGGGGTTTCGCCATCCGCACGGGTTATCACCGGGCGCAACGCGCGCTTGCGGTTGGCGTTGGTACACAACGACATAGAACTCATTAGGGGTATTTCCGCGCCGCAGTTGGGGGATTCGCAGCGGATGGTTCGCGCCCACAGGTATGCGATGGGGGCAGCGCCGTCGGGGTCTGTTGGATAGAGATCGGCGAGTTCGCGCTCGGCTTGCGCCTTGATTTGGGCGCCGGCTTGGCGCAGTTCGTCGGCGAGTTCGGCGCCGCGGCGGGGAATGTCCTCCAGCATAGTTTTGAGGATGAGGCAAGCGACGGGGTTGAGGTCGCTTGCGAAAGCGTCGCAGCCCAGCCGCAGCGCCTCCAGCGGTATGGAGCCGCCGCCCGCGAATGGGTCAACCACCATAGGCGTTTCGTCCGGATGGGCGGCGCGAACCAGCGCGCGGGACGCCGTCAGGTAGGCGGGCTTGGCGCTGTTGCCCCAGTTGGCGAAGTCGGCTATGAACTCCAGCAGGGCGGCGCGGAGGCCCGTGTCTTTGGCGACGCGCTCGTCCCACGCTTGCGGGCGGCTTGGCAGGGCGAGCAGCGCGTTGCGGGCGTCCTGCTTGAACGCGGGCGGGCAAGCCGGGTCGGCGGGATCCGGCAGCAGCAGCGCCAGCAGCATAGCGCGGGAGGACGCCAGCGGGCGGCGCGCCCACCACAGGTGCAGCGTGGACGGGTGGCCCACGCGAATGGACTTTTCGCGGACGGCATGCCGCGAGACTTCGGCAATCGGGAAGTCCACTTCGGCGAGGCGCTTGCAATGCTTGGGGATCATTGGCGTTGGCTCAGCAAGGTTTCCACCCAGCGCACGGTGGCGGCGGCGGCTTGGACGGCGGCGGTGTAATGCTCTTCGGTGACTGGCCCGGGACCGCCGCGCCGCGGATAGCGGGTTACCACCGCGAATTGGGTGAGCATAGTGGCGGCGCGAACTTCGTCGGGGATGGCGTCGCCGGCGTTTTCAGCGCATTCCAGCAGTTCGCCGATGTCGTGGGTGTAGGGGAAATCCACATCAAGCGCCATTAGCCTAGCCTTAATAGCCATTTCTGCCGCCTGCTGCGCTTCGTAGCACATAATCACGAACACTGCTGCGCCGGGGGTGCGAGTCATTGATCTCTCAAGGTTGCTCCTGGCGAAGATCATCCATTCGCGCGGGTCGTCGGCCGGGTAGTGGCCCGGCGCGATGTCTTCAGGCGGCAACTCAGGCGGCTGTTCATCAGCGCCGTATTCGGATTGCGATTCGTACATAACTTTTCCCTCTCGCAATGCGGGCTTATAGACAAGCGCGTGGCTGTTCTTGTAGCGCTCTATGGTAGTGGTGGACGCTACGATTATGTCCACGGGGGCGCCGGCGCCGCTCAGCCCGGAGTATATGCGCCGCGTCAAGTCCCAGTCGTTCTCGCCATCCTTGATAACGAGCAGGTCGATGTCGCTATGCGGCCCCATATCGCCCCGCGCGGCCGAGCCGAACAGGATGACCTTTTGGGGCTGCGCGATTTCCACCACGCGCTCAACTATCCCGTCTATGACCGCTTGCTCTATCGCCATCGCCGTTTCCCCGTTCCCGCTATTAGCGCTTGGGCTTTGCCGGACGCCTTGCGCTTTGCGCCCGCGTGTATATTATACACAACTATAGCCCGCTTGACTCTCGCTGACGCTCATCGGCTTGGTCATAGCGTCCACTTGCAGCCAGTAGCGCTGCACCTTAGTGATTTCGTGCCAGTCCAGGCTCGCCGGGTTATGGATGGGTTCTTGCATTACGGGCGTTGCGGCGCAGTTGGTGACGATGTACAGCCAGTAGCAGTCGGGGCGGTCTTCCGCCACGCGGCGCTCGTTGGGCGAGAGCAGGATTGTGCCGGTCATGGCGGCGAGCCCCTTGACCTCAATCAAGCGCAGCTCGCCCGATTCGGGATGCACGCTCTTGATGTCGTAGCCCAAGTTTTGGTCGTGAACGTCCTGCGGCTTGCGGCCCTGCTCTTCTTCGTGTTTCATAACCGCGTCCATAGCGATCTGTTCGGTTTCGGCGTTGGGGCGCATCCGGCGCAGATCGGGCGCGTCCGCGTCGGGATGCGGCAGGACTAGGGCGCTGGCTATCAGTTCCACGTCTTGCAGCGTGAGCGCGCGCCGGTGGATGTGTTCGTCGCGGCGGCGATCGCGGCGGGCGCGCAGCTCGGCATGGCGCTGCTCGGCGATGGCGAGCCGCCCCTCAGCGCCGGCTGCGCCGTCCGCCATATCATCGCTTGCCCGCCCGATTTCGCCGTCAACGCGATATATCGCCTCAGTGAGCGAGAGTTCCACATGCTCGGCGATGCGCTCCACTTCGGGGATGCGCTCCTCGCGCGTTTCGTCAAGAAATGGCTGGAGGGCTAGTTGGATAAGCGTGTCTCTTTCTTCCGGGAGCGACGCGGCGGAGGGGAGCGGGTCGGGCGGAGTTGCGGGCGTCATATCGCCGAGCGCGAAGTCGCCCAGCATATCGGGCTGCAGGACTTTGGGCGGCGCGCCATCCGCCAGCTCCAGCACGAACAGCCGCTCGCGCAGCGTATCGCCCATGCCGTCCGCCACGCGGGCGCGGTAGAAGTCCAGGCGCGCGGGCGCCGATTGCGCCAGCGAATAGAAAGTGGCGCCGCTTGCCCATGCGTCCTGCGCGGCGTCCAGCGCGTTGCGGCGCAGCGCCTCAAACAGCGGGTGGCCCGCGGTTATCCACTCATAGCCGCGCTCGGCTGCGACCTGCTTGTCCGTGGTGACGCGGCCGTAGCGCGCGTCGATGTCGGGCAGGCTCCAGTCCTCGTCGCGGTCGCGCGCCTTGAGCGCCATGGGTACGCCGCCGGAGTCGAATGCGTGGGGGATGCCGCGCGCAGGCGCGAGGGACAGGCCCGCGAGCGCGGCGCTTTCGCGTATGAACCGCGCGATGGTCTCTGGCGCGGCGCGCAGCTCTTGCGCTTTCGCCTTGCGCTCAACCAGCATGCCCAAGTCCAGCTGGCGCGTCGCCAAGCCCTCCAGCGCCGTCTGGCATATCTCGCGGAATCGGCGCTCGTCCACATCGCGCAGCAGCCGCTCTTCGAAGTCCACGTCGCCAAGCGCGCCGGCGTAGTAGTCGCGCAGCGCTCGCTCTATCTGCGCGGCGGGCAAAATCTCGCCCACCACATTGAACACCGCGTCATCGTCCAAAGCGTCGCGGATTTCCTGCAGCTTGTCCAGCAGCCGCTGCAGCACTCTGCCTTCAACGGTGTTGTTCGCCACGAAATTGACGATAAGGCAGTCTTCGGTCTGCCCGTAGCGGTGGATGCGCCCCATGCGCTGCTCCAAGCGGTTTGGGTTCCACGGGATGTCGTAGTTGAACAGCACGCTGCAGCATTGCAGGTTGATGCCCTCGCCGGCGGCCTCCGTGGCTACCAGGATTTGCGTTTCGCCCTCGCGGAACTGGCGCTCGGCGTACAGGCGCGTTCCGGGTTCGTGGGCGCCTCCGGGGCGCATGCCGCCGTGTATCACGCCCGCGCGAAAGCCCCATTCTTGCAAGCGCTCCCGCAAGTAGCTAAGCGTGTCCCTGAACTCGGTGAAGATGAGCAGGCGGCGGCTTGGGTCGTCAAAAAAGCCCTGTTCTTGCAGCGTTTTTCTGAGGCGGGCGAGTTTTGCCTCGCCATCGCTTGCCTGAACCACCTCCGCGCGCGCGGCGAGTTCGCGCAGGCGGGCTATCTCTTCGCGGACGCTCGCGGCGTCGGCGGCGAGCGCGATTGCGTCCAATTGGCGCTCAAGCTTTTCGCGCGCCTCGTCTTCCATCTCGTCAAGGTCGGCGAAGTCGATGTCCGGCGGCGCGGCGGCGGCTATGGCGGACGCCTTGCCGAGCGCGTCATCCAGGCGGGCGGCGCGGTTGCTCAGCGAGCGGCTGAGCGCGTATGCGCTGGACGCCAGGCGGCGCTGGTAGAGCGACATCAGAAAGCCCACGGCGCGCGCGCGGCGATCATCGCCCTGCGTAGCGGCGCGGCGGCTCTGCTCCTTGACGAACTTGGTGACCTCGTCGTACAAGTCATACTCGTCGCCGTCAATCTTGAAGTCCGCCGTGCGCGTTATGCGCTTGGTGAACACCGGGCGCGCCGCCCATTCGCCGCTGGGCTGCCGCTCCGGGAAATACACCATCGCCTCCTTGACGCGGCGCAGGTAGAACGGCGCGCGGCGGCGCTCCATCGCCTTGTTGATGGACTTGACGTCGGCGTAGGCGTCGCGGTCGAGCAGCTGCAGGAACAGCGCGAAGTTCTTGGGGTCGCCCTTGTGCGGCGTGGCGGTGAGCAGCAGGATGTTGGACGAGCTGTCGCGTAGCATTTCGCCCAGCTTATAGCGCATGCTCTTGTGCGATTCGTCGGCCGCCGACATCCTGTGCGCCTCGTCCACAATGACCAGATCCCAGCGCGCTTGGCGCAGCCCCGGCAGCACGTCCTCGCGCTTGGCGAGATCCAGCGATGTGACGACCTGCTTGCGCGCCAGCCATTCGTTGCCGCCGAAGTCGTTGCGAATGTTAGCGCCTTGCAAGACCTCCAAACGCTCGTCGAACTTCTCGTACAGCTCGCGCCGCCACTGGAATGTGAGATTGGCGGGGCATACGATTAGGATGCGCTCGACGAGCCCGCGCATCTTGAGCTCGCGGATGAGCAAGCCCGCCATAATCGTTTTGCCGGCGCCCGCGTCGTCTGCCAGCAGAAAGCGCGCGTTTGGGAGCTTGAGCAGGTGGTCATAGACGGCCTCCAGCTGATGTGGCAGCGGATCCACGCGCGAGGCGGACAGGGCGAAATACGGGTCGTACTCGTGCGCCGATCCCAGCGCTAGGGCTTGCAAACCGATCTTGATTAGGCGGCCGTCAGCGTCGTATGCGCGCGCCGCGGCGGACACGCTGAGCGCCGCGGCATCCTCCGCCGACAGCGTCGCCTGCCGATACTGCGACGTGCGCTGTCCGACCAGCCCAAGCGTCCATCCGCCGCTGGCACTGCGCTCGGCGTTCAGCACTCGCATAGGCTCGCTGAACTGCGCGCCAGTTAGGGTTTGTCCGGGCAGTATGTCGGGAGTGGATGGCATAAACGCCTCCTCAGCATGGGCTTGATGGGCTTGGGCTTGATGGCGGGACGATTTGAGCCGCGATGGAGCAATGTCGGCAACCCTAGTGCGCGGGGGGCGCTCGCGGATGGCAGATAGATAGCTGGCGGCGCTTATCATAGCACAAGTCACTAGCGGGGCCGGAGGGACGGCGATAGCGACGAGATAATGTGTAGAAAGTCCACATGCCGCTGATGTAGAACGCGATGTGAGGGCGCAATCGCGGCGGCAGGCGCGTCCCACTCGGCCAAAACCGACTGATTAGCCAAATGTTCATACATCCAACTGCGACTTTTTGTATCAGATCTGCGTCGCGCAGTCCTCAGGCGCACTACCTACTGACGCCCACCCCCCCAATATGATACCCTATCCCCCACAAATCCACTTTCAGGAGCGACATCTATGAGCTGGCAATTCATCCTAGTCAACGGCCCCTACGGCGGCACCGCGGAAGGCCCCGCGTGGGACGGGTCCGCGCTGCTGTTCACGCATATCCCGACCAGCCGCATTATCCGATACGACCCGGAGGGCAGGGGATCCGAACTCTTTCGCGGCGATACGAATAACGCCAATGGGCTGATGTTTGACCCCAACGGCAGCCTGTACGCCTGCGAGGGCGGCGGACGGCGCGTGGTGCGCTATGAGGCGGACGGCGCGGCGACCACGCTCGCGGACGGCTTTGAGGGCAAGCGCCTTAACGTCCCCAACGACCTCGCCATCGACCCAAACGGCAGCGTCTGGTTCACCGACCCGTTCTATGAGGGCGCGGGCGGCGAATGGAGTCAAGACCGCTCCAACAAAGAGCTTGACCACGACTCCGTCTATCGCCTGGACGAGCAGGCGGACGGCGACTGGGCAATCACGCGCGTTGCGTTTGACACCACGCGCCCCAACGGGCTGCTGTTCAACCTGGACTACTCGGTTCTGTATGTGGCGCAGTCCGGGCGCAATCCCGACGAAAAGCGCGAGCTGCGCGCATATCCCGTCAACGCCGACGGCGGCTTGGGCGAGTACAGCGTCCTGCACGACTTCGGCGCCAATCGCGGCATAGACGGGATGGTTCTGGACACCGAGGGCAACATCGTCGCCACCGCGGGCAATCGCGCGGGAGGCCCTGGCCCAGCCGTGTATGTGTTCGCGCCGGACGGCGAGGTTCTGGAACGCCATCCCACGCCCACCGACCAGCCCACCAACTGCTCTTTCGGCGGCGCGGATCTCACCACGCTCTATGTAACCACGGGCGGCGGCGAAGTCTATATGGCGCACACCGAGCGGCAAGGACGGCTACACTACCCCTCTGTCGGATAAGCCCGCAACGGCATACGACAACCACGCGCCAAACCCCGACGCAATCGCGGCGGACGGGATAGCCCGCGCGCGGCTTACGGCAGGTTTTCATACGGCATACGGCGCATTGCAACCTAACGCATACAGGGCGATTAGGGCGGCACTCTCATATGGCGTATCGCTGATATGGCATACAAGAACTGCCGACGCCCGGCCGCCGCCAGCGCACGCTATCGTTATCGCGCCGCCACCCTACGCCGTATCCAGCGCCCGCATCAGGTTCGCCATTTCCACCGCCGCGAGGCCGGCGTTGTAGCCGTTGTTGCCGCTCTTGCCGCCCGCGCGGTTGATTGCCTGCTCCAGCGTGTCTGTGGTCAGCACGCCGAATATCACCGGAACGCCGCTGCTCAGCCCGGCGGCGGCGATGCCCTTTGCCGCCTCGCCCGCCACATGCTCGTAGTGGTCGGTCTCGCCGCGTATCACCGCGCCCAAGCAGATTACCGCGTCCTGCTGCCCCGACTCCGCCAGCCGCTTTGCCACAAGCGGCAGCTCAAAAGCGCCCGGCACTCGCGCCACGGTAATATCGTCCTCGCGGACGCCCGACCGCGCAAGCGCCGCCCGCGCGCCCTCCAGCAGCCGCGATGTGATGAAGTCGTTGAAGTTGGCGACCACCACCGCCACGCGAAGTCCCGCGCCATTGCCGCCGCCTTGCAGTTCTGCGCTCATTCGTCGCCGCCCGCTGCCATATCAATGTCCAGCCTATGCCCCATCCGGCTCGCTTTCGTGGCGAGATAGCGCCGGTTCTCGTCATTCACCGGCGCGATGATTGGCACTTCTTCCACAAGCTCCAGCCCGAAACTCTCAATGCCCACGCGCTTTTTGGGATTGTTCGTCAGAAAGCGCATCTTGCGGACGCCCAAATCCACAAGTATCTGCGCGCCCACGCCGTACTGACGCGGGTCGGGGTCGAATCCCAACTTGATGTTGGCGTCCACGGTGTCCAAGCCCTCGTCCTGCAGCGCATACGCCTTGAGCTTGTTGTGGATGCCGATGCCCCTGCCCTCTTGCCGCATATACAGGAACACGCCCGCATCCTCCTTGCCGATAGCCGCCAGCGCCAGCCCCATCTGGTCGCCGCAATCGCAGCGCTTGCTGCCGAACACATCCCCCGTCAGACATTCGCTATGCACCCGCACAAGCGTTGACTCCGCCGGATTGATGCGCCCCTTGACCAGCGCCACATGCTCATCCCTGTCAACGAGACTGCGGTAGGACACCGCGGTGAATTCGCCGTGCCGCGTGGGAACGCGCGCCTCCGCCACGCGCTCTATCAGCCGCTCATGCCCCCGGCGGTAGGCGATTATGTCCGCCACGCTCACAATCTTGACGCCGTGCTTTTGCGAGAACGCCTCCAGCTGCGGCATGCGCGCCATAGAGCCGTCGTCCGCCATTATCTCGCAGATGACGCCCGCGGGCTGCAGCCCCGCCAGCCGCGCCAGATCCACCACCGCCTCAGTCTGCCCGGCGCGCTTGAGCACCCCGCCCTCCATATACCGCAGCGGGAATATGTGGCCCGGCCGCGCCAGATCCTCCGGCATCGTCCGCGGATCTATCAGCGCCTTGATGGTCGCCGCGCGGTCATGCGCCGATATGCCGGTCGTGGCGCCCTTCAGCACATCAACCGAAATCGTGAACGCCGTCCCCAAGCGGGCGGTGTTGTCATAGACCATCATCGGGATGCGAAGTTCGTCAAGCCGCTGCGAAGTCATCGGAACGCATATCAGCCCGCGCCCCTCGGTCGCCATGAAGTTGACCGCGTCCGGCGTTATCATCTCCGCCGCCATAGCCAGGTCGCCCTCATTCTCGCGGTCTTCATCGTCCACGATTACGACCATCTTACCGGCTTTGACGTCTTCTATCGCATCCTCAATCCTGGACAACGGCATCGCCGTTCCCTCCTGTTCGTCTATCGCCGCCTATCGTTGCCTATCGCCGCGCCAAGCGCGCTAGAGCTCATCCGCGGCGTCCAGCGGCGCGCGCGAGCCGCCCGCAAGCCGCTCCACATACTTCGCCACTATATCCGCCTCCAAGTTCACGCTATCGCCAACGCGCTTGCTCCCCAGAATAGTGTTCGCCCGCGTGTGCGGTATCAGCGTTACGCTGAATGAAAAGTTATCGCATTGTACAATAGTGAGGCTTGTTCCGTCCACAGCCACGAAACCTTTCTCCACCACATACCGCATCACCCACGCCGGAGCGTCAAACGCCATCATAACCGCATCCCCGTCCGGCGTTATGGAGCTTATGGTTCCCACGCCGTCTATATGCCCCTGAACCATATGCCCGCCAAACCGACCTTGCGCCGGCATCGACCGCTCCAAGTTCACCGGCGATCCGGCCGATAGCGCCCCCAAATTCGTGCGCCGCAGCGTCTCAGGCACAACGTCCACCGCGAAAGACGCGGCGTCCTGCGCCACCACCGTCAGGCATGCGCCGTTCACCGCTATGCTGTCCCCAAGCTTGGCGTCGCTAACCACTTCTGCCGCGCTTATCTCCAGCCTGCCATCTTGCGCCGACTTGATCTGTCCGACTTCCTCAACTATCCCTGTGAACATCGTTATCGCCCCCGCAGTATCCGATAATTGCCGTATCCGCGCCGAACCGCCGCGTTGCCACATCCCGCAGCCGCGCCGCTTGGCGCATCGTTTCAGCGCCCAAGCCGCCCACCGGCGAGGCGGCGCCGCTCCCCCCTATTATAACCGGCGCAACGAAAGCCACAACCTTATCCACAAGCCGCATATCAAACAGCGTTCCAAGAACGCCGCCGCCGCCCTCTACCAGGACATTGACCACGCCGCGCTCGCCCAGTAGCGCCAGCAGCGCGCGCATATCAACGCCGCCCGCGCCCGGCGGCAACTCCAGCGTCTCAATCTTATCATCAACCCTATCCCTATCCCACGCAAGCCCGCCCGCGCCTTGCGTCGTGGCAATCGTAGCGGCAATCAGCGTCTTGCCCGGCGCGCTCAGCATCCGCGCGTTTGCCGGCAGCCTGCCCCGGCTGTCCAGCACAACGCGCAACGGCTGCCGCCCGGCCGCGTTGCCCGCGCCATCCCGCGCCGTCAGCTGCGGATCGTCCGCCAGCGCCGTGCCAATGCCCACCACAATGGCGTCGGATTGCGCCCTTAGCGCATGCGCGTATTCCCGCGATTCCCGCCCGCTTATCCACTTGGAATCGCCGCTGCGAGACGCTATCTTCCCGTCAAGGCTCATAGCGAACTTGGCGGTTACGAAAGGCATGCCCGTCGCGCTGTGTTTGGCGAACCCCTCTATCAGCCGCCGCGCCTCTTCTTCCCCGTCGCCCAGCCGCGTACGTACGCCCGCCGCCTCAAGCCGCGCTATGCCGCCGCCCGCCACATTCGGGTTGGGATCGCGCGTCGCCACCACAACCTCGCCCACGCCCGCCGCGATAACCGCGTCCGCGCATGGCGGCGTCCTGCCGTGATGATTGCACGGCTCCAGCGTAACATACATCGTCGCGCCCTTTGCCAGCGCGCCCGCCCGCGCCAGCGCCTCCGCCTCAGCGTGATTGCCCCCCGGCGGCTGCGTATATCCCTCGCCCACAATCGCGCCATCCCGCGCTACGACGCAACCCACGGCGGGGTTCGGGCTTGTGCCGCCCAAAGCGCTCCAGCCCAGCGCCAGCGCCCGCCGCATATGCGGGGATGCTTGTTCGCCCGATTGCCCATGCGACTTATCGTCAGAGAATTGCCCGCGCGATTGCTCAGGGAATTGCTCAGGCGATTGATAAAGAGATTGCGCCGGCGGTCGCATCGCAAGCCCGTCCATTGCGCCGCTAATCGCGCTCGCCCAAAGCCGCCGCGCCGTTTTCGCTGGGCAAAAAGTCCTGGAACGCGCGGCTTGCCGTAGGCTTGGTCTGCCCAAGATACTTGCTGCCAAGCCCCGGCGACCCATACGGGTTGTCCGCCGGCGAGCTCAGCTGCAGAAACGAAAGCTGCCCTATCTTCATCCCGTCGTACAGCGTTATGGGCAGATTCGCCACATTGCTCAGCTCCAGCGTCAGATGCCCCTTCCAGCCCGGATCCACATAGCCCGCCGTAGAGTGAATCAGCAGCCCCACGCGCCCAAGCGAGCTTTTGCCCTCCAGCCGCGCCACAAGATCGTCCGGCAGCTCAATCACTTCCCGCGTGCTGCCCAGCACGAACTCGCCCGGATGCAGCATAAACGGCTGCTCGCGGATCTCTTCCATCTCGGTCAAATCGCTCATATCCTCGCGGATGTCTATGTACGGCCGCCGCGAGTTGCGAAACACGAGTATCTGCCCGTCAAGATGCACATCGACGCTCGCCGGTTGGATGCTGCCCTCCCCCAGCGGCTCAATGACAATCCTGCCCTTAGCCATCAGTTTCTTGATGGTATTGTCGCTCAGAACCATTTCCCTCCTCCGCGCGCTTGCCGGTTGCGCCTTGGATATTTTGGCGTTTGTATGTGAGTGGGAATGAGGGAATTGTAATAAGCGCCGCTTATTTTCCGAAAGCGCGATTTAGCCCTATAATGCGCGAAATTGGCGGCATTGGCAAGACGCCGCGCAGTATGCGGAATAGATGCGGATGCGCCCTACCCGCTACCTGTGCGCCTGCAGCAGCCTTGCGGCGAATGGCGCGGCGGCAGGCCCCAGCGCCCGCAATACCCGCCCTATGTCCGCGTAGCGCAAAACCGCCATTATTATCCGGCTGTGCCAGTCAAACGCCAAGTCTTCGTTGCCCACCAGATCCGCCAGCACATCCTCGCGCAGAAACTCTTCCATAAGCCGCTCTATCTGCGAATCGTTCAGCGTTTCAAACAGCATCCGCGCGTAGTAGCCCGCGCGCAGCTCTTTGCTGAGGACGGGTTTCCAGCGCTTTTCATACGCCTGCAATCGCCGCGCGCTGAAATCGCCCGCGTCAAACGCCTCTCGCGCCGTCTGCGCCGCCATGCGCCCCGATATAAAGGCGTAGTATATGCCGCCGCCGCTTGTGGGCTTGGCGAACCCCGCCGCGTCGCCTATCGCCACAACTCGGTCGCCGTACGTCTTGGCGAGCGGCCGCATCGGTATGCCCCACGCGCGCGGCTTGCATACGACGTCCGTGACCTTGCCCGACGCGCGCAGCCTGTCTATAAACCCGTTCAATTGCCCTTTGACGCGCCGCCGCCGCGCTATCCCCGCCAGCGCGCGCGACTTGGACAGCGGCACAAGCCACCCAAACGAATCCGGCGCCACCTCGCTGCCCACATACACCTCGGTTTCGCCCGCGCCCGCGATGCTCACCTCCGCTTGGCAGCCCGTCATATACTCGCCCGCGCCGTTTTCGCGCAAGCCCGCCATTCGCAGCAGCGGCGAATTGAACCCCGCCGCGATGATAACCATCTTGCACTGATACGAACTGCCGCCCTCGCCGCCCACCTCCACGCGCGCGCCGTCCGCCGCGATGCGAATGCCGCTGACGCGCCTCCCCAGGATGTACTCAGCGCCCGCCGCCTGCGCCTGCCGCGCCACGCCGTTCACATACGCCGCGCGATCGACCACATACGCCTGCGGCCGCTTGCGCTCCACCCGAAAGCCCCTGCCCGACGGCGCAACGATAGTGGCGGATCGCGCCGCCTTGTAGATATGCGCCTCATCCGGCGGCACGAGGTCGGCGCAATCCCGCCCGATGATGCCGGTGCAAAGCTTGTCCCCGATATGCGTGCGCCAGTCGGCGACGCCCACCTTGAGCCCTTGCCGCGCCAGCTCCAGCGCCGCCATATTCCCGCCGGGCCCAGCGCCCGCTACAATCAAGTCGTACAAGTATGAAACTCCCTGCGCCGTCCAACCGCTTTGGCGGCGCGTAATCCCGCCGCTACTCCGCGCCGCCCGCCCGATCGTCATACATAACGTCCGTCTTAGCCGCCATAACGAAATCGTTGCGATGCAGCCCGCGGATCTTATGCGTCCACCACTCCACGCCCACGCGCCCCCACTCCACCACCATTCGCGGATGATGCCCCTCCGCGTCCGCCGACCTGCCCAGCGCCGTGCTGAACGCCAGCGCCTCGCCGAAGTCCTTGAACCTATAAATTCTCTCCAAGCGCGGTATCCCGTCCGCGTCGGTAATCTCCCAATCCCCCACCTGCGGATGCAGCTCCGCTATCTCAGCCTCGGTCACGCGCGGCGAATCCCTGCGGCATGCCACGCACTTCTCCCTCGCCAACCCTCTTGCGTCAGACATATCTGGAACGCCCCCTTTCGCAATTTGCGCTACAATTATCGCATTGACGGGCGCTAATGTCCAAAATAATCTAACGCGCGGCGATGTTTCGGGCGAACCTGCTTTGCCAGCGCAATCCCCGATTAGCGGCGCGCCCTATACCGCGCATATTACAGGCTATCGCGGGCTTGGGCAAAGAAAATTTGGGAAATCCGAAAATTGCTAGAACCGATGTGTTGACATCGCCCGAAAAGCCTGGTAGATTTATCTTACGGGAAATTCACGGCAAGTTGTGAACCGCGCGAATTGCCATTATCATCTTGCTAAACTACGATTGAACCACGATTGAACGGCAACCAACCGGCGATTGACAAGCGGCTACCAAATTGAACCACGATTGAACGGCAACCAATCAACGAACCACAAGCGGCTACCCAACCAAGCGAACCACAAGCGGGCAACCCGCAAGCGAAATGGAGGACATTGATATGGCTGCAAGAAACGGCGCGTCAAAGAAAACCGCCCCCGCTCCGACCGACAAGGCTAAGGCGCTTGAGCTCGCCATTGGGCAGATTGACCGCCACTTTGGGCAAGGCGCGGTTATGCGGCTCGGCGACGCCATAGAAGACGACAGCGCCGGCGCTATCTCCACCGGCTCCATATCCCTGGATGTGGCGCTCGGCGTGGGCGGCGTCCCGCGCGGGCGCGTGGTGGAAGTCTATGGCGCCGAATCGTCCGGCAAAACCACCCTCGCCTACCACGTGATGGCAAGCGCCCAAGCCGGCGGCGGCACAGCCGCCTACATCGACGCCGAACACGCGCTTGACCCCGGCTACGCCGCCAAGTGCGGCGTGGACATCGAAGAGCTGCTGGTGTCCCAGCCGGACACCGCCGAGCAAGGCTTGGAAATCTGCGAATACCTCGTCCGCAGCAACGCCGTTGACGTCGTGGTGGTGGACAGCGTGGCGGCGCTTGTGCCGCGCGCCGAGCTGGAGGGCGATATGGGCGATACCCATGTCGGCTTGCAAGCCCGCCTTATGTCCCAAGCGCTCCGAAAACTCACATCATCCATCAGCCGCTCCAACACCTGCGTCATCTTCATCAACCAGCTCCGCGAAAAAGTCGGCGTCTTCTTCGGCAACCCCGAAGTCACCCCCGGCGGCCGCGCGCTCAAGTTCTACAGCTCCGTCCGCATAGACCTGCGCCGCCTGGAATCCATCAAGCAGGGCACCGACGTCCTCGGCAACCGCGTGCGCGCCCGCATCGTCAAGAACAAGGTCGCCCCCCCGTTCCGCGTGTCCGAATTCGACATAATGTACAGCGAGGGCATCAGCAAGCACGGCGAACTCCTGGACATCGGCGTCAACGAAGACATCATCACCAAGAGCGGCTCGTTCTACTCTTTCGGCGACATACGGCTCGGCCAGGGCCGCGAAAACTCCAAGCGGTTCCTAATGGAAAACGACGATCTCGCGGACGAGGTGGAGAACCTGGTGCGAACCAAACTCTCGCCCCAAATCGTCATCCCCGAACCCGCCGACCAAGCCGACGCCGACCCCATGGACGCCATAGCGTCTATGAACGACTAGCGCCGCCTAACGCCATTCTTGCCCTTTCTGCCATCCGGATATATTCGGGGCGGAAAGGGCAGGCGCTGACGCAAGCGCCGCCGCTATCGCGCATAAGCCGCAATTCAAACCCGCCTCGCGCTTTACGCATCGCCAATCGCCTGATACACTTGCATTGCGGTCGGCAATTCGCATCGCCCGGCGCATCGCAATATCGGGCGCAATATCCCGCGCAAGGCATCGCGGCGCAAAGGCGGCGCTAGTTCCAAACCGCAATCTATCGCTACACAACCGCAAGCAATGGGAGCGCGCAAGGTCGCCTAGACCTGACATGAAGGAAGACAGCGAGCAGACCGGGCGCGCGAGCGCCTTGGCAATACGCCATCTATCCCGCAGACCTAGAAGCGAAGCAGAGGTCAGGGCGCGTTTGCGCCGCGAATACCCCGCCGAAATCGTGGACAAGGTCATCCAAGACTTGCGCGAACAAGCCCTCATAGACGACCGCGCATTCGCCCGCCTCTGGGCGGACGGCCGCCTGCGAAACAAGCCCCGCAGCGCCTGGCTGGTCAAGCGCGAACTGCTCGGCAAAGGCGTCCCCGCCGAAATCGCCGCCGACGCCGTCAGCGAATTCGACGACGCCGACAGCGCCTATCGCGCCGCCGCCGCATACGCCCGCCGCCTCGCCAACGCCGACTACCAGGCGTTCCACCGCAGGCTTGGCGGCTACCTCGCGCGGCGCGGGTTCAGCGAATCCACCGCCCGCCGAACCGCCGCCCAACTCTGGCAAGCCCGCGACGACGCCGACGACCACGACGGCCGCGGCGCGGAGGCATAACGCAATGCCCGATACACTCACAACGCTCGCGCCACCCAAACCCTGCCAATCTCATACGCAATCTCACGCCGCTACTCACGCGGCGCTCATCATCTCAATCTCAGTCGCGCTCCCTCACACAGCGCGCGCCGGAGGTTAAAGCATATGGCGGACGGACAGTTATTAAGCCTGCTGCTCATCGGACTCTGCATCCTATTCTCGGCGTTCTTTTCGTCCTCGGAGGCGGCGTTCCTCGCGCTTGACCGCGTGAGGCTCGCCCACCTGGTCAACACCAACACGCCCGGCGCCGCGCGCATCGCCTCTATGGTGGACAAGCCGGAGCGCCTGCTATCCACAATCCTGCTCGGCAACAACATCGTCAACGTGGCGTTCACCGCGCTCATAACCCTCGTTGTGCTGAACCTGCTCGGCCCCGAAAACGAAGGCCTAGCCGCCGTAGTCGCCACCGTCGCAGGCACCGTGCTGCTGCTCATATTCGGCGAGATAATCCCCAAAACAATCGCCGTCCACCGCTCCGAGCGCGTGGCGTTTGTGTACGCCCGCCCGCTCAGCCTCATAGAAACGATGCTGTGGCCCATCGTCATAGCGCTGCAGGCGATTACCAACCGAACCGCCACAATGCTCGGCGTCACCGCCTCCGAGCGCGATTCCATCACCGAGGGCGAACTCCGCACGCTGATTGACATCGGCGAGGCGGAAGGCACATTTGAGCCGTCAGAGGCGGAACTGCTGCAAAACGTGTTCCGGTTCGGCGACCGCCAAGTGCGCGAAGTCATGACGCCCCGCCCCGAGATTATCGGCGTCCCAAGCGGCGCAACCCTCAAAGATTTCCTGGAAATCTACTGCCAACATTCCCACACCCGCTTTCCCGTGTACAACGGCTCTATTGAGAACATCACCGGCATCCTGTCCGCCAAAGACGTCCTCAAAACTATGGCGAGCGAGGGACTGACCTACGGCGACAGCGTTACCGACGTCGTCCGCGACGGCCTATTCGTCCCCGAAACCAAGCGCACCGCCGAACTCTTCGAAGAGATGCGGGACAAGGGCCGCCAAATGGCGGTGATTGTGGACGAATACGGCGGACTCGCCGGCATCGTCACCCTCAAGCGCCTATCCGAAGAGGTAGTCGGCGCGCACGGCGAAGAGGGCGAGGCGCCCGAAGAAGAGTACGAAAGCATAGACGACAACACCTATCAGGTTGAGGGCGCGATGAGCATTGACGAGGCAAACGAAGAGCTGCCCATCAACCTGCCCGACGGCGACTTTGACACCATCGCCGGTTTCGTGCTTGACAGGCTTGGCAGCATCCCCGAAGAGGGCGATACGCTGGAGTACGAAAACCTCAAAATAGAGGTCATAGAGATGCGCGCGTTCAAGATAGAGACGGTCAGAATTACGCGCGCGGGCCCAGCCGCCGAAGACGCCGACAGCGCCGCCGCGGACGCCGATGAGCTCGCCCGATAGCCCCGACCTATCCCCCTTGCTCAGCAGCCTGAGCGCCGCGCTCGCCGCCTGCGATATGCGCGGCAAGACGTTGCTCGTAGCAGTATCCGGCGGCGGCGACTCGCTCGCCCTGCTCTACGCGCTCCGCCGCCTGCGCCCCGACTTCGATCTGCAATTGTACGGCGCTCATCTCAACCACAACCTGCGCGGCAGCGCCTCCGACGCCGACGCCGCCTTCGTCCAAGCCACATTTCGGCAACTAAACATCCCCTGCGACATCCACAGCGCCGACGTCGCCGCATACCGCCGCGAGCGCAGGTTATCCCTAGAAGACGCCGCCCGCCGCCTGCGCTACCGCTTTCTAGCCAACGCCGCCGCCCGCCACAACGCCCACGCCGTAGCCGTGGCGCACACCGCCGACGACCAAGCCGAAACCCTGCTTATGCACATCATCCGCGGCAGCGGCCTAACCGGCTTGCGCGGCATGCAACCCCTGGAGCGGCTAACAATCGCCCACTCCAACCTAACTCTGTTTCGCCCGCTACTAGACATCACCCGCGCCCAAACATACGCCTACTGCGCCGCGCTAGGCTTGCAGCCCCGCCACGACGAAACCAACCTATCCCTTGAACATACCCGCAACCGCATCCGCCTAGAACTGCTGCCGCTAATAGAGCGCGTCAACCCCGCCGCCCGCGCCGCCCTGCTGCGCCTAGCGCGCAACGCCGCCGAAGACGCCTCATACATCCAACAGCAAGCCCACGCCGCCTGGCGCGAAATCGCCCGCCAATCCGACAGCGGCACAATCGCCCTTGACGCGCCCACGCTCGCCCAACATCATCCCGCCATCCAAAGCCGCATCCTGCGCCGCGCCATCCAAGCCGCGCAAGACAGCGCCGCCGGCCTTGAACTATCTCGCGCCCACATTCTAGCTATGCGCCAAATGCTAACCGGCCCCGCCGGCAAAACGCTGCCCCTGCCCGGCGGCATCCTATTCGCAACGGGCTACGGCAATGCCCACATCGGGCAAGCCGACGCCATCCAATCGGCGCTGGCATACCTGCCCCCAATCACGGGCGAAATCCCCCTTGCCATTCCCGGCGAAACCCACGTCGGCGGGTGGCGCATCACCGCCGCCGTATGCAATAACGCCGACTATTCCAGCGCATCATCCGTAGAGGACGCCCTTTGCGCCCGCGCATCATCTAGCGTCAATAACGCCGCCGCCAGCGCATCATCCGCCCACGCATCCGAAACCCTCGACCTTGACCGCCTAGGCGACGCCCTCCACCTCCGCGCCCGCCAGCCCGGCGACCGCTTTCAACCCCTGGGAATGACCCGCCCCAAAAAACTGCAAGACTTTATGGTAGATGAGCGCATCCCCCGCGAAACCCGCGACAGCATCCCGCTGCTAGTGTCTGACAAGGGCATCGCCTGCGTGATAGGCTACCGCATAGCGCACTGGGCGCGCGTCCGCCAAGACACGCGGCGCTATCTGCGCTTGCGCTTTACCCGCGCCGAAACCGAAGATCCGCCGCCCTAAACCGCGCCGCCCTAAATCACCCTGCTCAGACGCGGGCTAGACGTCGCCCCCGGCACCCTGCCCCGCCGCGCCACCGGCTTGCCGTCTATCTCGTGAATATCCGCGCCGAACCCCACCGGCGGCGCGCCCGCTACCGCCTCGTCCACGCTGAACCCGTTCACCGGCGCCCCCGCCTCTACCATCTGCAATATCTTCTCTTTCGTTACCCCGTGCGTAACGAAAATCTCCACATGATTGAACCCGTTCTGGTCAAGCCGCGCGCGAATCTCTTTCACCAAATCCGGCGTTACCCCCCCCCGCTCAGGCGGCGTGCTCAGGTTCACCCCGCGCAGCTTATCCCGGAACGCGCGCGCCAGCGCCAGCGCCTCCTCCGCCTCATCCCTGAATGTATCTACAATGCCGATGCGCGGGATCTCTTGCGCCATATGCCGGTCATACGCCTGCATCGCCCGCACCGCGTCGCCCATCAGCAGCGGCAGCGCATGCGGCATATAGCCCGTTGGCGTAACCCCCGCGTAGCGCCCGCCCAGCGCGGTGGACACCGCCGCGCAGCCGCCCACTATCGCCGCGTAGTCTATCAGCGGCGCCACATTCGGATGCGCGCTCGGCGGCGATGTGACCGCCACCGGAATGCCCGCCGCCGCCTCTACGCACTCCCGCGCCGCCGTCGCCCAGCCGCTGCAGGACGCCAGCGTGCCGCATATCGTCCCCTCATACAGCCCGAATGAGCTGTACGGCGCTTTCACCCGCAGCGCCACCTCATCCGCGCCGATGGCGTCCCCGTCCGCCAGCGCCCAAACCTCCGCGCCCGTCTCAGGCAGCGCCTTTGCCAGCAGCGCCCGAACCTCGTATATGCCGCACAGCGCGCCCGCACGCGCCGCCCGAAACTGCATCGTAACACTCGGATTGTACGCGTCGTTGCGAAGTATCGTCAGGATGCGCTGCGCCTGAACATCGCTGCAATCGCCCACCAGCGCGGACGGGCGAACATCGAAATTAGGGGTCGTCATATGCGTTTGCGCTCTCTAATCTTTAATCTTGCCACTCAAGCGAACCCAAGCCGCCCAAAACGCGCGGCGGCAACGGCGATATAAAGGCGATATAAAATAGCATAGCCTATATCGCCCAATATAGGTAGGCATACGCGGGCGAAAACGCGCCGGATAAAACGCCGCGAAACGCCAATCAAGCGCCGCGAAACCCGCTTGGATTGCCGCCGATTGCGGGCGTGATTGCCAACGCTGCCGTAACGCTAATCGCCCGACGTAATCAGCCTCGCGCCCAGGATAGTCTCCATATGCCGCAGCGCGTTCTCGTGCGCCGCCGCGTCAAACGACGCCACGCAATCGGTCGGAATATCCACCGCGTAATCGCGGTTGCGCGCGTCCGCCGCCGTGTGCATCACGCAAATATCCGTGCAAACCCCACAGATAATCACCCTATCCGGCATCAGCTCCTCCAGCAACCCCGCCAGCTCAGTATCGAAAAACGCGCTATACCTCCGCTTAGGCAGCCTTATCCCCTCATACCCGCTCAGCTCAGCAATAACCTCCGCCTCCGCCGTCCCCCGGACGCAATGAACCGGAAACATCTCAAACTCCAGATCATCCGGATCATGCGTATCGCACACAAAAATCACGCTCCCCCCCGCCGCCTGCTCCGCCTCAATCAGCCGCCGCACATTCGGAATAATCCCGCGCGCCTCATCCCCGCAATAAAGATTATGCCCCGCCACCATAAACCCCGCCACCATATCCGTAACCAGCACCACATTCGCCATAACACGCCCCCTTATTGCATTGCGCTAACGCCGCCGCATCGCCGCTATATTACATCCATTCCCCCCGCAACCGCAATAGCGGGGGGATGGCGAGATTTCTTGCGAGGGCAAATTCATTCCCTAGTACATAAGGGATTGTTGCCACCACATATGAGTTGCCGCATAGTTGGAAACGCCGCCTATGCCGCGCCATTGCGCCGCGCCGCTTGCTTTACGAATGCGCGAGTGGCACAATACCATCACCGCCCGCGGGAACGGCCATTGCCACAACGCTTTGCCGCATTATGAGCGTTGTAGCCCAAAATCCCCCCCGCGCTCAGCGGCTTTTCGCATTCCCCTATATGAACCGATACGAACCGAATGGAGGAACCACCTATGCCCAAAATGGTATTTATGCCCCCGCAGGACGACCTCAGGCGCAGCTTCGCCGCCCGGCTGTCAGACACGCTGGCGGAGTTCGACGTGGACGTCCCGGAGACCGACGCCGAGGCGCTGGACGCCATCCGCGACGCAGACGCCGCATTCGGCTGGGTGCCGCCCGCCGCGCTCGCCGCCGCCCAAAAGCTGCGCTGGCTGCACAACCCGGACGCAGGCCCATTCTTCGGCTACTACTACCCCGAACTAATGGCGAGCGACCTGACCATCACCAACCCGCGCGGCATCTACTTCGACCACATCTCGCACCACATCTTGATGTTCGTGCTGGCGCTCGCGCGCGGGCTGCCCTGGTATATGGACGCCCAGCGCAGGCGCGAATGGGACAAAGACGCGCGCAAATCGCAGTACATAGACATAGCCGGCGCCACCGCGCTCATAAACGGCGTAGGCGGCATCGGCCACGAAACCGCCCGCATCTGCCACACGCTCGGCATGGAAGTCATCGGCCTCGAGCCGCGCCCTGAATACGACCTGCCCTACGTAGAATTCCACTCCCCCGAAAACATAGACGCGCTGCTGCCCCGCGCCGACTTCGTCATAACCACCGTCCCGCACACGCCCGTCACCGAGGGCATGTTCAACGCGCGCCGCTTCGCGCTAATGAAACCCACCGCCTACTTCATCAACATCGGCCGCGGCATGGTCTGCAAAATAGACGACCTAGCCGACGCCATAGAGTCCGGCGTCATAGCCGGCGCCGGCCTAGACGTATTCGAACAAGAACCCCTCCCCTCCGCCCACAAGCTCTGGTCCCTGCCCAACGTCCTAATGACGCCGCATGTGGCAGTCAAAGACGCGCAGAACATAGACGACCGCCGCTACGAAATCCTAATCGGCAACGCGCGGCGGTTTATGGCGGGCGCTGAGCTGAGCAACGTGGTGGATAAGGGGAAGTGGTATTAGGGAAAGGGGGAGCGCCTATGCACCGGCTTGATATGCCTAATTCAACCGCTGAGCCGCCAGAGCCCACAGCCACAAAAGTCACGGCAACTGACGACGCCCTGACAGTCGCGCTAACGGATGGCCGCGTCATATCAGTGCCTCTCGCATGGTATCCCCGCCTACTTCACGCCACCCCCCAAGAGCGCGCCAACATCGAACTATACGCCGACGGCAACATCCACTGGCCCGACCTGGACGAAGACATAAGCGTAGAGGGCTTGCTCGCCGGCCGCCGCTCGCTTGAAAGCGAGGCATCGTTTGCGCGCTGGCTGGCGGCAAAGCGGGCCGGGCGTGGACTGACGCTTCCGGAGTTGCGTTAGCGGGGGAATATGGGGAAGAGAGAAAAACGTTTTGCGGGCGAGCACTCACCGTGGGCGGTGGGAGTTAGTGTGCCGCTGTCGGTGTATGCGTCGCAGTGTCGGTGTATCACGGATTGGATGATGGCGTCCTGACGTTTCTCATCCATTTCTGGATTTGGCGTTTAGAGCGATTATACTCTCTACAATGCCTTTGAGCGATGTGCTGAGCCGGCCGTCAGAAGCAGCTTTCTCGAATATAATCTTTAATACTAATGGGTTTTTGAGGGCCTGGTCCTTGACCATCTCATGTTCACTTCCAATATCCTCGATGGATCGGCCAAAAAAGTCCTTTCCCAGTTCTGATTCTAGAGTCTTTTCCAGGTTGAACTCGAAGCATGCAGAGTATTCGGCCACATGGGCTGGCCAGTCTTCCTCATACTTTCCGACGAGACGCAAAAGACGTTTTGTTGTCTTTCGGCTTGGCATCGTTGCTACCACGGTCGCCATCCCATACAACGTAGACAGGAATGTCTAGTTGACGAAAAATGACCAGAGGCCGGTCTAGATTGTTCTTCCCAGAGCAAGGGACAATGGCGATTCCCTCGCCATCAAAGTCTTTGGCTAACGCTTTTGCCATCCCGATAATCGCGGCGCGGTCACTTTCACCTTCAACCAAAACCACGGTGTCCGCGAAAAACCCTTCGTTTGTCAAAGGCGTCATAATTGTTTGGAGGCGAGGCGACAATGTTTTGGCAGTGTATTCGCTTTTGGGCTTGCCGCTCGCTTTCCATAGCTCGTCCGCCAAAGCGGACATATCCACCCTTTTTAGGCGGGTTACTTTAGGTTTCCCGTCTTCGTGGTGGACTTTTCGCAATACTCGTATTTGGTCGAAACGATCCAGCCCAACGAAAAGCGGGGAGTGGGTCGTGTAGATAACTTGGGTTTGACGGGCAACTCCCGGAATAGTTCCATCCGCAAGTTGAGATAGAACTGACGCCAAATGTCTTTGGCGACTGGGGTGTTGATACAGCTCAGGCTCTTCGATCGCCAATATCAAGCTAGGCAGGTCGGATTTAGCAGGGCTTTCAATTGGGTTTTCAGAAGGATTTTCTTCTTCCACGGACGTGGCGGTTTCTCGCGCGGCAACAAGATGTTGCAACATCGTTATAATTAACGCGCGTTGGAGTCCATGCCCTGTTTGTTCTGATTCAGACGCATAGCTATCCTCGGTTAGTCTGATTTGTGCTTGTGGCATAGGGATAAGAATGTCAGAAGGCTCTGACCAATCCAATGATAGGTCGACGTCTGGGGCATAGTAGCGGAGAGTGTCGGACAAATCCTCCTGTAATGCGGTTAGCTCAGGGATGTTGTCCTTGCTCAAAAGTTCCTTATGTTGGAATTGGAATCGTTGCTTGAAATCGACAATATCCTTCCGATTTTCAAGTTGGTTTCGAATAAGTAGATCCATTATCTCAGTTACGGATGAACCTCTTTTTTCGATGGCATCTTCTTGCGCGTCTCGTACTGCTGGTACACGAATGAACTTCGTGTATTTACCCAGGTAACCATTCCCTACTTGAGTAAATCCAAAGAACTGTCCATCGTCTAGCATGCGTTGGCACTTTTCAGGATTCTGACTCTCCCAATTATCCAATTCTGCCAGGGCATTTGGGCCTGACCTGACGGGGGGCAAAGACGAGTATTCTTCGCGCTGCCGGACGTCGTTGTACTTTTCCCAGATAGCCCGACGTCCACCGGCGTTTCGTACAGAGAAGAAATCTGGATTCTGTAGCCGAATTCCGTGATAAGCCCCCGCATTTTTATTTTGACCATAGGCAAAAACCCGGGGTGACCGTTAGGATGCCGTTGTCTATGTAATGAGAGAAAAGCTCCGTTTCTCCATGACTAAGTCCAGCAAAAGTGACGGCTATCTCGATGGGGCGAGAAACATCGTTGTTGTAGTAATCCGTCTCCGTGGCTTTAGCGGAAGAGTCGTAAAAAAGTTCAAGAGCAGACAAGAACGAGGACTTGCCCGCGCTATTCCGTCCCACCAACGCTGTGAGAGGATCGCACGGGAGGGTTTCGTCCAAGATTGACCTGTAATTCTTGACGTGAACTTCTTGGATACGCATCGTAACGCTACATTATCCTCAGGAAATGGATGTCAAGTGCATTATAGCAAGTGGCGTAGATGTATGCAAGCCTAGCTTGAGAAATCGGTGCGCGGCGCATCTGATTGAGCTTCGAATTATTTGTTTTGCAGGGATCGCTAGTTGAGTTTGCGATACTTGTAGCCGGCCTTTTTGACGTGCTTGTCGAAGTAGCTTCCTGCGGAATGGGGAGCTTCGTGGCAGGCTTTGAGACCTTGCCATACGTTTTGAGGGACATGTTCGTACATATATGTGGAACCGTCCTTGAATGTTATGGTAAGGATTTCAGTGGCGGAGTCGTATTTGCCGCGCATAAGATTTGAAGAGCGAGGGAAGTCCTGCTCGTCTGTTACGGGAGTTGTCATGTGTCATCCTTTCACGAGACGTAATATTTCCCCACATTGTAGCAAAGATCGTGGGGAGTGGGAACGTCAATTTTGGTAATCGCCTCTAAGTCGCGTGGGAGATGAAATCGGCGGGCAACCTCCCCGAAAGCGCCGCTTGACGCCGACGCTTTGCCAGGGGATTGCCCGCCATCAGATTTTTGTGTGCCGCTGTGGGTGCGGTTGCCGCCTAGCGCCGGTAGCCGCCCCGGCCGCCGCGGTCCCTATCCCGATCTCGGCCGCCGCGGTCCCGGTCACGGCCGCCGTCCCGGCCGCCCCGATAGCCGCCACGCCCGCCGTCGCGGTCCCTGCCGCCATCCCGGCCGCCGCGGAAGCCGCCCCTGCCGCCGTTGCGGTCGCGGCCGCCCCGGCCGCCGCCGCCGCGAGAGGCGGAGGGGCCGCCTACGGGGCCCCTGCCCTCAGGCGATATTTCCTCGCCGGTGAGCAGCGCGCGGCGGGAGAGGTTGATGCGGCCCAAGTCGTCGATTTCTATGACTACGACGGTGAGCTCCTGGCCCAACTCAACGGCGTCTTCTATGGACGGGACATGCTCGTCGGAGAGCTCGCTGATGTGAACCATGCCGTCTTTGCCGGGCAGGATTTCCACGAATGCGCCGAAGTTCATCAGGCGGCTGACTTTGCCGGTGAAGATGTCCCCCACTTTTACCTCGCGCGTGAGGTCGTCGACCATCTGAACCGCCCTTTGCGCCGCCTTGCCGTCAGGGGAGCCGATTATGACCGTGCCATCTTCCTGTATGTCTATCGTGGCGCCGGTTTCGTCGGTGATGCCGCGGATGGTCTTGCCGCCGGGGCCTATCACCGTGCCAATCTTGTCCACCGGCACGCTGATGCGTAGCATGCGCGGCGCGAATGGGCTGAGGTCGGAGCGCGCGTCGCTGATGGTGTCGCGCATATGGTCAAGGATGAACAGCCGCGCCTCTTTCGCCTGCTGCAAGGCGTCCTGAACCACATCAAAGCCGATGCTGTTGACCTTGATGTCCAGCTGAATGGCGGTGATGCCCTCGCGGGTTCCCGCTACCTTGAAGTCCATATCGCCCACATGGTCTTCCATGCCCTGGATGTCGGTTATGGTGGCGTAGTCGCCGCCGTTGTCGTCGGTGATTAAGCCTATGGATATGCCGGCGACGGGGGCTTTGATGGGGACGCCCGCGTCCATAAGCGCGAGGGCGCCGGCGCAGACGCTCGCCATAGATGTGCTGCCGTTGCTGCCGAGCGCCTCGCACACGATACGCAGCGTGTAGGGGAAGTCTTCGGCGCTGGGCAGCACGGGGGCTATCGCGCGCTCCGCCAAAGCGCCATGTCCGACTTCGCGGCGGCCGGGCGAGCCGATGCGCCGCACTTCGCCGACCGAGTAGGGCGGGAAGTTGTAGTGCAGCATAAAGGGCTTGGTCTCTTCGGGCGTCAGCGTGTCCAAGCGCTGCGCGTCGCCCACGGAGCCGAGCGTTGCCACGCCCAGGATCTGCGTTTCGCCGCGATTGAACAGCCCGCTGCCATGCGCGCGCGGCAGCAAGCCCACCGCGCTGGACAGCGGCCGTATCTCGCGCCTGTCCCTGCCGTCCGGACGCTTGCCGCCCTGCATAACATTCTGCTTGAACGCGCGCTCAAGCTGCGCCTCAAAGGCGTCCCGGAGGTCGTTGGCGGCGTAGTCTTCGCCATAGGAATCGGCGACTTCGGCGCGCATCTCGTCCAGCTTAGCGTAAAGGTCAACCTTGCCGGTGGACGCCGCGAAAGCGTCCGTCAGCCTGCCGTCAAGCATATTGGAAAGCTCGGCGTCCAGCTCGGCGGGATAGGCGAATGACTGGTAGCCCGAC
>CBDESO010000010.1:0-107505 GCA_965242555.1 Dehalococcoidia bacterium
ATGAACGGGTCGGACAGCCACTCCGAATCGCCTATGGCTACGATGCGAAAGCCGCCCGCTCCGTTTGCGCCGCCATTCGCGCCTCCGTTTGCGCCCTGGGCGGATTCCAGGGCGACGCCTATGTCGCTTTCAAAGAGCTGGCGGTCGGTTACATCCAGTTGCGGCGAGTTGGGGGTTACATCCCCGTAGGCGTAATCAACCGCGGCGAATTGGGATGTTCGCAATATCGGTATCACCTCTACCTCGCCCACTTGCGAATCCGCGATGCCGAGCGAACTCGCCCAAGGCACAAGCGCCGATTCCACATCGCCGGCCACTTTGCGATCCACGGTGGGAACGCGGGGCCAATACGGGTATGGCAGGCTGACGCTGCCCAAGCGCGTGCTGAACGGCACGGTTTCGTTGGAACGCAAATCAAAGACAAGGTTGTTTTCAACCACTACGCCGTAGGGCGCGAGGAAGTCCCCGAAGTGGAACTGGTTGGGCAATGCGACGAACTGCTGGCGCTCTATCACGACCGGATCCACCAGCGCCATAAGCTTGCCGCCGCCGCTCAGATAGGCGTGGATGGCGGCGTATTCTTGCTCGGTCATGCGCTGCGTGGGGCCCGCAACTACCAGTATGTCAACGCCCGTCAGGTCAAGCGGCGTCTGGCCGTCGGAGCTCAGCTCGGCGACGTCGTACTGCTGCGAGAGCAGGGTGGCTAGGCCGCTGTAGTTATCTTGCAAGCCCTTTTCGCCGTGTCCCGTCAGAAACGCGATTGTTTTGCGCTCCAAATCGCGCTGCAGCATATTGTAGGCGAGCGTGGCTACGCGATATTCAAAGCCGTCTATGGAGCGGATGAACGGGATGACTTCGCGCCGGTCGGCGTATGTCAGCGTCATGCCCAGAAAGCCGTTTTTGATTTCCAAGCCGTTGGGCGTCTGCACATTGAACTGCACGGGCGGCACGCCCGCCAACTGCGCCTTGCGCGCGGCGTCTTCGTCGGCGTCGGGGTATCTGCGAACAAGCGCAACCTGCCCGCCGGATCTGTTCGCCAAGTCGTCCAGGAAATCGTTGATGTCCCGCGCCACCAGGTCGACCTGCACGGGCGGCTCGCTGGATTCGTAGAGTTCTATCGTGAGCAGGTCGTCCAAGCCGGAGAGTATCTCGTCGGTGCCGTCGCTGAGGGTGAATATCTTGTCAGCGGTCAGGTCAAGGCGGCCTTGGACGGAGTTGCCGAACCAGCCGATAAGCAGGCTGAGCACGATGAGCGCCGCCGTTCCAAGCTGCAGGTTGCGGTATTGGATAGTGCGGTGGCTGAGCGTCCTGCCGCGCACGCTGAGGAATGTGGCGCTGAGGAATGTGGATACGAGCGCGATAAAGTACAGCACATCGCGCAGGTCTATGACGCCGCGCGCGATGCTGGAGAAGTGGGTTACCGGGCTGAGGGATTGCAGCAGCGGCGCGATTTGGCCGGGCAGCGTAACGCCTACCGCGTCCAAGCCGATGAGCATCAGCACAAGCGTGACGAACAAGCCGAGTATGAACGAGATGATTTGGTTGCGGGTGAGGCTTGATGTGAACAGCCCGATTGACACAAGCGCGGCGGCTAGGAATACGCTGCCGATGTACTGCGCGGCGATAGCGCCCCAGTCCAGGTTGCCCGCCGTCATCAGCGAGAGCGGTATGCCGAGCGTGGACACTATCGCCACCGCGACGAATATCAGGCCGGCGCTGAATTTGGCGAGCAGGATAACCCAGCCCTGTATCGGCTGGGTGAGCAGGATCTCCAGCGTGCCGTCGCGCTGCTCTTCGGCGAGCAGGCGCATAGTGGCGGCGGGAACGAGCAGCGCCAGCAGCCAAGGGATGGACGGGCTTTCCACCGCGAAATCCACGGTGAACAGCGGGCGCAGCGACGCCTCGGAGGTTACGAATGCCGAGCGAAAGAACGACCACGACAGCAGCGCCAGGAATACCACAATCAGGATATACCCGGTGGGCTGGTCAAAATAGCCTTTGAGGTCTTTGCGGATGAGAGCCAGAAAAGAGCGCATATCGCTAATCTTCCCCATCCTCTTGTTGGCTTTGGCTTGCGGCGGATGCGGCGGGCGCCGGCTGGCCTTGCGCGGTGAGCATATGGAACACGTCCTCCATTCGGGCGCGGTCTTCGCGCAGTTCGTAGAGCGTCCAGCCGCGCTTGGCGGCGAGGCGGAATATGTGAGGGCGCAAGTCTTCGGCGTCGTCGCGCGCGGTGATTACGAACCGCTTTCTGCCGTCAACCGGATCGGCGCGCTCTATGTCCCCAACGCCCGGTATGCCGCTGAGCGACTTCTCGACTTCGCCGCCCTCGACTTCTATGTGAACCGTGCGTATCCCCCGCGCGCGCTGCAGCAGATCTTTCACCGGGCTGTCGGCGAGCAGCCTGCCCCGGTTGATGAGCAGGATGCGCTCGCAGGTGTTTTCCACCTCTTGCATAACATGGGTGCTCAGCATCACGGTTCGGTCTTGCCCAAGCGAGCGAATGAGATCGCGGATGGTGAGGCGCTGGTTGGGGTCAAGCCCTTCAGTGGGTTCGTCAAGTATGAGTATGGACGGGCGGTGAACGATGGCTTGCGCCAAGCCGACGCGCTGCTTGTAGCCCTTAGACAATTGCCCTATGGGACGGGAATAGACGTCTTGCAAGCCAGTTTCTTCCACGGTTTGGGCTATGTCTTCGCGGCGTCCCTGCTTGGTCAAGCCGCGCAGATCCGCCACGAAATCCAGGTATTCGCTGACGAGCAGGTCGGCGTACACGGGGTTGTTTTCGGGCAGGTAGCCGATGCGCTCGCGGGTGGCTATGTCGTGGTCTTTGGTGTCCAAGCCGTCAATGTTGATGCTGCCGACGTCGGGCGTGTAGAACGACGTGAGCATACGCATCGTGGTGGTTTTGCCGGAGCCGTTTGGGCCGAGAAAGCCCACGACCTCGCCTTTCTTGATGCCGAAAGTGAGGCCGCTCACGGCGGTCAGCGCGCCAAAGAACTTGGACACGCCGGATACTTCTATGCTGAGGTCGGCGTTGGACGCGCCGTTAGCGCCGTTTGTGGGCCGCTGTGTTTGGTTGGCTTGCGCCATAATCGGCTGCCTCCGCAATCGTGTGCGTTTGCGTATGTTCGCGCCGCCGCGCAATCTCATCAATCCGCGCATGCGGCACATAAGAATTATAGGCTTATGCGCGCCCTTCGTTCAATATCTTGGCGCAAAGTTATCGCGCGTTTTGGAATGGCGGGCGGCTTTTGCGCCCGGCGTTATGCGGCGATAGCAAGATGCGCCGCGCATATATCAAAACGCTTTGCGCCGATAATAGGTTATGCCGCGCGCATAGCAAGCCCGCCAATAGCAAGCCACTACGCGCCAATATCCCGCCGCGCCACTCTGATAGCGAAAGGGGCAAGCGCGCTACTTGCGCTACCTGCCCCCTCAGTTGGGCTTGTTATTCGCGGCTAGTCGTCGTAGGGCGCGGGGAGTTTGGGCGGGTTGAGTTCGGTGATGAGCGATTCGGTGGTGAGGATCATGCTGCCCACGCTGGCGGCGTTTTCGAGGGCGGAGCGCACGACTTTGGCGGGATCCACGATGCCCATCGTGAACATGCTGCCGAACTCGCCCGCCTCGGCGTCAAAGCCGTAGTCGCCCTCGCCCTTGCGGACGTCGTCCAGCACGACCACGCCGCTGTAGCCGGCGTTGTCGGATATGAGCATCAGGGGCGCGTCGGCGCTGCCGAAGACGATTTCGGCGCCGGTGCGCTCGTCGCCGGACAGGTCAAGCGATGTTCGCGCCGACTGCGCCGCGCGGACGAGCGTTGTGCCGCCGCCGGGGACAATGCCCTCGTCCATCGCCGCGCGTGTGGCGGCGAGCGCGTCTTCCAGCCTATCGCGCTTTTCGCGCAGCTCTATTTCGGTAGCCGCGCCCACTTTCAGGATGGCGACGCCGCCCGAAAGCTTGGCGGCGCGCTCTTCCAGCTTTTCGCGGTCGTAGTCGGACGAGGTGTCCTCGGCTTGGCGCTTGATTTGGTGGATGCGCGCCTCAATGTCCTGCGGGTTGCCGCCGCCGTCAACGAATGTGGTGTCGTCCTTAGTGGCTACCACGCGGCGGCAGCGACCCAGGTCGGCGATGCCGGCGGAGTCCAGGCTGCGCCCGATTTCCTGGCTGACCACGTTCGCGCCGAACAGGGTGGCCATATCGTCCAGGATCGCCTTGCGGCGCTCGCCAAAGCCGGGCGCTTTCACCGCAAGCACATTCAGGTTGCCGCGCAGTTTGTTCACCACAAGCGTGGCAAGCGCCTCGCCGTCCACGTCTTCGGCTACGATAACCACATCGCGGCTTACGGAGTTCAGCTGCTCCAGCAGCGGCAGGATGTCGGATATGGCGGAGATCTTTTCGGAGGTCAGGAAGATGTACGGGCTTTCTATTTCGGCCGTCATCTTTTGGGGGTCGGTTACCAGGTAGGGCGAGAGATAGCCCCTGTCAATTTCCATTCCCTCCACGTATTCGGTTTCGTAGCCCATAGATTTGGACTCTTCGACCGAGATAGTGCCATCGCGCCCGACCTTGTCCAGGACGTCGGCGATGAGGCCTCCCATCTCTTCTTCGTGGGCGGCGAGCATGGCAACCTGCGAGATCTGCTCTTTGCCGCTGACGGGAATGGCTTGCGCGGCGATTTCGCCGGTCATAGCGCCGACCGCCTTGTCAATGCCGGTTTTGAGCGAAATCGGGTTCGCGCCCGCCGCCATATTCTTGAACCCCTGCCGGATGATGCTCTGCGCGAGTATCGTGGATGTGGTCGTGCCATCGCCGACCACGTCGTTGGTCTTGCTCGCGGCTACCTTGACGAGCTGAGCGCCGATATTCTCAAACGGCTCCTCAAGCTCAATCTCTTTGGCTATGGTTACGCCGTCGCTGCAAACCTGCGGAGGCCCGAATTCCTGGTCAAGGACGACGTTGCGCCCGCTGGGGCCGAGCGTAGCGCCGACCGCTTTCGCCAATGTGCCTACGCCGCCGAGGATCTGCCCCCACGCCTCTTCTCTGAATTGGAACTGCTTTGCCATTTATGCACACCTCTTGTTGCTGTGATTGTGTATGCGTTGTATGCGATTATGATTTATGCGCGCCGCGCTGTGATTGCATGCGCGCCGCGCGCGGCTGTGTATTTAGCGCGTTGCGTGTTGATTGGCGGGCTAGTCGGCGGCGGCGGACGCCTCTTGCAGGGCGCTGACTACGGCGGCGGGGGACATGGGCAATTGGCGCATGCGCTTGCCGGTGGCGTCATAGACGGCGTTGGCTATCGCCGCGAGCGGGGGGACTATGCACGCCTCGCCCACGCCGCGCACGCCGTAGGGATGGCCGGGGTTGGGGACTTCTATCAGCTCAGTGTCTATCATCGGGACGTCAAGGCTTGTGGGCATGCGGTAGTCCAGCAGGCTGGCGTTGAGCAGGATGCCGTCGTCGCTCATATAGTACTCTTCGTTGAGCGCCCAGCCGATGCCCTGGACAACGCCGCCCTGGATCTGCCCCTCTACGTAGCTTGGGTGAACGGCTGTGCCGACGTCTTGGAACGCGGTTACGCGCAGGACGTCCACCTTGCCGGTGTCGGGATCTAGCGCGATGTCAACGATATTGGCGGCATAAGCGCCGCCCACGCCGCGCGGGTTGACGCCGGCGCGGCCCACTACCGGCCCGCCCGTTTCGTTCAGCCTGGCGGCGATTTCTTGGAATGTCAGCGCCAGTTCGCCGTCGGAATTGTGGCGGACGGCGCCGGCGGCGTAGTGGATGTTTTGGGCGGGCGTGTCCCAGATGGCGGATGCGCGGTCTATGAGCTGGCGCTTGACGTCCTGCGCCGCCTCGTATGCCGCCCAGCCGGTCTTGAAGGCGACGCCGCTGCCGCCGGTGTTGGATGTGTAGCCGATGGAGTCGGTGTCGGCCACCTGCGGCGTGATGTCCTCTACGGCGATGCCCAGCGCCTCGGCGAACTGCTGCGCCACGGCGGGGCGAGAGCCGCCTATGTCCACCGAACCCTCCGCCAGCATAACGCGGCCGTCGGGGGCTACGCTCGCCACTACGCTGGAGGGGCCTGTGTTGTTGCGCCAAAAGCCCATCGCCACGCCCCTGCCGGTGAGCTTGCCCATCACCGAGGGCAGCGGCGCGGAGTAGTGGGGATGGTCGCGCAGCGCGGTTGCCGTCTCGACCATCCCGATGCGCGCGTTCACAACGCCGTCAACGCGGCGCGTTCCCTCTTTGGCGGCGTTTATCAGGCGCAGTTCAACGGGATCTATGCCGAGGCGCTCGGCGATTTCGTCCAGGATGGTTTCTATGGCGAGCGCGCCTATTGGGGCGCCGGGCGCGCGATAGGCGGTCGTCTTGGGCTTGTTGTCAACCACATCGTAGCCGTCAAGCAGCGCGTTGGCGATATTGTAGGGGGAGAGCATGCAGGCGGTAGCGCCGCCTATGGGGGAGCCGGGATACGCGCCCGCCTCAAACGCGAGATACGCCTGGGCGGCGGTGATGCGCCCGTCGTTGGTGGCGCCGATTTTGGCTTTGACGTAGCTGCCGCTGGTAGGCCCGCTCGCCTCAAGCACTTCGGTGCGGGACATAAACATCTTGACGGGCAAGCCGCATTTGCGGGACAGCACAGCCGCCAGCGGCTCCAGATACGCCGCCAGTTTGCCGCCAAAGCCGCCGCCGATTTCCATAGGCACGACTTTTACCATAGACACGGGCAAGCCCAGCGCGGCGGCAACCCTATCGCGTATGCCGAAATGCCCTTGGCTGCTGCACCATATCGTAACGCGGCCGTCCGCCGTCCACCATGCGCTGCCGTTGTGCGGCTCTATGTAGCCCTGGTGAACCGTGCGCGTGCGAAACTCGCGCTCTATCACCACGTCGGCTTGCCGAAAGCCCTTTTCCACATCGCCCAGCGCGTACTGCTGGTGGGATGCGATATTCGTGCCGCGCGGCGTATCGTCGCCCATAGACGCGGTGGTCATGTGGGCGTGCAGGATGGGCGCGTCTGGGGCCATAGCGTCTTCCACGTTGGTAACGGCGGGCAGGACTTCGTACCGGACGTCAATGAGCGCCAGCGCCTCTTCGGCGGCGTGGGCGCTTGCGGCGGCTACGGCGGCGACGGGATGTCCCTTGTAGAGCGCCTTGTCCGACGCCAAGAAGTTGTCGCGCGCGTACTTCAGATTGGCATAGACATCCTCGCCCACCTCGGCCGCCTTGTCCGGCAGTTGCGCGAGATCCTCGGCGGTAGCCACCGCCAGCACTTTGGGATGCGCCGCCGCCTTGCTTGTATCAATAGAGCGGATAACGGCGTGAGCGTGCGGGCTGCGAAGAACCTTGCCGAACACCATTCCCGGCAGATCCACATCCGCGCCGTAGAGCGCCTTGCCTGTTACCTTGTCATAGCCGTCGTGTCTGATTGGGCGAGTGCCAACGACTTTGTATGGAGATTTCGTTTCGGTCGTCATTCGTCCTCCGC
Organism: Dehalococcoidia bacterium; assembly: GCA_965242555.1. GTDB lineage: Bacteria > Chloroflexota > Dehalococcoidia > Lucifugimonadales > JADFKI01 > Bin90. Next base: position 7,493 of record CBDESO010000010.1, read on the forward strand.
CGCGCCGCGCCTGCGTTGCGCCTGCGCCGTGTGTGTTGCGTATGATTGCGTTAAGTTTATCAAAACCCAAATTTCTTTGGCTACTTTTACGGGAAAATCGGGCTGCGGCGGCGCTTGTCAGGCAACTTGCCGGTCAAGACGCTGGCTAATGCGCCCGTTAAATCGCCGCCCGCCGCATATGCCCTCTCGCGCCGCCTTACTGATGCACAGCGCCGCCAACGCCGCCGCCCGTGGCAATCGCCTCGCCCGTGATGGATGCCGCTTTTGGGGACGCTATGAACGCCGCAACATACGCAACCTCGGCGGCGTCTATGATGCGCCGAACCGCTATGCCGCCCGCTACCTCAGCCTCTATATCTTCCAGGCTGACGCCGCGATTGGTAGCCTGCTCTTGATACATCGGCGCTGATCGCTCAGTGCGGGTTGTGCCGGGGTGGATTGTGTTGACGGTGATGCCGTGAGGGCCAAGTTCCGACGAGAGCGTTTTGGTCATATGCACGACCGATAGGTTGCGGAGGCCGCTGTATGTGCCGGAGTTTCGGGCAGCGAGGCCGCCGATGTTGATGATGCGGCCCCAGCGCTGCGCCTGCATATGCGGCGCTGCGGCTTTGGCGCAGCGCAGGTAGCCCACTACCTTTGTGTTGATGTCGGCGAGCAGGTCGTCCATATCGGCGTTGGCTATGCCGCCGCCCACCAGGCCGCCCGGCGCGGCGGCGTTGTTGACGAGGATGTCTATGCCGCCCAGCTCGTCGGCGGCGATGTCAATCAGGTTTTGGACGGATTCGTCGCTGGTGGTGTTCGTTTGGACGGATGTGAGTTTCCGTCCCACATCATCCAGGCCTTCGTAGCGCCGCGCGGATTGTCCTCTGCCAAACGGCCTTGGGAAGACATAATCGCGGCCCATCACCGCCGCTATTTCGCGCGCCGATTCGACCAGCGCCTCCTGGTTTCGCGCCGCGATAACCATATCAACGCCCTCTTTCGCAAGCTCAAGCGCGATTGCCTTGCCGATGCCCCGGCTGCCGCCCGTTATGACCGCCCGCTTGCCCTTAAGTTCCAAGTCCATATGTCTTTCGCTCCCCCTATATTCTGTTTAGACGCCGTTTGCTCGCCTAATCGCCTAGTTCAAGTCTCGCCTAAATCCCGCTTATTCTGATTGCAGGTATGTTTCAAAGAAACCAAACGCTTTGTTCGCGGCGGGAAATCGGTTGCCGCCGTCGCATATCTGCCTACTGATGCACAGCGCCGCCAACGCCGCCGCCGGTGGCTATCGCCTCGCCCGTGATGGACGCCGCCTTGGGGGAGGCGATGAACGCCGCCACATACGCAACCTCGGCGGCGTCTATGATGCGCCGAACCGCTATGCCGCCCGCGACTTCGGCCTCTACATCTTCGAGGCTCATATTGCGATTGTTTGCCTGCTCTTGATACATCGGCTCGGAGCGCTCAGTGCGCGTTGTGCCGGGGTGTATCGTGTTGACGGTTATGCCGTGGGGGCCTAGTTCCGACGAGAGCGTCTTGGTCATGTGGACGACCGAGAGGTTGCGGAGGCCGCTGTATGTGCCGGAGTTTCGGGCGGCTAGGCCGCCTATGTTGATGACGCGGCCCCAGCGCTGGGCTTGCATATGCGGCGCTGCCGCTTTGGCGCAGCGCAGGTAGCCCACTACCTTTGTGTTGATGTCGGCGAGCAGGTCGTCCATATCAGCGTTGGCGAGGCCGCCGCCCACAAGGCCGCCCGGCGCGGCGGCGTTGTTGACGAGGATGTCTATGCCGCCAAGCTCGTCGGCGGCGATGTCAATCAGGTTTTGGACGGATTCGTCGCTTGTGGTGTTCGCCTGGACGGCTACGAGTTTGCGGCCCAGGGCGGACAGGTCGTAGCGGCGCGCGGCGCGTCCGCTGCCGAACATTCTGGCGTTGGCGGGATCGACGCCCATCGCCGCCGCTATTTCGCGCGCGCTGGTGTCAAGATCAATCAGGTTTCGCGCCGCGAGCGCCATATCCGCGCCCTCTTTCGCAAACTCCAGCGCTATCGCCTTGCCAATGCCCCGGCTGCCGCCCGTTATCACCACTCGCTTGCCTTTAAGTTCCAAATCCATATCTCTGCTCCCGTTAGGTTTTGTTAGATGCTGCTTGCTTGCCTAATCGCCTAGCGCAAGCGTCGGATCTTGCCTAAATCTCGCTTATCTGGTTATCCCGCTTGCCCCGGTTATCCTGTTACAGATATGTTTCAAAGAAGTCAAACGCTTTGTTCGCGGCGAATTGATGCTCGCCGGGGTGGATGTCCGCCCAGAGGCGGTCGGACGCGCCCGACGCCGCGTAGATGCGCTTGACGGCGCGATAGCCTTTGAGCATGCTTTCGGCGGCGAATGTGGTGTCGTGGACGCCGATTTCCAGCAGCAGCGGGCGCGGCGCTATCAGCCCGGCGATGTCGTGCGTGTCCAGGTAGGCGTACACCTGCGGCGCTATCTGAGAGCCGCAGAAGTTGGCGTCGCGGATGCCGAAGTCCATCCACGGGTTCAGGTAGCCCATAATGTCCGCCGCCTTAATTCGCGCATCAAGCGCGGCGGTGAATGTGGTCATTGTGCCGCCCTGCGACAGCCCCATCATCCCGATGCGGTCGGGATCCACTTCGGGGCGCGTTTGCAGATAGTCTATGCAGCGCGTCATATCCCAGATGTTGAGCGCGAGCGTGTAGATGCCCATAATCGCGCCGCGCAGGAAATGAACGTTGCACCTGTCGCGGCCGGGGAACGGGTCAGCGCCGTCCGCGCGCTCGCCAAAGCAGCGCAGATCCGGGCTGATGGTGAGATAGCCCCTGCGCGCCATTCGCTCGGCGTAGTTGTAGTTGTGCCGCGCCATATTCGCCCGCAGCGCCTCCGAAGTTGCGTTGCCGGCGACGGGTTCTTTGCCAAAGGGGCCATGCCCGTGACTGCAAAGTATGGCGGGGGCGGCGCTGTCGCTAGGCATATCCGCCGGCCTAAGAACCACGCACGGCACCGACATATGCCGCTCCGAATCAAACACGACGCGCTCGCGGATAAGCCCGTCGTCTTCAACCGAATAGACGACTTCGGGCGCGAGATCGACCGGCTGCGGGAACTCACCCAGCAGCTCGCGCAGCTTGGGCAGCGCCGCCTCGCGCCAGCGCCGCCAGCCGTCCGCGCCGCCGCCGGCGACGTCGTCAAAAGACAAGCGCGGCCGGCGTTCCTCCGCCACGCGATTGAAGTACTCAATCATAGAAAAGTTGCGAGACGCCAAAGCGATACCCGTCCGGTGATTGCAAGATTGCAAGATTGCGTTGGTCAGCGCTGGTTAGCCGCGAGTTATTCACAAGGTAGCCATAAGCCAACCATACGATAGCCGATTATAGCCTATTATCAGTTATAAGCGGCAATCGGTTTCGGCGTTGCGCCGGCGAGCGCTTGATTGACTTGGCTGGCAGGGGCAATCATATCACATTCGCGCGATAGGCGATGAGATGGCGCGCTCCCCCGATTGCTAACGCCGCCCGATAACGCTATAATCGCGCCAAACATACGCCATATACGCAAGCAAGAAACATACGCCATACACGCAAGATACACGCAAGCAAGATAGGAGCAGCGATATGCCAAGCGCCGAATTTCAAGAAGTGCTGAATGTGCTGGCGGAGCGCGCCGCGGCGAGCGCGGATAGGACGCCCACGCTGGCCGAGCGGCGCGAGGGCAGCGATAGGATGGGGGCGCGCTTTGAAGACCTGACGGGCGTCAGCCTAGAGCCGGTGAGCGCCAACGGCGTTAGCGCCGAGTGGGTGAGCGCGCCTGGCGCCGATCCCGGCAAGGCGATACTCTATCTGCACGGCGGCGGCTATGTGGTGGGATCTATCGCAAGCCATCGGGGTATGGCGGCGAATTTGTCCCGCGCAAGCGGTTGCCGCGCGCTGGTGGCGGACTACCGGCTGGCGCCTGAGCATACGCATCCGGCGCAGGTGGAGGACGCGCATGCCGCCTATCGCTGGCTGCTGGCGAGCGGCATTGACGCGGCGGACATAGCGGTTGCGGGCGATTCGGCGGGCGGCGGCTTGACGGTCGCCACTATGCTCGCCGCGCGCGACAACGGCGATCCCCTGCCCGCCGCGGGCGTGTGCATATCCCCCTGGGTTGATATGGAAGGGCTGGGTGAATCTATGACAAGCAAGGCGGGGATTGACCCTATGGTCACCCGCGAGGGCTTGCTGGATATGGCGGCGAATTTCTTGGGCGACGCCGACCCGCGCGATCCGCTGGCGGCGCCCCTGCATGCCGACCTGGCAGGCTTGCCGCCGCTGCTCATCATCGTCGGCACGGCGGAAACGCTGCTTGACGACGCGACGCGCCTGCACGCCAACGCGCAAGCCGCGGGCGTTGAATCCGCCTATGAGGAGTGGGAGGATATGGTTCACATTTGGCCCTGGTTCGCGCCGTTTCTGCCTGAGGGACGGGACGCTATGGCGCGGATGGGCGCGTTCATCAAAGAGCGGGTTGGCGCGGCGGTTCTCGTCTAGCATTAGCCCAGATAGCCCCGTAGCCCTGCAATGCGCGATAGGCGCACGAAAGCAACGCACAAACGCACAACCGGAGATTGCGCCATATGAGCGATACATCAAGCCTGACATCCGCGCGGATACGCCATTCGGATTACGACGCCGCGCAGGAATACTATATGGCGGAGGGACTGGGCGACGGCTTGCCCGTAATCCCGCCCACGCCGGACAAGGTGGCGGCGATGCTGGAGGGCGCGGGCTTGCGGGCGGGCGATGTGGTTGCCGAAGAGCGCGTGCGCGGGGTTGTGTTCACCGCCGAAAAGGTAGCCGTCAACGCGGTTATGGCGGGCTGCAAGCCGGAGTATATGCCGGTGGTGGTAGCCGCGGCGGAGGCGGTGTGCGAAGAGCCGTTCAATTTTCACGCCAACAGCACATCCACAAACGGCGTTGGCGTTCTGGTAGTCGTCAGCGGGCCTATCGCCAAGCGCATCGGCGTCAACTCCGGCGCGGTGGCTATGGGACACGGCTATCGCGCCAACGCAACCATCGGGCGCGCGCTGGGGCTGATAAAGATAAACCTGTACGGCTCAGTCCCCTACGATATGGACAAAAGCACATTCGGGCATCCGGGCAAGTACTCGTTCTGCTTTGCGGAGGACGACGACTCCATCCCTTGGGAGCCGCTGCGCGTTGAAAAGGGCTACGCGGCGTCCGATAGCGCAGTAACCGTGTTCGCCGCCAACTCGCCGGTGCAGGTGAACACCCAAAACGAAAGCGCGCCCGAAGACTTTCTGAGCATAGTGGGCGACGCATCAGTGGTTCTAGGCGAGCGCCACTCGGAGTTCCTGCTCACGCTAAGCCCTGAGCTGATGGGCTACATACGCGCCGCCGGCTGGAGCAAGGCGCGAATCAAGCGATTCGTCTGGGAGCGCGGCACACGTACGGGGCGCGAGCTCAACGAAAAGCATCGGCGCATATCGCTGTACGCCGGGGCGGATTTGGACAGGCGCATCCCCGTAGTGGCAAGCGTGGATCAGATAACGCTGGTCGGCGCTGGCGGCGCGGCAGGACCTTTCGCATCGCTCACGGGCGCTTGGGGGGATGTGATTTCAATCACCAAGCGAGTGCGGGAATAAGGGCGCAAGGGGCGCAAGCGATACGCAGACATATGCAGATAGACGCAAGGCATACGCATCACGCAGACACGCGCGCAAGAGATACGCAGACATACGCACACACAAGAGGATTGCTCTATGACGCAACAAAACGAACTGGTAACGCTGGATCCGCGCGGCGCGTCAACGCATCGCAGCGAGGGCATCGCGGCGCGGCCGGCTACGCTTGACGGCAAGGTTATCGGCTTGCTGTCCAACAACAAGCCCAACTCCGAGCTGCTGCTGCGGGATGTGGCGGATCTGATAGAGGATGAGTACGACGTGGCGGGCGTAATCGCCGCCAACAAGGGATCGCATCGCATACCCGCGCCCGCCGAGATAATCGCCGATCTCGCCGCCAAATGCGATGTGGTTATCGCCGCGACCGCCGAATGAGGCAGCTGCACATCCTGCTGTATGCAGGACGCTGCCGAACTTGAAAAGCGGGGGATACCCTGCTCGGTGCTGGTAACGCGCCCGTTCAACACGCAGGCGCGCGCTATGGCGAACCTGCTGGCGCTGCCCGGCTACGAATACGCGGTGATTGGCCACCCGATGGGCAGCCTGGACGCGGATCAGGTGATGGAGCGCGCGCGGGAGGCGCTGCCGCAGACGCTAAGGCAACTGACGGGGTAGCGATAGGGCAACGCGCCCGTCTATCAGCGCTGCTGCCGCTCCGCGATAAACCGGCTTGCCTCTTCGCGGGTGGGCATAGCGGCGGTGTCCCCGTGGCGCGTGCAGACCAGCGCGCCGCACACGTTCGCCAGGCGCAGCGCCGCCGCAAGCGTCGTGGCGCGCTCAGTGGCGTCCGCCGCCAGGAACCCGCGCATATCGCCGCGCCCGCGATACCGCTCCAGGATAGCCGCCAGCAAGCCCGCCACGAATGCGTCGCCGGCGCCCACCGGATCTATCGCGTCCACACGATAGCCCGCATGCGCCACCACGCTCTCGCCGTCAAATGCGAGCGCGCCCGCATCGCCGCGCGTTACCACGACCACGCCTCCGTTGATTTGCTGGAAGTGGCGCGCGCACTGCTCAGCGTCCCAGCCCTTGCCCCAGATCGTCGCCGCCTCATCCTCGCCGAGCTTGAACAGCGCCGACTGCGCCGCCATTCGCTCAAATACCGGCTTTGCCTCCGCCGGCGGCCAGAGCTGCTCGCGGTAGTTCAGATCGAAACTCACGGGGATGCCGTTGGCGCTGGCGCAGTCAAGCGCGTCAAATATGGTCTTGTGGCAGGCGGCGCTGAGCGCGGGGGTGATGCCGGTGATGTGCAGCAGGTCGGCTGAGCGCAGATGCGGCTGCACGTCCGCGAATGTCAGGCGGCTGGCGGCGCTGCCCTTGCGCGCGTATGTCTTGATGGGCGCGCCGTCCGCGTGGTGGTTTAGGTAGGATATGCCCGTCTTTTCGCCCGCGAATATGGGCGCGATTGCCGCGATAGGCCGGGCTTTAAGATCAGATTGGATAAACCTGCCCGCCTCATCGTCGCCCAGCCTGCTCACCCAAGTGGCTTGGACGCCGGGGATGGCCAGGCGCAGCAGGTTGGACGCCACATTGGACTCCGCGCCCGCGCAGTCAAGCAGGTAGTTTTCGGCGGTGAGCGGCAGCGCGGCGTCGTACTCGCCCGCATAGCGCGCGTTGTACTGCGCCATCGTCTCGCCGAATGTAACGAACTTGGTCATGCCGCCCCTCTTATGCGCCCTATCTTATGCCGCGCGTATGCGTCCAGGCGTTGCGCCCCTCTTATTATGCGTTATCCGCCCCGTCGAAATCGGCGTAGCATCATTGCCCAAACCGATAGTGATAATCGGATTATATTGCTTGCGAACAATGCGCCGCAAGCCTAACATAAGCGATTGAAATGGCGCGTAACTATGCACAAGAATACTTGAAATATATTGCACACATACTAACTAGAGGCGTAATGTTAATTGCAGGCGCGCGCCCAAATTTCGCGGCGTTAGCGCGGCAGCCATAAAGGAAACACCGACTTGGCACAGAACATAGCAAGAGCGCCCGCTGCCGCCCCCTCAGCGCCCGCCGCCGCTACGCCGGCCGCGTCCCGCCCAAGGCCGCGCCGGCAATCGCGCTCGCCCATCGCCGCCGCGCTGTCTTCGCCCATATTCGAGACGTTGCAGATCCGCGACTTTCGCTGGATATGGATAGGCTCGTTCATATCGTTTATGGCGATGAATATGCAGATGATTACGCGCGGGTGGCTTGTGCTGCGCTTGGAAGACGACTCGCCGCTGGCGCTTGTGCTGGTTATGGTGTCGTTTGCCGCGCCGATGACCATCGTATCGCTTGTTGGCGGCGCGCTCGCCGACCGCTTTTCCAAGAAATACCTGATTATCATCAGCCAGAGCGCCAACGCGGTGATGACATTCGTAATCGCTATGATGGACGCCAGCGGGACTATCTGGTTCGGCGCGGTGCTGGTGATAGGCGTTGTGAACGGCGCGATGATGGCGATAAATATGCCCAGCCGCCAAGCGATAATCTCCGACGTTGTGCCGGAGGATAAGCTTATGAACGCGGTGGCGCTCAACAACTCGGCTATGAACCTGACGCGCGTCATAGGGCCCGCGGCGGCGGGATTTCTGATTGTGTTCATCCAAACGTCGGGCGTATTCTATCTCATATCGGCTATCTACGTTCTGTCGGCGCTGTCGCTGCTTATGGTGAACGCGCCCAGCCCCGCCGCGGGCCGCGCGCGCAAGAGCGTGGGCAAGGACATATACGACGGGCTGCGGTATGTGTGGAACGACGTCAATTTGCGCGGGCTGATACTGATGGCGTTCATCCCGTCCTTGTTCGGGTTCACGCTGTTCGCGCTGCTGCCGGTGTGGGCGCGCGAGGCGCTGAATGTGAACTCGTCCGACCTGGGCATACTGATGACGATGATGGGCGTGGGCGCGCTGATAGGCACAATGGGCTTGGCGTCAGTGCGCCGGTTCAGCCGCCGCGGGCTGCTGCTGCTGTGCTGCGGCGTTGTGTGGGGCGTAATGCTCGTGGGCTTGGCGAACTCGCAGATATACCCGATAGCGATGCCGTTCCTGCTGCTAATCGGCTTGATAAGCTCAGTGTATATGTCGCTGAACATGACGCTCACGCAAATAATGGCGGCGGCGGAGATGCGCGGGCGCGTGATGAGCATAATGATGATGACATTCGGGCTAATGCCAATCGGAGCGCTGCCATTCGGCAGCATAGCCGAGTACATCGGCACCGCCAACGCGCTCACCATCAGCGGCTCGCTGCTCACGCTGCTGATACTGGCGTTTGCGTTTGCCTACCCCGCGTTTCGGCGGATAGAGTAGAATAGCCGCGCCCCTAGTTGCGCTTGCCCGCTTTGCCTGCCGCGCCCTTAGTGCCGCTTGCCCAATCTAACCCTACCAGTTCGCGCCAATCATATGGTAATATCCCTTAACGCTAGTTCCAATCCCACAACAACGCATCGGCGGCAAGCGCCCGTTAGCCAAACAAGCGGCAAGGCGTCGGGCTGATATGAAATCCGATAGCCGCCAATTCCCCGACATCCAACGCCCGCAAACTGCCCGCAAACCATCCGCATCTACATTACGCAATCCATATCTACCCTACTTGTCAGGAGCAACCCAATGCCCGCACAAAGCATCCCCGACCACGCGCCGGCGTCCCGCCTGTTCCCCGAATACGCATCCCTATACGACCTGATAGCCGCCGAGGTGGACGGCTTGACTGACGCGCAGTTGGACTGGACGTCCGAGCGCTTTGAATGGGCGGAGTGGAGCATACGCCGCCAAACCAGTCATATGGCGTCGCTGCTGTTTCGCTGGCTGATTGTTCGCTGGGGCGATGCGCTGTTCCCCGACGGCGATCACGGCGAGCCGGATGTGCAAGCGGTGGCAATGTCCGAAAACGACCGCGCCCTGGACGTGCGCTATCACGCCTTGCCCGACATCCTGGCTAAGCTCAGCGAGGGCATTGCGCTGGCGCAAAGGGCGCTGGACGAGCGCGACGCCGGTTTCCTGCGCTCCCACATCATCCAAGAACCCGCCAGACCGCACCGCAACCTGATGAACAGGGCGCATCCGCACGGCATAAGCGTTGATCCCGAAACCAACATTGAAACCACAACGCTGGAGGCTACCTTTCGGCATATGTATTTTGAAGAGATAACGCATCTCTACAACATACAGCGCATCAAGCGCGCGCAGTCAATCCCGACCGTGGTGGATGTCCCCCAAGTGGGCTACTGGATGCTGGACGGGTGGGATCGCAGCGAGGCGTAGCCGCGTTCTAGCGCTATCAATCGCAACACAAAGCGTGTAACCCGAACACATAACAAGCGCATAGCCCAATCTCGCAATCCAAGCGCACATCTCAAAGCGCATATCCCAAACGCGCAACGCAATCGCATATCCCAAGCACACACAGAAAGGCAAATCCCAATGACCGCTGACAACATAACCCGCGCAGCCGAATACCAAGCGGCGCAACACCGCGCTCGCCAGCCGCTTGACCTGATGCTGCAGCCATTCGCGCCAACCACGATGGACGACGCCTATGAAGTGCAAGCCGGGCTTGTGCGCTTGCTGGAGGACGCGCGCGGCAAGGCGGCGGGCTACAAGGTGGCATACACCAGTGCGCTTATGCGCGAGCGCACCGGCGTCAGCCAGCCCTGCTACGGGCGCATCCCGTCGGGGATGGTTCACAACTCGCCCGCCCGCCTGGACGCAAGCGTGTACGGCGGCGTGGGGATAGAGTGCGAGGTGGCGGTTATGCTGAGCGCCGACCTGCCCGCGAGCGGCGCGCCCTACGACCGCGAGAGCGTGGGATCCGCGATAGAGTGGCTCGCCGCCGCCTTTGAGGTGGTTGACAGGCGCGAGGCGCCCTATCGGGACGACCAGATGCCCGAAATCCGAACCATCGTCGCCAACATCAGCAACGGCGGCGCGGTTATCGGTGAACCCGTGCGCGATTGGCAAGCGATAGATCTCGCCGCCTCGCGCGGGGTGATGCGCGTGAACGGCGCGATAGCCGGCGAGGGCGTGGGCGCGGATGTGCTGGGGCATCCGCTGGAGCCGCTTGCGTGGCTCGCCAACACGCTCGCCGCCAAAGGCGCGCCGCTCGGCAAGGGCGACCTAATCCTAACCGGCAGTTTCGCCGCGCCCGCCTCGCTCAGCCCCGGCGACCAAGCAAGCGTCGCCATAGACGGCTTGGGGGAGGCGACGCTGGTGGTGGAGTAGGGCAGATAGAACAAGGTAGAGCGGCGCTAACCCCGCGCAACCCTCGTTCTATGAAACCCGCCATCCAATCGCCGGTTGCCGCTATCACAACAGCAAGGCAACGACCGCAGGCGCGGCGCTGTTATCTCTAACGCGCCGCCTGCCTTTCATATCCAAGCGCATATCCAATTAGCCAAAAATCCCCCGCGCGATAGCCGCAAAAGCGCTACCCTAGCCAAGCCCTAGCGCGTTATACTATTGGGCAATCTTATAGGCATGCGCGCCTAGCGCGCGCAATCAACAACGCGCTTATCCGGCGAAAACGGGGAGGCCCCAAACTGCGATACCCACATCGAGGCAGAAGAAGATCCGGAAGAGGACGGCAGTCCGACGAGCAAGGCGGCGGCGGGCGGCAGCGCCTGTGGCTGTTGCTTGGCGTGGGCGCCGTGGCGGTAGTGGGCGCTATCGCCGTCATAGCCTTTGCCGCGCTCAACCAGGGCGGCGGCAATTCCGAAAACGCGCCGTCCGCCCAGGCGCTCCCCGCATACGCGCACATCTTGGGCGAGCCCGACGCGCCCGTCACCGTGGTGGAGTACTCGGATATAAAATGAGTGCATTGCCGCAACTTCGCCCTCGGGATAGGGCGACAAATCATTGACGACTATGTGAGCGCCGGCGACGTGCGTTTCGTCTATCGCCACTTCGCCATTCTGGGCGAGGAATCCGTCTGGGCGGCGGAGGCTACCGAGTGCGCCGACGAGCAGGGGCGCTTTTGGGACTACCACGACACGCTCTTCGAAAACTGGACTGGCACTGACGGCAACTTCAGTTTCAGCAACCTGGTGAACTTCGCCACTAGGACGGGGCTGGACGCCAATCAGTTCTCATCCTGCCTGACTGATAGGCGCTACCTTGACAGGGTTATCGGCGACTCCGAGTATGCCGAATCCATCGGGGTAACCTCCACGCCCTCAGTGTTCGTCAACGGCGAGCGCGTGAGCGGCGAGTACGAAAACTTCCGCCAGGCGATAGAAGACGCGCTGGCGGCGGCGCAATGAGATTGAACGCGCAAACAATCTGCTGGGCGGCAACGGCCGCGCTGAGCCTAGCCGGGCTTGTGTTGGCGACCTACCTATCGCTCGCATACCTATCCGGCGAACCGGCGTCCTGCGGGACGGGCGGCTGCGGCGCGGTAACCACAAGCGAGTACGCGCAATTTATGGGCATCCCTGTAGCGTTGCTTGGCGTAGCGGGCTACGCCGCGTTGCTGCTGGGTAGCCTTGCGCTGCTGGGCATTCCGGATCCCTCGCCCGTCCTGCGCTGGGCGCTCGCTGCCGTAGCCCTGCTCGGCTTTGCGTTCTCAGTGTATCTCACATCCACGCAAGCGCTGCTCATCGGCTCGTACTGCCTCTTCTGCCTGACATCCGCCGCGCTCATGACCGCGCTAATGCTGCTAACCTTCGCCGCCGCGCCGCGCCGCCAATCGCTAGACTAGCGCCGCGCCCTCAGATACACTTTTACCGCGAACAAAACCCAAACCGCCGCCCGGCCGCGCGATGCGTCCAACGCGCTTAACGCGCCCGCAGGCCGGCGCGCCATCGCTATCGCATCGCTATCGTATCGCCACAAGACATAACAGGGAGACCTATGACTCAGCAGAGAACGCAAGCGCAGTCTAGCAACGACGGCGCCGTCGGCTACAACCTCTACGACAAGACATTTTCACGCGGGATGGTGGTAATCGCGCACGCCGACGACGCCGAATTTGGTTGCTCAGGCACGGTCGCCAAGCTCTGCGCCGAGGGCTGGGAAATGGTTTATGTGATGTGCACCGACGGCAGCAAGGGCAGCGCCGACCGCGAAATCACGCAGCGCGAACTCGCCGCCATCCGCCGCAAAGAGCAGCAAGCCGCGGGCAAGGTTCTTGGGCTGAAAGACGTCGTCTTCCTTGACTACGAAGACAGCATGCTGCAGCCCACATTGGAACTCCGCAAAGACATCGCCCGCGAAATCCGCCGCCACAAGCCCGATGTGCTAATCACGATGTATCCGATGCGAAACCTAGACGGCGGCTGGGGCGTGGGCCACCCCGACCACATGGCGGCGGGCGAGGCGGCGCTGCAAGCCGTCTTCCCCGCCGCGCGCGACCACATGACATTCCCCGACCTGCTCGCCGCCGGCTTTGAGCCCCACAAAGTCGCCGAAGTATGGATAATGGGACACCCGTCCCCTGACCTCTACATAGACGTCACCCCCCACATAGACACCTCCGTAGCCGCCCTAATGCGCCACGAATCCCAGCTAAACGGCCGCGACGAGGAGTGGGCGGGCCAGATGATGCGCCAGTGGAGGCGGCAGCGCGCGGCGGGGCGCGGGATGCAGTATGCTGAGGCGTTTAAGCGGATTCCGTTTCGGCGGTAGGGGGTGGTTGGGGGTTGGCGGCGCGGCGTATTGGCGAGCATACGCCGCTACTCTCTCAAGTGGATGCGGATGTGCATATGCGGCGTTTCGCCGAAAGGTGAACTAGCGCGGCAATATCAATCCTGCCCTAATCCCCGTTTGGCAATCGCCGCACAAGCGGTTACAATAGCCCTAATAATGCGCGGGCGCATCACGCCCCTCGCGCGGCAACAGCGCAACCCTAGATGGAGTTAGCCATGCCAGACAACTGGGCAGGCGTAGCCGTACTCATTGCTGTTCAAGTCGTCATTTTCTTCTTTACCAAGAGGAGCTTAGATAGACTGGACGCCGCTATTTCGCGGTTAGAGGCAACCCTTGCGGAGACGAAGGTGGAAATGTCCGCGCAAATAACGGCGTTCAAAGAGGATCTGATGGGGCAAATGGCGACGAACAAGGCAGGGCTGCTGGAGGAACTGACGGCGATGAATGACGAACCGCTACCCTGTTGTTGCGCCTGTTGCAACACGAATCCCAGATGTACGGCCGCTACTAAGGATGAGCGAACCAGGTGATGCGCCGGTGGCGTCGCCAGTGCGCCGTCGGCAAGGCATCCAACACGCCAAAGCGTTCAAGCGTATCCATCCCGTCGCTAACCGCAATTCTTGCCCAATTCCCATTTGGCAATCGCTGCCAAAGCGGTTACAATAACCCAAACAATACGCAGACGCATCTCGCCACACACGAGGAATCTATACAAACCGCACAACCATATATGGAGTTAGCCATGCTAGACTGGGCGGGCATAGCCATAATCGTAACCGTACAAATCGCCATCTTCTTCTACACCCTAAGGCGGATGGACAGGACGGACGAGCGTATTTCGCGGGTCGAGAAAGCCCTTGCGGAACAGAAGGCGGACCTGACAGGGCAAATTGCAACGGTCAAGATAGACCTGACAGAGGCCAAAGCGGATCTGATAGGGCAAATTGCAACGGTCAAAGAGGAATTGACTGGGCAGATAACCACGGTCAAGGATGAACTGACAGGGCAAATTGCGACAGTCAAAGAGGAATTGACTGGGCAGATAACCACGGTCAAAGAAGAACTGACTGGGCAAATAACTGAGGTCAAGACAGACCTGACAAAGCAAATGAACACAATGGAGACAAACCTACGCGCCGATATGAGCGCGATGGAAATAAGCTTGCGCGCCGATATGAACGCGATGGAGGCAAGCCTAAGGGCCGATATGTCCGCCATGGAAATCAGGCTTACCAACCGCATTTCCAGCACAGAACTGGAGGTGCGGGAGCGCATCGCGCGGCTGGAGGGCGTGGTGATACGCGGGCAGCAAGACGAAGACGCCATCGCCACGACGGGCGACGATTAGCCGCGAGCGCCAGCCTCGCGCCGCATCCGGCGGACGCCACCCATATCCGCCCCCGCCAGAGGCGTCGTGCCTATCACATCCGCGGCCGCCAGATCTGCCAGCCGCGTAGCGCCATATCCCAGCAGTTCGCCAAGCGCGCGCCCGTTATGCTCGCCAAGCATCGGCGCCGCTATATGGCGGGCCGGCGTCCGCTCCCCGTGCGATCCCTCAGCCTGCTTTGCCCCATCCGACTGCGCCGCCCCGTCCGACAGGAAACTCCACACAGGCCCGCTCATCGGATAAACCCCGGCGTCCTGATGCTCTACTAGCTGAAAATAGTCCCGCGCTTGCAGATGCTCGTCGGCGTAGGTGTCGGCGCCGCAGTCCATTACGGGCGAGGCGGCTATCCTCGCCGCCTGCAGCCGCTCGGCGATGTCGTGCCTATCCCGCTCCCGCGTCCACGCGCTTACGATGGCGTCCAGGGCGGCGCGATTGGCTACGCGGCCCTCCGCGGTGGAGAACCGATTGTCGCCCGCCAACTCCGCCATCCCCATCACAGCGCGCATCCGCGCCCACTCGGCGTCGTCCCGAACCGCGATTGCCACCCAAGCGTCATCGCCCGCGCAGCGGTAGCAGCCGTGCGGGGACATGCGCGGATGGCCGTTGCCGCGCCGCTCGCGACGGATGCCGGTCATCTGATTTTCCAGATATACCTCGCCCAGATGCGGCATAAACGCCTCCGCCTGCGACAAGTCTATGAACTGCCCCCGCCCCGTCCGCGCGCGGTGGCGCAGCGCCGCGCATATGGCGAAGAGCGCCGTTACGCCGCCCACCGCGTCCGGGTGATGCACTAGCGAATTGTGCGACAAGTCCAAGTCGGGATACCCGCGCAGCGCCGAATGGCCGGTCATGGCGTCTATCGCCATTCCCATGCTGCGATGCCCCTTGTACGGGCCGGTGTTGCCGTAGCCGGGCGTGAACAGAACTATCAGATCCGGCCTAGCCGCCCGCAGCGTCTCTTGCCCCACGCCAAGCCTGTCCATAACCCCGTATGCGTAGTTCGTGAACACCACATCGCTGACATTCACCAGTTCCAAAAAGGCGTCAACGCCCGCCTTGCGCGTCAGGTCAAGCGTAATCCCAAGCTTGTTGCGATTAACCGCGTTGAAGTTGCCCTGCCGATTCCAAGGGCGCGCGCCCGGCTCGTAATCGGGATAGCCCGGCGTGTTCGGCGCGGGATTTATCGGGCCGCGCGCTATCCGCTGCAGCGCCTCCACCTTGATTACCTCCGCGCCCATATCGCCCATCAGCGCGCCGCAGAACGGGCCTGCCCATATCTCTGCCAACTCTAACGCGCGCACGCCCGACAGCGGCAGCCTTTTGCTCTTTGCGCTCATACACGCCCCTTGATTTAGACTTGTTGACTTAGACTTATGTGCCCCAATCTATCGCGCAATCCGCCAAGACAATGGCGCAACCGCGCTCGCCCATCCTCTTATACAATTTATACAATTCCCGCGCCGTCGCAACCTTGCCCGCCCTCTTACACAACGCCCGCGCTACGCAACCTTGCCAACTCACCGTCGTCGATGCCCAGCAGATCCCCGTACACCGCCGCGTTATGCTCACCCAAGCGCGGCGCGGCGTTGCCGTCAGCCGAGGGCATATCAGACAACCGAAACGGCGCGCCCGTGTAGGTCAGTTTGCCGGCGTCGGGGTGCATCAGATCCGTGAAATAGCCGCGCGCGCGAAACTGCTCGTTATGCAGCGTTTCGCTTGCGTCAAGCACGGGCGCGCAGGGCAGCCCCTCGCGCTGTCCCGCCGCGAACACTTCCTGCCGCGTATGCGCGTCAAACCAGCCCTGGAATATCGCCTCAAGCTCTTCCCGCCGATCTGCGCGGTCGTCCGCCGATTGGAAACGCGCGTCATCCAGCAGCTCAGGCATATCAATCATTCGCGCCAGCTGCGGCCACATCCGAGAGCCCAGCGGCAGAAAGCTCACATACCCGTCCTTGCAGCGAAAAGTTCCCACGGCGTAAGGCTCGCGCATCCCCGCGGCGGCGAGGCGGGGCGGCTTGCGCGGATCCGGCTCATTCCCATATACATACGGCGTGCGCCTGCCAATCTGATGCGGATGCCCCGCCATGCACTCCTGCATAGATATGTCAATCCACTCGCCCGCGCCGCCCATTGAGACGCCGAACAGCGCGACCATCGTTGCCGCCGCCGCCATAGTGCCGCTGAAATACTGCGCTATCTCGCCGCCATATCGCAGCGGCTCGCGCTCAGGTAGCCCCTCCCTGTACATCCCGCCGCCCGCCGCGAATATCGTCAGCTCGGTGAACTCATAGTCTTTGCGCGGGCCCGACTGGCCATAAGGCGTTACCGATGTCATAACCAGATCATCCCCGCGAGCGTCTCTCAGCGCGGCATACCCTACCCCCCACTCCGCCATTCTGCCCGGCTTGAAACTCTCCAGCACAACATCGCAATGCCGCGCAAGCCCCTTGAACAGCCGCGCCCCGTCAGGCGTCGCCGGATCCAGCGTTATCCCCCGCTTATTCGCGTTCAGATGCAGAAACAGCGCGCTCTTCTCAGGATGCGCCCGTCCTTGCGGAAACGCGCCCACCCGCCGCGAGGGATCGCCCGACGCGGGCGGCTCCGCCTTAATCACATCGGCGCCGCTATCCGCCAGCATCTTGCCGCAATACGGCCCCGCGATCCCCGTAGTAGCGTCCAAAACGCGGACGCCATCCAGCGCTAACAAAGGCACGACTATACGCCTCGCAGAAACAAGTCTATGGCTGATTGAAAACTCCGCCCAATTGTCTATGTAGGCAAGCGGTATGTCAACTTTCGGGGAATCTTGTAGCTCGCCCTGATGCTTGCGTGATAATTCAAGCACTGCAAACAGGTTCAATTTATCATCCAACATTCGCCTGATTTCGCACGGGAAGTTTGGGGCGATTGCCGCAAGGGAGTGATATGCCCGCGCTGGGAGGCGGCTAGGCGTTGGGCTGGTATTGCCAGCCGTGCGCGTTGGCGATTTTGCTCAATTGACGCGCCGTGCGCCTGAGGCCGTTTCTGCTAATCGCGCTGAAGTCTATTGCCGCATGCGCCGGAAAGTCGGGCAATGGGTCGGGGCTAACTGCGAGGTTAAGCGATTCACATTCGGCGACCGCAACCGCCAACACTCCCACGGCTATTTGGCCGAGGCCTTGCGTAGGATTGGTAAAGTGGTCGTATGCGTCTTGCGGGCTGATTTGGTCGCCGTCATATACGGACAATCGCCCGTTGTCTTTTTGAGTGGGATTAAATGTTTGGGATGTTGGGCGACCGCGTCGCATCCAGGACGGGCTAACCATCCGATACAGCAGGGTATCCGAGTTCATTCAGCCCGTTCCAAACTATCCCGGATTTTGGCTGCCATCCAAGCCCACGCGCTTGGGTCATCCAAATTGAGGATCTCTTCATCCTCAAAAACGGAGAAGTCGGAGTTTTCGTCGAATCGTATCCAGTCCCCTTTGCGGGTATCTAGGTCGATTTCAATCTCGATATAGAACTGCCCTATCGTCCATTCGCATTGGACGCCGCCCTCAAATGTGGGGTATGTGTATGGTAGCGGGAGGTCGGCGGGGTATCCGCGCCGGAATGCGTCGGATAGCCAGTCCAATCCGCTATGCGACGGCGCTTTGCCGTCGCCCTCATGCCAGCCGTCTTGCATATTGCGAAATTCGTCTAGACAAGCGTGAAAGTCAAGTGGATGTAGCACAGTAACGCGCTCTACCGATTCCAGGGCAAGTGGGCTGTCTTGGCGGCGATGCTTGCCCACGTCTTCAATCACGCCCTCAATTAGGACGCGAGCGTCGTCCTTTGAGCCGGTGAACGCTTTCACGAAAGCGTCGCAGTACTGCTTAGGGATGGGCCCGGACACTTTGTTGTGTCCATAAATCGGCTGCATCTTGAAAGTCATCTTGGCTTGGTCGAGTTCGGTTACTTCGCCGCGAATGGCAATCTTTTCACCCATTTCCCCCTCCTAATCAGCCCATTATGTATAGAGATGATGGGTATGTATGCGGGATTCTAAGCGCAACGGCTTGGCTTGTAAAGGCTTGGCGCAAGGTAGCGTTTCCATTATATCCGGGTTACAAACTCCCCCCAACTCTGCTACAATCCCCCACGCATCCTAAACACACCCCAAACCCCCCACGCCCGCTATGCGCCTCACACCCGCCCACTTCGCGCTCACAGCCATAATCGCCGTCGGCGTTATCGGCGGCCTCGTTATGGCGGCTTGGCCACGCCCGTCCACCGACATACAAGTCGTGCAGACAGGCGCAACGCCCGCCCCCGTAATCCCGTCTGCGCCTGCCATTGCCCCCGTTCCCCAAGCTACCTCCGCCACTGCCGCGCTCCCCACTGCTGCCGCTCCCCCATCCGCGCATATCACGTCCCAACCCGCCGCCACTCCCCCCGTCGTTGGCATCTACATCACCGGCGAAATCGCCGCCCCAGGCGTGTACATCATCAACGAGGGCAGCCGCCTCGCCAACCTAATCCTGATTGCAGGCGGCCCCACCGCAGATGCCGACATCACCGCCGTCAACCTCGCCGCCGTCCTGCGCGACGAACAGCACTGGCACATCCCGGCGCGTAGCCCGGACGCCGCGCCCTTGCCCGCCGGTCTCGTCGCCGCCGGGCAAGCCGCGCCCGGTAGCGCCGCGTCATCCCCCGGCGGCAAAATCAACCTTAATACCGCCGACGTCTCTCAGCTCAAAACCCTGCCAGGCATCGGCGAAGTCCGAGCGCAGGCTATCGTCAGCCACCGCGAAGACAACGGCTCATTCACAAGCGTGGACGCGCTGCTCAATGTCAACGGCATCGGCGTAACCACGCTAGAATCCATCCGCGAATTCGTAGAGGCGCGATAGCCCGCCGCCGCGTTTATGCCCCGCGCTATGATATAGTTATCCCTAGCCAACAACGCCAACAATCCTAAGCAAGCAAGAAAGCCCTTTATCCCATATGGATCCCCAATCAATCCTGCAAACCATCTTTCTGGGAGGCGCAGGCGCCGCATTGGCGTTTGTGGCGGCGCTCGTGGTGGCGGGCATTGCAAACATCGTTATGCGCGCGATAGCAGGGCGGTTGCGCCGCCGAAATCCGGATAGCCTTGCCGCCGAAATAATGGGGGCGCTGCGCGGCGCGATTGCCCTGTTTATCGTGATTTGCGGGCTGTTTATCGCGCTGCTTATGCTCACCACGCTCGCCACGCCCGTACACGACATCATCCAAAACTGGGGCGATTGGATACGCAAGGCGTGGCTGGCGACCGCCATTGTGCATATCTCATATATGCTGCATCGCGCGCTTGACACGCTGCTAGACTGGTATGTCCAAAGCGTCGCCGAAAATACCGAAACGCAGCTTGACGACCGGCTGATACCCCCTCTGCGCCGCGTTCTGCCGCTGCTGATGTACTCGGTTGGCGGGCTGACCGCGCTCGCCGCCGTCAACATCCCCATAACCCCCATCCTGGCGGGATTTGGCATTGGCGGCTTGGCGATAGCGCTCGCCGTCCGCCCAACGCTCGCCAACTTTGTGGCAGGCACCTATGTGGTCACTGAGGGTTCGCTCAAAGTGGACGACTATATTGAACTACACGGCGGCCCCGCCGGCTATGTCCAAGAAATCGGATGGCGCAGCTCCAAAATCCGCACAATGTACAACAACCTTGTAATCATCCCCAACTCCCGAATGGCGGACAGCATCATCACCAACTACAACAGCCCTGAGCCCGCGATAGACGTCCTTGTGTATTGCGGCGTTAGCTACGACTCCGACCTGCAGCGCGTTGAGCGAGTGGCGCGCGCCGCCGCCCAAGATGTGGTTGACGCATCCGAACACGCCATCAAGGACAGCGCGCCGTGGTTCGGCTTTGAAGAGTTCGGCGATTCCAACATAAGTTTCTGGATATTCATACGCGCCAGCGACCGGCTGGGCAGCTTTCACCTTACGAGCGAGCTTGTCAAACTCGTTCATTCGCGCCTTACCGAAGAGGGCATAGAGATAAACTACCCCGTGCGCCGCCTGATATTCCCGCCCGACCAGGCCGGCGTTCCACCCGTGCCGCCGCAGCCGCCCGTTCCCCCGCCGCCGCCTATCCCCGGCGATGCGCCCCGCTAGTCGTCATACGACGCCACCCGCAGCCCATCCCCGTCCGGCAGCAGCAACACGCGCCTGCCCTCAGCCTCCGCCACCCGCCGCGCCACCGACGCCAGCGCCTCATCCGACAGCGCCGGCGTGTCCGCGTCGGCGTCCGCCCAGCGCCACACAGCCACCCGATACCCCAGCGCCGCCTCCAGCTCCCGCGCCAGACCTTCAGCATCGCCGCCGCCCGCCAACAGCGCTACATCCTTGCGCGGCATAGCGGGCATAGCGTCGGAAACGACGTCGGTAGCGTCGTGAACGGCATCCGGCGCATCGTATTCAGTGGCGTCCGGCGCATCAACGACAGCGTCATCCGCCGCATCCGCCCTATCCCGCGCGTATGCCGCCCAGTAGTACGGCAGAAACGCCGCCGCCGCCGCGATTACGCCAAGCGGCCCTGCGACATCCGCCAGCGTGCTTGCGGAATACGCCAGCTCCAGCGCGTCACGCAGCAGGACGAACAGCAGCGCGCTCACGCTGCCAAGCAGGGATAGCGCGCCCGCGCCTAGCGCCGCGAAGATGTATATGCGCCGCGCTACCGACAGCCGCTCATCGCCGCCCGCCGCGAGCGCCCGCCGCTGTATCTTGCGCCAGTAGTAGCCCCATATCGGCGCGCCCAACGCGGTCAGCGCGACCGCCGTGGCGATTGGATCGCGCCACAAATCGCCGCCCACTATCACCCGGCCGGCCATCGCCGCCGCCGCGAGCTTGAGCAGCGCGTTCACAAGCGTGAATATCGCCACCGCGAGCGCCGCCGTGCCTATGCCCGCGAGTATGTAGTCATAGACGCGCTGCGACGACCGCGCCTGCCCCGACGCCGCGCCGTAATGCAATATCGCCTCGCGCCGCGCCCTGTCGCGGTGATACGCCCACAGCGCCGCGCCTACGCCCAGCGCCGCTATCGCGCCCGGCAGAAAATCGAAGTCACCCGGATCCGAAACGCCGCTTGCCGCGCCGAAAGCCCACGCCAACGTCTGCCGCAATATCACGCCCAGCGCCGAAAGCGCCGTTGCCGCGCCGCCGAAAATTGCGAACAGATACAGATACACCTGCCGCAATTCAGAGCCGTAATCGCCCCTTGCCATCCAAAGCCAGTGCAGCGCCCACACGCCGCCGCCCACCAGCGCCACGCACAGCATCCCGCGCATCTCGGTCGACCACAAGCCCGCATCCCCCGCCAACAGCGCAGCGCCCGCCAGAGCGTTGTAGCCCTCCAGCAATATGAGATACACGACCCTGCCCGCGCCTATCGCCAGCGCCGCCAATCCCGCAAGCGCCGCGGCATATACATACAGCCGCCGCAGCGCCAGCGCGTCCGGCGCGTCCTGCCCCTCGCCCTCTGCCGCGCCCTGCTCTTGCCCTTGCCTCTCGCGCTCTTCCACGCGCCGGTGATATACCCACACCGGCGCCCACGCCAGCAATCCCGCGATGTGGTAGCCGCTGAAGTCCTCCGCGCCCAAAAGCCAGCGCAACAGCATTGCCGCCGTTATAGACGCCACCGCAGCCGATGCCGCCAGCGCCGCGTACAGGTAGAATTTGCGTATCAGCGAGCCGCGCTCAGCCGCCGCGTTGCCCGCCGCGCGCTGGACATAGCGCCAGTGAAACGCCCACAGCGGCAAGCCCACCACCAAGATAGACGCGCCCGCCGCCAAGCCCGTGTCCGAGCTAA
This sequence comes from Dehalococcoidia bacterium, assembly GCA_965242555.1. Classification (GTDB taxonomy): domain Bacteria; phylum Chloroflexota; class Dehalococcoidia; order Lucifugimonadales; family JADFKI01; genus Bin90. The sequence goes on from CBDESO010000010.1 coordinate 30,003, forward strand.
TCGCCACATCCCCGACGAACACGGCGTCCAAAATGAACTGCCCCACAAGCGCCGCGCCGTTCACCCACATCATCAGCGCCGCGAATGACACCACATAGAAGTACAGCCGCCGCGCGCCCACCCGCATCCGCTCGCCGCCGCCCGGATCATCCGCCGTCCGCCCGGCGCGCTGACGCCACGCGATTATCCCCCAGACGACCAGCCCTATCACCAAGACCTGCGCCAGCAGCGCGAATACGGCAAAGCCTATAAAGAATATCTCGGACATAGTTATGTATGCTCTCTCAAAAGCGCGGCGCGTGGTTTCGGATTACTGAGTGGCGGGCGTAGTATCAGGCGTGGGCGCAGCGTCGGGCGTAGGCGAGGGAACGGGTTCGGGTTCGTTGAAATACTCGCAGTTTTGGTAGGGCCAAGGATACGACTTGAACTTCCACTCGCCGCCCTCTTGCCGCATAGCGTAGCGGTTTTGATGCGTCCAGCCGCCGCTGCCGTAGTAAAAGCCCCCGCTGTAGAACTCCGTTATTTCCACATTAACGAATGTGGTATCGCCGACGACCCGCGCGCCTTCCAGACGCGCCTGGAAGTCGCCCTCGAAGTAGCTATAGTCGTTCTGCGCGAACCGCTCCAGCGAACACTCGTCGCGCAGTTCTTGCGACAGCAGTCCGTAAGCCGCCTCGAAGTCGTCCGACTCCGCGGCGCGCAGCAGCGCCTGCACGGCCGCCTCAGGCGTCCCCGGCGCGAATGTCGCCTCCCTGCCGCCCAGCAGCGCCAGCGCCACGCTGCCCGCGAGCAGCCCCGCCAACAGCGCGCCCCCGCCTATAAGCCACCACTTGCCCATTGCGACGCCCTCCCCGTTGCGCCCATGCGCTCGCTTGCTTGTTACTCGCTTGCGGCTAGGCGATGCGCTTGCGCTGGCTGCGGAGGTAGTCCACCATCACATACCGCCCCAGCTGGCTCGCGCTTGTGTAAAACGCGCGCCCCTTGTTTATCCGCGTCATCTTGTCTATGAAGTCCATTAGGTAGTAGTTCGCCTCGAGCATAAAGGTATTGATGGTAATGCCCTCTTGCGTGCAGCGCTTGACCTCTTTCAGCGTCTCTTCTATCGTGCGCCAGCTCGGCGGATAGTTGAAGTACGCGCGCCCGTGTTCCAAGTGCGCGGTGGGTTCGCCGTCGGTTATCATCAGGATCTGCTTGGTGGCTACCTTTTGGCGCGAGAGCGCCTGCCGCGCCAGCATCAGCGCATGCTGCATATTCGTCCCCGACACCCAGGCGTTCCATGTCAGATCCGCCAGGTCGTCGGTGGCTATGTCCATGCCGTAGTCGGAAAACCCGATGATGTACAGGTAATCGCGCGGATACTGGCTGTGGATGAGCCAGTACAGCGCCAGCGCCACGCGCTTTGCCGCCGCGAAACTGCCGAACATCCCCATAGAGCGGCTCTGGTCTATCAGCAGCGCCGTTGCCGTCTGCGTCATATGCTCGGTGTGATGCACCTCAAAGTCCGCCGGGCTGATACGCAGCGGCGATCCGGGCCCTTCCCGCAAGACCGAATTGAACAGCGTCCTGTGCAGGTCTATGTCAAACGGATCGCCGAATTCGTACTCGCGCGTTTCGCCCGTGCGCTCGCCGCCGTCGCCGCGGTAATAGACTTCGTGCCGCCCCATCCGGTCTTTCTTCAGCTCCGAGAACACTTCCCTCAGCGCCTGCTGCGCCAGCTTGCGTATGCCGCGCGGCGTCAGCTCCATCCTATCGCCCTTGCGCCGCAGGTAGCCCGCCTCTTCCAGCTGCTTTATCAGATTTTGCAATTGCTCTAGTTGGCGGCGCGCGTCCTCCCCCATCACTTGCTCAACCTGATCCAGGTCGATGTCCTCTATGTCCCCGCTACGCATCACTTGTTGGATCTGCTGCTCCAGCTGATCCATTTGCTGCAGATCCCCCATCAGATCCATAGCGGCGTCCAGCGTGAGCGACTCGTCGCCCATAAACGGGTATTCGCCCGCCATATCGTCAAACGGGAACATGTCGTACATCATCCCCGCCAGTTCCGCCAGCTCTTCCATCAGTTCGGGGTCTATGGACGCGCCCATCATCCCCTCCAGTTCGTTTCGCATATCCGGCGACATGCTGTCCATAAGCGACTGCATCGCCGCCATCTGCTGCTGGAGCCGCTCTATGAGCTCGTCTAGGCTTGCCGGGCGGTTCGGGTCGAAGTACTCGCCGTACTGCTCCATAAAGCCCTCGAAGTCGGGATCTTCGCCCATAGCCCTATCGCGCAGCATCTGGTTGAGCGCCTGCATCATATTCTTGATGCCCTCAAGGTCTTGCGGCGTCATGTTCTCCAGCTGCTCTTTCATGCTTTGGAAGAAGTTCTGCATCATTTGTTGCTTGAGGGTATCCAGCAGTTCGTTGAACTTTTGGCGCGCGTCCGGATCCATAAAGTCGTACTCTTGGAGTTCGCGTATCTTGCCGCCCGCGCTTTGCGGCAGCGCGTCCAGCGCGTCGGTATTGCGTTGCGCGCGATCCTCCAGCATCCGCATCGGCGCCTGCAGATGCTCCGCGTCATCGCCCGCCGCCTGCAGCTGTTGCCTTGCCTCATCCAGCCGCCGCTCAATGCCTTTGCGCTCGGTGTCCAGCACATCCTGCAGCCGCTCGCGCACGTCGTCCATAACCGAATCCAGGTTATAGCGCTCCAGCTGCTGCTGCCGCTGCCGCCTCAGCCGCTCCATCAGATCCCGCAGCCCCGGCGACCGCTGCCCTTGCTCGTCCTGCACGCCGCGCTGAAATAGGCTACGCAACGCCCTGTTCGGATCGCCGTGTTCCAAAATATCGTCCGCGATAGAGTTGAACAGGTCGTCGGCGTCCACATCAAAGATTTGCTGGCTGCCATCCCAGCGATAGTATCTGAAAGTAGTCATGATGCACCTTTTGGGGGGAGTTTGGTTGTTGGTATGTCTCGTCGGTATGTTGGCAGAGCCTGGCGCGGCCGTCGTCGCCGCGCAAAAGCATCTACGGGCAATCATACATCAGATTGAGGGCGGTGTGGCGATAAAACGCGGCGAGGGTGGGAATTGGTTAGGAAATGGCTAATAATTGGGCGAGGGAATTGTGAACAAGACGCCGCCGCCACACCCGCGCTTGCCTTTTATATGATACAGACTTGAAATGAAATGTGAAATGGACCGGGAAATAAGGTTGAAATGAAACAGTCAAAATAGGTATGATTTAGGTATAAATCTGGAAATGAACGGGAAATGAGCGCTGAAATGACAAGCGAAACCGTAAGCCGATACATGATGCCGCAACAGTGGGCGCGGTATGACATATTGGCGGTGAACGATGCGCTGCTGGATGCGAGAACGGCCGCCGCCGTGCTGAACCGCATGCCGCATTTGCCGCAGTGGATAGCCGAAATTCACCAAGAGCAACTTCGCTTGGAGGCGGTAGGCACTTCGCGCATAGAGGGCGCGGAGTTCACCCCGCGCGAGCAAGATGAGGCGCTCGCGCCGGCCGCCGCATCCCGCGCCGATTTGACGCGCTCTCAGCGGCAACTTCGCTCGGCTAACGCAACCTACGGCTGGCTGACAAAGCAGTCGTCTAGCAGGCCGGTTACCCCAGATTTCATCCTGGACATTCACCGCCGAATGGTTACGGGTTGCGACGATGACAACTGCGAACCTGGCGCGCTACGTTCGCCAGGGTTTGATGTTACATTCGGAACGCCGAGATGTAGCGGCGCCGCGGGCGGCGAGGTTTGCCGCATTGCCTTTGAGGGGCTAATAAATGCGATTGCGAGCGAGTTTCATGGACATGACAGGATTATCCAAGCCCTTGCAGCGCATTACCATATTGGCGCGATGCACCCTTTCGGCGATGGCAACGGGCGCACCGCCCGCGCATTAGAGGCGTTTATGCTACGGCGCGCGGGCGTCAACAACATGGTCATGGTCAGTCTGTCCAACTACTACTATGAACACAAGGACGAATATCTGGGAGCGTTGGCTGAGACGCGCCGTCTGGATCACGATCTCACGCCGTTTCTGATGTTCACGCTGACTGCAGTCGCAGATAGATGCAACGCGCTCGCCGAAGAAATCACCGTCAACCACAAGCGCCTGCTGTTCCACGAATTCGCCAAGTCACTATTTGGGCAACTCCGCAGCAAGCGCCGCCGCATTTTGGGACAGCGGCAACTCCAAGTACTCAACATTCTGCTAGACGGGAAAGTGACGGACTTGGATGGCTTGATCCGTGTAGCCCTGCAACATTACGCGGGTCTTAAGTTTCCAGGAAAAGCGCTTACCCGGGATTTGCGGGAATTGCTGGCGCTTGACGCTATCACGCTTGACGTCGACGTTAGCAACGATAGCGAGGCTATCGACGTCAACTTGGATTGGCCGCAACAGTTTGCGGAGTCGGAATTGCTTGAACGCTATGAGCGCGCGCCGGCCGCCGTCTCGTCCAATCATCCCGCTATGGCTGAGCTTTCGCGCCTGCTGCGCCGCCGGCGATAAATCCCAACGCCTAAATTCCCGCGCATCACTCAGCCCCAAATTCACACACCTACCTGCCGCCTAATCCCTCATCCGCGTTCAATGCCGCAGAAACAGAGAGCGCATATCCCCATTCGCATTGACAACCCGCCTTCATATCCCTAACAATAAACGCTGTTAAATTTCATCCATACCCCGGACACCACCACAATGCTCCTACAATCCCTCACATCCCCCCCCAATCCCGTCAGCGAATACCTCACCCCCGACGGCGCCCTCCGCCCCGTCTATGCCCATGCCATGACCGCCCTGGACGCGCTCGGTCCCGACGCCCTCGCCGAGCGCTGGCGCCAGGCGAACCGCCAGGTCGCCCTGGACGCATTCTGCTTTCCGCTTGACCCGATGGACTATCGCCCGGTGCCGACCGACTGGATCCCCCGCATCGTGGAGCGGCGCGAGTGGGACACGATAAGCGCGGGCGTGCGGCAGCGGCTTAAGGCGCTGAACCTGTTTCTGCTGAACCTGTACGCGCGCGAGCAGAGCGTCGTGCCGGACGATGTGGTCTATTCCTGCCAATTCTTCTATCCCGAATACATCGGCTTTCGGCCCGCCAAAGACATTTTCGTTCATATCTACGGCATTGACCTCGTGCAAGTCCAAGACGGGCGCTATGTCGTGCTGGAAGACAACCTCCGCATACCCTCCGGCATCGCCTATCAGCTGAAGTCGGTTGAGATTGGGCAAGCGGTTATGCCCGAAATCGGCCAAGGCTACGACATCATCCCCTACGACATTCGCGCCGCGTATCTTGACCTGTTCGCGTCCCTGTGCGACAAGCCCGCGCCGGTGTGCGTTCTGCTCACCGACAGCAAGTTCGGCTCGGCGTTCTTTGAGCATCGCTACCTCGCCGAACTGCTGGGCATCCCGCTTGTGGAGGGGGCCGACCTGTACATCGGCTACGACGGCGGCGTGCATATGAAAACCCTTGACGGCGACATCCCCGTGGACATCATCTATCGCCGCGTGGAAGACCTGGAAATCTTTGTGCCGGGGCTAACCGACGCCTATCTCAACGGCAAAGTCGTGCTGGTCAACGGCATGGGAACCAGCGTCGCGGACGACAAGCTCGTGTTCCTGTGGGTGCCGGAAATGATCCGCGAATACCTAGGCGAGGAGCCCATCCTAGACCAAGCCGTGAGCTACGACCTCGCCGACGCCGACAGCCGCCGCTACGTTCTGGAAAACCTGCGCTCTATGGTGCTCAAAACGCGGCAGGGCTACGGCGGGCTAGGCACATACATCCTCACCGACCTCGGCGGCAACTACCACGCGCAGCTGCGCCGCCAAGTTATCGAAAATCCGCGCGGGCTTATCGCCCAAGACACCATAGACTTCTCCAAGCACATCGTCTTTGACGAAACGACCGGCAAACTAACCGAGCGCTACATTGACCTGCGCGTGTTCGCAATCCAAAACGGGCGCGGCGAAACGACCGCGTTCCCCGGCGGCCTAACCAGGGTATCCCGCCCCGAAAACCGCGTAACCAACAACTCATCAGGCGGCCTATGCAAACCGACATGGGTAGTTCGCTAGACAATGCTAGACTATATGGACAGCAACACAGGCGGTTCGCCAGACAACGCGGATAGCGCGCCGGACAACGCGGGCAGCGCCGCAAGCTACGCCTACGCCGCGCGCTACCTGTACTCCGACACAGTGGTGATGAACGACAACTTCCTCCGCCTGTCGGCGCGCCAGGACGCCTTTCAGACCCCCCTGTCGTCGTCAATCGCCACCACGCCCGCCGCGCGGCTCATCCAATACAACGACCGGCTGGGCAACCCGACCCACCGCTTGCGCCTCACAGCGCCGCACACGCGCCTGGTCATCCTGGCGATAGGCAGCGTCCGCCTTCGCAACGCGCCCGCAACGCCCGCCGACATCCCCGCATCCGAACTCGCCTACGACGACATCTATGAGGACTACCTCACGCCCTCGCCTATGGTAGCCCCCGAAATGGTAGCCGATGTCGCCCGCCAAATAGTGGGCGCGCCCCAAAGCCTGCTGCACTCCGTCAAGAGCGTGGTGGACTGGGTATATTCCAACATCACCTACATTCGCGGCAGCACGACCGTCGCCACAACCGCCGAGCAGGTCTTGGCGTCGCGGCAGGGCGTCTGCCAGGACATGACGCATCTTTCGCTGGGGATGCTGCGCGCGCTCGGCATACCCGCGCGCTACTGCAGCGGCTTGCTCAGCGTGGACATCGGCGAAACCCACGCCTGGCTGGAGTTCCTGCATCCCCAGCTCGGCTGGCTGCCCTCCGACCCCACGCGCGGGCTGCATATCGCGTCCAACGCCGACCTGGTCAAATTCGCCGTCGGCCGCGACTACACGCAGGCATCCCCCATAGAGGGGACATTCGTATCCACCGGCTCCGGCTGGCTGGACATCACCGCCGCGCAAGTCATACGCTCCCCCGCCCCCGTATCGTTTGACGACGCCTTGAATCTCATAGACAACCCGCCCGACGACTTGCAGCAGCAGCGACAGCAGGGCATCGCCCCAATCGCGCCATACGAACAAGACGCCAACAGGCAATAACTCGCGACAGCAAAGGCAAGACAGAAATGACCGAACCGCGCTCGCTCACCATAGCCCAAGACCGCTGGCTAACCGATACAAGGGCATACAACCTGATATGGCTGGGGCGCTGGCTGGAGCGCGCCGAGAGCGCCGCTCGCGCCGCCGACACCGCCGCCAAGCGCGCCCTCCGCGACGGCGGCGACGCGGACGCGCTAACCACCAGCCTGCTAGACACCGCGTCATCGCTGGGCGTATCCCCGCCCGACCCGGCGTCCGCGGCGGAGGAACTCTTCCTGCGAAACGAGGCGTCGTCAGTCCTGCAATGCCTAGTCAAGGCGCGCCTAACCGCCACGCAGATAGCCCCCGTTGAGCTCATGGCGGCGCTAACAGAGGCGATAGCCGAAATAGAGGCGCTATCCCCCGCCGCGCTGCAAACGCCGCAGCAAATCATAGACGCCGCCACATTCGCCATAGCCCGCCTAACCCACGCCGCCCGCCTGATAGAGGACGAGTGGTTCGGCCGGGAGACGCTGAGCGACGAAGAGGTGTATCGGCGGTTCGCGCAGCAGCAGTAGGGGGTATGGGAAAGATGCGCGGCGCTAGGCAACGATAGCCGCCCGCATGGAACTATCGCCAGCTAAGCTCAAGCGGGATGGAATACCGCGCCGAATTCAGCAGGCGGATGCTGTTGTAGTCGTTTGGGTCGTCAAACCCAAAATGCCAGATATGGTATTCGTTGTTCCTTGTGCGCTGAAAGAACAGCGTTGAAACCCGCTTGCTAAGGTGCATCTGCCAGTAGCGAAACGGGTAGTAGAGCCGTCGGATAATCGTGTTGTTGGCGTTCCCGCTTTTGGATTCAACCAACGCAACCTGCTCCGCGCCCTCATAGCCGCCGTCCACTTTGATCTGAACGCTTCTTGCGGTAATCTCAAATTCGCCGGTCACGAAATTGAACGCAGAAGTGTATCGTCTTCCCCGAATGGCTAATGCCAACGAATCATCATTTACAACATGATGAATCAAGCCCAGCGCGTAGGCGCGATCTAGGTGATGCGTTTTTGAGTTGAGTACGCCTACTCGCGCAGTATCCGGCGCGAAAGGAAAATCACTTTGGTATTCCAACAGCGGCGTTTCAATCGGCGGAACATCCGCATATCCCTCGCCTTTGATGATGGCGTAATGCCCGTTCCTAACCGGCAATATGAAAAGCCCCCTTTCAACAAAGGCTAACGGGCGAGATTCCCTAGTGTCTTGTTTGCAGAGACTACGCGCCTCTTTCTCGCTTGCGCGCTCGAAGTGCTGACATGCCGCCTTAATCTGTGCGCTTGATATGTGAAACGGCGCGGCGTCAAAGTCATGCCGGTCAATCGCGTATCGCTCGAAGATAGCGTTCCAACCGCGGGTCATGGCAGAACTTTTGCTGAGCGTCATACAACTCCCCCACCATTAGTTGACTTAGTTGGCTACCGATTGCCTGAGTGGAGTGTATCACCACCTGCCTTGGTCATACTTATTTTCTAGCGCGTCAATCCCCATAAACTCCACGCGCTTGCGCTTGCGAATTTCATAGAAGATGTCCCGCGCCATCCTGTCCGCAAAATGGCTTTGCCTATATGTTGGCGCAACTATTCTGAGTTTCGCGTAAAAATCTTGCAGTTCGTGGAATTTGGACAGCGAATTTAGCATATCGGTAGTCATCTCCACCTCGAACATCTCTTCCGGCATGCATCGCCGGTTGAACCAGATGACATCCACCGTCCTTGCATGACGCAGAACTCCCTCATATCCGAATTTCGGCAGTTCGGTTATATCGCATACGTCACCGAGGCGTTGATTTATGAAAGGCTTGTTCTTGTCTTGCGCCGGCACGTAGGTCTTGTAGTTCCGTGCGTTGCCGATTTCAACTAGCAAGCCTTGATAATACGAGTGGCCGCGCTCTTGCACATCTTCCGGCGACTCCCCCTGCTTCGGTAGGTTGTACTCTCGCTCATACTTCTCGGCCTGTTCGCGGACGCAGTACAGCCCAGGCTTCAGCGTATGGAAATGCTCCGATTGCTGACGCACGATGCGGCGTATGGTTGCATCCGGGGTTTTGGTGCCCCATTTCGTCCCAGCGCCGCCAGGCGAAAGAAGAACTTGGTTCAGCTGCGACAGCGTAGCAATGCCGCCCAGCCCCTCAAGCGCGGACAAAACCTGTTGCCACTGCGGTATCTTCTTCATGCGCCGCTCCTTGTCATATCGCCATCAGTTTCACCATCACTATTATAATACCACACTCACGAAAATGCGTCAGCATGGCAAAGCGCGTACTCATCAGCAACGAATTGCCGGAGCGCCTTGCGCTTGTGCAAGTAATTAGGTAGCGTCACGCAAATTCTGTAGCTGATCCGAATACCGCTGAGCGGCGGCGGCGCGCATATCGGAAAGAAAGTCGCGCCCGTCCGGCGTACTTTCCAAGCCTACGATGATGTCCGCCACAATCAGCCACTGGAACTCTTGCAAATCATCCCACAACCCTGGCGGGGGTTCGGCATCCCTGAGCGCGCTATCAACCCAATGCCGAAAGATTTGGGATTGGGTTGCTTCGTCTGGCGTAAGGTATATGGGGTCATCATACTCGTAACCGGCGGGTTTTTCGACGTTAGCCCTGCGCTCTATCGCGGCAAGCGTAGCCTCGATCAATGAATGGCGCGTTGGGTAAGTCAATATATATGTGGTGTCCATTGGGTCGTTGAGCATATCCGCCTCGCTCTGAACTATGATCCATTCGTTCTAACAACTATAGCACATCCGCGAAAACCTGATCTACCCATATCAACCCAAAAATCCGCCAATTTGCGCCAAATTTCCCCCAATCCTCCCAATTGGAATAAACCCCAACCAACCGCTATAATCTACCCAACACAAGTTGCCCCCGCGCCGCCGGAGCGAAAAATGCGAATAGAAAGCGTATCAATCAAAAACTACCGCTGCTTTCGCGGGGTGGAACTCAACAACCTGCCGCGGATGACGATTGTGGTCGGCGCCAACGGCTCAGGCAAATCAACCCTGCTGGACGTATTCGCGTTTCTCAAAGACGCGCTCGCCCAAAACGTCGCCTACGCCGTCGCCCGGCGCGGCGGCTACCGCGAACTCGCCAGCCGCGAGCAGCCGGGCCCCATAGAGATTGAACTCAAACTCCGCCGCGCGAAAGACAGCCCCCTCGCAACCTACACGCTCCGAGTAGCCGAAGACGGCGGCGACGCGGTGGTAGAGCGCGAACTGCTCCGATACCGCAACGGCGCATACGGGCAGCCCTGGCATCTCGTCGACTTCCGGCGCGGGCAAGGCAGCGTCGCCGCAAACGAATCCGAGTACGCCGACCAAGACGCGGCGGCGGAACGCGAAGAGTTCGCGCTAGACGCCCCCAACATCCTCGCCATAAAAGCGCTGGGGCAATTTCGCAAATTCCCCATCATATCCGAGTTTCGCAAATTCATAGAGGCATGGCGCATCTCCGACTTGCGCGCCGCCGAGGCGCCCTCAAGCGCAGAGGCGGGCCACGCCAAACATCTATCCCCGCGCGGCGAGAACCTGGCGCAAGCCGCACACTACCTGCGCCAAAATCACCCCGACGAATTCAAGCGCGTCCTAAGATCTATGAGACGGCGCATCCCCGGCGTCAACGACATAGACGCGAAATCCACCGAAGACGGCCGCCTGCTCCTCCGCTTTCAGGACGGCGGATTCAAAGACCCATTCATAGCCCGCTCCGTATCCGATGGCACAATCAAGATGTTCGCCTACCTAATCCTGCTAAACGACCCCGCGCCTCATCCGCTGCTCATCGTAGAAGAGCCGGAGATCCAACTCTACCCCGACATTCTCTACGAACTGATAGAAGAGTTCAGGATATACGCCGAGCGCGGCGGACAGGTTTTTATCTCAACGCATTCCCCCGAATTCCTGAACTGGGCTAAGCTGGATGAGATATTCTGGCTAGTCAAGCAAGACGGCTTTGCCACCGCGAGGCGCGCGTCCGGCAGCGAACTGCTGAATTCGCTGGTGGCGGCGGGCGACCTGCCCGGCGAGCTTTGGAAACAAAACCTGTTCGAGGGAGCCAGCCCTTGATGAACAAGATAGTCTTCCTGCTGGAGGAACCATCTATGAAAACTCTGCTTGAGGGGATGCTGCCGCGAATGTTTCCCGAAACGCAGTTCCAATTCGTTGCCTATAAGGGAAAGAGCGCTCTAGAAAAAAGCATCCCGCACAAACTGCGAGATTGGCGAGAGCCGGGCGTCCGTTTTGTCATCATCCGCGACAACGACGGCGGCGACTGCATAGCCCTCAAAGAGCGGCTAACGCGGCTTTGCGCCGCAGGCGGCAGGGATGATTCGCTTGTGCGAATAGTGTGCCAGGAACTCGAGGCGTGGTATCTGGGCGATACTTACGCGCTTGCCCAGGCTTTTGGCAATGAGCGGCTGGCAAGCATTGGGCGGCGCGCGCGCTTTCGCAATCCCGACGACATGCCAAAGCCGTCCGACGCTCTGAAAGAACTGATACCCAACTTCCACAAAGCCGACGCCGCCGAACTAATGGCAACCCATATATCCAGGGAACGCAATATATCCCCCAGTTTCCAAGCCCTGCTAACCGGCATTGACAGACTAATATCCGGCTGCGCGGCATAGACGCGCGATATAGAGTAGAATAGTGCAACCCACCCCCACGACGCCAAACCCGTCGCAGCCCACAATAAAACATCAGCGTAAGGACACCCCACAATGAACGGCATCCACGACCTCGGCGGCATGCACGGCTTCGGCGCCATACCCCGCGAACAAGACCCCGAACCCGTCTTTCACGCGCGGTGGGAAAGCCGCGTGTATGGCATCGTTACCGCTATCCGCGAAGAGCGCGATGTGTATGCGCCATACGGCTCGCGCCACTACATTGAGAGCATCCCGCCCGCGCGCTATCTGGCGGCGAGCTACTACGAAAAGTGGATGCTGGCGCTGGAGGCGGCGCTTGTGAATGGCGGCTTGATAGCGCAGTCTGAGATGGATGCCCGCGCGAACCTTTATGCCGATAATCCCGCTACTCCCGTCCCATCCCGCGCCGACCCGGCGCTGGCAGAGCGCGTCCGCCGGCGCGTCTATGCCCCCGCGCAACCCGCCCCATTGCCCCAAGCCACCCCGCGCTACGCAGTGGGCGATCCCGTCCGCGCGCGCAACATCCACCCGCCCGCGCACACCCGCCTGCCCCGCTACATCCGCGGCAAGCGCGGCAGCATTGAGCGCATATATCCCGCCCAGCCGTTCCAAGACCTGCAGCCCATTGACGGCGCGAAAACCGGCGACCCGCTGCCCGTGTACAGCGTCCGCTTTGACGCGCGCGAACTCTGGGGCGGCGACGCCGAACCCAACCAAGCGCTCTACATTGATATGTGGGAAACCTATCTTGAACCCGCCGAATCCGCCGAACTTGCCTAGCGCTATGAACATATCCATCATCTACCACTCCGAAACCGGCAACACCGCGCGAATGGCGGCGCTCATCGCAGAGGGCTGCCGCAAAGCGCCGCGCGCCAATCCAAAGCCGATGCGCGTTGACGCGGTGGACGCCGATTTCGTGGCGCAATCCGCCGCCGTGATATTCGGCACGCCCACGCACGGCGGCAACATCAGCTGGCAAATCAAGCGCTTTCTGGAAGAGATAGACCAAGCCGCGCTTGCCGGCAAGCTCGGCGGGGTGTTCGCATCCCAGAATTGGCCCGGCGGAGGCGGCGCCAGTTTCGCCGAAATGAGCCTCATCGCATCCCTGCTCGTCAGAGGCATGCTAATATACTCCGGCGGCATGTCCGCCTCCGACCCGCCCGTCCACTTCGGCGCCGTATCCCACCGCGCGCCCGACGACCCGCTCTACCGCGACCGATGCCTAGCGCTCGGCGAAAACATCGCCCGCAAAGCCGCTGAGATATTCGCGCAAGACGCCGCCGTTGCCGAACCCAATCCCACGCATCCGAACAATCCCGCCCCCAGCAATCCCGCAAGCGAGGCATCCCTATGAGCGAACACGCCGCCCAACCCGCCGCCCGCGCGCCCGAACACGATCCCGCCCTGCGTACTATGGCGATAGAATCCCTGCTCATAGAGAAAGGGCTAATCTCAACCGACGCCATAGACGCGCGCGTACAGGCGTATGAGCAAGACATCGGCCCCCTCAACGGCGCGAAAGTGGTCGCCCGCGCGTGGACGCGGCCCGGCTACAAGCGCCGCCTGCTGGAAAACGGCGCTGCCGCCATAGCCGAACTCGGATTCTCAGGCTCGCAAGGCGCTGAGATAGTGGTATTGGAAAACACGCCGCAAGTTCACAACGTCGTGGTATGCACGCTTTGCTCCTGCTACCCCTGGCCCGTGCTGGGCTTGCCCCCGCGCTGGTACAAGTCCGACGCCTACCGCGCCCGCGCCGTCATAGAGCCGCGCGCCGTCCTCAAAGAATTCGGCTTGGAACTGCCCGAATCGGTGGAAGTCCGCGTCTGGGACAGCAACTCCGACATCCGCTATATGGTCTTGCCGCAGCGCCCGCCCAACACGGCGCATCTGAGCGAGAGCGAACTAGCCGCCCTAGTCAGCAGGGACAGCATGATAGGCGTCGCCAAAGCCGCCGCGCCGTCGGATAGCGTATCATCAAACAATCCGACGTCAGCGCCGGCGGACAGCCCGTCGCCATAGAGAGAACCCGCTATGAACCCATCCCTTGACGCCAACGCCAGCGCCCGCCCCGCCGACCTGCGCGGCGACCTCGCGCTCCCCCGCGCCAACGGCGAGCTCGTCTTCGCCCAGCCCTGGCAAGCCCGCGCTTTCGGCATAGCCGTCGCCCTAAACGAAAGCGGCGCATACCCCTGGCGCGACTTTCACGCCATCCTAGCCCGCGAAATCGCCGACCAGGGCAGCGGCGATGCGGCCGACCACTACTACGCCCGCTGGCTAACCGCCCTAGAAACCCTGCTCACCGAGCGCGGCATCCTATCCCCCGCCGAAATCGCCGCCCGCGCAGCCCAATGCGCCGCCGACGACCATCACGACGGCCATCTTGACAACCACAATCACGGCCGACATCATCGCCACTAGCGCTAGTCAACGAACCCGCCAACCGGCGCAATCTACCTGAATAAATAGGCAACAAGCGAGGCACCCGCATTGACCAACCTAGACGATCTCACGATAGCCGGACTGATTGAAATAGCCGACCTGCAATATGGCGTGGTAACGCCGATAAGCCCCGAACTCGCCGATGGCAAGGCGGGCGCGCACATAAACCTGCCGCATCCGCGCATCGCCGACAAGTGGGGAATGCCCACCATATTCGTCAGCGCATTCGCCGACGACGCGCTCGCCGGCAGCGGCATGGCGGCTATGGCTTGGGCGGTCTTGCTGCACGAAACCCCCGACGGCGATTTCATAGTCGCCAACAGCGGCGACGGCGCTACCCGCAGCTCCCACGACGACCTGCTTGACGCGCTCAGCGCCGCCGCGCAAGACGTCATAGCGATGCGCGATGAGGCGGTCACAGAGATCCAAGGCGCGCGCCACACAGACGAGCAGGGCCGCACGCACGGCTTGAACTAGCCCGTTGCCATTGGGATGCCGCCCGCGCTATCCGCCATTGCCGCATCCATCTACGATAACTACGCCCGACATCACCACCAGCGAGCCAACATGACCACAGGCGCAATCTACCTCATAGGCATAGGCCCCGGCGATCCCGCCCTGCTAACCCCCGCCGCCGCGGACGCGCTCGCGCTCGCGCAAGTGGTCATAGGCTACGGCGGCTACACCGACCAAATCCGCCATCTCATAGAGGGCAATCCGGAGAGCAAGCGCGTAATCGCAATGCCGCTCGGCGAAGAGATGGCGCGCGCCGCCAAAGCCGCCCAACTCGCGGCGCAAGGCGAAACCGTCGCCCTCATATCATCCGGCGACGCCGGCATCTACGGCATGGCCGCCCCCCTCTACCAGCATCTAGCCGCAACCGGCTGGGACGGCGCGAACCCGCCCGTTCACGCAATCCCCGGCGTCTCCGCCGCCCAAGCCGCCGCCGCCATCCTCGGCGCTCCCCTTATGCAAGACTTCTGCGCCATAAGCCTCAGCGACCTGCTGACGCCTTGGCAAACCATCCGCAAGCGCCTTGACGCCGCCGCCCAAGCCGACTTCGTCATCGCCATATACAACCCGCGCAGCCGCAAGCGCCGCTCCCAAATCATAGAGGCGCGCCAAATCATCCTGCGCCACCGCAATCCCGAAACCCCCGTCGGCATCGTCCGCAACGCATCCCGCCCCGACCGGCGCGCCACCCTAACCACCCTCGCCGCCCTAGAAACGCATTACGACGCCATAGATATGTTCACCACCCTAATCATAGGCAACTCCGCCACCTACGCCCACGCCGGCCGAATGATAACGCCCAGGGGCTACCCCGACCCTGCCGCCGAATAGCCCGCGCCTTGTGTAATATAAAGATGGTATAGAGATAGCGCCGCGCATCCAAATAAACGCCCAATCGCCCGTTGCGCTATCATAATGTCGGTTTGATACTGCCCGCATCCAAAAGACGCCTGCATAATGGGCGCGAATGGCAACCGCAGGCGCAACACCGCCCGCCCATTCCAAAGGAACGCCATGCCCCCCACAATCGTCCTAGCCGCCACGCGCAGCGGCGCGGGCAAAACCACTATCGCCACCGGCGTCATAGGCGCGCTCGCCCGACGCGGCTTGCGCGTGCAGCCGTTCAAATGCGGGCCAGACTACATTGATCCCTCATACCACAAACTAGCCTGCGGCGTCCCAAGCCGCAACATTGACACTTGGATGCTCCCCCACGCCGCCGCCCTTGAGCTCTTCGGCAGAGCCGCCAGTCCCGCCCAAATCGCCGTCGTAGAGGGCGTTATGGGCTTGTACGACGGCCACGCCAACCTCACCGAGCAGGCATCCACCGCCGAAATCGCCAAGCTGCTCAACGCGCCCGTCATTCTCATAGCCAACGCCGCCCGCGTAGCCCGCAGCGTAGCCGCAGAAGTCCTCGGTTTCCAACAATTCGATCCCGCCGTCAACATAGCCGGCGTCATCCTAAACGGCATCGGCAGCCCGCGCCACCTTGACTTCTGCAAGCCCCCCATAGAGCAGGCAACCGGCATCCCCGTCATCGGCTACCTCCCCCGCAGCGACGACCTGCAAGCCCCGGAGCGCCACCTAGGCCTAGTCCCCGTGGTGGAAGGCCCTCTAGCCACCGGCTGGCTTGACGCGCTCATAGCCCAAACGGAACAAACCATAGACATAGACGCGCTGATAGCCATAGCCGCCCGCGCCCAAACCCCCGCCGCCCCGCCAGCGCTCTTTCCCGCCAATCCAATCCCCCCCAAAGCCCGCATAGCCCTTGCCTACGACAAAGCATTCAACTTCTACTACCAGGACGCGCTCGATCTGCTCAAGGCTTGGGGCGCGGACATCATCCCATTCAGCCCGCTCGCCGACGCCGCCTTGCCCGAAAACATCGGCGGCATCTACATCGGCGGCGGATTCCCCGAAATCTACGCGCCCCAACTCGCCGCCAACCGCCCTATGCTGCAAGCCGTCCGCGCCGCCCACGCTCGCGGCGTCCAAATCTACGCCGAGTGCGGCGGCTTGATGTATCTCGCCGAATCCCTAACCGACTTCGACGAAATAGCCCGCTATCCTATGGCGGGCTTGCTGCCCGTCGCAACCTCTATGAGCGGCGGCGGCCTAACGCTCGGCTACCGCGAAATACAGGCGCTCGCCGACGGCCCCCTGCTGCATAAGGGTGACACGGCCCGCGGCCACGAATTCCACTACTCTATCGCCAACGCCCTCCCATCCCGCGCCCAAGCCGCCTACGCCGTCCTCAGCCAAAACTCCCGCATAGAGGGCTTTCGCGCCCCCAACCTCTGGGCGTCCTACATCCACCTTCACTTCGCCGCAAATCCCGCCATCGCCCCCCGATTTGTCAGCGCCTGCGCGAATTCCCAAAAGTAATTATTGACATTAGTTTAATATCGTGTCTATAATATCTATCTGTTATGCCTTTTCATATGGGCATCGCTCATATGAAAGATGTACTATTGCGTTTCACAGCCACAACTTGGCATAAACGCGCCCGAAAATCAACGGGGAAACTAGCCGGGAACCACAAGAGGGAAACCTATGCCTACGGTCAACCAACTGGTCAGAAAAGGCAGAAAAGCCAAGCGAAAGAAAGACAAAGCCCCCGCGCTGCGCTTTTCTTTCAACTCGCTACGCAACCGGGGCCGCCGCGACTCCGGCTCGCCCCAAAAGCGCGGCGTCTGCACGCAGGTGCGTACCCAAACGCCCAAAAAGCCCAACTCGGCGCTGCGTAAAGTCGCAAGGGTGCGCCTCACCAACGGCATGGAAGTCACCGCATACATACCCGGCGAAGGCCACAACCTGCAAGAACACTCCGTCGTGCTGATACGCGGCGGCCGCGTCAAAGATCTGCCCGGCGTCCGCTACCACATCGTCCGCGGCGCCCTAGACACCCGAGGCGTCGACGGACGCAAGAGAGGCCGCAGCAAATACGGCAGCAAGCGAAACTAGCCCGCGCTAATCCCCCGCCGATTGGCGACAATCCGAGGGATTTCGGCAGGGCAAGGGAATGAGAACCACCTAAACGCTCGCTCCCCTCCTTTACTCTACGCATAGCGGGGGAGCGCGCATTTGTGTATCGGCTAAACAACAACCGGCGATAACCGAACAAGACAAGCGCGCAACGCATGCAAACGCGATATGCGCGCAAGATAAGCAAGCGAGATAAGCGCACAGCGCACACTCAGACATAAGAGAGACGACTATGGCGCGCCGCAGAAGAGCGGAAGTCAGAATTCCGCCCCCGGACATCAAATACAACAGCATAGAACTCAGCCAGTTCATCAACCGCGTGATGTGGAGCGGCAAGAAAACCACCGCCCAGCGCATCGTGTACGGCGCGCTTGACCTGGTGGAGCAGGAAACCAATCGCCCCGGCTTGGAAGTCTTTCAGCAGGCGATACGCAACGCGACTCCGATGCTGGAAGTCAAATCCCGCCGCGTCGGAGGCGCGACCTACCAAGTCCCGACCGAAGTGCGCCCCAACCGCCGCCTAGCGCTCGCTATGCGCTGGATCATCACCGCCGCCCGCGCCAGAGGCGGCAGGCCTATGCAACAAAGCCTAGCCTCTCAGCTGCTAGACGCCGCCCGCAACCAGGGCCCAGCCGTCCGCCGCCGTGAAGAGGCGCACCGCATGGCTGAGGCGAACCGCGCTTTCGCCCACTACCGCTGGTAACATTCACAGCCCGCAGCGCCTGCCAATCAGGTCAAGCGGCGGGCGGAGGAATCCAAAACAAACAATGCCTCCAACACTCCAAAGCCTGGAACAAACGCGAAACATCGGCTTTATCGCGCACATAGACGCCGGCAAAACCACCGTCACCGAGCGTGTGCTGTACTTCACCGGCCGCATCCACAAAATCGGCGGCGTTGACGACGGCACGACCGCTATGGACTGGATGGCGCAAGAGCGCGAGCGCGGCATCACCATCACCTCGGCGGCAACCACCGCCGAGTGGAAAGACTGCGTTATCAACATCATAGACACCCCGGGCCACGTCGATTTCACCGCCGAAGTGGAACGCAGCCTACGCATCCTGGACGGCGGCGTAGTCGTCTTTGACGCCGTAGCGGGCGTGCAGCCCCAATCCGAAACCGTCTGGCGGCAAGCCGATACATACAACGTCCCCCGCATCTGCTTTGTAAACAAGATGGACAGGGTCGGCGCGGACTTCCACCGCACAATTGACACCATTTCCCACAGGCTGCAAGCCAACCCCGTCGCAATCCAAATCCCCATAGGCCAAGAGGACGCATTCACCGGCGTAATTGACCTCATAGAGGGCAAATCCTGGACTTGGCTGGACGACGGCGTTGAAACCCCGCGCGAAGGCCCCGTCCCCGAAGAATTCATCCAAGACTACCTCAACCACCGCGGCCTGATGATTGAAAAGATCGCCGAAACCGACGACGACCTGCTGCTCAAATACCTAGAAGAGGAAGAGATAGGCAACCAGGAAATCAAGGACGCGCTCCGCAAGGCGACCATTGAATACCGCATCGTCCCCGTCCTATGCGGCACTGCGCTGCGAACCAAGGGCATCCAGCCCCTCATAGACGCCGTTTGCGACTACCTCCCCTCGCCGATTGACGTCCCGCCCGTAACCGGCACAGACCCCGCCTCCGAAGAAGAACTAATCCGACGACCCGACCCGTCCGAACCCTTCTCAGCGTTGGCGTTCAAGACCGTCTCAGACCCGTACATAGGCAGGCTTGTCTATTTCCGCGTCTATTCGGGCGTAGCCGCCGCCGGCTCATCAGTCTATAACTCCACCAACCGCCGCCGCGAGCGCCTAGGCCGCATCGTCCAGATGCACGCCCAGCACCGCGAAGACATCCAAGAAGTTCACGCAGGCCAAATCGCCGCCGCCGTCGGCCTCAAAAACACCGCCACCGGCGATACCATCTGCATCCAAGCCGAACCCATCCTCTTTGAGACCATCAACTTCCCCGAACCCGTCATATCCGTCGCCGTAGAGCCGCGCTCGCGCGCCGACCAAGACAAACTCTCAGACGCGCTCGTCAAACTCTCCGACGAAGATCCCACATTCAAAATCAACTACGACGACGAAACCGGCCAAACCATTATGTCCGGCATGGGCGAACTTCACCTTGAAATCCTGGTTGACAGGATGAAACGCGAATTCAAGGTAGAGGGCAACGTCGGCAAGCCGCGCGTCGCCTACCGCGAAACCATCCGCCGCGCCACCCGGGGCGTCGGGCGTTTCGTCCGCCAAACCGGCGGTCACGGCCAGTTCGGCCACGTCGTCGTCCAAGCCGAACCCGGCGAGCGCGGATCCGGCATCGCCATCGAAGACAAAATCACCGGCGGCGCTATCCCCCGCGAATTCATCCCCGCCGCCGAATCCGGCATCCGCGAGGCGCTTGCCACCGGCCCCCTGTCCGGCTTTCCCGTCATTGATATGAAAATCACGATGGTTGACGGCAGCTCCCACGAAGTCGACTCTTCCCAAATCGCCTTCCAAATCGCCGGCTCTATGGCGGCCAAAGACGCCATCAACAGGGCGAACCCCGTCCTGCTGGAGCCCATTATGAGCCTTGAAGTCGTTACCCCCGGCGAGTTCCTTGGCGAAGTCCTCGGCGACCTAGGCCGCCGCCGCGCCGCCATCCGAAACATAGAGGGCCAGGGCGAAATCCAAGTCGTCAAAGCGTCCATCCCGCTCGGCGAAAGTTTCGGCTACGCCAGCGCCATCCGCTCCCTCACCCAGGGCCGCGCCAGCTACACGATGGAGTTTGACACCTACGAACCCGCCCCCAGCGGCACTATCCCCAACGCCTAGCCCGCGCCCGCCTATCGCGGCGCAACTAACTATTAACTAAATAAGAGAAAACCCTGAGGCGCAACCCTAACAAGCCCTAGCGAGATACGGCAAGAAAATAGAGAAAGCGCAATATGGTTACCAGCAACACCCAAAAAATACGCATCATCCTAAAAGCCTTTGACCACAGGCTGCTAGACCAGTCCGCCGCCCAAATCGTCGAGGCTGCGGAGCGAACCGGCGTGCGCGTCTCGGGCCCTGTCCCCCTGCCCACCGCCATCAAGCGCTTCTGCGTCATCCGCGGCCCCCACATCGACAAAAACTCCCGCGAACACTTCGAGCTTCGCACACACAACCGCCTCATTGACATCCAAGAACCCACATCCAAAACCATAGACTCCCTCACGCGCCTAAACGTCCCCGCGGGCGTGGACATATCCATCAAACTCTAACCGCTACACGCATCCAAGCAGAGACCCAAAATGACAGTTCACGCCCTAATCGGCAAAAAAATCGGCACAACCCAAGTCTTCCATGAAGACGGCAAGTCGGACTGCGTAACCGCGATCCGGCTAGGCCCCTGCACGGTCACCCAGCTCAAAACCGCCGCCCGCGACGGCTACGAAAGCGTCCAACTCGGCTTTGAACCCGTGCGCCGCCTCAACCGGCCCAAATCCGGCCACCTCAAGCCCGCCGGCGCCGCCCTATTCCGCCACCTGCGCGAAGTCGGCGCCGACGACCTGTCCGAACTCCAACTCGGCCAATCCCTTGACGCCAGCGTATTCGCCCCCGGCGATCCGGTAGAAGTCACCGGCAGATCCAAAGGCCGCGGCTTCGCCGGCGGCGTCCGCCGCTACAACTTCCGCGGCGGCCCCAAAACGCACGGCCAATCCGACCGACACCGCGCGCCCGGATCCGTGGGCGCCGGCAGCACGCCCGGCCGCGTCATCAAGGGCCTAAAAATGGCAGGACATATGGGCGACGCGCAAATCACATCCAGAGGCTTGCAAGTCGTACTCGCCGACCCCGACCGCAACTTGTTGCTAGTCAAGGGCAGCGTCCCCGGCGCCCGAAACTCCCTAGTCATCGTCCGCAAGGCGGGCAAGCGCAAAGCCAAATCTGTAAGGAAGAATGTCCGGTGAAACTGGAAGTCAGAAACACAAGAGGATCAGTCCTGAACAGCGTAGAGGCGCGCGACGACGTATTCGCCGCCCCTATGAACTCGGCGCTGCTCCACCAAGTCATCGTAGGCCAGCTCGCGAACAAGCGGCAAGGCACCGCCAAAGTCAAGTCGCGCTCCGAAGTGTCCGGCGGCGGCGCTAAGCCGCGCCCGCAAAAGCACACCGGCCGCGCTCGCCAGGGATCCATCCGCGCCCCCCAATGGCGCGGCGGCGGCGTGGCGTTCGGGCCAACCCCCCGCAGCTACAAGCAGCGCACCCCCAAGCGAATGAAACGCGACGCCATCAAAATCGTCCTGTCCGACAAGGCGCGCTCCCGCAGCCTTATCGTCCTGGACGACCTAACCCTTGACGCCGCCAAAACCAAAACCATAGCCGCCATCCTGCAGGCGCTCAAAGTGGAATCATCCGTCCTGCTTGTCAGCGACGACGGCGCCGGCGCCAACATCGCGCGCGCCGCCCGCAACCTGCCCAAGGTTCGCGCCGCGCCCGTATCACTCATCAACGCGCTTGACCTGCTCAACGCCAACAAAGTCGTCATGACGCTAGACGCCGTGCGAAAGGCGGAGGCTATCTGGGGCGGCGAATTCAGCCGCCGCAAACAGCCCGAACTAGCCACAGCCGCCGCGGATGCGCTTATAGACGAGGAGGCAGGTGAATAATGGACTTGCATCCCTTTGAAATCCTCCGACGCCCCATCGTAACCGAGAAAAGCACCGATATGCAGGAAAACGGACGCTACGTCTTCGAAGTAGCCCCGTCCGCCACCAAGCACCAAATCAAGTGGGCGGTTCAGCAAGCCTTCGACGTCCGCGTAACCAAAGTCAACACGATGAAAAAGCCCGGCAAAATGAAACGCTACGGCCCCCGCTTTACCCGCCAAAAAGCCACCAAAAAAGCCATAGTCACGCTCGCCCCCGGCGACGCGATAACCATATTTGAGGGCGTCTAATGCCACTGAGAGCCAGAAACCCCCGGACCCCAGGCCAGCGCGGCGCGGTGTTGCCCACCTCCGAAGAGATAACAACCCGCAAGCCCAAAAAGTCGCTCGTGCGCCCGCTCAAAAAGCGCGCCGGCCGCAACTCGTCCGGCCGCATCACCGTCCGCCACCGCGGCGGCGGCCACAAGCGCCGCTACCGCGTCATTGACTTCAAGCGCGACAAACACGGCATACCCGGCGAGGTCACCTCAATTGAGTACGACCCCAACCGATCCGCCCGCATCGCGCTCATCAAATACCCCGACGGCGATTGGCGCTACATCCTAGCCCCCGACGGATTGCAAGTCGGCGACAAGATTGAGGCGGGCGAAAGCGCCGAACCCCGCGTGGGCAACGCGCTGCCGCTCCGCTCCATCCGCGAAGGCACGCAAGTCCACAACATCGAGCTCAAAGTCGGCAGGGGCGGCCAAATGGTTCGCAGCGCCGGCGGCAGCGCCCAGCTCCTCGCCAAAGAGGGCAAATACGCGCTGTTGCGCCTGCCCTCCGGCGAAATGCGAAACATACTCAGCGCCTGCATGGCTACCATCGGCCAAGTCAGCAACCTTGACCACAAAAACGTCAAGCTCGGCAAAGCCGGCCGCAAGCGCAATATGGGCTGGCGGCCCGAAGTGCGCGGCTCGGTCATGTCCCCCCGCGACCACCCGCACGGCGGCGGCGAAGGCCGATCCCCCATCGGCATGCCCGGCCCCAAAACCCCCTGGGGCAAGCCCGCCCTAGGCCACCGAACCCGCAAAAAGAAAAAGCCCTCCGACAAGTTCATAGTCCGCCGCCGCTACAAGCGATAACCAAAACGCCGCCCGCGCCGGTTTATGCCGCGCGCGGCGGCCCGCCCAACGGCCGAATACGCCTTGCATCCCTTATAGAGGGAAACATAAAGGAAAACCTATATGTCCAGGTCAATTAAAAAGGGACCTTACGTCCACCCCAAGCTGGCGAAAAAAGTAACCGCCATGCAGAACAGCCGCAGCCGCGCCGTCATCAAAACTTGGTCGCGCGCCTCCACCATTATGCCCGATATGCTCGGCCTCACCATATCAGTCCACGACGGCCGCCGCCATATCCCGCTATTCATCACCGAAAATATGGTAGGCCACAAACTGGGCGAATTCGCCCCAACACGCACTTTCCGAGGACATATCTCCCGCTCCGAGCGCGCGACCCGCGCCCGCTAAAACGCCGCTAAAACCAAGACACACGGCGGCGACCGACCGCCCAATCACCCTAAATAAACAGCATAAACAGCGAGCTTAACTATGCCGGTCAGAGCAGTAGCCACAAACACGGGATACTCCGTCAAAAAAATCAAGCCCATCATAGATATGATACGCGGCATGAAAGTGGAAGACGCGCTTGACGCGCTCCGCTACCTGCCCTCGCCCATCGCAAGCCAGGTGGCGAAAGTCGTCAGCTCCGCCGCCGCCAACGGCGAAACCCAACTCGCCGCCCGCCCATCCGACCTGCGTATCATCCAAATCTACGCGGACGAGGGCACCCGCCTCAAGCGATACCGCGCCCGCGCAAGAGGCCGCGTCGGCCGCATCACGCGCCGCAGCAGCCACATCACAGTCATCGTCGACGAAGACGAGGAGGTCGACTAAATTGGGCCAAAAAACGCATCCGATCGGATTTCGCCTCGGCGTCATCAAAGACTGGCAATCCCGCTGGTTCGCCGCCACAGCCGAAGAGTACAGCGGCCTCATCAAAGAAGACATTGACGTCCGCAAAACCATCTACGACCGATACCCCGACGCCGGCATATCCCGCGTCGAAATCGAGCGCGGCAACGACGTCGTCGTCACAGTCCACACCGCCCGCCCCGGCATTGTCATAGGCCGCGGCGGCCAGCGCGTGGAAGAGCTCCGCAAAGAACTCGAGGCAGGCACATCCAAGCGCGCCCGCCTCAACGTCCAAGAAATCCGACAGCCCGAACTCGACGCCTACCTCGTCGCCAAAAACGTCGCCGAGCAGCTAGAGCGCCGCGTCGCATTCCGCCGCGCCATCCGCCAAACCGTCATCCGCACTATGCAAGCGGGCGCGCTCGGCATCAAAATCCTCATATCCGGCAGACTGGGCGGCGCCGACATCGCCCGCCAAGAAAAAGCCATGGAGGGCAGAGTCCCCCTGCACACGCTCCGCGCCGACATTGACTACAACATCGCCGAGGCCGCAACCGAATTCGGCCGCATCGGCATCAAAGTCTGGATATACAAAGGCGACATAGTCCCCGAACCCGCCGGCATCCAGCCCGAAACCGCCGCCGGGCAGTCCGGCAGACAAGCCGCCGTATCCGGCCCGCCCCCCGCGCCGCAACCCGCCCAGGCGGCGCCGCAACCGGCCCAGGCAGCGCCCCAAGTCGTCCCCGCCGCGCCGCCGCCGCCCGCTCCTGCGCCCGCTGCGCCAGCCCAACCCGCTCCGGCCCAGCCTGCTCCCCCGCCGCCAGCTCCGGTCGCAACTCCCGCGCCGGTTCAACCCGCCGCGCCCGTTGCTCCTCCGCCGGCCCAACCTGAGCCAGCCCAAGCCGCTCCGGCCCAGCCTGAGCCCACATCTGAGACTACGCCTGAGCCTACCGCGCCGGCCCAACCCGACCCCGCGCAGCCTACGCCGCAACCTACCCCCGAATCCACGGGAGAATAACAATGCTCCAACCCAAACGAGTCAAATACCGCAACCACCACCGCGGACGCCGCAAGGGCCTCGCCAACTCCGGCAGCTCAATGAACTTCGGCGAATACGGCATCAAATCCACTGAGGCCGCATGGGTAACCTCGCGCCAAATCGAGGCCGCCCGCCGCGCCATGACGCGCTACGCCCGCCGGGGCGGCAAAATCTGGATCCGCATCTTCCCCGACAAATCCGTAACCGCCCGCGCCGCTGAAACCCGCATGGGCAGCGGCAAAGGCGCCGTCGACCACTGGGTCGCAGTCGTCAAGCCCGGCCGCGTCCTCTTCGAAATCGCCGGCATCCCCGAAGACACCGCCAAAGAGGCGCTGCGCCTCGCCTCATCCAAACTCCCGATGCGTACCACAATAGTCACGCGCCATCCGGGCATCTAATCCGGCCACATAACAAGGACATCCAACAAGAAAATCTAGCGCCGCAACCGCAAGCGCTATACCATATAACTATCGCAAACACCGCAACCGCATACGGCAGGAATCCAATGGAAATAGACGATCTCAGAGCCCTCACAAACGAAGAACTCGCCGACGAACTGCAAGAAACCCACCGCGCGCTTATGAACCTCCGGTTTCGCAGCGCCACTATGCAGCTCGCCAATGTCAAAGAAGTACGCAAAGCCCGCAAGCGCATCGCCCGCATCAAAACCGTCTTGCGAGAAAGGGAACTGGCAGCAGAACTAGCATGAGCTACGAAAGACGCAAAGTCAGAATCGGCAAAGTCGTCAGCGACAAAATGGACAAGACAGTCGTAGTCGTCGTGGGGTGGCGAAGGCCCCACCGCGTCTATCAGAAACCCGTCCGCCGCGAAACCCGCTTTATGGCGCACGACCCCCAAAACCTGTGCAAAATCGGCGACACCGTCCGCATCCGCGAATGCCGCCCCATATCCAAAACCAAACGCTGGCGCATCGAAGAAATCCTCCAGCGCGAAGACATCGCCGAAATCCAACCCGACGACATCACGACCGTCGTCACTGAGGACAATGCGCCCGCGCCTGAACAGCCGGCCGCAACCGCCGCCGCCATAGACGCCAAAGTCGCCATAGAACCCGACAACCCGCCCACAGCCGACGCCCCTAGCGCCGGCCCTGAGGTGGCCGAAACCCAAGCCACAACCCAGCCCGAAAATCAAGCGGCAATCCAAGCCGAAACCCCGGCCGAAACCCAAACCGACGCCCCGTCGGAATCCCAACAAGAGGAACCCCGACAATGATCCAGCAATACTCCCGCCTCAAAGTCGCCGACAACTCCGGCGCCAAAACCATCAGCTGCATCGGCATCCCCGGCGGCAGCGGCAGGCAATACGCATGGCTCGGCGACATCATCGTCGCCTCTGTCAAAGAGGCCGCGCCCGCCGCCAACGTCCGCAAGGGCGACGTCGTCAAAGCCGTCATCGTCCGCACAACCAAAAACCACCGCCGACCGGACGGATCCCACATCCGATTCGACGACAACGCCGCCGTACTCGTCAACGACGACCAAATGCCGCGCGGAACGCGCATTTTCGGCCCCGTAGCCCGCGAACTCCGCGACAAAAACTTTATGCGTATCGTATCCCTCGCCCCGGAGGTGCTATAAATGAAACTGCGCCCCGACGACAACGTCCTAGTCATCAAAGGCAAAGACCGCGGCAAAACCGGCCGCGTCCAGCAAGTCTTCCCCAAAAGGGGCCTCGCCCTTGTGGAAGGCGTCAATATCGTTATGCGCCACACCAAGCCCTCGCAAGGCGTGCGGCAGGGCGGCATCATCCAAAAAGAAATGCCCGTCCGCGTCAACAACCTGATGCTCATCTGCCCCGCCACCAACCAGCCCACCCGCGTCAAATACACCCGCCTTGCGGACGGCCTAAAAGCGCGCGTCTCCCAAAAGAGCGGCGAGGTAATAGAATAATGACTACCCAATCAACACCCAGGCCCGCCCCGCGCATGCTGGACAAAATCCGCTCCGAAATCAGCCCGGTTATGATGCAGGAATTCGGCTACACCAGCCCGATGCAAGTGCCGCAGCTCGCCAAAATCACCCTCAACATAGGGCTTGGCGAGGCGCTCACAAACGCCCGCGCGATGGAGGCCGCCACCCGCGATCTCACCGCCATATCAGGCCAAAAGCCCGTCACGACCCGCGCCCGCAAATCCATCGCCGGATTCAAAATCCGCGAGGGCATGCCCATCGGCGTCAGCGTAACCCTGCGCGGCAGGCGCATGTACGAATTCGCCGACCGGCTCATCAGCTCAGCCCTCCCACGCATCCGCGACTTTCAGGGCGTATCACGCAACGCATTCGACGGCAGGGGCAATTACTCCCTGGGCATCCGCGAGCAAGTCATATTCCCCGAAATAGACTACAACTCCATAGACAGAATGCGCGGCTTGCAAGTGGTAATCGTTACCACCGCCCGCTCCGACGCCGAAGGCCTGCGCCTCCTGGAACTTATGGGCATGCCCTTCACCCGCCCCGACTCCGCCCGCCGCGTGGCGTAGCATCCCTATATCAAGAGAGCAAACGCCCGCGCCAATGCAAGCCAACAACGCAAAACAGAGCGCAACGCAAATAGCGCGGCAAGAACATATAAGGAAAGACAAATGGCAAAAGAGGCATCCATAGCCAAGAACGAAAGACGCAAGCGAGTAGTGGCGAAATACGCCGCCCAACGCGCCGAACTGCGCGCCATCGCCCGCGATATGTCCCGCCCGCAAGAAGAGCGCGCCCAAGCCCGCGAGGCGCTCGCCCTGCTGCCCAGAGACGCCAACCCCAACCGCCTCCGCAACCGCGATCTCACCACAGGCAGGCCGCGCGGCTACATCCGCCACTTCGGCCTCTCACGCATCACATTCCGCGAATTGGCGCTCAAAGGCCACCTGCCCGGCGTCCGAAAAGCCAGCTGGTAACCCAATCGCCAATCCAACCGCAACGCAACGCCAAGCGCCGAGAAAGACTGAGGAAACTATGCCGGTCACAGACCCCATAGCGGATATGCTAACCCGCATCCGCAACGCCATTATGGTCAAGCACGACTCCGTGCCCGTCCCTATGTCCAAAATGAAAGTGTCCATCGCCGAAATTCTCAAAAGCGAGGGCTTCATTGAGGGATACAGCGTTCACCGGCGCGGCACGCCCAAAGCCAACATCCGCATCTTCCTGCACTACCGCGACGGCGACCGCCCCTCCATCAGCGGCCTCAAGCGCGTCAGCAAGCCCGGCCTCCGCGTCTATGTCAAAAACGGCGAAATACCCCGGCCATACGGCGGCCTAGGCGTCGCCATCCTGTCCACATCCAAAGGCGTCATGACCGGCCAGCAAGCCTGGCGCGAGCGCATCGGCGGCGAACTGCTCTGCTACGTCTGGTAGCCCGCCGCTTAATCCCGCCCAAAATCCCCGCAAGGAGCGCAATCTAAAATGTCCAGAATAGGCAACCAGCCGGTACCCCTGCCGTCAGGCGTTGACATTGACATACAAGGCAGCGATGTCACCGTCACCGGCTCGCGCGGCGTGCTGGCGTACTCGTTCCACCCCGATATGGCGATAGCCCGCGAAAACGGCGCGGTCACCGTCAGCCGCCCATCCGACGAAACCCACCACCGCGCGCTGCACGGCCTCACCCGCAGCCTGCTCGCCAATATGGTCACCGGCGTCCACGACGGCTTCAGCAAAAGCCTGGAACTCGTCGGCGTAGGCTACCGCGTCCAGCAAACCGGCGCCGGCATCACCCTCAACGTGATGTTCAGCCATCCGGTGGAAATCCAACCCCCCGACGGCGTCGCCCTAGAAGTTGAGGGCAACAACCGCATCCACGTGCGCGGCATTGACAAACAAAAAGTTGGGCAGCTCGCCGCGCAAATACGCAAAGTCCGCCCCCCAAACATCTACACGGGCAAAGGCATCCGATACCTCGGCGAACAAGTCCGCCTCAAGCCCGGCAAATCCGCCAGGAGAGCTTAAATGGCGCAAGTCCGCACCAAAAAAGGCAGAAGAGTTATGCGGCACATCCGCGTCCGCCAAAAAGTCAGCGGCGCGGCGAACCGCCCGCGGCTCTCTGTCTATCGCAGCCTAAACCACATCTACGCGCAAGTCATTGACGACGACAAGGGCGTAACCCTAGCCGCCGCCTCAAGCCTTGAGAAAGCGGTCAACAACCGGCGCGCCGACAATCCCAAAACCCATATCGCCACCCTAGTCGGCGAACTCATCGGCAAGCGCGCCCAAGACAAAGGCGTCGGCAGCGTCGTGTTCGACCGCGGCGGCTACCGCTATCACGGCCGCGTCAAAGCCCTCGCCGACGCCGCCCGCAAGCAAGGCCTGGAGTTTTAGATGACTACCCAACAGCCACGCAACAATCGCAACGACCGCAATAACCGAAACGATCGCAGCGACCGCAATAACCGAAACGATCGCAGCGACCGCAACAACCGGCCGGGCGACGAACCCGACGACTCTCAGCTCACAGAGCGCGTCGTCAAAATATCCCGCGTCGCCAAAGTCGTCAAAGGCGGCAGACACCTGCGCTTTAACGCCGTCGTAGTCGTCGGCGATATGGACGGACACGTCGGCATCGGCATGGGCAAAGCCGACGCCGTCCCCGACGCCGTCCGCAAAGGATCGGCAGACGCCCGCAAAAACGTCATCGAAATCGCCCGCGACGGCAGCACCATCCCCCACGACGTCCTATCCAAATACATCGGCTCGGTCGTGATGCTCAAGCCCGCCAAGCCCGGCACCGGCGTCATCGCCGGCGGCGCCGTCCGCGCCGTAGTGGAACTCGCCGGCATCCAAGACATCATGACCAAAGTCCGCCGCAGCACAAACCCCGTCAACGTCGTCAAAGCCACCTTCAACGGCTTGCGCGATATGAGAGACCTATCGCAAGAATTCGAGCGCCGCAAGCAACTCGTGGAATACGGCAAGCAGCGCGACCGCGAGCGCCAAGAACGCGCCCGCGCGCGCCAAGCCCGCCGCCAAGCCCAGCAAGCCGCCGCCGCCCAGCGCCGCGCCGCGGCAGCCGCCCAGGCAGAGCAAGCCGCCGCCGCTCCCGTTGCGCCCACAGCAGCGCCTACGCCTGCGCCTGCGGCCGCGCCCGTTGCCACGCCTGCGCCGGCCGCTCCCGTTGCGCCGACAGCAACGCCGGCCCCCGCGCCTGCTCCCGTTGCGCCTGCCGCTCCCACGCCGGCGCCCGCGCCCGATCCCAACAACGCCCCCAACTAAGGAACAACTCCAATGCCAAACAAAATCGCCGTCACTTGGAAAGTCAGCGCAATCGGCTACAAGCGCGACCAGCGCCAAACCATCCAAGCGCTCGGCCTACGCAAACTCAACCAAACCGTCATACACAACGACACCCCCTCCATCAGAGGCATGGTCTTCAAAGTCAAACACCTTGTCACCGTCGCCGACGTAGAGGAGGATTAGGATTAACTTACGCGATTAACCCGCGCGGCTAACGCCCGCCCATAAGCCAATATCACCCGCAAATCAGCATTACCACAGGACGCAACGCAATGCAGCAACACCAACTCAAACCGCCCGCAGGCGCGCGCAAGCCCCGCCGCCGAGTCGGCAGAGGCGACAGCAGCGGCTACGGCAGCTTCGCCGGACGCGGCATGAAAGGCCAAAAATCCCGCAGCGGCGGCAACCTGCGCCCCAATTTCGAGGGCGGCCAGCTCCCCCTGTCCAAAAAGCTCCCATTCGTGCGCGGCTTTACCAACATATTCCGCGCCGAATACAGCGTGGTCAACATCGCCGCCCTAGCCAAATTCGCCCCCGACTCCAACGTCGATCCCGCCGCCCTAAACGGCGCCGGCATCCTCCGAAACCTCAACAAACCCGTCAAAGTGCTGGGTCGCGGCGAAATTGACATCCCCCTCAACGTCGCCGCCCACAAGTTCTCCGCCTCCGCGCGCCAAAAAATCCAAGCCGCCGGCGGCACAATCACGGAGCTTTAACGATGCGCCAAACCCAGGCAGCGCGAAATCAGGAAGTCTCTCGCCCGCAACTCGTCCAATCTATGATTGACGCCATGCGCGTGCCGGATCTGCGCGGCAAAATCCTGTTCACCCTCGCCATGCTCGTAGTCTTCCGGTTCGTCGCACACGTCCCCGTCCCCGGCGTCGATCCGCAAGCGCTCGCCCAAGCCTTCGAGCAAAGCCAGCTGCTCGGCTTTCTTGACCTGTTCAGCGGCGGCGCGCTCGCCAATCTCAGTGTCGCCGCGCTCGGCGTCTATCCCTACATCACCGCCTCCATCGTGATGCAAATACTCGTCCCCGTAATCCCAAGCCTCAAAGCGCTGTCCCAAGAGGGCGAGTTCGGCCGCCAGCGCATCAACCAGTACACGCACTACCTCTCAGTGCCAATCGCCACCCTGCAATCCTGGGGGCAGCTCACCCTGCTCCAGCAAGCGGGCGTCCTGCCCTTCATAGACTTCGGCTTTAACCTGCCCACCCTCGCTATGGTAGCGTCTATGGTCGCAGGCACGATGTTCCTAGTCTGGCTCGGCGAACTCATCACCGAGCGCGGCTTGGGCAACGGCATATCCCTCATCATATTCGGCGGCATCGTAGCCCGCTTTCCCCAAGTCGTAGGGCAAGGCTTGCTTGAAAGCGACCAAGCCGCGGGCTTGCTGCTGCTCGGCATATTCGCCTTCGTGGTCATCTACTTCATCGTGATGTTCACCGAGGCGCAGCGCCGCGTCCCCGTCCAATACGGCCGCAGCGTCTTTCGCGGCGGCAGAATGCAGCGCCAATCCGGCGCCACATTCCTCCCCCTCCGCGTCAACTCAGCCGGGATGATCCCGCTCATATTCGCGTTCTCAATCGTCATACTCCCCGGCACTATCGCCAGCTACTTCAGCGACCCGCTAAGCGACGGGTTCGGCGCAAGATTCGCGCGCCTAATGGCAGACTCGCTTGACCCCACCAGTTTCGGCTACTGGGCTTTCGTGTTCGTCCTCGTGCTGATATTCACCTTCTTCTACACGATGGTGACCTTCCAGCAGCAAGACCTCGCCGGCAACCTCCAGCGAAACGGCGGCTTTATCCCCGGCATTCGCCCCGGAAAGCCCACCAACGACTACCTAACCCGCGTCTTAATACGCATCACATGGGGCGGCGCGATATTCCTGGGCATCGTAGCCATACTCCCCTTCTTCATAACCCAAGCCACCGACGTGCGCTCTCTTACCCTCAGCAGCACCAGCCTGCTGATTATGGTCGGCGTCGCGCTAGACACTATGCGCCAACTCGAGGCGCAACTGCTTATGCGTAACTACGAGGGCTTTATCCGATAACCCCGCGTTAGGCGCGCCCACAAAGCGCGCCAAACGCCAACCGCGCCTTGCGCGCAACGCGCCATCTATAAGAGCGCCAATCTTGCGAAAGGACACTGCGACAGGTGAAAGTCATACTGCTAGGCCCCCCCGGAGCGGGCAAAGGCACCCAAGCCGCGCGCATCGCCGACTCCCTGAACGTCACCCGCGCCGCGTCCGGCGACCTCTTCCGCGAAAACCTACGCAACCAAACCGAACTCGGCTTGCTCGCCAAATCCTATATGGACAAAGGCGCGCTCGTCCCCGACGACGTCACTATCCGCCTGGTTATGTCCTGGATAATCGCCCCCGCCCAAGCAAACGGCTTTGTCCTGGACGGCTTTCCCCGCACCCTAGCCCAAGCCCAAGCGCTTGACGACCGGCTCGGCGCTGCCGGCCGCCTAGACCGCGCCCTCTACGTCAACGTCCCCGAAGACGAACTAATCAGCCGCCTAGCCGGCCGCCTTATCTGCCGCGCCTGCCAAACCCCGTATCACGCCACGTCATCCCCGCCCAAATCCCCCGGCGTCTGCGACCTCTGCCCCGGCGAAGTCTATCAACGCGACGACGACAAGCCCGACGTCGTCAAAAACCGCCTGCAAGTCTATTTCACCGAAACCCAACCACTCGTCGGCTACTACAAAACCGCCGGCATCCTCCGCGAAATCAACGGCGCGGGCAGCGTATCAGACGTCGGAGACGCCCTTATCGCCGCCCTAGAATAACCCCGAAATAAACCCGTCCGAAAACAATACGCGCAACCGCCGCCCAAATCTGATACAATGCTATTTTGGGCTTTTACCTAGCAAAGAACATGACCATGTCGCAATTCCCCGGCGGGATAACCATAAAATCCAACAAAGAACTCGACCATATGCGGCAAGCCGGCAAAGTCGTCGCCGAGGCGAAAGCGCGCGTCCTTGACGCGCTCAAGCCCGGCGTAACCACCGCCGAGCTTGACGCCATCGCCGAGCGCGTCATCCGCTCGCACGGCGCTATCCCCTCTTTCAAGGGCTACGCCGCCGGCGGCCCCATACCCTTCCCCGCTACCATCTGCGCCTCCGTCAACGAAGAAATCGTACACGGCATCCCCGGCGACCGCGTACTCAAAGACGGCGACATCTTCAGCATTGACGTCGGCGCGATAGTCAACGGTTTTCACGGCGACAGCGCATTCACCGCCGGCGTGGGCAAAATCTCCGAACAAGCCCAGCGCCTAATTGACGCCACCCGCGAATCCCTAAAGCGCGGCGTCGCTCAAGCCAAGCCCAACGCCCGCATCGGCGACATATCCAACGCCGTACAAACATACGCCGAATCGCAAGGCTACGCGGTCGTCCGCAATACGTCGGACACGGCATAGGCAGATCCCTGCACGAAGACCCGCAAGTCCCCAATCACGGCAAGCCCGGACGCGGCCCCCGCCTCAAAAAGGGAATGGCAATCGCCATAGAGCCTATGCTCAACATCGGCGGCCACCACACCAAGCAGATGGAAGACGGCTGGACGGTCGTAACCGCCGACGGCAGCCTATCGGCGCACTTCGAAGACACTATCGCCATCACCCCCAAAGGCCCCGAAACGCTGACCACCCCAAACGGCTACTACTTCTAGCCCACGCCGCATACGGGCATACACACGACTCCAAAGGAGAACGAATGGCTAAACGCGAGGCAATTGAGGTCGAAGGCACCGTAACCGAATCCCTCCCAAACGCCAGCTTCCGCGTGGAACTCGCCAACGGACACCAAGTCCTAGCATACGTCTCAGGCAAAATCCGCCTGAACTTCATCCGCGTATTGCCCGGCGACAAAGTCCTCGTTGAACTATCTCCCTACGACCTCGCCAGGGGCAGAATAACCTACCGATTCAAATAACCCTCGCGCCGCCACACTCAGGACAAGAAAACCAGGATTGCAAAGCCCCCGACAAGAAATCCCCCGACTGAGAGCAGGGACAAGAGAGGCAACCCTATGAAAGTATCAGCGTCAGTCAAAGCCAGATGCGCCAAATGCCGCGTCATCAAACGCCGCCGCCGCGTTATGATAATCTGCGAAAACCCCAAACACAAACAACGACAAGGCTAACGCGCCGCTAATCCCGCGCATCCGAAATACGTGCGCGGCGCACACGCGCAACCTATCTTTATAAGGAGACACAAATGGCGATTGTATCCGGCGTCAACATCCCAGACAACAAACGCGTCGAAATCTCCCTACGCAGCATCTACGGCATCGGCCCCTACCAAGCCCGCGACATCGTCGAGAAAGCCGGCATCTACGGCAACCCGCGCGTCCGCGACCTAGACGAATCCGACCTCACCCGCATCCGCGAAATCGTCGACCGCGAAAAAATCGTGGAAGGCGACCTCAAGCGCGAAGTGGATATGAGCGTCCGCCGCCTTATGGACGTCGGCGCCTACCGAGGCCTCCGCCACCGCCGCGGCCTCCCAGTGCGCGGCCAAAACACCCGCACCAACGCCCGCACCAAGCGCGGCCGACGCCAAGCCGTCGCCGGACGCGGCCAACGCTCCAACACCAAATAAAACCCTAACGCCCAACGCAAAAATAACCACACCTTAATCATCACGAAAGGCAACCCAAATGCCGCGAAGACCGCGCACACGCCGCAGAGAACGCAAATCCGTCCCCGTCGGACGCGCCTACATCCAATCCACTTTCAACAACACCATCATCACCCTCACCGACCCCGAGGGCAACGTCCTCTCGTGGGGCAGCTCCGGCACCGCCGGCTTTCGCGGCTCGCGCAAATCCACCGCATTCGCCGCACAGCGCGCCGCCGAAGACGCCGCCCGCAAAGGCATCGAAAACGGCCTCCGACAAGTCCAAGTATTCGTCAGAGGCCCAGGCGCCGGCCGCGAGGCTGCCATCCGAACCCTGCAATCCCAGGGCATATTCGTAACCAGCATCCGCGACGTAACCCCAATCCCCCACAACGGCACGCGCCCCCGAAAGCGCCGCCGCGTATAAACCCGCGATAATCCCAAAGCACGGACAACGCTATGCAAGCCGCGCAAGCCCCCGCGCAACACTTCAAGCGCACACCCTTTGAGATCCTCGGAGAATGCTTCGCCATTTTCGGCAAGCGCCTCCGCAGCCTCATCGCGCTCGCCCTAATCGTCCAGCTGCCGCTCGCCGCAATCGGCATCATCGCCATAGACGAAAACGACCTGCGCCAGCGCCTGCTGTCCCTGCAAGCCAACCTAGCCCCCGCCCAGCAAGCCGAACCCGCCCAAAGCGGCTTGGCGCAAGCGCCGCCCCAATCCGACGCCGCGCCGGCGACAACCCCAAGCCTAGCCATCTTTGACTTCGGCTTGCTCGCGCGACTAATCGGCTACATGGCGACAACCATTATGCTAAACACATTCCTAACCGCCGCCATAGCCCACGCCGTCGGCGCGCACTACGCCGCCGGCGCCATAGACGTCGGCCGCAGCGTAGGCAGAGCGTTGTGGCGCGCCCTAACCCTATTCGTCATCGGGCTGCTCTCATTCGCCGCCCTCCTGCTGACGCTGCTCGGCTTCGCCCTATTCATAATGCCCGGCGTGGCGATGCTAGTCCTGCTTGTGTACTGGTCGGTCGCCACCCAAGCCGCCGCCATAGAGGGCTGCAAACCCATAGCCGCCCTAAAGCGCAGCTTCAGCCTTGTCAGCCGCAACTGGCTGCGAACATTCGCAACCTGGATCCTAGCCCTGCTTGTCATATTCGGCGTCAATGTGCTGATAGGCATCCTAGCGGGCATGGCAAGCGGCGTCCTGAGCGGCGGCGCGAGCGCGTCGGCCCTGACCGCCGCCGCCAACCTGCTAACCGGCATTATCACCGCCCCCCTAATCGCAATCGCCGGCGCCCTCATCTACCTAGACCTGCGCGCCCGCAAAGACGACTACAACCCGGCCGCCCTATCGCAAGACCTGGGCATCATCCAGCCAACCCCAACCTACAAACCCAACTACGGGCGCTAAACCCAAGACGCCGCAAATCCAAATCAAAACCCGCGACTTCCCCACTGAGAACGCGCAAAAAGACACACGGGGAACAAACGAGGACATACGGAGGACAAACCGCAAGAATGGCACGATACACTGACGCAGTATGCCGAAAATGCCGCCGCGTTGGGGAAAAGCTCTTCCTCAAAGGCGAGCGCTGCTACACCCCCAGATGCGGCGTCGACCGCCGCCGCCGGCCGCCTGGCGACACCATCCCCCGCCGCCGCCGCCAGTCCGACTGGGCGCTCCAACTCCGCGAAAAGCAGAAGGCGCGCTTTACCTACGGCATACTGGAAAAGCAGTTCCGAAAATACTTCGAAATGGCGCGCGACAACCCCGGCGTCACAGGCGAAACACTCGTCCAAATCCTGGAAACCAGGCTGGACAACGTCGTCTATCGCCTATCCTTCGCCGAATCGCGCCAGCACGCCCGCCAACTCGTCAACCACAACCACTTCACCGTCAACGGCAAGCGCATGGACATCCCCTCATACCTCGTCAAGCCCGGCGACGTCGTCGCGTGGAAAATCGCAAACCCCGACGCCGTCCCCGACTTCATCAAGGACATCACCGACGGCCCCCCCAAGCGCACCGTCCCCATCTGGCTGCGCGTTGACAACGCCAACCGCTCCGGCGAAATGATGGCTATGCCCGACCCCGCCGAAATCGACGCCGGCTTCGACGTGCGCCTCATCGTGGAATTCTACTCCAAATAGCGCCCAGCGCGCCAAACGCCGCCCGCGCATGCCCGCCCCGCCGCCGCATGCGCCTGCAGCCAACCGCGCCCGCCCGAACATAGCGCCACCAGCAGGAGACAACCCATATGGTCCTAGAATATACCCCCTTCGCCATCTCCGAAATCGAAGAGGAAGAAGAAGAAGTCTCCCTCAGCCCCGAAATCAAGCAACTCGAAACCGCCCCACGATACGGCAGATTCGCCATTGAACCCCTCGAGCCCGGCTACGGCATGACGCTCGGCAACCCCCTGCGCCGCGTACTCTACGGCTCGCTAATCGGCGCCGCCGTCACCTGGGTCAAAATCGACGGCATACTCCACGAATACGAAACCATCGCCAATATGAAAGAGGAAGTCTCCGAATTCCTCCTCAACATCAAAGGCATCCGCCTGCGCTCCGAAACCGACCGCCCCGGCAAACTCCGTCTGGAAGTCGCCGGCGAAGGCCAAGTCTGCGCCGCCGACATTATGGCGTCCGCCAATTTCGAAATCGTCAACCCCGAACTCCACCTAGCCACCCTAGACTCCCCCGACGCCAAACTCGCCGTCGAGTTCAACGTCGAGCAAGGCGTCGGCTACAAAGAGGCGGCCGGCGTCGAAGACGAGGCTATCGGCACCCTCCCCGTGGACGCCGTTTTCACGCCCATCCGCAAAGCCAACTACCGCGTAGAACCCACCCGCGTAGGCCAGCGCACCGACTACGAGCGCCTAGTCGTGGACATCTGGACGGACGGATCCATCCAACCCGTGGACGCGCTCCGCCAAGCCGGCGACATCCTGATGAACAAGTTCTTCCTATTCTCCAAAATCCAAGTGGACGCCGCGGACGCAGGCGTCCCCGCCATCGTCCCCAGCATATCCCCCGAAAAATACAACATCGTGGTAGAGCGCCTAGAGCTCTCTTCCCGAACCCTAAACTGCCTCAAGCGCGCCAACATCAACAAAGTCGGCGAAGTCCTTGAACGCAGCAAAGAAGAACTTATCGCCATCCGCAACTTCGGCGAGAAATCCTACACCGAACTCTTCGACCAGCTCCGCAAAATGGATCTGCTGCCCACCAACCTAGACCCGCTAAACCAACAAGACCCCGTCGGCGCGACAGCCGACGAAGACTAACAGAGAAACTAACCGCAAGACCAACCCCAAACCTGCTAAAATAAAACGCTACCCCAACGCGACAACCTGACCCTGATAACCTAACAAGGAGAAAGAGAGGTAGAAAATGAGACACCGCCTCTCCGGCAGAAAGCTCAACCGCCCCACCGCGCACCGCATGCTAATGCTGCGCGGCATGGTCACCGACCTCATCCGCTACGAATCCATCACCACAACCGAGCCCAAAGCGCGCGAAGTCCGCCGCCTCGCCGAAAAAATCATCACGCGCGGCAAAGGCGGCAGCCTGCACGACCGCCGCCAAGCCGCCGCGTTCCTAACCACCGACGACGCCCTGAGCAAAGTCTTCGACGAACTCTCGG
This sequence comes from Dehalococcoidia bacterium, assembly GCA_965242555.1. Taxonomy (GTDB): domain Bacteria; phylum Chloroflexota; class Dehalococcoidia; order Lucifugimonadales; family JADFKI01; genus Bin90. The sequence goes on from CBDESO010000010.1 coordinate 68,884, forward strand.
AACGCTACAACGACCGGCCCGGCGGCTACACCCGCATCACCAAAACCGCCCCCCGCAAAGGCGACGCAGCCCCTATGGCCGTCCTAGAACTCATACAATAACGCCACGCAGGCCGCGCAATGCGACTAGCCTTAACAATTGAATACGAGGGAACGCGCTACCACGGCTTCCAATCCCAGGCAAACGCCCCCACCATCCAGGCAGAGCTGGAGCGCGCCATCCGCCAACTCACCGGCGATCCCACCCGCGTCCAAGCCGCCGGCCGAACCGACGCCGGCGTCCACGCCCTAGCCCAAGTCATCGCCTTTGACACAAACGCCGCCCACCCGCCGCGCACGTTCATCCGCGCCCTAAACCACTACCTGCCCTCCGACATCGCCGTCAAAAGCGCAAGCGTAGCCCCCGCCCACTTCGACCCGCGCCGCCACGCCCGCCGCCGCGCCTACCGCTACCGCATCCTAACCGGCCCAACCCGATCCCCGCTCGCCCGCCGCTTCGCCTGCCACATCCCGCAGCCCCTAGACATCCCGCGGATGCAAGCCGCCGCAACCCTATTCCTAGGCAATCACGACTTCACCCGCTTCGCCGCCCCATTGCCGCCCGGCAAATCCCCCGTCCGAGAAGTCTTCAGCGCAACCGTCAGCCAAGCCGGCCCCGAAATCATCTTTGACATCACAGCCAACGCATTCCTCCGCCGCCAAGTCCGCCGCATGACAGGCGCCCTAGCCGACATAGGCTTGGGCAAGCTAACAATCCCCGACATCCAAACCCTGCTAGCCAACCCGCCCGGCGGCGCTATCGCCCCAACCGCGCGATCCCTACCCCCGCAAGGCTTATGCCTAATCAGCATAGAATACGACAATTTCACCCCATAACCGATACCCCGTCAACCGACCATACACCGCAAACCAATCCAACAACCAACAGGTGAACCAAATGGCAAACAGCAACAAACACTACCAAACCAAAGCCGCCGAACTCACCCCCGAATGGCACATCGTTGACGCCGAAAACAAAACGCTCGGCAGGCTGTCATCCGAAATCGCCGTGCTGCTGCAAGGCAAGCACAAGCCCATCTACGTCCCCCACCTCAACACCGGCGACTACGTCATCGTCATCAACGCCGAAAAAATCCGCGTCACCGGCGCAAAGCGCGAGCAAAAAATGTACTACCGCCACAGCGGCTACCACGGCGGCCTAACCGAGCGCACCCTCCAGCAAATGCTGGACAAAACCCCCACCCGCGTCCTGACCCAATCCGTCAAAGGCATGCTCCCCAAAAACGCCCTCGGCCGCCACATGCTCGCCCGGATGAAAGTCTATGCCGGCCCCGAACACCCCCACCAAGCCCAAATCGCAACCCAATCAGCCGCCGAACAACCCGCCGTCTAACCGCAGTTAACCCGAACACGCCAACGCGACACAGGAGCGAACCCGCTTTGACAACCCAACTCACCCCCCAGCAGCCCCAGCATTACTACTACGCCACCGGCCGCCGCAAATCCGCCATCGCCCGTGTGCGCCTCTATATGGAAAGCGGCCCCGTCATCGTCAACGGCAAGCCCCTTGAAGAGGCATTCCCCTGGGACAACTGGCAGCGCGAAATCCTGGAGCCGTTTCGCATCACCCACTCCGGCGGCCAATTTCGCATCGTCGCCAAAGTAACCGGCGGCGGCGTAACCGGCCAGGCGGGCGCCCTGCGGCACGGCATCTCCCGCGCCCTCATAGAGGCCGACCCCGCCCTGCGCCCCTCCCTCAAGCGCGCCGGCATGCTCACCCGCGACCCCCGCGTCAAAGAGCGCCGCAAATACGGCCTCAAAAAAGCCCGCAAAGCCCAACAATACACCAAACGCTAACAGCCGCCCGCCCTATACTTTCGCGCCCTAACGCCCCCGCTTGCCCTTTGGCGGGGGCGCATTTTCATTCACGCCGCCGCCCCAAAGCGCAACGCCTGTGCTATCCTGTGCTATAATCACACTATCGCCCCAGTACGCCCGCCGCATACGACCCAGCCCAAAGGACGGCATCCCAATGGCAGAGCGAAACTTCCAAAACCGCACCCTCTTCAAAGGCGATAATCTAGACTTCCTGCGCGGGATGAACAGCCAAACCGTCGACCTAATCGCCACCGACCCGCCATTCAACAAGGGCAAAGACTTTCACGCAACCCCCGAAAGCCTAGCCGCCGGCGCCCGCTTTCAAGACAGGTGGACTTGGGACGACGACGTCCAAACCGATTGGGTGGACGACATCAAAGACGACCACCCCCGCGTATATTCGCTCATAAACCACGTCGTAGGCGGCATTGACAACGATCCCAAAACGCGCAAACGTCTAGGCGGACGCGAAGACCTCGCCGCGTTCCTCTGCTTTATGGGCGTAAGGCTGATAGAGATGCGCCGCATACTCAAAGACACCGGCAGCCTCTACCTGCACTGCGACCCAACCGCCAGCCACTACCTCAAATCCCTGCTGGACGCCATATTCGGCGATAAGAACTTTCGCAACGAGATTATCTGGCACTATCGCAGATGGACTGCATCCGCCAAAAATTTCCAGCGAATGCACGATGTTATATTCCGATACACAAAGTCAAGCTCCAACGACTTTGTGTTCAATCTGCAGTACGAACCCTACGGTGATTGGATAAAGAAAGATTACCAGTACGTCGACGAAGAGACGGGCAAGAGATGGCGCTGGCACACGGTCAAGGGACGCCGCTACAAGGTGTTTCTTGAAGACGAAAACAAAGGCGTCAAACTCAACGACGTGTGGACAATCCCCTATCTGGGTTCGACGGCGAAAGAGCGAATGGGCTACCCCACGCAAAAACCCCTAGCCCTCTACGAGCGCATCATCAAAGCCTCGTCCAACGAGGGCGACATGGTTCTTGACCCATTCTGCGGCTGCGCCACCACGCCCATCGCCGCCGAGCGCCTGCGGCGGCAGTGGGTCGGAATGGACTTGTGGGATGGCGCGTATGATATAGTCAAGCGGCGAATGGACGACAACATGCAACTGCTCGCCGACCCCAATCCGCGCATCATCTTTTGGGATAAAGAGCAACAAGGCTTGCCCATCCGAACAGACGGCGGCGAGGACGCGCCCGCCTTTGTGCTGGAGCTGCGCGAGCAGTACCCAAAAGAAAGGTGGCAGACGCTTTCGCATAAAGAGATGCGGGACATTCTAGTTGAGGCGCAAGCCTCGGCGGAAACCGGGCATGTGAACTGCGCGGGATGCGGCATTAGCCTGCCCGCCGAATACTTTGAGCTTGACCACATCACCCCCCGCGCGGAGGGCGGCGAAAACTGGATCACAAACCGCGTGCTGCTTTGCAGCCCCTGCAACCGCATCAAGAGCGCCGACCTAACCATTCGGGGATTGCACAGGCACAACAAGCGGGAGCGCCGGATGTACAGCGAGCGCGATGCGATAACCGCCCTAAACAACGCGCGCGCCGCCGCCCAAAGAGTAAAGCGCGAGCGCGGCCGCTAACCCGCCCAACGCCTAACCCAACCCGCTTGCGCCCTTTGCGATATAATTCCCCCACCAAACTACCATTGCAACCCGCCCCCACAAACCCCAATGCCCAAACCCCCAATCCACATCCTCTACATATCCCAATACTTCCCCCCCGAATTCGGCGCCGGCTCAGCCCGCGCCTACGAGCTCGCCAAGCGCTGGGCAGACGCCGGCAACCGCGTCACCGTCCTAACCGGCTTCCCATCCTACCCCACCGGCGGCCCGCCTCCCCCGTCCGGCGCATCCCGCGCCGCCCTACTCACCCGCCGCGAGCGCGTGGACGGCATAACCATCATCCGCTCCCGCGCCATAAACGTCGGCAAGCGCCGCTCCCGCGACCGCCTGCTCGCCTACTCATCCTTCGCCCTATCCGCCGCCCTGCGCGGCATAGCCCTAACTCGCCCCAACATCATCGTCGCGTCATCCCCCCCGCTCACCGTCGGCATGATTGGCTGGTGGATAAGCCGCGTCAAACGCGCCCCATTCGTCCTAGACGTCCGCGACCTATGGCCCCAATCCATCACCGACCTCGGTGCCGCCGACCCCGGCTCCCTCCCCGACCGCGCCCTCGCCGCAATGGCCGACTTCCTATACCAACGCGCCGCCCGCGTAGCCGTAACCTCCCCCGCCACCGCAAACGCGCTCACCGACCGCAACAAACTCCCCCCCAACGCCATCCTCACAATCCCAAACGGCGTAGAAACCGCCACATTCGCCCCCGCATCCGACCCTACCGCCGCCCCCAACGCCATCCCCGGCGACGACCCCGCCGCCCAACATACCCGCCAATCCCTCGGCCTAGCCGACAAATTCGTCATCTCATTCATAGGCACAATCGGCATGGCGCAAGACCTAGACACCATCATCAGCGCCGCCGAAATCTTGGCGACCAGCGCCCCCCAAGCCCACTTCCTATTCATAGGCGACGGCCCCGCCAAGCAACGCGCCGTGGACGCCGTCGCCGACCGCAACCTGCCCAACATCACATTCCTGCCCGTACAGCCGCGCCAGCGCATCCCCGAACTCATCCGCGCCAGCCACGCCTGCCTTGTAACCCTCCGCAAAACCCCCGTCAACGACATCATAATCCCCGTCAGGATGCTCGAGTTCATGTCCTGCGCCAGCCCCGTCCTGCTCGCCGCCGCCGGCGAACCCGCCCGCATCCTCCGCGAGGCGCGCGCCGGCCTAATCATCCCCCAGCAAGACCCCGCCGCCCTAGCCCACGCCATCGCCCGCCTCATCGCCGCCCCCGCCCTCCGCCACCGGCTCGGCGCATCCGGCCGCGCCCACATCCTCCGCCACTTCTCCCGCCCCCAAACCGCCAACGCCTACCTAACCGCCCTCCGCCAAATCGCCGACGCCCCCTAGCAAGCCGCCGCCCTCAACCCAGTTTTGATTGACAGACGCAGGGGGATGATAAAATCGGGATAGATGGGCGCGAAATATGAGGCGCAAACGGGGTGGCGGCGGGCAAACGAGGCGCGGGCGCGAAACAATAAGGCGCATGCAGCGCAACCGGCATGCGGCGCTAATCGTTGCTGATAACGATGAGAAAGGCTTGCGCGGTAGTATAGATAGCGCATGAAAATCTCGCGCGGCGCGCGTATAATGCGCTTGATGGCATAGCAACGATTCTTGTAAGCCCTAAGAGAATAAGCGAAAGGCAGCGGCAGCAATGACTACCGGCGCAACCCTAGTTAAATTTGCTAAATTGGCGTTACGGGACCCTCACTATCCCGACGCGCCGCCGCGTGATGATATGCAGCAACTGCGTTACCTACACAAGCGCTCCGTCATAGCGGCGCTGATAAAGCGTTTTGGCGATCCTGACGCCACTTTTATGGGGACTAGGGCGCATCTGGGCTCCAGCCTGAGCGAGCCGGACGACGCCCGAATCCCCGACTTGATGGCGGCGTTCAACTGCGACGTGGCGCGGGTTTGGGAAGACAATGGCTACTGCGTCGCCAGCCAGCCGCATGCGCCGCAATTCGTGTTAGAAATAGCCTTGCGCGGCGGCGGCGTAGTGGACTGCGCCGAAAAGCGCGCCGACTACGAGTGCTACGGCGTAGCCGAGTACTGGCGCTTCGACCCCGCCGCCGGCGACTATCTCGCCCTCGCCTGCGACCGGCTAACCGGCGGCCGTTACGAGCCCGTCTCAATCAGACTGGTTTGACGCCCAGCGCGGGCGCGCCTACAGCCGGGCGCTGGGGCTATACGTCTGCTGGGAGCGGGAGCAACTGCTGTTCTTTGACCCGGATCAGGGGCGGCATCTCCGCAGTTACGCCGAGTCTGCGGATGAGCGGCGGCGGGCTGAGTGGCGGGCGGCGGATGCGGCTGACGCGCGGCGGCGGGCTGAGGCGCGCACGGATGCAGAGGCAGAGGCGCGGCGCCAGATTGAGGCGAGGGCGGCGGCTGAGGCGCGCACGGCGGCTGAGGCGGCGAGTCGGCAGGCAGAGGCAGAGGCGAGGGCGGAGGTGGCAGAGGCGCGGCTCGCCGAACTGGAGCGGGAACGGCGAGATGGCGGCGCATGAACACGCTCGCGGCGAACAGGTATAGTATAATGCGCTTGATGGCATAGCAACGGCTCCGCTACGCGAGCCAAGGCGAGAGGTAGGATATGACTACCCAAACAATTCTAGTTGAACCGGCGCGGCGGCATGCCCCGTATCCCGACGCGCCGCAGCGTGATGACATGCAGAATTCGATTTACCTATACGAGCGCTCCGCCACAGAGGCGCTGATGGACCATTTGGGCAACATGGACGGCACGCTGGTGAGGAATGAGGCGCGGCTGGGGCCTAGCCTGAGCGTTCCGGGGGACACCCGAGTTCCTGATCTGATGGTGGCGTTCAATTGCGACGTTGCGCGGGTTCAGGAAGACAACGGGTATTCCTTGGAGCGTCAGCCGCATCCGCCGGAGTTCGTGCTGGAGGTGGCGTCGCACACCACCGGATCTGTGGACTACACCGAAAAGCGCGCTGACTACGCCCGCTACGGCGTTGGCAAGTACTGGCGGTTTGACCCGACGGGCGGGGATTATCACGACCGCTCTCTGGCGGGGGATAAGCTGGTCGGCGGCGTGTATGAGCCGATAGCGATTGCGTGGACTGACGCCGAGCATGGGAGCGGGTATAGCGAGGCGCTGGGATTGTATGTGTGCTGGGAGCGGGATGTTCTGCGGTTTTATGACCCGGCGCAGGGGCGGTATCTGCGAACGATGGATGAGAGCGAGGATCGCGGGGATGCTGATGCGGCTGAGCGGCGGGCTGAGGCAGTTGCTCGGCGGGTGGCAGACGCGCGGGCGGACGCTGAGGCTGAGCGGCGGCGGCGGGCGGATGAGGCGCGGCGGCAGGCGGCGGCGCGGGCTGAGGCTGACGCGCGGCTACGGGCTGAGGCGCGGGCTGAGGCGGCCGAGGCGCGGCTTGCCGAGATGGAACGGGAGCGGCGAGAGGGCGGCGGGTAGGCGCAGCGCTCTGCGGGCAGTCGGTTCTACGGCAAAACAATGAGATATATCAGTTGATACACCTCGCGCAGCTACCCGAATTCTGAACTGGTCACCCATCCGATAATCCTACGTTAACTTCACTCACCCAAAAGTTTTGGCTACTTTTTACAAAAAGTAGCATACCTCTTTGCTTGCCTATCCCCCCCAAACGCAAAACTACGCCGCCTCCCCGTTTGGGGAGGCGGCGCATCTTATCGCTTATCCGGTTATCGCTTATGGGCGGCGACGGGCTCGCCGCCGCCCTATTCGCGCCTACCTAGGCGTCCCGCCCGGCACCAGGCTCGCGCTCTCCCGCACGAATACCCAGTAGCCGGAGCCTATCCGCAGGCTGTTGCTCGCCCCGCTAGTGTCCGGATCCAGCACCGTGAACCACTCGTTGGTGATGGTGTTGAAACCAAGCACACGCGCAAGGTCTAGCCCATCGTCCAGGCTGTTCAGGTAGGTCGTGGCGTCGATGGACTTGTCCGTGTCCAGAGCGTCGCCCGTCACATCCACAACCGGGATCAGGTTCCAGCCCGCGTACATCGGGATCACGGGCGGCTGTATCGGCGTGGACGCGCCTATCGCGCCGCCCGCCAGCCTCGGAATGTTCACATCCAAGTCCTGGATGGCGTCGCTCAGCACCCAGTAGCCGTTCCTAGCCGTGATGTCCGTCAGGTCGCCCTGCCAGGCGTCCGAGAGCGTCTCGCGCACAGCCACTTGCCAGCCGCCGGGGATGACCGGGTTGTAGGTGTACACGGTCCGCACTTCGATGTCAGCCGTGAAGATCGCGCTGATGTCGCCGTCAGAGGGCTCGCCCGGCAGGCTTACCAAGTTCCAGCCGGGGTTCAGGCGGCGGGTGAACGGATCGCGCTCATCCACCGAGAACTCTACATCAAGCTCGTCTTTCAGCTCATTGCCCGCGACATCCATCGCTTGGATCGTGATCTCGTGGTCGCCCACGCTGACATCGTCCAGCGCCACCAAGAAGGTCTCGTCGTCGGTGGTCTTGACGCTGTCCGTCATGTCCACGCCGTCCAGCTCGAACTTGGTGATGGTCACCGCGTCAAAGCCGTCCTCGGCGTACTCAGCCGACTCAGCCGAGCAGTTGAGCTCGTCGCTCAGGTTGTCGCCCGGGTCGCAGTCCGCGCTGAAAGTAGACGTGAAGTCTATCTCTATGAACAGCGGGCGCTTCTGCTCCACCTCAGGCTCGGTGTCGCCGGCATGCTCGCCGCTCACAACCACCCTAGGCTTGGGCAGCTGAACGTCGCCCTCGAAGTACACCGCGTCGTCCGCGTTCACATCGCCGTCCTTCTCAAAGAAGTCCGCCGCTATCTTGTCGGGCGCTACGCCCTCAGATCCGCGGTTGTTCTGCCCGGAGCGGTCGTCGCCGTAGATGTACACATTGTAGTAGCCGGTCGCCGAGGGCTTGTCCACGACTATCGTCCACTCGCTCGTGCCGTCCTTGGTTATGACGCTGTTCAGGCTCGCGCCCCTGGCGCTGACCGCGCAGTCGGCGCGCGCCGTGGCGTCGCGGTTGCGCGTTATGACGCCGTTCCTGTCAACGCAGCCCGCGGGCGCGTTCACATAGTTGACATCCACCAGCGGCTTGGTCGTGCTTATGCGCTCGTCGGAGGTCACCATGATGGTTACCTTTTCGTCCTCGCCCACCAGCACGTTGTCGCGGGTAGTTTCGCGCGGCGACGTTATGGACTGCACGGTGAACGCCGGGGCGATCCAGTCGTCAGCCTCTTGCTCGTCGTCGTCCTGCTCGTTGCCAGCCGCGTCCTCGAGGCCGTTAGGCACTACGCTGACATCAGGCGTGGCGTCCGGCAGCAGATCCTCTTCCAGCTCCAGGAACACCGACTTGGCTATCTGGCGATACGCCCGATTGCCGCGGTCAAACCGCGTGTCCGTGCCCGCCGCGTTGTCCCAGCCCGCCTCCCCGGAGTCCGGGTCGTCGTACCAGTACACGCGCACGACCGTGTGGCCGTCAACCACGAAGTCGTCCTGCTCGATCGTGTCCGGGTTCAGGTCGCTTATGTCGTCAAAGATGACCTGGATGTAGTTGCGGTCGTCGTCGTAGGTGTTGTCCGAGGCGTCCCAAGTGACGCCCGTCCTAGCGAACATTATCGTGGGATCGACGGTGTCGACCGTGATCTCGGCGAAGGCCTCGGCGCGGTCGTTCTCGTCCGGGTCGTAGGCTACGCAGTTGCCCGCCGCGTCGCAGGCGATAAAGGTCACGTACGAGATGCGGTTCTCAGGCAGCACGACCGTGGTCTCTACGTCGAACCCGTTGTCTATCTCGTCGAAGTCTTTGTCGTCCTGGACAGTCCTGACCTCAGGCGTCCCGGCGCACCAGAGCGTCTCGCCCTCGAACAGGTTCGTGTTGGCTACCATGCTCTTGCCGCGCCTCAGGTCGGTCTCGCCGCGCGAGGGGCTGTAGCTGGCGGGAACGTTGGCGCACTGGTTGGCGCTCACTAGCCCGACCACCGACATGTAGTTGTCGTCGCCGTCGGTGTCCGGCAGATCCTCAGGATCCGGGATGCCGGATATGGCGTCGCTTATCGTAAAGGTGTAGTCCACCTCGTCGTCGTCCAGCGACTCTTCGTGCTCAGGCAGGAAGTTCGTGAACTCGGGCGCCTCGTTGTCTATGACAACGCTGTCCCTAAGGTTGCCGAACTTGATCCGCAGGCTGTCCTCTTCCTCAACATGAATCTGAGGAACGCCGCCGTCCGTGTGCTTGAACACGCCGCCGTCGCCGGGGGTGGCCGCCGCGCTGTCCTGCACGGGCATCACCGCCGCTACGAACTGGTTGTCCCGGCTCGCCGTGCGATACGCCATCAGCTTGAGCTTGTCGTCCGAATCATCGCCCTCTAGGTCGATGAATACGCACTGGTTGCCGTTGCCGCACTGAGCGTCCGGCGACTGCGACAGCACCGCTATCCGCAGGACGCTGCCCCAGCGAGCGTTGCCCGTGCTGATGAAGTTCGTGACCGCGGTGCCGGCGGTAGCCGGCAAGTCGGTCGGCGCCTCAGGCACGGTCGCCCTCAGCGTGGTCTTCCTGTCAGCAAGCGCCGTGTTCGGATCCCCATGCGTCCCCAGAACCGGGTTCGCCTGATGCACCCTTATGGAGCTTATGCTGTCGTCAACATTGTTGATTGACACGCTGACGTCCACCGTGGCGTTGCCGCTGCTGCCCCGGAGGGTAGAGCCGCTGTCGTCCGCGGTGACCGTGAACGAATCGGACAGGTTGCCCCGGTCGGCGTCAAGGGACGCGAGCGTCGCCAACACGCCGGAGGAGGCGTCTATCTGATACTGGGAGGCGTCGCCGCCGCTCAGCGTGTAGGTGATCGGATCGCCGTCCGCGTCGGTGGCGACATAGGTGGCGAGCGTAACGCCGCGCAGCGTGTTTTCGTTCACCGACAGCGAATTGGGATCGCCGTCCGGAGACGCCTGCCACACCGGCGCGTTGTCATTCAGGTTGTTCAGGTCAAGCTGCTGCAGCAACTGGCCCTGCCCGCCCAAGGGATCCGTGACTTCCACCTCAACCGTGTAAGAGGTCTTGGTCTCGAAGTCCAGGTTCGCGGTGGAGCTCACCGCCAACACTGCGGTAGCCTCGCCGCTGCCATCAGCGCCGGGCGTACCCGTTATCGTGAACTGCGCCGAGTCTAGCGCCGGGCGGAGTTCAAATGTGATGTCGTTGCCGTCCGGATCGCACGCCTTGTAGCGCGCTATCACCGTGCCGGCCCTAACATTCTCGTCCTGCGTGGCGACCGACAACGCGTCCAACTTCGCCGCGGGGGAGCAGTCAGCGCCCGCCGCAACAAAGTACGGGTTCTCGTTCACCTCGGTTAGCGATATGACCAACGGCGCGTCCGCCGACTCGCCGCCGCTGTCGGTTGCGCGCACGAACAGCTCATACGAGGTCTTCGCCTCATAGTCCAGCGCGCCCGTAACCGTCACTACCGCCATGCCCTCGGAGTTCTTGGCGATTGCGAACGGGCCATCAAACGCCACTTTCGGGGCGTCGTCAGCCGCGTCGTCAGAGTCGTCGTCCATCACCAAGCTGTAGGTCAATGTGGCAGTCTGCCCGGCGTCCTGGTCAGCCGCGCTTATGGACTGAGCGGGCGTCCCGCCGTCAGTCACATTAACCACATCGCCCATATCCGCGCCCTCAGTAACCGTCGCGGTGTATGACTTCTCCGTCGACGGCTCCATGAAAGCGCCCTCGTCGTCAAAGCTCGCGCCGAATACGGGAGCCTCGTTCACGTCGTTGATGGTGACCACAACACCCCTGATGGGCCTATCTCCGCCCGGCACGAATTCGCCCGCTTGCACGGTCAGCGCGTAAGAGGACTTCCTCTCATGGTCAAACGCGCCCGCTATCGGCACGCGCAGTTCGCCGGGCTTTTGCCCTGTAACTGTGTCGTCAGCGGTTATCTCAAAGGTAGGCACTGACACCGCGTTTGCGTTTGTGACTCCCTCCGGGAGTATCTCAGTCGACGCAATGTCATCGCGGTCTACATCAGCCCACAGCCCAGTGATAGGATCCCCGTCCTTGCCCGTTATCAGGACAGAGAGATTGGGGTTCTCCGCGTTGACGACTATATTGTACCTTGTCGTCGCGGGTTGCCCGTTGGCATCAGGCCAATTGACCACCACGCGCCCAACAAGCAGGTTCGCCGCGTTGTTCTCATCCTCGTCGAACTCAACGCCCGTGTCAACGGCGGTAACCTCGCCCTGCATTATCGGCAACAGGACGTCTATCGTAGCGTCGGCCGACCCATCGGACGCCACCACGCTGAACTCATACTTCAGTATGGGCCAGGTATCGCCCTCATCGTTGAAGTCGTCGTCGTCATTGGCGTCAACGCCGGCTACGTGGATGGTCGGGTTGGCGGTGGTATGCGCCTCGAGCAGATCATCGTAGTCTATCGCCTCTGCCTGGCGCAGCATCCCCGTATTCACGCCGTTGCTGTCTTGCTTAAGCGCAAACTCATCGGGGGCGTCGCTCAGCGAGAACGACAGCACCTGGTTGTCAGGCTCGGTGAAGAACCCGGTGAAGTCGAAGAGGAACTCATCGTCTTCCATCGGATCGTCCATGGGGCGATCCGCGGATATGGCGGCGAACTCCAGGTCCGCGCTCTGCATGCCGGTGTCTTCGTCAACGGTGACGTCAATCGGCTCGCCGCGGAACTCGCCGGAGATGGTGGGCGCCCGGTTGCTCTGCGTTACCGTTATGTCCACCGGAATCGTCGCGCTCTTGCCGTCCTTGGCGTCGTCCGAACCCGTCAGAACCAGGCTGAACTCGCCCACAGGCAGCATGGCGTCGGTCCTGGCGGTTATTATCGCCACAGGCTCGTACCTAACCGTGCCGCCGGTCACGTCAACGAACTCAGTGCTCACCGTAAGCATGCGGGCAAGCGCCATGTTCCGAGCTATCTGGTCGTCATCCAGCGCCTCGTTGTCCGCGTTCACGCTGGCGCCCGCCAGCTTATAGTTGACAAGGCGGCCCTGGAAAGTCCCGGAGGGGAGAGTGATAAAAGGCCTGTCAGGCTGCGCCCTTTCAGTGTTGTTGTGGGTGTTCGCAATGTTGCCGTCGGCGTCGTAGGCGAACAGATCCACCTCGCCCTCATGGCTGTCCTGAATCGTCGTGCCAAACCGAGCGGTGGCGGCCGGCGAGCCGCCAAAGGCAGCGTGAGCGGAGCCGTCGAAGTTAACCGCCGTAATGTTGAACGGGATCGAAGGATCCGCCCAATCCACCCAAACGGGGATAGTGACGGTGGTGTCCGTCTCGACTAGGTTAATCCCCGATGCCGGGCAGGTGAACGTCTCAGGGGGGCCGGCGTCGATGGTAGGCGCGGAGTAAGTGGGAGTTTCTGCGCCGTCGGAGCACACATAGCCGTCGACTATTACGGTAACGGTCGTGTTGCCCGGCCTCGCGCCGGCGCGTATGTTGAACGTTTCGCCTTGCTCGCCTTCGGCTGCGCGATTAACAACCGATGCGACGGACTCGTCAGCGACCGTGATGCTGCGTACGCGGACCTGTTCAACGGAATCCGTCAGGTCAACTAGCTTCTCACCCGTTTGTGAGCGAGTTATCCCTATTATGGTGGTCATGACCCTGTCGGTCCACCATGTGCTGAATGGGTACTCCTCAATGGTGTACGCGACCAGCGGCGTGTCTTCGTCAAGAGTCCCGCCGTTGCCGGTGGCCATAAAAGGCGTATGCGTAGGCAACGCCACCACCGCCTCTGCGGTATCGCTTGTGTATTGGGAGCCGAAAGTCCCGACGGCGATAATCGCCGCCAGAACGATCAGTACTGCCCCTAAGGTCTTTTTCAATTTTCGCTCCTTGTTGCGCGTGTATGTTTGCGGTTCGGGTTGCGTCTAATGGTTGGGCGGTCTAGCGTAGGCGGCGGGGTGAACCGCGCTGCCCGGTCTCCTGTTCATATGCTCCTCCCTCTCTCCGTATAGTTTGGTTTGCCGGTTTGCGGTAGTTGTGTTGATTGGGTTGATTGGGTTGTCGGATATTCGGGTTAGCCCTCTCGGATTCGCTCGCGCCGGACGCGCTTGGCTTATTATTGGCTGCGCCGACTCGCCTTGCCCGGCCTTGCATTGCCCTTGCTTGCCTTGCCCAAATTCGCGCCGCGAAAGCCGCCCCGCGGGTTCGCGGGAGCTCATCCACCATCTATAATATCGCAGAAGTATTACGGGAGTATTACGGGGCGCCCCGAATTTTGGGCAATTTTGGGGGAATTCCCGGCAATTTCGGGGATTTGGGCGATTTCGCGCGTGAAATCCCAAATTCGGCGGCGCTGCGCCCCATCGCCAACTCTTGCTCGCCGCGCATCCGGCTTGCCCTGCCGCTTGCTCGCCCCCTCTACAATATCGCGCGCCCTGCGCCCTCGCGTATGCGCCCGTAGTTTCGCGCCGCTTGCGCCCTTGCCTGCGCCCCTGCCGAGCGCATCTTGATAACGATACGCTTGGGGCGTGGGGCGTGTCAATTGAAAACGGGTTAGGCATTCGCCGAAACGCCCGCGCTGATACGCCAGCCTCGCCCGCCGCCGCGCATCCCCCGCCCGCGCGATATGCTATGCTTGTATGCAAGCGCGCTGACGCCTACCCAGTATAGAGGGGGACATACCTATGCCCATAACCATCACTGACCCCAAGACCATCAAGATGGCGCATGAGCTCGCCGGCCTGACCGAAATGCCGCTCGCCGCCGCCGTCGACCTGGCCGTGCGCCACCATCTCGCCATCGTAAGGGTGTCGCGCGCGCGCAAGGCGCTCCGCCTAGAGGAACACACCCTCACCGAGGAAGAGTTCTACGCAAAGCTGAACGCCATATCCAAGCGCTACCAAAAAGAGATCCCTCCCGAGCCCTTTGAGCGAAAGCGAATGATAAAGCGCGGCGAAGTCCCATACGACGTCGCCCGCTTTCCCGGATAACATATGCTACACTTATTCCATCATCCCACGCCGCAACCCGCCGCAATGCCGCAACATAAGGAGGACGCGCCATGACGCTCACAAACGCCGACCACGAAACCATGCTCGCCAAAACAGACCAAGAAACGGCGTTCACCATCACCGACGAAGAGACCTGCCGCATGGCGCAAGAACTCGCCGACCTTCTCGGCGAAACTCCCGCCGAAGCCGTTATGATCGCGTTGCGCGGCCGCCTCCCCGGCGAATGGCTGGCGCGCCCGGATGAGGAGCGCCGCCGCGCCCACGCGGCCATCCCCCCCGAAGAGAATCGAGCCGAAATCCGCGCCCTAATCGAGCGAGTCAACAAAGACCTGCCCCCCGGCCCCTCCATCCAGGAGTATATCGACGACATGTACGACGAGTACGGCGCTCCCAAATGATAATAGACACCTCCGCGCTCATAGCGATATTGTACCGCGAACCGGAAGCTCCGCTTTATGATCAGGCGATAAGCCAGGCGGCGCATCCTAGGATGTCCGTGGCGAACTACTTGGAGGCTACAATCGTAGCGGAAGGCCGCTCCGGCGAAGACATAGGGATCGAGCTTGAAAACTTGATAAAGCGGCTGGAAATCACGCTCGTCCCCGTAACGCTTGCCCAGGTGAAAGTGGCGCAGCAAGCCTGGCGCAAATTCGGCAAAGGCAACGATCCCGCCGCGCTCAACTACGGCGACTGCTTCGCCTACGCGCTCGCCCGCGCCACCGGCGAACCCCTGCTCTTCAAAGGCAACGACTTCGCCCAAACCGACATCCGCCCAGCCCACCCCGCGCCCTGACGCCCGCTCGCGCCTCGCAAAAAGCGCCTCCCCCACACTACGCAGGAGAGGCGCTTCCCCTTAATCAGTCCATCCCCCCACTACCCTCGCTTAGCCGCATCCGCCTTCCTCCGCCGACTCCGCGCATGCTTAGCCCCGCCCAGCAGCGCCAGCGGCGCGAACAGCATCAGCGCGTTGCCCGCCGCCTCGCCGAATGGCATCCCAACCGACGCGCTGCACGCGCCGCCGCCATTCTCAGGCTCCGGCTCCACCACAACCGCCGTGGGCGGCGCCTGCGTGGGCGGCGGCGGCTCAGGCGTGGCGGTAGGCGGCACGGGCGTGGCGGTAGGCGGCACAGGCGTCGCCGTGGGCGGCACAGGCGTGGCGGTAGGCGGCACGGGCGTGGCGGTAGGCGGCACGGGCGTCGCAGTCGGCGGCACGGGCGTCGCGGTAGGCGGCACGGGCGTCGCGGTAGGCGGCACGGGCGTGGCGGTAGGCGGCACAGGCGTCGCGGTAGGCGGCACGCGCTCAAACACCAGCGACACATTCTTCTGCGTATCCGGCTCAAAGATCCCATGCGCCGGCGGCGTGGACGGAACGCCGTTCAAGAAAAACTCCACCGGCAGCCCTATCAGCGTCTCATCGGTCGGAATCACCACCAGATTGATGAAATCCCCCCCATCCAGTATCGCCGCGCGCGCCGTCTGATACTCCCCAACCCGCGCAACCAGCGTCATATCCGGCGTAACCTGAAAGCCCGCCACCACGATGTTGCCGGAGTACGTGGATGGCAGCACGGGCACCGGCGTGGGCGTCAGCGTAGCCTCCGGTATCTGCGGGAATGTCAGGTCAAACCGCAAATTGTTCGTCCCCGGATTATGCCGCACTCGCTCATTCGCCTCCACGCCCTCCAAGAATATCCGCACCTCTTCGTTCAGATACGCCGAAGACGGCGGCGACACCGTCAGCAGATACCTGCCGTCGGCAACCGTAGCCGGCTGCGTCTCATACGCGCCGATGCGCGCCACCAGATTGAACCCGTCCGGCGCGCCCACCGCCTCGCCGCCCAGTATCATCGGTATCGGCGGCACAGACAGCAAAATCCCCGGCGTGGGCGTAGGCGTGGGATTCTGCGCGTATGCCGTACCCGCCAGCGCCGCCGCGCCCATCGCCGCTACCAGCAGCGCCGCCATCATTCCTGTCAAAAACTTTCGTGTCTTCATTCTCTCCCCGTGTAGCTCCATTCCCTATTATTGTTAAAAACTTTGCCGCGTCTATTCTACCACACCCAGCCGCGCATTGAACAAAATTTATACCCTATCCTAAACCGAAACCCAAAAACTTTTCGGCCGATTTCTCACAAAAAGCGCCATCCCCCTATATGCTATAATTCGCCCAAATGACGCTACCGCTACGCCGCCCGCCCCGGCCCGGCAATCTCACGCCGCTAATCGCCGCCATAGCCCTGCTAGGCGCGGCGCGCGCCCTCGCGCGGCAGCTCGGCTACGGCGTCAACCTTGACGCCAAATGCGTCATCATAGCCAACCTTCCCCCCTACCCCATAGCCACCATCCGCACCGGCCAATTCGTCCCCGGCGAGGCCGCCCTATGGCGCGTTGAATTCGCCCCATCCGAATAACGCGCGCGCCTTCCCTATCCCCCGCCCGCGCCGCCAACCAACCCCGGCAATTCGTCCAGTAACGCCCGAAAATCCACCTCCTGCAGCCCATCCCCCGCCCGCGCGCGCCGTATGAACAAAAACTGCACCGCCCTCACACGCTTGCCCGCCGCCCGCTCCACCGCATAGGCGTAGCAAGCCCCCTGATACCGATACCGCGCCCGCTTGCGCTCCAGATCCCGCGCGCTCCGAACATCATCCGTCTTGTAATCCAGGATCACCAGCTCCCCGTCATCCGTCTCATACAGCAAGTCTATGATGCCCTCCAGCGCCACCTGCCGCCCGTCCACATCAAGCGGCGCCGCCACCGATATTTCGCTCCACCGCCGCTCAGCCCGCAGCGCCTCGCCAACCGCATTATGCGCCAGCGCATCCCCCGCCAGCCGCCTAACCTCCGCCTTGTTAGACACGCCATAATACGCCGCCTGCCGATCCGCCAGTCGCCTAATCTCAGCCTCATAGCCCGCAACCAGCCCATCCAAGTCATCCCCGGCCCCAAGCGGCAGACGCGGCGCAAGCAGCTCCAGCGCCGACTGCAGCGTCGCGTGAACCGCGCTGCCCACAGCCGTCCCGCCGCGCCCGGCCAGCCAAGGCCGCTCATCGTCCGGCTCAGATTCCTTGTCCTCAATATCCCCCCAATCGTCCGGCCGATCCTTGGCATTGCGCGCCACCCGCGTTGCCGTAACCGCCAGCGCCGCCGCGCTCTTGCCAATCGCCGCCGCCCGCCTTTCCCGCCAAGCGTCTATGTCATAATCATCAACCAGCGTCGCGCCATCAGATGACGCCGCCGCCGCATCGCGCACAGGCAGCGCCTCGCTCAGATCCAACCAAGTGTGCGGCAAATCATCCGACATTTCTTGAATCTTCCCCGCTATCACATCGTCTTTGGGAGCGCCGTCAGATCCCGCCTTGTGATGCAAGCTGACATACAGATAATCCCGCGCCCGCGTTGCCGCCACATACGCAAGCCGAACAGCCTCCGCCTCCGAGTGCCGCTTTTCCCCCTCAGCCAGCGCGTCATACCTCGGCGTCCTGAAATCCTTCGAGAACGCAACCTCCACGCTATTCGTATCCTTATCAAACTGAACCGCCGCCCCGCCGCGCGCGCCGCCGCCAGCGCTGTCAAGCCCCAGCAATATCACAATCGGAAACTCCAGCCCCTTCGAGCCGTGCATCGTCATAATTCGGACGGCATCCTCGTCGCCGTCCGGCATATCCGGCTGCTGAATCTGCGCCCCCTCTTCCTGCTGCCGCGCCGCCCAGCGGATGAACTGGTTCAGCGTATTCGTCCCCGCCGCATCCCGCGCCCGCGCCTCCTCCAGCAAAAACCGCCGCCGCCGCCAAGCCTCCCTGGGCCTAGCCTCCGCCAAATCCAGCTCATCAAAACGCCTATCCCGCGTGAACTCCGCTATCAGCTGCGCCGTACTCTTGCCCAGTCTATCCTGATGATACCCCCGCAGCGCCACCAGCCCGTCCCCCACCGGCGAACCCGCCGCTTGCGCCTTGCCATCCAACCCGCGCGCCAGATAATCCCACCAGCCGCCGCCTTCCCGCCAGCGCATCAAATCCACATCCGAACACGCAAACGCCGGCGACCGCAGCGCCGCCACAACCGAAACCTCGTCAGTCGGATCGTCTATCGCCCGCAGGCAGTTCAACATATCCCGAACCTCCTGCGTATCAAACAGCAGCGACCCGCCCTCCAGCCGATACGGTATGCCCGCATCCTCCAGCCCGCGCTCCAATATCCCCAACCCCGTCCGCGACCGCACAAGAACGCACACATCCCGCCGCTCCGCCTTGCGCTCGCATTTCTTCCCCTTGTCATATACACTCAGATTGCCCACTCCCCCTATAATAGCCGCCACATCCCGCGCCTGCTGCATGCGTACATCATCCGCCTTATCCTGAGACGCTCCCCCGAACACCCTCACCGCGCCCTTGCCAACTTGATGATCGCCCTTGTGCGCCACTAGCGGGATATACTTCGCTTGCGCCGACTGCTCCCCATCATCCTGCGCCATAATCTTCCCGAACAGCGCGTTCACCCAATCCACCACCGCCGCCTGCGACCGGCGATTGTTCACAATCACCAGCCGTTCAAGCCGCCCGCTTTTGACAACCCGCTCCGTAACCCCAATATCCGCCCGCCGAAAGCGGTATATTGACTGCTTGGGATCCCCCACAATAAACAACTTGCCCGCCACCAGCGGCAACTCATCCCACGCCGCCTTCCCTATCGGCGCATCCGCCGCCGCCGCGAGATAAAACGCGATTTCGGCCTGCAGAGGATCGGTATCCTGAAACTCGTCTATGAGTATATGCGAATACTTCCCCTGAAAATGCCCGCGCGCGCCCTCATTATCCCGCACCAAATCCCTCGCCCACGCCAGCATATCTTGAAATCCCGCTACCCCGTCCGACTTGCGCTCAGCCTCATACTCCACCGCGAATTCGCGCTGCAGATCGCGCAACAACTCCGACAGCGCCGCCATCCTAACCCCGTTCTGAAACGCCTGCCCCGCCGCGCGGAACTTATCCCGAACCTCTTTCGGCGCGACCGACCAGTTTCTCTGAGTTCCCACCCCGCCTGAGAAATCAACCTTCCTGCCATCAGCCTCCCCCTCCGCCAGCGCCACCGCAACCCCCGAAACCGAACCCGCCGCCTCAAGCGCCGCCTCTAGCGTTTGGATAGCCCCCTCAAGCTGCCCATACAACTTGTCCGAAGTGTCAACGCACAAATCGGCCAACGCCGTCAGTTCGCCCAGCGCGCCATCCGCCAGCGCCGCCAAGTCGGCCTTGCCCAAAACGCCCGCATCACGCAGCCTATCATCCCCCCCAAACGCCGCCGCCACTTCCCGCCACTTGCCCGCGCCCTGACGCAGCCGCAGCAGCGCCCGCAGCGCATCCTGCAATGGGGGCGGCGCATCAGCCCCCAGCGCCCGCTCCCGCCACCTATCCCACCTATCCGCGAAACGCTCAGCCCCCTCGATCTCGTCCATAGGCGACCAGCCCGGCGGCAGCCCCGCCTCCATCGGCCGCTCTTGCAGCAACTGCGCCGCGAAACTATGTATCGTCTGAATAGCCGCCTGGTCAATCTCGCCCAACGCCCGCTCTACATTCGCCCTTTCGTCGGCAGTCAGCGGATACAGCGCATCGCCATCGTTAGCGGAATGCTCGTCATCAAGCAGCTGCTCCATCCGCGACCGAATCCGCTCCGAAAGCTCAGCCGCCGCCGCCTCGGTGAATGTAATCGCCACAATCCCGCCCATCGGATTGCCCGCCTTCACCAGCGCCACCACGCGGCTCACCAGCGCGTATGTCTTGCCCGTTCCCGCGCCCGCCTCCACGATGAAGTTCGCATCCAACTCCCCCGTGATGCGCTCCAGCGTCCTGCCATCATCGTTATGCGTCGTCATCACTACCCTCGACCTCTATCGCCGCCTTGCCGCCCAGCTCGTTGAACGCCCGCGCGCGCCTATCCCCCGCCTTGCGCTCCCATATCTGCCGCCGCCGCGCCGGGCAAAGCCGCTTGAAATCGCAGTAGCCGCAGTTCGTCCCGCCCCAAGCGTCGCTTTCGCTTTCGGGCGCAGCCGGAAACGCGCCCGCCCGCGCCGATCCCACAATCCGCCGCAGCGTCCTGTGAAACGCGTCCCGCTGTTCATCGGTCCCGCTGTACGCCTGTACATCGTGCGTATATCTATCCGCCAGCGGAAAGCAATAAGTCGCCACCACATCATCCGCGTCCGGATACATCCGCCTAGCCGCCGCCCAGTACACCGGCATCTGCAGCGCCCGCCCATTGCCAACCGTCAGCGTATTCTGACTATTCCCGCGATAACTATCCGGCCTTCCCGTCTTGAAATCCCGCACCCGCGCGCCGCTGTCAGCCATCACATCCACCCTGTCAATCTTGCCGCGCACCCACAAATTCCCCAACTCCGGCACAGACACCAACTCCTCAAACGCAACTTCCGCGCTTGACTCCGACCGACCACTTAGCCACCCCGTTCCCGGCGCATACTCCAGTTCATAGAAATTCTCCAGCCGCTCCCTAATCCGCTCTTTCTCAATCTCCCACAGCAGCCAATACCCCGTAACCCCGCGCCGCTCGGCATCCGCAAACTCCTCCCCCGCCAGCGCCATCAGCCGCTCCCCGCTATCGCCGCCCTCTGCCACGAACCGCTCCAATACCTTATGCACCAGCGACCCGCGCTCCAGCGGCGAAATCTCATCCTCCTCCTCAGCGGCAGCCCCTTGTATTCGCAAAACGCGCCCCAAGAAATACCGATACGGGCAAGCCGCCCAAGTCTCAAGCTGACTCGGCGACAGCATACGCCCTTCACTGCCAATCCCCCGCAACCGCGCAAAATCGCCGCCAACCACCCCATCCCACTCAGTCAGCGCCCTGCTAAACTTGGCATCCCGCGCCTCCAGCGCCCTAACCATCCGCCGATCCCCCGCTATCGCGTCATGAGACGCCAAGCGCGCTTTGGGATGATCCACCAACCGCGTCAGCCGATAATCAGCGTCATCCGCCGCCGCCTTATCTTTCGCACCCGCATCCCGCAACCCCTCTTCCCGCGACCGCGCCACCGCCAACCACGCCTTGCCCTCCGCGTCAGCCGTCAAATTCTCATACGACAGCCTGCCCTCGCCGCGATGCGCCTTATGAACCACATTCGCCGCCTCTATCAGCCACCGCGACGGATACGCCGCCCGATGCCCCGACACCGTCGCCGGACAGCACAGCGCCGCCCGACTCGCCCCCGCCAGCGCCGCCAAAAAGTCATACCGCTGCAGCCCAACCTCCGCCTGCCGATCCTCCGCGCTAACATCCAGCCAAGAACTCGTCCGCGGCCTCGTCGGGAACAGCCGCTCCGCCATACCCACCACATACACCGCGTCATACTCAGCCCCCGCGACGCCCGCCGGCGGCCCCACATACACCCCCGCCCCAACCGGACTTCCCCGCTCCGACGCCCGCCGCTGCAGCCCTTCATACACAACCGCCAACAGCGCCGCCGCGTCATAATCGGCATCCCAATCATCAAGCAGCGCCAGCTCTTGGATGAACTCGTCTATCATCCGATCATCATCCCCGCCCCTGCCGCCATCGCCCCCCCGCGCCTGATACGCGCCCTTAGCCTCTCTCAGCAGCCTTGACGCCGACTTCCAATCCCTCGCATCCGCAAGCCCGCGCAACCGCTCACCCAATCCCTCAACGAACATCAGCAAATTCTCAGCCAGCGGCCGCTCCCGCGCTTGCGTTTCAGCCCCATCATTCAGCTCTCGCAACCGCAACTCCAAGCTCTCGATATGCGCCCGCAATCGCCCGCCCCACTGCGCCGCGCCGCCATTCGCCCGCGCGTTTCGCGCAATCTCAACCCACCCCGTAGCCGCAACCGGCGCGCGCCCGCCCGCCCCATCCGGATTAGCCACCGGCGTATTCGTCAGCCACTCCGCCAGCGTTTCGCGCTCTATCTCGCCCTCCGCCCCCAAATCCGCCGCCAGCCGCGCAATCCCCAGCGTCAGACGCCCCGGCAGCGTATCCCCCAACGTCCGCCGCTCCACGCCGGCGAATGGCATATCCGCAAATTTAAGTTCCTGCCGCAGCAAACTCGCATACGGCTCCGCCTGCGGATGCACAATCGCAACCCGATGAAACGGCAGCCCATCCCGCTCGCTATCGGCGGCAATGCACCTAATAACCGCCCGCGCCTCCTCCCCCGGATCCGGCGCCACTATCACGGATAGATTGCCCGCGTCAGCCAGCCGCCCCACCGGATCCGCGCCCACGTCGCCATCACCCTTGCCATCCCACCCCAACCCACTCAGCAGTTCACACACAGGCTTGTCAGCGTCATCATCCCCCACCATCCCGCCAATCACGCGGCACTTCCCCCGCCCCAACAGCGCCAGCGCCAACCGCTTATCCCCCTCCGACATCCGGCGCGGCAGATAATACACCACCGCCGGCTCGCCGCCCGCCCCCCAATGCGCCTCCAGCGCGTCAGCCGCAATATCCGGCAACTGCGCCGCCATATAATAATCGTAATCCGCCCGCTCCCGCAGCATATCCCGAAAGCGCTCATACAACCGCTCCACATCGGCGTCAGCATCGCCTTCAACCTGCCCCCGCCCTTCGCGCATCCGCCGAAACGCCTCCACCAAACTCCGCTGCAACTGCCGCTTGCCCGCCGCGCTAAATGATGCGATAACGCCGTCCGCGCCGTCTTCGGCTTGCAAATCGTCTATCACCCGCCGCGCCGCCTGCGACTCCAACAGCGGCGTCAGCATCCGCCGCTGCTTGCCCTCAACCGGCTCCCCCAACAGCGGCGCCGCCACTATCCCCGCCAGCCGCTGCCTGCCCATCACGCTCACATTGATAGACCCCGCCAACCCCAACCAATGCCGCACAGACCGCGCCGCGTCCGAATGATCCGCCACCACAATAACCTGCGCGAAAGGATCATCCCCCTGCGCCATCTTCACCGCATCCCGCAACGCATCAAGACTATCTTTGCCAACGGCCACAGCAGTAATCACGCCATTCGTCCCCTAACGCCAACTTCGGGAAAACCTACCTTGAATGAACCCACCCACCCAAAAGTTTTTAGTTACTTTTTTCCAAAAAAGCAACACCCGGCGTTCCCCCTAAAACCCGACAACCATCCGAGAAACGCCCACGCAACCGCTATCCCCGGCGATTAAGACGCGCCAATCCCTGATTGCACACCCAATACCGCTACCCCTACGTCGCCGTATGCCCCCCATCAATCACCAGCTCGCTCCCCGTCATATACGACGCCTCGTCCGACGCCAAAAACAAAACCCCCTTCGCAACATCATCCGCCCGCCCCATACGCCCCAGCGGTATCCCAGCCGCCCGCGCCTCGCGCATCCCCTCTTCGGGAAACACCAAATCCAGCATATCCGTCTCTATCGGCCCCGGATGCACCGAATTCACCCGTATGCCATCCGCCGCATGCTGAACCGCGCTAGACTTAGTCAGCAGCCGCACCGCCCCCTTGGAT
This sequence comes from Dehalococcoidia bacterium, assembly GCA_965242555.1. Taxonomy (GTDB): domain Bacteria; phylum Chloroflexota; class Dehalococcoidia; order Lucifugimonadales; family JADFKI01; genus Bin90. Next base: position 92,856 of record CBDESO010000010.1, read on the forward strand.
GCGTTATACGCCGTTGACCCCGCGCTCCCGATAATCCCCGCGATAGACGAGATATTCACAATAGACCCGCCGCCGCTCGCCCGCATCGCCGGCACTGCCGCCCTAGTCCCCAGAAACACGCCCTTGCCGTTTATCCCCAGCATCGCATCCCAATCCGCCGCGCTCGTCTCCTCCACATTCGCCCGATGAAATATCCCCGCGTTATTCACCAGAACATCAAGCCCGCCATACGCGCTAACCGTGGCGTCCACCGCCTCAGCCCACTCCCGCTCGCTAGTCACATCCAGCCTTGCGAACATCGCCTCGCCGCCCGCCGCCGCAATCTCAGCCACTAGCGCCCGCCCCTCATCCTCCCTAATATCCCCAATGCACACCCTCGCCCCTTCCCGCGCGAACAGCCGCGCCTCCACCGCTCCCATCCCCCTCGCCCCTCCGCTAATCAGCGCAACCTTGCCCTCAAGTCTCACGACAGCGCCTCCCCAAAGCTAAAGCGTATGCCATCACCCTGATGTTTATGCAGTAGGAAGAAAAACAGAGCGGCCATCACAACCGCCGCCCCTAAAAGTGGAGCGGGAGATGGGATTCGAACCCACGACATTCTGCTTGGGAAGCAGATGCTCTACCCCTGAGCTACTCCCGCCCTCAACGCGCCCCCTAATTATAACAACTATCCGCCATTATCTCAACGCCCACTCCCGCCCTGATTATCGTTTCCATTCATCCGGTCGTATATCTACCGCTGCAACCGATTGGATGGCGTTGTCGCCGTCGCCCGCCTTATCAGCTGGAGTACAACCTGCCAAACTCTCAAAACCATCCGAAAAGAAACGCCGCCAAAAACGCAACGCGCAACCTGACTACGCGCCCTTTTATCTTACCGAAAAGTCGCGCGGGTTTTTCAAGATGTGCTTGTTGCCTACGCGGTGGATGTCCCCGTACACGCTTACTTCTAGGCTTTCGTCAAACGCGCGAAAGACTTCTTCGCGGTGGTTCGGGCTAAGGTGAACCTGCAGCGTCACAGGTCGGCCGTCAAGTTCATACACTATCGCGCATTCCCCCGTGAAGTCCGCTTTGGGATCTCTGGACAGCCGCACAACCTCGCCGGTGATGTGCGCGTCCACGAAAGGGATGCTCCGGCGCAGCCAATCCGCGCCTTCGGCGAGCGCATCGCCTGAGCTTTTCGTAAAGGCGAAAACGCCGTCGGGCGCGCTTGACGGACGCGCGGCGGCCCACCGCTGTTCAATTTGGACGCCGCCGCGCACTGCAAGCGCGGCGATAGCTTCGCAGGAATTCGCGCTGACGCCCCGCGCATCGGCTTTCTCAAACGCCGCCGCCGCATCGGAGCCGCCTATTAGCGCGTCCGCCACATATCGAGCGCTCGCCAGCCCCTTGTTCAGCGCAAGTGTGACTTGGCGAGGAAACGGCGGCTTGACCGCGTCATCCATATATCCCTGTTCGCCGTAACCCGCAGGCACGAGGGAATGCAGCGTCAAGCCCTGCCCGTCCTCATATCCCGGCAGCGCCTGAACGCCGCGCGCGTATTCGGCGACGCTCGCGCTAATCCTGCCGCGATGCACGAGTTGATTGGGGCGCTCAACAGCGCGCGCCGCCGCTGTCATCAGATCTTGCGAATGGTCTAGCAGATCGGTGCTGTCGGCAAGAGACCACATTCGCGCCGATGCGCCGTTCAGCGGCCGTATCGTAACCACATCCGCCCGCGCGCCCAACAGATCGCGATACACATCCAGTTGAGAGCGCTCTTCCAGCTCAGCCAATAGCGCGACCGCCTCATACATCCGCGTAGCGTAGCTGCCGGACAACTCCCTCAGCGGCGCTAGAACCTCCGAGGGCTGCCCGTTATGCTCCTTTGACCACACCTGTATGCGGCCGCGCCAAGTGTCCGCCTGAACCCAGTCGCGGCTTTGGAGATAGGCGCGCAACGCCGTAGGCGGCACTCGGCTCAATGCGGCGGCGTCCGTTATCTGAACATCCATCACTTGCCTCATATGATTAAAGCAGTTGGCTGAACATATCCGACAGCCCGTCTGCGCTAAACATGTTCGCCAACGGCACATCAACCCTTTGGGTATATCTGTTGCGCGATGGCAACCTTCCCATTAGCGACGTCCAGTAAGCGCATTGCCTCAGGCACAATTCACTATCGCTTTGGCTAACCCACTCTTCCCGCTCGTTTGGCATAAGATATAATATCAGGATGCGCGGGGCGTCGTCCGATACGATTAGCTGATTGTAGTTCTCGACCCGCAGATCATACTGGATATTCCCGCCGCTCAATTCCAACTGCCGCGTAGTGGACTTAATCTGAAAGTCCACTTTGTTCATTCCCCCGCGCGGCGCCTCAATTGTGCCATCTATGCCGCGGTCAACCACAGGGAATGACATATTGCATCCGGCGTCGAAAACCACCGACCGCACATAAGCAAGCGATAGTTGCTCTTGGATTGCGTTGGATGGCATAGGTTGATTCATTGATCGCTCCGACCGGCCTATCGTTGCCCGTATATTAGCGCAGAAACTAAGTAGCGTGTTCGCCCTCGCAAGCGATTGCCCCGCGATAACACGCCCGCGACAACACACGACAACACAAAGATAGCGTTTCTTTTCGGCCGGCTTTGAGAAGTTCGGCAAGTTGTTCGCCACTGATAAAGCGGGCGGTTGCGGCAAGGTCGTCCAACCGGCCTGCAGCGGCAGATATATTCAACCACCTGAGTGGAAACGCTTGCCGCGCCCTTATTCGGCAACCCCCAACCACATGCGCCCTTGCAGCGCCCACGCCCGCCCTGACGTGACGCCTATATCACCTCCTCCGACTCCCCCACATCCCCCGCTGCCTCCCCGCCCAGCTCAGCCCCCGCCGCCTTGATAGCCCCGAACTCGCCCCTATATGCGTTATGCAGACTCCGCGCGTCGCTGCTATACAGCACAAACCGCGCCCCCTCGCGCAGCCACTTGATTGTCAGCTCAACCGTCTGATGATGTATCAGCGTAGGCACCCCCGCCGCCCGGCACTTCCCGATAATCTCCCGCAGCGCCGCCTCATACGCCGGGTGGTCGTACTGATCCGGCACCCCCAGCGTGATGCTCAGATCATTCGGCCCCACGAATATCGCGTCAATGCCCTGCACCTTCAGTATGTTGTCCAGGTTCTCGATCGCCGGAACGCTCTCGATCCCGATGATGCACACATTATTGCGATTGCGCGCCTCCAGATACGCCTTGCTCGCCGCGCTCGGAAACTCGCCCGCATCCACCGCCCGCCGCACCAGCGCCCCCTTCAGCGGCCGCCACTTCGCCGCCCCCACCACATCCTTCGCCTCCTCCACCGTCTCGCAATACGGCGCAAGCACCCCCTGCGCCCCCGCGTCCAGCGCCATCGTAACATAATGCGAATCCGGTATCGGCACCCGCACAATCGGCGCAACCCCGCTGAATGTGAACGCCGCGATAAAATCCGCCACATCCATCCTGCCCCGCGGCGAATGCTCGGTGTCTATGATCACATAGTCAATCCCGAAATTAGCGAAAGCGCTAGTCCACCGCGGATTGCGCCCCACGCTAATCATCGTCCCATACACAATCCCCCCGCCCTGAACCTTAGCCTTCAGCTCTGCCCCATTCATTCCTGACCTCCCTAGTTATCCTGTATTGATTGCCGCCCCGATTTTACCCATCCCGATGCCCCTGTCAAGCGCCCGCCCTGCATACTTACATATCCGGCTACCATCCCCACTCAAAAGTTTTTGCCTACTTTTTTCTAAAAAGTAGCGTCCCCCCGTTTTTCGCTAACTCCCATTCCTACCGCGCACCGCCACCACAACCATCGCCCCCATCAGCGCCGCCGCCCCCGCCAGCGCCACCGTCGCCGCCCACCGCAGCGCCCCCGCCCTTCCCCGATGCCCCTCTATCGCCGCCGCCGTCCGCTCATCCAGCCCCGCGAACAAATCGTTCAGCGGCGCCATAATCAGCGCCTTCTCACGATGATAATCCGCCCCGTGCAGCGCCGCTATCGCCGCCTGCTGATCCCTGTGAATCTCCACCATATCCCCATCCCCCACAATCCGCTCCAGCAGCCGCAATATGCCGAACCCGCCGCCCGACTCCTCGCGCTGGCTCAGCTCCATCATAGCGTCTATCGCGCTAATCTCAATCTCAGCGAGAAAATTGGACTCGTCCTCCGACCTCGCCAAAAAATCCAACTCTTCCTGAGTGAACCCCGCCTCCCGCATCAGCGCCCGCAACGCAATCGCATCCCCATCCCCGCGCGGAGCTTGCCCCGTATCGGTCACCAGATCCCAATATATCCCGTTGTAATCCAACGGCCGCGCCGCCGCGCCGCTGCGAATATCCAATATCCGCTGAAAATACTCCGCGAACCGCGCATCCCCCGTTACCGCATACGTCCGCGCCATCCGTGTCAGATCATCCGACGACTGCCGCAGCTCATCCGCCAGCAGATACGCCCGATACCGCAGCTCATGCGCCTCCCCCGCCGCTCGCTCAGCCGCCGCGCTCAGCATATACAGCGCCCCCGCAACCACCGCCAAAACCAGCGCCACCGCCGGCAGCCCAACCCGCAAATTCCTGTTCATTGGATCCGCCTTCTAAGTTGCCTTTATGGGTATTTTGAGATGCTGATATGTTGCGCCGCCCCTTGCGACCAACCGCCCCCGCGTCACTTGCGCCGCTTACTCTTGCCACATCGGTTTTGTTGCGTAGAGTAGCAATCGCCCCCACTACCGATTGCGCCGCTAGGCTACATAGCAATCGCCCCCCCATCTATCACCAACTCCGACCCCGTCACATACGACGAATCATCCGACGCCAAATACAGCACCCCCTTCGCTATCTCATCCACCGTCCCCATCCTATTCATCGGCACCCGCGCCAGCCGCGACTCCAGCCGCGCCCTATCACCCATCGCCGACGCCAGCATATCCGTGTCTATCGGCCCCGGATGCACCGAATTGCACCTTATCCCGTCCGCCGCGTGCTGCGACGCCGTCACCTTGCTGAATATCCGAACCGCCCCCTTGCTCGCCGCATACGCCGGCTCCTGATGCAAACTCTGCCCTATCCCCGCCACCGACGATATGTTCACGATAGACCCGCCGCCCGCCCTTCGCATCTCAGGTATCGCATGCTTCGTCCCCAGAAACACCCCCTTCGCGTTCACCTCAAACACCCTATCCCACTCAGCCGCCGAGCGCTCTTCTATGGGAACCCTGTCTATGATAATCGCCGCGTTGTTCACCAGCACATCCATCCTGCCGTACTCCGCCACCGCCGCCTGAACCGCCGCCTGCCAGTCCGCCTCGCTAGTAACATCCAGGTGAACATACAGCGCATCGCCGCCCAGCTCGTTTATCTCAGCCTCCACCTGCCGCCCCTGGTCATCCAGAATATCCCCCAGCACCACCTTAGCCCCTTCCCGCGCGAACAGCCGCGCCTCAGCCGCGCCCTGCCCCCGCGCGCCCCCGCTAATCAGCGCCACCTTGCCGTCCAACTTGCCCATAATCGCCCTCCGGCATTCGCTCAGCGAAATATCGCCCGCCGCGTCCAAGCCCGTGAACGCGGCGAGCGCTCCCTCGCTATCCCCTAATACGTCCGCAATCGCGGTATATCCAGCTCCTCGCAGATCTCCCCGAACCAGCCCACCACCTCCGTATGCAGCGGCGTCCCGTTGGCGCGCCGATCTTGCTCCTCCTCATACTCCGACAGCCCCGGATACAGCACCCGCTCGCTGCCCGGCTCCGGCGGCGTCTCGCGCAGCGTCCGCAGCATCTCGTCCATATTGCTCTTGAAATTGTCCACATCCGTGAACGACGCGATGTCATACGCCGCGAAGTAGTGCTTGTACCCCGTCTGGAAATACTCGTCATCCAGAACCGCCGGCACGGACCCCGACATAAACGCGCAGAGTATATCCACGATCATCAGGAACCCGTACCCCTTATGCGACCCATTTTCCCGTGTCCCCCCCATCGGCAGCAGATTGCCGTAGCTCACATTCTCGCCCTCAGGAACCGGCATCTCCTCCATAATCGGGCTGCCCTGCTCGTCCGTAACCCAGCCCGGCAGCAGATCCGACCCCACGCGCCTTGCCAGCGAGAACTTATTCCCCGCTATCTGCGACGTCGCCGCGTCAAACAGCAGCGGCGCTTCCCTATTCGCCGGCGCCGCAATGGAAATCGGATTCGTCCCGAACCGCCCTTCCGCCCCAAACGTCGGCACAACGCCTCTGCCCGCTGACGTCGCGCACATCCCCACCATATCCTGCTGCGCCGCCAGCATCGAGAAATGCCCAACCGCGCCCAGATGCGCGCCGTTATTCATCGTAACCACGCCGATCCCCACATTGCGCGCCTTCTCAATCGCAATATTCATCGCCCGCTTGCCCAGAACGACCCCCAGCCCCTTATCCGCGTTAATCACCGCCGTGGCGGGAGTCTCGCGCTCGATGCGCCAATCCGGCGTAGGATTCACCTGCCCGCTAGTGTACTGCGTAACATACGCCCGCAGCATATTGGAAACGCCATGCGTCTCCACCCCGCGCAAATCCGTCATAGACAGCACCGCCGCCGCCTCGACCGCATCCGCCTCCGACACCCCCATCTTCTCAAAGATGGCCTGAATAACCTCCGACAGCGACTCTATCGGAACCCTAACCTCATCCCCCTTAGGCACCTTAAACCGTTCCAGCATATTGAAACCCCTCTCGTCTTTCGCTCTTTGTAATCCGCTTATTCGCAATGCGTACAATCGCCCACGCGCAATAATTATGACGCTTACGCCAGCGATCCGCCGGCCCTATCCAACGCACAATCATCATATTAACACGAAAGCGAGATACAATGCCGCCTTGCCCCAAACAAACGCCAAAACCTATGCTTGAGAACACGCTGGGCTTGCCTGCCCAAAAGACGAACCAAACTAGGAAGACTTGAATATGAAAAAAGCGATAATGGCAATAGCGGCGCTCTTGGCGCTAATACTCGGCTGCGGCGATGTCGTGGACGTCAGCCCTGAAGAATGGGCGCAGAACACCGCTCGCATAGAGGCCGGCTCCGAGGCGCTGCGCGAATACGTCGACTTGATGCGGGACTTGGAATCCAGCGCAAAGCGCATCACCGAACTGAACGCCGACCTATTTGACAGCGAGTCCCTTGACGCGGACGAATTCACCAGGACAAACGACGCCATCGTCAGCGGCGCAAAGGCGCAGGCTGAGGCGCTGCGCGAACTGGCGGCGGCTATGCGCGAAGTGAATGAGGCCGCGCGCGAGTCTGATGAACTACAAACTTCATTCCCGCGCGCAGGCGGCGATATACAAGCCGCCACCGAAGAGCAGCGAGAGTGCTACTACGCCTTGCTCTACCGCAGCCTCAACTACGGCGCGGGACATGTGGAAGTGGCGCGCCTGGTCTTGCAACTTGATCCGACGACTATGACGGTTCTTGAGCGGCGGGTTATGGACGAGATTCTGTCCTCTATGGACAGCGACATCGTAGCCGCCTGCGACGACTACATCTACGGCGGCCCCTAACCCACGCGCCGCGCCGACGCCCTGCCTGCCCCCGGCGACAACCCGTCGGGGCAGGCGGTAGCGTTTCCTTCTAGACGCCCCCGCATTTTGAAAACAACCCTTGACACCGCCCTACCATCCCCGCTATTCTTATATCAGAACAAATTATCAGCAACCCACCCAAAAGTTTTTTGCTACTTTTTTAGAAAAAAGTAGGGTCCCCCGGCGGGGAGGCTTGGAGGCAAACATGACAACCGCAACCGCAACCCGCGAACCCCTAACGGAAGAGCGAATCGCATCCGAACAAGCCCGCGTGCGCCACAACCTAGCCACATTCGTCAACCAACTAACCAACGACGGCGCCGACATAGCCCAATTCCTATACGACACCGCCCAAGGCGAATACCCCGACGCCAAGCACCACCACCGCCAACAAGCCGCCCGCGACCTAGCCGTTATGAGCGGCAAACTCCCCCAAGACACTCCGGGATCCGCCGCCCGCGTCGTCCGCGAAGAAGATATGCCCAAACCCAAAGCGCCCAAAGTAACCCTAAAACAAATCATCAACAAACCCATCGGCGCGTACATACGCGAAAAAACCGACGACTGCCGCGACCTCGCAACCGAATACTACAACATCCTATTCCCGCGCCCGGTCTTCGAAAGCGCCAACCCCGACGAGCTCAAATACCAAAAAGCCACCCGAATCCGGCCCCACCACCAAGTAGCCGCGCTCAAAGAAATGATGAAACGCAGCATCGGCAGCCGCAACCCCTACGCCTGCGCCCAAACCTCAGCTATGGAAGAAAAAATGCTCAACAGCAAGCTAGGAACCGAAATGCGCCTGTCAATGGACAAAGGCATGGGCTACGCGCGCTACATGTTCGAAATCCTAGAAAACGACAAAACCGACCGCTGGGGCAACATAATAACCGACCCATTCACCCAGACCCACCGCATCTGGGCGCTCAACGAACTCTGCCGCATGGGCGCCGACATCCCCTGGGAGCATCTAACCCCCGAGTCGATAGACGCCTTCTTCCGCGACCTCCACGCCAAAGAGCGCCGCCAGGCGGAACGCCTCCTAGCCCAGCGCCAACAATCCGCCGCCACAGAACTCACCCCTGATCAAAAAGCCGAAGTTCTGACCGTCTTCGAAGAAATGCAGCGCCAAGCCGACGAAAACGACCGCAAAGCCGCCAAAAAAGCCAAGAAAGCCGAAAAGAAAGCCAGCGCCGCCAAGAACGACAACGCCGACAACGCCAACAACGTGGATGAGAACGCCACCAAACCCGACAACACAGACACCGACCGGAATGTCAGCCCCAACACTGACGCGCCCCCTAACGTCCCCGACACCCCCACAACCCGCGGCGAAACCGCCGTCGCCAACGCCCTAGCCCGCCACCCCAACGTCGACCTAGACACCGCCTTGGAAAACCACCACTCCACCGCCGGCATCCCCAAACAAAACCTAACCCACGAACAAATCTACGACGCCATCACAGCCGAGGCGAACTTCCAAAAACGCCAAGCCATAATCCAAAGCCGCCTGCGCGCGAAAAACCCAGACGCCCCTGAGGATGGCGATCCCCCAAAATCCCGCAGCCCTTAGTTCTGCCGATCCGCTTGCGGCGCTAAATAAACGCATAACGCCCCACAGGAATCGGAATGACACAACGCTCAATCGGACTGCTAATCGCAAAACAAGGGCATTACCTTTTGGGCGAACAGCGTCATTGACGCCTGGACTTGCTTGGCGTCCATTTCGCCGGTGTTGAATTTGAACATTATGTTGCGGGCGCCGGCGTCGCGCATCGCGGCTATTTGGTCGGCGACTTGGGCAGGCGTTCCGGCTATGAATGATTGGGCGAGGTTGTCGGGGTCGGATGTGATGTCGCTGCCGGTTTTGGGGGCGAATTCGGGCGGGTTGAATTTGACGCGCGCGTCCGTGAAGTGCTTGCGCTCGCGGGCGAATCCGGCGGCGGCGATTTCTTGCGCCTCGGAGCGCGTCGGGGCGACGAAGATGTTGCGGGACGCCCAGCATTGGTCAAGGGCGCGCTCGGCGTCTTGCTCGGCGAATCCGGCTTGCAGCATCGCGGCGCGGTATGCCGAAAAGCGGCTTGCAAGGTCGGCGTCGGGCAGGATGCCGAGCATTACGGGGCGGCCGATCTTAGCCATTGCCACGGTTGACGCCTCGCTGAGGCAGGCGCGCACGAGCGGCGGATGCGGGCGCTGGTAGGGGCGCGGGCGCAGCACGGGAAAGCTGAGTTCCCAATGCTCGCCCTTGTGATGCAGGTCGTCGGCCGTCCACGCCTTGACAAGCAGCGCCTCCGCCTCGTCCAGGCGGCTGACGCCATCCTGCATCGTGATGCCAAATCCGATGTATTCGTAGTGGTTAAACGCCGAGCCGCGCCCTGTGCCAACGATGAGCCTGCCGCGGCTTAGGTTGTCCACCAGGGCGGTCTGCGCGGCAAGGCGAACTGGGTGATGCAGCGCGAGTTCCACCACTGCAAAGCCGATGTTGATGCGGCTAGTGCGGGCGGCTATGGCGGCGCCCATAACAAGCGGGTCGGCGTATGCCACCGCGCCGTCAAAGTGATGTTCGGCGAGCCAAGCGGTATGTATGCCGATGCGGTCGGCAAGCTCAATCTCGGTCAGCGTTTCGTGGATTATGCGGGCGTCGTTGGCGGGCTTTTGGCTGACCGGGAATATGAATGAGCCGAATCGCATATGGGAGACCTCGTTGTGGTTTGTATGGGCTTGTAAGGGATAGGGGGTAAGTATAGCGCAGATGGAGGGGTGGGGGCAAAGGCGGGAGGGAATCTTGGGTATTCTCACCCTGCGGTGTCAATGGATTTGATGGACTGATTTAGACACTCCTCAAGCGCTATCGCCGGCAGATGTTTCAGCATTACCACGCTCTTTGTGTAGCCCTTTGCGATCCTCGCCAGCCTGTTCAAATTACTCCGCAACTTGGAGCGCAGCCCCTCATCCGGTTCACCGCTCCGCCCTTGCCTACCACATGCCCGTCCCGAGGCAGCCATTCGTAACACTGGATAAGCGTCCGTCTTATACCTATCAGCTCCCGGCAACCTATCCAACAAGCGCAAGAACGCAGACTCGCCCCTGCCCCCTACTTCATACATCCGCCAGCGGACGCCATCCCGCTCTTCCACCACCGCAGCCCATATCCACAGGTCTTTACGACGCTCGCCACGCCTTATCCCCAAGTATGTCCACATCTCATCAAACGCCATAATAGACGCGCGGACGCTATCCCGCTTGCCACTTGTCCGCCACGCCAGAAACCTCGTCAGACGCTCTCTCGCCAACGTCCCCTTTTTTGACCCACTCGCTTACCGCGGTTACGCTCGCGCCCATCACGCGGGCGGTTGCCGACAAGCTCATCCCCTCCGCGCGCATCTTCACCGCTTGCTCTTTCGTGCTCATCGGTGAACCGATGCTTTGCGCCCTCTTGACGCTTTTTGCCGCATTGGTTGCATTTGCACTGCCGCTTGCCGCGCGAATGACCGTCTTTCTTGCCCCGGTTCGAGCCGCATTTGAACATAGCGCCATCGTGTCTGTACACACTTGGTTTCGCCATAGCGTCACCTGTCTTTCGCTTGTTTCGGAGCGGTTTAGAGCAAGCATGTCATATTAGCGCTGCAAGGTGAGAATACAGGGGCATAACTTCAGCGAAGAACAGCCGCGTCTTGATTCCCAGCGCACCCTTAACCACTCCCTCGCGCCCCTAACACCCGCCGCTATTTAATGGTAATATACCAAACACGGCATCACCCGCAACCACTCACGGGAGCGAACCATGACCACTGCCAAAACAACTGCCCCCGCCATCCAAAACGGCGTAGCCCCGCCTCCGCAACATGCCGCGCCCATCGACCAACATCACCCATACTGGAACTATCTCCCCGACACCGAACCCGTTGAGGACGCTATGCAGCAAATCCCCACCATCACCCGCATCCTCCCGATGATAGAGGGGCATTTCAGCAACCGCCCCGACGTCCTGGTAACCGGCGAGGCATACCTCTGCTGGGATCCCGCCAACAAGAACGCCAAGCTCTCCCCCGATTGCATGGTCGCCATCGGCGTCAATCCGGAAGACGTAGAACTCAAAAATGGCTACCTAATCTGGGAAATAGGCAAGCCCCCCGATGTAGTCATAGAGGTGGCGTCAGAACACACCGCTCGCGCCGACCTCACAAGCAAGCGCGAGCGCTACGCATCGCTTGGCATAGCCGAATACTGGCGACTAGACCCATCCGGCGGCGACCGCTACGGCGATCCCCTCGTGGGCGAGTATCATGTGGATGGCAAGTACCGCCGCATTGGGCTACAGACGGACTACGACGGCTTCGTTGTCTGGGCGTACAGCGAGGTTATGGGGATAAACATCCGCTGGGACGGCCGCCACTTCGCCACGCAAGACCCTATCACTGGCTACACGATGCTAGGCTTTGGTGGAGGCGAATGAGACATTGCGAGAAGAGCGAGCCGCGCGCGAGGCAGCCGAGGCACAGACCACGCAAGAGCGCGCCGCCCGGCTGCAAGAACGCGCCGCCGCCGATGCCCAGATCGCCGAACTACGCGCCCAGCTAGATCGCCAACGCAACCAGTAGCCCAACAGCCGCCCCGCACTTCGATTTCGACCGCGTAACCATCCGCCAAACTCACCTTGCCCACCTTCACCCAAAAGTTTTTGCCTACTTTTTACAAAAAGTAGCGTCCCCTATACGCCCTTTGCCATCGGCCACTATCACCGCCAACCCACCTCCTCTATTCCACCCCAAACCCCACCTCCCACCCCCTCTCCCCCCGTCCCCACCCACGCCGCCCCGTCCCCCGGCAACCCCACCCTCGCCACGCACCGCAAATCCACCAGCGTCCCCACCTCCCCAAACCCAAACCCCTCCTCCACATACCCCCGCCCCCGCGCGCTCGCCGGCAAATCCCCCGCATCCTCAGGCGTGATTCGCAGGAAAAACTCCCCCGCAACATCCGCCTCCGCGCACGGCTCCCGCACATACACCAGCACCCTATCCCCTGGGGTGTCATCCACATACACATCGAAATCCGACCGAGCAACCGGCTCCCCGAACCACCCCGCTCGCGCCCGCACATACGCCGTCAGCAACGGATTCGGGCTATCCCGCGCCACGATATTCTGCGGCGGATACCACGCCCGCAGCTCATACGCCCGCTCATTCGGCAGCAGCGACGCCAGCATCACGCCATCCGCGCCATCATCCCCCGGCAGCGCCCACCCGACATACCCCCCGTCCTGCGTTATCCGAACCGGCAGCCCCGCCCAATCCGGCGGCGGCGCGAACCCCACCGTCAGCGGCTGGTCAAACCGCTCGTTATCCAACCCGTCCGACAGCGTAACCTCTATCTTTGCCGTTAACCCGTTGCGCCGCTCAGCCCGCGCAGCCACTTGCGCCCGCTCCCGCTCCCTCACATACTTCACAACATCCCCCATCGGCGCAACCCAAAAATCCCGCGCCGCAATCGCCCGCATATCCCCCTGAAAATGCTCCCACCTATACGGCCCCCAACCCGCTATCTTGGCGACATTGTGATACACCGGAATAATCCAAGCCCGCCGCTCCAACGCCTCATCCAAGATAGGCAGCAGCTCCTCGGTATCATTCACGCACGCCTCGCACTCCGCCACATCGTAGCTCTCCATCGTTATCGCCGGCAGATAAAACCAGTTCGCCGGCGCCCCCTCGCCGTCCGCCCCAATAAACGCCGACCGCCCCGGCGCCGTATTCGCCAGCCGCCCCGCCAAAAACCCCGCGTCCGCCAGCGCCCGCTGCGTCTCCGACTCATGCCCCGCGCTGCGCGGATAGGCATACGCCACCGGATCCAGCCCCAAACGCTCCATAATCTCATAGCACGCCCGAAACGACTCATACGCCTGCTCATATGTCAAAGCGTCATGATCCACATGCCAATGCCCATGCCCAAAAAACCCGAACCCCTTAGCCGCCAACTCCAGCGCGTACTCCACCTCAGCCCCCGTATGCCGCCGCATCAGCGCCCCCGGCACGACATCCGGTATCAGCCCCGTCAAGTCATGCTCCACCCACTCCGGCGCATCAGCATACCGCTGCGACACCATCTCATAGTTCAGCGGAACGCCCGCCCGCAGCGCAAACTCCTCCACCGGACTGATGGACATCGGCACCCCGTCCACATTCACGCTGATAGCCGCCGCATGGTCGTTATGCCACTTAGCCACCACAAACTCCGGCGACCACTCAGCCGCGCTATTCACGCCGCCCACGCCCGCATCCCGCGCACACCCCGCCGCCAGCGCAACCGCGCACAACAGCGCCCACGCCGTCAGCGCCCGCCCTATGCCCGCCATAAAGTTCATTCGCATGCCCCTAATGCTAATCGCCCGCTTGCCATTGCGTCTAGTTATCGCCCGTTATCCCCCACCGCGAATTCCACAACCCAATCATCGCTGCCCCCATACTGACCCGTCCTAACCCGCCCCACCTCATACGCCGGCAGCCCTACCCGCGCAACGCAATCCCCGTCCAATGTTCACCCCGTAATCGCTGAACGCGAACTCCTTGCGCTCATAATCCCCGCCCTCCGACCGCTGAGTATGCAGAAAAAACCGCGTCCGAACATCCCCCGCCTCGCAGTTCCACCTGTGATATATCAGCGCCCCATCCCGCGCGTACACATCAAACCGCGACCGCGCCGCCGGCTCGCCCAAATCCCCCGATACCGCCGCCTCCAGCGCCGGCTCATACGGATTCGTCAGCCCCTTGAAATCCGCCCGCCTTACCACCACCCCGTCAAACAAATCATCCCCGCTCAGCTCATATAGCCACAGCATCGCCCCCGTATCCAACCGATACTGCCCCGTCCGCAGCGTATCTATCTCATACTCCGGCAGCGCCGCCCTAAAAAAACACGCGCCGTTGGAATACCCGCCCTCAACGCCCGTTTCCCCAAGGCTGAAATCGTGATTGTCAAACCCCGCAAGCGCCCTGCCGGGCGGCAAATCCCGCAAATCCACAGGGATGGTATGCAGCACGAACCGCGGCTCCACATCCTCCGGCA